>NZ_JBICUZ010000015.1:14290-167676 GCF_043198675.1 Streptomyces sp. NPDC048734 | reverse complement strand
CCGATTTCCTCGGCGCTTTCCAGGCTCCCGCTTTTGTTTCGCGGTTTCCTTTCCGGCGGTTCCGACTCTATCAGATCCTTTCGGTTCCGATTCCCTGTCGGCGGGATTCGCCTTGGGCTTCCGGCTTTCGCCTGTCGGCCTTTCGACATTCACTACGTTAACCGATTCCCTCGCCAGCTCATAATCGAGCTTCATCGAGTTCGAATTAGACATGCAGACACGTCGAATTCGACCCCTCTGAGGGGCGTCGTAGGTAGTGGGTTGGCCGCTTCCGGCTGCTGGCGAATGCCGTACCCGGTTCAAGCGGCTCGGGCTACGTTACGCCGCTGCCCAAGGCGAGTCAACTTCGGCGGCACCGGGGCGCGTGGGCCCGATACCCGATGGGGGCTCACCGTCGGGTCGCCGGCGATCCAGTACCGCCAGGGGTGGACCGCGCCGTCGCCGGGGACCCGGGGGCGCGGGCCGTTGCGTAGCTGGTCGGTGCGTGCCGGGGTACCCGCTGAGGACGCGGAGCGGTGTGTCGCCGGGAGCGCAGGCGTCCGTGCCGTCGAGGGCCCGGTCGACGTCCAGGGTCCTGGTCAGGCGGGCGGGGTCTTTGGCAGTTCCTTAAGGACGCGGCAGGCGAGCGGTATCGCCCCTACACCTGTTCGGGTGGCCGTTGCCTCGCATGCCCAGCAGACCCGCTTGACTCCTACGTGGTCCGGCAGGTCGTCTCCCGGGCCGAGGAGTGGAACCAGGCTCCGGCCGCTGATTCCGCAGACGAGGAGCGCGAGACCGAGCCACTGGCTGAGGAGGTGGCCACATCCGAGAGAGGTACCGCCCTGGCGGAGATGTTCGCCGTAGGGGACATCGACGCATCGACCATGCGTGCAGGCACCGGCAGGTGTGATGCCGACCTGGCGAAGGTCCGGACCGAAGCCGGCAGACCCGGCAGACCCGGCAGACCCGGCAGCGAAGCGGGGGCGGGTAGATCTGGGGGACGTCGAGTACCTGTGGGAGGAGCTGGCCTACGAAGGCCCCGACCGGATCGACCACGTGCGGACCGTCGTCATACAGGTCTGCGACCTCGTCGAGCTGATACCGAAGAGGTCGAGGAGTCCGAGGGTTCAGGCCGGACCACTGGCGGATCGCCTCCGGAACCCGTGAGCGATGCGCACAGCGGCTCAGGCTCCGGCGGACGGCTTGGCTCTCGGGCTCAGTCGGTACGCCGAGACCGTCGGATCACCGGCGAGGTAGAAGCGGTGCTGCCAGTCATGGGCTTTGCTCACGCCCACCCGAGGACCGACCCGGATGAGTGCGGCGGGTACCGGCTCGCCCTCGGACAGCGAGACCGAGGCACCTGTCAGCAGGTCTGTGCCGTTGTGCTCTGCCGTGATGCCGAGCGCTTGGCAGAAGTTCCCCGGCCCCCGCGCGAGACGTGGACCCTCGACCTTGCCCCCTCGCCGCTCGCGGGCCAGGTCTTCCCCTTCGATGACTCTGCCTGCCCGGATGAGGACAGCTGTAGCGATGCCGTCTGCCCCGGTGACGACGTTGGAGCACCAGTGGAGTCCGTGAGACCGGTAGACGTACAGGTGTCCCGCACGTCCGAACATGACGGCATTTCGGGGTGTCATGCCTCGGTACGCGTGAGAGGCGGGGTCGGCCGAACCGGAGTACGCCTCGGTCTCCGTGATCGTGATGCTCACGGTTCCCTCGGGTGTCTCGTGGGTGAGGACGGCACCGAGCAGCTTGGGGGCGACTTCTTCAGCGGGGTGAGCAAGATCCATGAGGTTCACGCTGACCGCCTTGACATGTCGTAGGTGAAGTGGACGTACACGTGTCCGGGCGGGCCGAGCATCACGCTGTTGCGGGCGGTGCGTCCGCGGAAGGCGTGGGAGCCCGGGTCGTCCAGGTCGTCGTGGGCCTCGACCTCGGTGAGACGCAGGGTGATCGGACCGTCCGGGGTGGCGCGCACGACGAGGCGGCCGAGGAGATCGGCAGCGACCTCCGGAACGGGGCGCTCGAAGAAGGTCCTGGGCGGGGGCGTACGGTCGGGGATCGCGATCATGCCCTCCGAGCGTAATGGAGACGGTCGGTGCGCCGGGATGGCCAGTGGGCCCCCGGCTTGTCAGGGTGGGGTGCGGAACCGGTTCCGGCCGGATTGCGTTTGTAGGGATCAAGGATCCCGTCGTAGAGGTCTAGAGGGAGAGTCATGGCGTTCAAGAAGCTGCTCGCGAGTCTCGGGGCCGGTGGGGCCTCGGTCGAGACGGTGCTGACCGAGGTCAACGTCGTTCCGGGTGGCGTGGTGCAGGGTGAGGTGCGGATCCAGGGCGGGTCCGTGAACCAGCAGATCGAGGGACTGTCCGTCGGGCTCCAGGCCAAGGTCGAGGTCGAGAGCGGCGACCAGGAGTACAAGCAGGACATCGAGTTCGTGAAGCAGCGGCTCGGAGGCGCCTTCGAGCTCCAGGCGGGCGCGGTGCACGCCGTGCCGTTCGGTCTGGAGATCCCGTGGGAGACGCCCATCACGATGATCGACGGGCAGGCCCTGCGCGGGATGAACGTCGGGGTGACCACCGAGCTGGAGATCGCGCGGGCCGTGGACTCCGGTGACCTGGACCCGGTGAACGTGCACCCGCTGCCGGCGCAGAAGGCGATCCTGGACGCCTTCCTCCAGCTGGGCTTCCGCTTCAAGAACGCGGACCTGGAGCGCGGTCACATCCGGGGTACGCGGCAGAAGCTGCCGTTCTACCAGGAGATCGAGTTCTTCCCGCCGTCGCAGTACCACGGTCTGCACCAGGTCGAGGTGAGCTTCGTCGCCGACGAGCACACGATGGACGTCGTGCTGGAGATGGACAAGAAGCCGGGGCTGTTCAGTGAGGGCAGCGACACCTTCCGCTCCTTCCAGGTCGGGCTGAACGACTACCAGGGGACCGACTGGGCGGCGTACCTCAACCAGTGGCTGTCCGAGGTCGGCAGCAAGCGCAACTGGTTCTAGGCTCGGAACCACTGACTCCAGAACCGATGCAGGAGGTACCGAGGTGACCGAGCTCAAGCGGCGGCCGCTCCCCCACGACTTCCATCCGCCCGTGCCGTCGTTCACGGTGACGAGCGAGGACGTCGAGGAGGGCGCGCTCCTCAAGGGCGACCAGGTCCAGGCGGACGGGAACACCTCGCCGCAGCTGCGGTGGGAGGGTTTCCCGCCGGAGACCAAGAGCTTCGCTGTGACCTGTTACGACCCCGACGCCCCGACGGGCAGCGGCTTCTGGCACTGGGTCCTGTTCGACATCCCCGCCTCGGTGACCGAGCTTCGGGCGGGGGCCGGCGGCGGCAAGTTCGAGGGCCTGCCCGAGGGCGCCGTCCACGCGCGCAACGACTACGGGACCAAGGACTTCGGCGGGGCCGCCCCGCCGCCCGGGGACGGCCCGCACCGGTACGTCTTCACGGTGTACGCGGTGGACCAGGAGAAGCTCGGTCCGGACGCGGACGCCTCTCCCGCCGCCGTCGGGTTCAACCTGCGCTTCCACACGCTCGCGCGGGCCCAGCTGATCGGGGAGTACGAGAACCCCGCCGCGAGCTGAGTCGGGCCTCCGCCGAGTCATCTCATCGTTCGTTCAACGTTTGCCCGTCCCTGGTCTTGGAAGTGATCAGGGGCGGGCATTTTGTTGCCGGGGGCGCGGGGGGCATCCCCCGTGGGAGCAGCAGATATTGCGTTGTCCATCTCGGCGTGCCCGGCCAGAGTTGTTCCCAGCCCGCCAGGGGGTGGGCCGGTGCACACGGGAGGTGGGCTGGTATGCGGGACACGCTGGTACTCAACGCGAGCTTCGAGCCGCTGTCGACGGTGACGTTGAACCGAGCCGTCGTTCTGGTGCTTCAGGACAAGGCCGTCGTCGAGCAGGCCCACCCCGAACTGCGGATGCGGGGAGCCGAGGTGGACATACCGGCGCCCCGGATCATCAGGCTGTGCAGGTACGTACGGGTGCCGTTCCGAAGACAAGCTCCGTGGTCGAGGCGGGGTGTGCTGGTCCGGGACCGGCACCGGTGCGCCTACTGCGGTCGCCGGGCGACCACGGTGGACCACGTCGTGCCGCGGGCCCAAGGTGGTCAGGACTCCTGGCTCAACACGGTCGCCTCGTGCGCGGAGGACAACCACCGCAAGGCGGACCGGACCCCGGACCAGGCGGGCATGCCGCTGCTGCGGCAGCCGTTCGAGCCGACGCCGCAGGACGCGATGCTGCTCGCCCTGGGGCAGGAGGACCTGGCCGCGCTGCCGGAGTGGCTGACCACGGACGCGGCGTAGTCCCGCGGGCAGGCCGTGTCGCGTCTGCCGCCTCGCGACCCCTGAAACACCAACGGTTCCCCGCAGCTCTTGAGGGGCTGCGGGGAACCGTTGGTTTCAGGGGTCGCGTCAGTCGATCGACGGCTTCTCGCGGCGTTCCCTCGGGCTGTCCGAGCCACCGCCACCCGAGCTCGAACCGCCGCCCATGGGGCCGAAGTTGCCCATGGCGCCGGACAGCCCCTTGAGGGCGTCGCCGATTTCGCTGGGGACGATCCAGAGCTTGTTGGCGTCGCCCTCGGCGATCTTCGGAAGCATCTGGAGGTACTGGTAGGAGAGCAGCTTCTGGTCCGCGTCGCCGGCGTGGATCGCCTCGAAGACCGTGCGGACGGCCTGGGCTTCACCCTCGGCGCGCAGGGCGGCGGCCTTGGCCTCGCCCTCGGCCTTGAGGATGGCGGACTGCTTCTCGCCTTCCGCGGTGAGGATCGCGGCCTGGCGCGTGCCTTCGGCGGTGAGGATCGCGGCGCGCTTGTCCCGGTCGGCGCGCATCTGCTTCTCCATCGAGTCCTGGATGGAGGTCGGGGGCTCGATCGCCTTCAGCTCCACGCGGTTGACGCGGATGCCCCACTTGCCGGTGGCCTCGTCGAGCACTCCGCGCAGGGCCGCGTTGATCTCCTCGCGGGAGGTCAGGGTGCGCTCCAGGTCCATGCCGCCGATGATGTTGCGCAGGGTGGTGACGGTGAGCTGCTCGATCGCCTGGATGTAGCTGGCGACTTCGTAGGTCGCGGCGCGGGCGTCGGTCACCTGGTAGTAGATGACGGTGTCGATGTTGACGACCAGGTTGTCCTGGGTGATGACCGGCTGCGGCGGGAACGGGACGACCTGCTCACGCAGGTCGATGCGGTTGCGGATGGTGTCGATGAACGGAACGACGATGTTGAGGCCCGCGTTGAGCGTCCGTGTGTAGCGGCCGAACCGCTCCACGATCGCGGCACTTGCCTGCGGGATGACCTGGATCGTCTTGATCAGGGCGATGAAGACCAACACCACCAGGATGATCAAGACGATGATGACCGGTTCCATCGTGCTCCCCGTACCCTTCTCCGCCTCGGCGCTTTCGGAAGATCTTAGGCTTGTTGAAGATCTTGCTGGTCGAGTGTGACAGACCGTCGTCCAGCTCGTGGGGTGTTCGGTTCACTTACGTGGTGCGGTAGTTGGCTGGGTCAGATGACGATCGCCGTGGCCCCCTCGATGTCCACGACGTCGACCTCCTGCCCCACTTCATAGGTGCGGTCGGTGTCGAGAGCGCGCGCCGACCAGATCTCCCCGGCGAGCTTGATGCGTCCGCCCGAGCCGTCGACCCGTTCCAGCACGACGGCCTGCTTGCCCTTCAACGCGTCCACGCCGCTGGCGAATTGGGGCCGCTGGGCGCTGTGCCGGGCCGCGATGGGCCGTACGACGGCGATGAGGGCGACGGAGACGACCACGAAGACGAGTACTTGGACGACCACGCCGAAGCCGAGGCCGGCCGCGACGGCCGCGGCCACCGCCCCGACCGCGAACATGCCGAACTCCGGCATCGCGGTGACCACCAGAGGGATTCCGAGCGCTGCCGCGCCCACGAGCCACCACACCCACGCGTCGATGTCGTCCACGTGTTCATGGTAGATCCGGCGGGTGTGTCGCCGACAGGGCGCGAACGGGGGCGGTCGGGACAGGAGTTCAGGACAGCGGCAGGCCCTGGGCGGTCCAGCGGTCGCCGACCTGCTCCACGACGAGGGGGAGGCCGAAGCAGAGGGAGAGGTTGCGGGAGGTCAGTTCGAGTTCGACCGGTCCGGCGGCCATGACCTTGCCCTGACGGATCATGAGGACGTGCGTGAAGCCGGGGGCGATCTCCTCGACGTGGTGCGTGACCATGATCATCGAAGGGGCGATCGGGTCGCGGGCCAGGCGGCCGAGGCGGCGGACGAGGTCCTCGCGGCCGCCGAGGTCGAGGCCGGCGGCCGGCTCGTCAAGCAGCAGCAGTTCGGGGTCGGTCATCAGGGCGCGGGCGATGAGCGTGCGCTTGCGCTCGCCCTCGGAGAGGGTGCCGAACTTCCGGTCCAGGTACTCGGTCATGCCGAGGCGGTCGAGGAAGGCGCGGGCGCGCTGTTCGTCGATCTCCTCGTAGTCCTCCTGCCAGCCGGCCGTCATGCCGTACGCGGCGGTCAGGACGGTCTGCAGGACGGTCTGGCGCTTGGGGAGCTTGTCGGCCATGGCGATGCCGGCCATGCCGACGCGGGGGCGCAGGTCGAAGACGTCGGTGCCGGGCCTGCCGAGGGTCTCGCCGAGGATGGTGGCGGTGCCGCTGCTGGGGTAGAGGTAGCTGGAAGCGAGGTTCAGCAGGGTCGTCTTGCCGGCTCCGTTGGGGCCGAGGATGACCCAGCGCTCGCCTTCCTTGACCGACCAGGAGACCTGGTCCACCAGAGCCCGGCCCTCGCGGACCACGGATACGTCCTGAAGCTCCAGAACATCGCTCATGAGCGCGTTGTCTCCCCTTGCAGTGTGGCCGGTCTCGGTTGTCGCGTACGCCTGTGGCTCGGACCGCCGCGCGCGGGTGGGCGCGGCCCCTCCAGGAAAATCTACGCCACCGGCCGGGCGGGCCGTTCCATCGGTCCGGTCCTTAGGCTGGGGGCATGCTCTCTGAACCGCGCTCCGGCCGCCTCGCCGCTTGGGGAAATGCGCTTTTGGCCGGACTTGTCTCTCCGGACGACGCCGTACTCGCCGTCGTCGGGGAGGACGCCGTGCACCGGGTGGAGGGGCTGCCCGGCGAGTCCGCGCCCGTCGGGCTCACGCTCGCGCTCGGACGGCTGCGGGCGCTCGGGGTGCGGGGGCTGCGGGTGGCGCTGCCGGCGCCGGGGCATCCGCTGGGGCTGAGCGGGCCGCCGGAGTTCAACGCGCGGGCGTTGGAGGCCGGGGAGGCGGTGGTCTGCCACGGGGCCGCGCTCGGGCTGGTGCCGGAGGTGTCCGAGGCCGGTCCTGCGGGCGACGTGCACGTCGAGGTGACGTGGCGCTGCCTTCCGGTGCGGGAGGCTCCGCCGGCGGACGTGCCGTCGCTGGGTGAGGCCGAGCGGGAGCTGGCGGAGGCGCTGCGTGACGCCACGGCGGTCCTCGCGCGGTTGGACGTGACGGGCTCGGGGCCGGTGGCCGAGGCGGCGATCGACGCGTACCGGGCGCGGGCCGAGCGCGGGCGGGATGTGTTGGCGCCGGGGTACCCGCCGCGCGCGGTGCGGGTGCTGGAGCTGGCGCAGCGGGTGGGGTTGTTGGTGTCGCTCGCCCGTGAGAACGGGCACGGGGGTGCGGTGAGCGCTTCGGAGATGGGGGCTCGGGTGGCGGCGTTGCAGCCGGTGGAGCGGACGGGGCGGCGGGCGCAGGTGGCTGCGTACAACGCGTATGTGGAGGAGCGCGAGCGGGAGCGGTGAGATGTCCGCGCGTGGCACGGGGCGGAGTGGTCGGCGCCCGCGTCGGCGGCCGGCGGCACCCGCGGGGCGGAAGGCGTCGGTCGCGGTACCGGGGGCGGTCAGGGCGAACCGGCCTCCCCCGGAGTGGGGACGGGAGAGGCCGGGAGGGACTCGGCGGTCCTCGGTGGCTGGTGCCTCAGTGGTTGAGACCCAGGTTGCCGAAGGCGGGGTTGAGTACGCCGATGGCGTTGACGCTGTTGCCGACGGCGTTGACCGGGATGTGCACCGGGGCCTGGACGACGTTGCCCGAGACGACGCCCGGCGAGTGCTCGGCCACGCCGTCGGCCGACGCGCCGCCGGTGGCCGACGCCATCCCGGCGCCCGCGGCCACCAGTCCCCCGGCGACCATCGTCACGGCCGCGGCCTTCTTCAGGTTCTTCACTTCCGCCCCCTCCTGGTGACGGCCGCGGTGATCACCGCGGCACGCACTGGAGAACGTCGGAGACCGGCGGAGGATGCGCCGTCCGGGGGACATTCCCACGACGGTATGAATCTCGGACCGGAGGAGGCGCGTCCGGACGGGCGCCCCGCCGTGCCGCCGGTCGCACGCCGGGTGCCCTGCCGCCGGTCGCGCGCCGGGGCGTGTGTCAGCCCGCCACGCCGTTGCGTACGGCCCACAGGGCGGCCTGGGTGCGGTCGGCGAGATCGAGCTTCATCAGGATGTTCGAGACGTGGGTCTTGACGGTCTTCTCGGACAGCACGAGGGCTCGGGCGATCTCCCGGTTGGAGCGGCCGTCCGCTATCAGACCGAGGACCTCACGCTCCCGCTCGGTGAGCGAACCGCCCCTCCCCTGGACCGAGTTGGCCTCCTCCTGGGAGAGCAGGGCGTCGGCGACCTCGGGCTGGAGCAGGATGTGGCCGGCGTGGACCGAGCGGATGGCGCCGGCCAGTGCGTCGGGGTCCACGTCCTTGTAGACGTACCCGGCGGCGCCCGCGCGCAGGGCGGGAACCACCGTGCGCTGCTCGGTGAAGCTGGTGACGACGAGGACGCGCGCGGGGTTGGCCAGCTCCCTGAGTCTGCGGAGGGCCTCCACGCCGCCCATGCCCGGCATCTTGACGTCCATCAGGACGACGTCGGGCCTGAGCTCCTCGGCGCGGGCGACTCCCTCGGCACCGTCGGACGCCTCCCCGACGACCTCGATGTCGTCCTGGACCTCCAGGAAGGTCCGCAGGCCCCGGCGGACGACCTGGTGGTCGTCGACGAGCAGCACCTTGATTGCGTCAGCCACCGGGAGCCTCCATCTCGATCGTGGTGCCCTTGCCGGGCGCGGATTGCACCGTCAGGCTGCCGCCGACCCCGCCGGCCCGGTCCCGCATGGAGACCAGGCCGAGGTGGCGGCCGGCCCTGCGGACCGCCGTGGGGTCGAATCCGCTGCCGTCGTCCACGACGCGCAGGACCGTGTCCGGGCCGCGTTTGTGGAGGTTCACCTCGACGTGCTCGGCGCCCGAGTGGCGCAGCGCGTTGTGCAGGGCCTCCTGGGCGACGCGCAGGAAGGCCTCCTCCTGGGCGGCGGGCAGGGCCCGGACGCCGTGGGCGGTGAAGGTCACGCGCGCGGAGTGGGCGCGGTCCAGGACCTGGACATGGGTACGGAGGGTGGCCACCAGGCCGTCCTCGTCGAGGGCGGCGGGGCGCAACTCGACTACGGCGGCCCGCAGTTCGTCGGTGGCCTCGGCGGCGAGGGCGGCGACCTGCTGGAGTTCGCCCTTGGCTCGGGCGGGGTCGCGGTCGACGAGGGTGGTGGCGGCCTGGGCGGTCAGGCGCAGGGAGAAGAGCTTCTGGCTCACCGCGTCGTGCAGTTCGTGGGCGAGCCGGGAGCGCTCCTCGGCGATGGTGAGTTCGCGGCTGCGCTCGTACAGGCGGGCGTTGGTGAGGGCGATCGCGGCGTGCTGGGCGAGGATCGCGAGCAGTTCCTCGTCGTCCTCGGTGAAGCCGCAGCCGCCGACGGGCTCGGAGCGCGGCGGGTTCACCCCGTCGGGGCACAGCTTGTTCGCGAGGAACAGGGCGCCGATGACCTCGTCGCCGTCGCGGATGGGCAGGCCCAGGAAGTCGGACATCTCCGGGTGGGCGGACGGCCAGCCCTCGAAGCGCGGGTCCTTGCGCACGTCGGCGAGGCGCTCGGCCCTGGCCTCGTGCAGCATCGCCGCCAGGATGCCGTGCTGCCGGGGCAGCGGGCCGATGGCCTTCCACCGTTCCTCGTCGATCCCGTCGACGACGAACTGGGCGAAGCCCCCGTGGTCGTCGGGCACGCCGAGCGCGGCGTACTGCGCGTCGAGCAGCTCGCGCGCCGAGGCGACGATCGTCTTGAGGACGTCGCGCACCTCGAGGTGTCTGCTCATGGCCAGCAGCGCGGAACTGACCGCGGCGAGGCCGGACCGGGGGCCTTGACTCATGCCCTTCACGGTACCGGCGGGGTGCGACGGCGGGATCGGGCCCGTGACGCAGCGGGGTGGGCCGCAGGACCTAGGTCCGAGGTCCCCGGTGCGGGGGCGTACGTCGAAGGGCCCCGGTGGGCCCCGTCCGGCGTCCGAGGCGGCCGGAGGGGGCGCGTTCCTACGGTGAGGGCACCGCCGAGTGGCGGGTCGACGAGGGGACGGTTGTCATGCCGGTTGCGATCATCACGGGCGCCTCGAAGGGACTGGGCCGGGCGCTCGCCGAGGCCCTGGCCGCCCGGGGCTGGGACCTGGTGCTGGACGCCAGGACGACCGGGGTGCTGAAGGAGACGGCCGCCGTGCTCGCGGAGCACGGGACCAGGGTGGAGGCGCTCGCCGGGGACGTGACCGATCCCGCGCACCGGCGCGCGCTGGTGGCGGCCGCCCGGCGGCTCGGTGGGTGCCGGCTGCTGGTGAACAACGCGAGCGCGCTGGGCGCGGAGCCGCTGGTACGGCTGGCGGAGCTGCCCCTGGAGGGACTGCGGCGGGCCCTGGAGGTGAACGTGGTGGCCGCGCTGGGGCTGGTCCAGGAGGCGCTGCCGCTGCTCCGCGCGGCGCCGGACGGCGTGGTGATCACGGTCAGTTCGGATGCGGCGGCCGAGGCCTACCCGACGTGGGGCGGGTACGGGGCGTCGAAGGCGGCCCTCGACCGGCTCGCGGCGGTGCTCGGCGAGGAGGAGCCGGAGCTGCGGGTGTGGGCGGTGGACCCCGGGGACATGGCGACGGACCTGTACGCGGCGGCCGTACCGCAGGACGACGGGGCGCGGCCGGAGCCGGACGGTGTGGTGCCGGCCTTTCTGCGGTTGCTGGACGAGCGGCCGCCGAGCGGGCGCTACGGGGCACCGGCCCTGCTGGAGGGACGGCGATGACGCTGGGCATGGGGGTCCCCCCGCTCGAGCGCGGCCGGGGGTGGGGGAGCGTGCCGCCGGAGTTGTCGGCGCGGGTTCCTGCCGAGCAGCGCGGGCCCGGCCGCGACCGGGACTCCGTACGGCTGCTGGTGTCGAGGGGGAGCGAGCCGGCGCACCACGTGTTCCGGGAGCTGCCGGGGCTGCTGCGGGCCGGGGATCTGCTCGTGGTGAACACCTCGCCGACGCTGGCCGCCGCCGTGGACGGGCGGATCGGGCACGCGCACGTGGTGGTGCACTTCTCCACGCGCGGGGACGACGGGCGGTGGGCGGTCGAGCTGCGGGAGCCCGACGGGCGGGGCACCACGCGCCCGCGTGCGGGAGGACCGGCCGGGACGGAGGTGCGGCTGCCCTTCGGGGTGCGGCTGGTGCTGGAGGAGCCGCTGGGCGGGCCCGGGGGGCGGTTGTGGTGGGCGCGGGTGACCGCGGGGGCGGTGCCGGGGCTGATGCGGGAGCACGGGCGGCCCATCCGGTACTCCTACACGGACCGGGATCAGCCGCTGTCGGCGTACCAGACGGTGTTCGCACTGCCGTCGGCCGACGGGGCGGGCAGCGCGGAGATGCCGAGTGCGGCACGTCCTTTCACGGCACGGCTGGTGACGGAGCTGGTCAGCCGGGGGGTGCAGTTCGCGCCGGTCAGGCTGCACACCGGGGTGGCGTCGGCGGAGGCGCACGAGCCGCCGTATCCGGAGCGGTTCGCGGTGCCCGCGGGGTCGGCCCGGCTGATCAACGCGGCGAGGGCGGGAGCCGGCCGGGTCGTCGCGGTGGGGACGACCGCCGTCCGGGCGGTGGAGTCGGCGGTGGGGGCCGACGGAACCGTACGCGCGCGTGCGGGATGGACGGATCTCGTCGTCACCCCCGAGCGCGGGGTGCGGGTGGTGGACGGGCTGCTGACCGGGCTGCACGAGCCGGAGGCTTCGCATCTGCTCATGCTGGAGGCGGTGGCCGGGCGGGCCGCGATCGACCGGGGTTACGAGGAGGCGCTGCGGGGTTCCTACCTGTGGCACGAGTTCGGGGACCTGCATCTCCTGCTGCCCGCGGAAGTCGCTCACGGAAAACGCACTTCTCGTGACATATGGTGACGAAACCTCACCATTCCTGTGAGCCCGCACATAGGGCGCACGTCACCTACTAAAGGAGATAGAAGCCAAAAGGGCCCTTTCGAGCGGGGCGGATGGCCAGATTTGCCCCGTTTCACACACCCCTGATCCACTACCTGGGATAGTACGTCACACCTTTGCCCAGGCATTTTTCGGCCGCTAACAATGGCTCCCGTCGCTCAGCGCCGCGGTTTTCCGATCCGCGGCGCTCGTGCCGAAAAGCACCCGCTGTCCGTCGTCGGACGAAGTGAGCGACCTCCGCGCTATTCGAAGAGGTCCTTCCGCCATGCCCAAGAACACTCACAAGATCGCGATGGCCGGTGTCGCCACGCTCGGCGCCGCCGCCGTCGCTTTCACCGTGGTTCCGGCCGACGGTCAGACGACCACGACGGACGCCCTCCCCTCGTCCCGTGTGGCCTACAGCTCCGAGCAGGTGCGCGACGTCAAGGCCAGCGTGACCGACCAGCTGGCCGGCACGAGCCTGAAGGTCGAGGCCATCGAGGCCAGGAAGAAGGCCGTCGCCGACGCGGCGGCCGCGAAGAAGGCCGCCACCACCGCCGCGGCGCAGAAGAAGGCGGCCGCCGCTGCCGCCGCGAAGAAGGCCGCGGCGAGGAAGGCCGCCGCCGCGCGCGAGGCCAAGGCCGCCGCGAGCCGGTCCGCCCAGCGTCCCGTGGTCAGGCAGGTCGCCGTCAAGAGCTATCCGAACAACCTCGACGGCTGGATCCGCGAGGCTCTCGGCATCATGAAGAAGAAGGGCATCCCGGGCTCCTACCACGGGCTGCACAAGAACATCATGCGCGAGTCCTCGGGCAACCCGAAGGCCATCAACGACTGGGACATCAACGCCATCAACGGCATCCCGTCGAAGGGTCTGCTCCAGGTGATCCCGCCGACCTTCAAGGCGTACCACGTCCCGGGCACGTCCTGGAACATCTACGACCCGGTCGCCAACATCACCGCCGCCGCCAACTACGCGGCCGACCGGTACGGCACGATCGACAACGTCAACAGCGCGTACTGAGCGTCCCAGGGCCTGCCCCCCTCAACGCGCCGAAGGGCGGCACCCTCCCTGACCGGGGTGCCGCCCTTCGGCGCCGTACGACGTCTGCCGCCTACTTGCGCATGACCTCGGGCTCGTGGCGGCGCAGGAAGCGGGCCACGAAGAAGCCGCAGATCACGCCGAGGACGATCAGGGCGGCCATGTCCAGGCTCCAGGCGCCGATGGTGTGCTCCCACAGCGGGTCGTTGTCGGCACCCTTCTCGGGCGGGCTGATCTTGTTGAAGTCCAGCGTCGCGCCCGCGGCGGCGACCGCCCAGCGCGACGGCATCAGGTACGAGACCTGGTTGGCGCCGATCGAGCCGTTCAGGGCGAACAGGCAGCCCGTGAACACGACCTGGACGATGGCGAACATGACCAGCAGCGGCATGGTCTTCTCGGCCGTCTTCACCAGCGAGGAGATGACCAGGCCGAACATCATCGAGGTGAAGCCCAGCCCCATGATCGGCAGGGAGAGCTCCAGCAGCGGGGCACCGCCGAAGATCAGTCCCTCCTCCGGGATCTCGCGGCTGGCGAAGCCGATGACGCCGACCAGCAGGCCCTGGAACACGGTGATCAGACCGAGCACGAACACCTTGGACATCAGGTAGGCCGAGCGGGACAGGCCGGTGGCGCGCTCCCGCTCGTAGATCACCCGTTCCTTGATCAGCTCACGGACGGAGTTCGCCGCGCCCGAGAAGCAGGCACCGACGGCGAGGAGCAGCAGGACGGTGCTGGCCGTGCCGTTCGGGACGATCCGGCCGCTCTGCGGGTTGACCCCGTTGGGCAGCAGGCCCCTGTCCGGGTCGATGAGCAGGCTCACCGCGCCGATCACGGCCGGCAGGATCACCATCAGGCCCAGGAAGCCCTTGTCGGAGACGATGACCGACGTATAGCGGCGCACCAGGGTGACGAACTGGGACATCCAGCCCTGCGGCTTCGGCGGCCGCATCGCCTGCATCGGCGTCACCGACACGGACTGCGGCGCGATGGCGTCGATGTCCGCGGCGTACATCTGGTAGTGCTGCGAGCCCTTCCAGCGGCCCGCCCAGTCGTAGTCGCGGTAGTTCTCGAAGGCGGAGAAGACGTCGGCCCAGCTGTCGTAGCCGAAGAAGTTCAGCGCCTCCTCGGGCGGGCCGAAGTAGGCGACGCTGCCGCCGGGCGCCATCACGAGCAGCTTGTCGCAGATGGCGAGTTCGGCCACCGAGTGCGTGACCACGAGGACCGTACGGCCGTCGTCGGCGAGACCGCGCAGCAACTGCATGACGTCGCGGTCCATGCCCGGGTCGAGGCCCGAGGTCGGCTCGTCGAGGAAGATCAGCGACGGCTTGGTCAGCAGCTCCAGGGCGACCGACACGCGCTTGCGCTGGCCGCCGGAGAGGGAGGTGACCTTCTTGTCCTTGTGGATGTCCAGCTTCAGCTCGCGCAGCACCTCGTCGATGCGGGCGTCGCGCTCGGCGGCGGTGGTGTCGGCCGGGAAGCGGAGCTTGGCCGCGTACTTGAGGGCCTTCTTGACGGTCAGTTCCTTGTGCAGGATGTCGTCCTGCGGGACCAGGCCGATGCGCTGGCGCAGCTCGGCGAACTGCTTGTAGAGGTTGCGGTTGTCGTAGAGGACGTCGCCCTCGTTGGCGGGCCGGTAACCGGTGAGGGCCTTGAGCAGGGTGGACTTGCCGGAGCCGGACGGGCCGATGACCGCGATCAGCGACTTCTCCGGGACGCCGAAGGAGACGTCCTTCAGGATCTGCTTGCCGCCGTCGACCGTCACGGTCAGGTGGCGTGCGGAGAAGGAGACCTCACCGGTGTCGACGAACTCCTCGAGCCGGTCGCCGACGATCCGGAACGTCGAGTGGCCGACACCCACGACGTCGGTGGGGCCGAGCAGTTGCGAGCCGCCCTTGGCGATCGGCTGGCCGTTGACGTACGTGCCGTTGTGCGAGCCGAGGTCGCGGATCTCCATGCGCCCGTCGGGCGTCGAGTGGAACTCGGCGTGGTTGCGCGAGACCTGGAGGTCGGACACGACCAGGTCGTTCTCCAGGGCACGGCCGATGCGCATGACGCGGCCGAGGGAGAACTGGTGGAACGTGGTCGGGCTGCGGTCGCCGTGGACCGGCGGCGCCCCCGCGCCGACGCCGGGGCCCTGTTGCGGCACGACCGGCCCGCCGGCCTTCTGCGGCGGCTCCCATCCGGGCTGCGGCACCTGCTGCTGGGGCACCTGCGCCGGCACCTGCTGCTGGGGCGGAGCCGGCTGGGCCCAGCCGGGGTTCACGGCCTGCGCGGCGTACGGCTGCTGCGGCTGCGCGACCGCCGCCTGCGCGGCGGAGAGGTTCAGGCGCGGTCCGTCGGTGGCGTTGCCCAGGTGGACGGCCGAGCCGGGCCCGATGTCCACCTGCTGGACGCGCCGGCCCTGGACGAACGTCCCGTTGGTGCTGCCGTGGTCCTCCAGTGTCCAGCCGCGGCCGTTGAAGCTGACCGTGGCGTGACGCCAGGAGACCCTGGCGTCGTCGAGGACGACGTCCCCCTGCGGATCCCGTCCGAGGGTGTATGACCTGGACGGATCGAGCGTCCAGGTGCGTCCGTTCAATTCCAGTACGAGTTCCGGCACTCCATGCCCCACTGAGTAGTCCCCCGAGTTACCCCCGTCACAGGGAGTCTAGGGATGGCGAACATCGTCGGGAACTATTTCAGGCGCGGCCCCCTGACCGAAAGTCGGGCCTTGCGAAGAGGGGCGAACGGGCTCACGCGGTCCCGTCGTCCGTTTCCGTTGACGGGGTGGAAACCCGGCCGGAGAGTGGTAAACGCACGCGAGGGGGACGGAAGCGGTGATCTTCGCCGTTCCGCACCGCGGATCGGGGGGTCTGCATGAGCACCGGCACGAGCGGCGAGCACGGCGGGAGCGCGGCGTACGACGAGGGGGTGCCGTGGCTGGACGTGCTGCTGTCCGCGATCGCCGCGGTGAGCTGGGCGTTGATCGGGATGGCGGGGACGGCGGCGCTCGGCCTGCATCTGCTGGGGGCGGACGCCGCGGGTTCACTGGGGCCGATGACGGCGGCGGTCGTGGCGCTGGGCGCCGGCGGTTCCGTGACGCCGTCGGGCGATGTGTCCGCGTTCGGTCTGACGGGCGCGGAGGCGAACACCGCCATCGAGATCACGCCACTGGGCGTGAGCCTGGTCGGGGCGGTGCTCCTGTCCTGGTTCTTCCTGCGGTCCCTGCGCGCGGCCGAAGCCGTGGTCGCACCGGCCGAACTCCTGGCGCGCGCGGGCACGGTGGTCGCGCTGTTCGTCGTCACGCTGGGCGGGCCGGCCTGGGCCGGGCACGACGTCGTCACCGTCGACGGCGGGGCGCTGGGGCCGGCCGACCTGCCCGGCGGCGGGGGTGGCGTCGAGGTCCCCGGGCTGGGCGACCTCGGGGACCTCGGCGGGCTGCTGCCCGACCGGCTGGGGGATCTCGTCGACGCGCGGGCCGCGGTCGGCTTCACCGTCGACACGTCCGCGACGCTGCTCGGCGGACTGCTCTGGTCGGCCGCGGTGCTGCTGATCGCCCTGCTGGCCTCACGTCGTACGCCGCTGCCGCCCGGCTGGGGCACCGTGCACCGGGCGGTGCGGCCCGCGGTGTCCGCCCTCGTCACGGTGCTGCTGGTCGCGGTGGCCGCCGGGGTCGCGGGGGCGGCGTACGCGGCGGTCGGTGACGACCACCCGGAGCGGATCGCGGGGGCGGCGCTGCTCGGGGCGCCCAACGGGGTGTGGTTCGGGGTGGACGTCGGTCTGCTCGTGCCGTGGGACGGCCGGGCGAACGGGGTTCTGACGCGTGTGCTGCCCGATCCGCTCGACGACTTGCTGGGCACCGGCACCGAGGGGTCGGTGACGCTGGGCCGGCTGGCCGAACTGGACGGGCGGGTGTGGCTGTTGGGGGTCGCGGCGGCGGTGATGATGCTGCTGGCGGGGGTGTTGACGGCGGTGCGGAGCCCGGTGGGCCGGGCTGGGGCGGCCACCGCGGCCGGGGCGGCCGGCGGTTCCGGGGCAGGCGGCGGTTCCGGGGCGGCACGGGGTGCGGGTGGCACCGGGTTCGTGGGGTGGTGCGCGGTGCGGTTGGGGGTGGTGACCGCGGTGGCGCTGCCGCTGCTCGCCCGGCTGGTGGACGTGTCCGTCGACGCCTCCCTGTCCGTGCTCGGGTTCGACACCTTCGGCGCCGGCGTGGAACTGCACGGCCACCTCGGCACGGCCGTACTGCTCGGAGGCGCGTGGGGGGTCGGCGCCGGGGCGGCCGGGGCGCTCCTCGCCCGGGCGGCCGGGGCGGCGGGGACACGGGCGGCGGCGCCGTCACACGACTACGCGGCAGCGGGCGCCGGTGAGCGGGCAGGAGGTACCGGTGGGCGGGCGGCGCCCGCGCCGCGCGACATCGCGGCGGGGTACGGGGGCGAGGGCGAGGGCGGACGAGCGGAGCCGGTGTCCGGGCGGGTCGGGCCGCCTCCGCGCGGGCACGGGCACGGCCCGGAGCGGACGGCCGAGGGGCCCGGGATCTCCCGGGAGGCGGCCGGCCGCTCCGGGCCGTACGTGCCGGGTGTGCCGTACCGGCCGCCGAACCCCGCGACCAACCCGTATCTGCGGCTGCCGGAGGGGGCCGGGGAACCGGAGGACTCCCGGCCCGGGCACGAGCGGCCCGGACCCGATCTGCCCGGGCACGAGCTGTACGACGCGCCGACGATGGTGGGCCCCGTGGAACCCCCCGCCCGACCGCCCCGGCGCCCGGCAGGATCCCCGCGCTCCCGGGAGCGGTCGCCGGAAGCCGACGGTCCCGTGCCGCCGCCCCCGCCACCCCCTCCCCCGCCGCCGGGCGGGCCGGGCAACGGCCGGTGAGTCACGCCCCGGGGAGGTCGACGCAGAAGAGGACGGCCAGTGCGACGCCCCCGGCCACGGGCCCCAGCAGCGCGAACCGGGCGGAGCGGGCGAGACGGTCGATGCCGGGCGCGAAGTACAGGGGCGTCAGTACGACCGCGGCGATACCGACCTGGAGCAGGACGACCTCCGTCCAGGGCACCGCCGCTGTCGGCGGCTGCGCCCAGGCCAGGGAGAAAACGGCCAGGAGAACGACGGGGCCGAACACGATCAGCGCCGTACAGCTCCAGAAGAACAGGGCGAGGGCGAGGCAGACGGGCGAGTCGCCGATGTCGCGGGGCACGACGTTCCGTTCCACGTTCACGGAGACAGCCTGCGGCCGGTGACCGGTCGGCGGCATGAGTGCCGGTACTCATCCGGGGACCCGCCGGCCGCTCGGCACCGTTCCTCCAGGTGATCGCCACGCGAACGACACCCACTGTTCCGTGTCCGCCAGACGGACCTGGGCGGCGGAAGGCACGGGGTGCCGGATACGGTGGAGACACCATGAGCGCTTCGCAGACCTCGCCGACCTGGTCCTCCGACGTCCCCACCCTCCTTGTCAAGATCTTCGGCAAGGACAGGCCGGGCATCACGGCCGGCCTCTTCGACACCCTTGCCGCCTACTCCGTCGACGTGGTCGACATCGAGCAGGTCGTCACCCGTGGCCGCATGGTGCTGTGCGCGCTCGTGACCGAGCCGCCGCACGGGCTGGAGGGTGATCTGCGGTCGACCGTCCACAGCTGGGCGGAATCGATGAAGATGCAGGCGGAGATCATCTCCGGCCTCGGTGACAACCGGCCGCGCGGCCTCGGACGGTCGCTGGTCACCGTGCTCGGGCATCCGCTCACCGCACAGGCCACAGCCTCCGTCGCCGCCAGGATCACCAAGGTCGGCGGCAACATCGACCGTATCTTCCGGCTGGCCAAGTACCCGGTCACCGCCGTCGAGTTCGCCGTCTCCGGAGTGGCGACCGAACCGCTGCGCACCGCGCTGGTCACCGACGCGGCGGCACTCGGTGTCGACGTCGCCGTCGTGGCCGCGGGTCTGCACCGGCGCGCCCAGCGGCTGGTCGTCATGGACGTCGACTCCACACTGATCCAGGACGAGGTGATCGAACTCTTCGCGGCGCACGCCGGCTGTGAGGACGAGGTCGCCGGGGTGACGGCGGCGGCGATGCGGGGCGAGCTGGACTTCGAGCAGTCGCTGCACGCCCGGGTGGCGCTGCTGGCGGGGCTGGACGCCTCGGTCGTGGAGAAGGTGCGCGCCGACGTGCGGCTGACGCCGGGCGCGCGCACGCTGATCCGGACCCTGAAGCGGCTGGGCTACCAGGTGGGTGTCGTCTCCGGCGGCTTCACCCAGGTCACCGACGACCTCAAGGAACGGCTGGGTCTGGACTTCGCCCAGGCCAACACCCTGGAGATCGTCGACGGGAAGCTGACCGGTCGGGTCACCGGGGAGATCGTGGACCGCGCGGGCAAGGCGCGGCTGCTGCGCCGGTTCGCCGCGGAGGCGGGCGTACCGCTGTCGCAGACGGTGGCGATCGGTGACGGCGCCAACGATCTGGACATGCTGAACGCGGCCGGTCTCGGGGTCGCCTTCAATGCCAAGCCCGTGGTACGGGAGGCCGCGCACACGGCGGTGAACGTGCCCTTCCTGGACACCGTCCTGTACCTGCTGGGCGTCACCCGGGAAGAGGTCGAGGCGGCGGACACGCACGACGAGGGGTAGCGGCCGAGGAGCCGGCCGCGGGGCCCGGCGTGCCGCCGGGCCTCACGTGTGCCGCGCCGGTGTCACTCGGACGGCGCCCAGTAGTCGACGAGGGTGGCCACACCCGGCTCCAGGGACTTCCAGGAGCCGTCGAAGGACATGACGGCGAAAGCGGCGGCGGGGAAGCCGCGGCGGGTCATCCGCTCGCGTGCGTCGCCCTCGGCGGCGCCGGAGAGGATGTCCGCGAGCCCTTGGACGCCCGGGTTGTGGCCGACCAGGAGGACGTTGTGCACGTCGTCCGGGGTTTCGTTGAGCAGGGCGATCAGCTCGCCCGGGGAGGCCTCGTAGATCCGCTCCTCGTATACCGTCCTGGGCCGGTGCGGGAACTCGTGCACGGCGAGCTTCCACGTCTCGCGGGTGCGGGTCGCGGTGGAGCACAGGGTCAGGTCGACGGGGATGCCGGTGTCGGTCAGCCTGCGTCCGGCGACGGCCGCGTCCAGGCGGCCCCGTTCAGCGAGCGGTCGCTCGTGGTCGGTCACCTGTGGCCAGTCGGCTTTCGCATGCCGGAAGAGGACGATCCTGCGGGGTTCTGCGACGCTCATGACTCCCAGCTTCGCATGAAACAGGCCACGGGGCGCAGGGAGTTGACATGCGCCTTCACCGGGGAGAGGGGCGTGGGATGTGTGCCCGGGGCGTGATCGCGGCGTCCTATCGCCCGACGAGCTGCCGTACGCGGTCGACGAGGTGGGTGATCACCGGGTCGCCGGATGCCGCCTGGGCGTCGGACGGGTTCAGTATCAGCGCGAGGAGGGCCACGAAGGCCAGGGTCGGCAGGGCCAGGGCCCACCAGGGCAGCCGGGTGCCGACGCCGCTGCCCTGGGCGACCGGGTGGGTCCGGGTGTGCGTGGGGGCCGACATGGGTGCCTCCGCTGGTCTTCGAGGGGTTCCGGCCGCGTCGCGCGGCCACGTCTCGAAGGTACGGACCCGGCGGCCGGCGTCCCATCCGGTGATCCACCCACTTGACCCTGACCCTCACCCCCTAGGGGGCAGGGGGGTTAACCCCACCCTCGCTCCGCCGGGGCGGGGTCCCGTCAGGGTGAGGCGATGGTGGCGATGATCCCGATGATCACAAAAATGAGGAGGAACGAGCCGAAGACGATCAGCATCTTCTTCTGGCCGTTCTTGGGGTTCGGGTCGAGCACTGGCATGCGCCCAGTCTCGCACCCGGCGCACCGGACGGTCCCCGCGGGGTCGGCGGGCGGGGGGAAGGCGGACGGAGAGCGCGCGGGGACGGCGGGCACGCGGGGACGGAGAGCGGCGGCGTCAGCGGGCGGCCTCGTCCTCCACCGTGCGGTCACGGCCGGCCAGGACGCCCACCGCCATCTGCGGGACCATCAGCGCCGCCATCAGCGCCAGGGGCAGGCCCCAGCCGCCGCTGTGCTGGTAGAGCACGCCGACCAGCAGCGGGCCGGGGATGGACAGCAGGTATCCGGCGCTCTGCGCGAAGGCGGACAACTGGGCCACTCCCCCACCGGTCCTGGCCCGCATCCCGACCATGGTGAGGGCCAGCGGGAAGGCGCAGTTGGAGGCACCGAGCAGCAGGGCCCAGGCCCAGGCGCCGGCGGCGGGCGCGACGTGCAGACCGGCGTACCCGGCGAGGCCGCACAGGCCGAGCGCGACGGCGATCGGGCCCTGGTGCGGCAGCCGGGTCGCCAGGCGCGGGATGACGAAGGCGAGCGGCACCCCCATGACCATGGTGACGGCCAGGAGCAGTCCGGCCGTGCCCGCGGGTACGCCCGCGTCGCGGAAGATCTGCGGCATCCAGCCCATGGTGATGTACGCGGCCGTGGCCTGGAGCCCGAAGAAGACGGCGAGCGCCCAGGCGGTACGGCTGCGGGTGATGCGCGGCACGGGGCCCTCCTCCGCGCGCGCGGAGGACTGCGCGGCGGGCCTCGCCCCGCGCTCCCGGGCCAGCGGGAGCCACGGCAGTACGGCGGCTACCGCCAGGCCGGCCCACACCGCCAGCCCGGACTGCCAGCCGCCGCCGAGCGCGTCGGTCATGGGCACGGTGACCGCGGCGGCGGCCGAGGTGCCGAGGGCGAGGGCCATCGAGTACAGACCGGTCATGGAGCCGACCCGGTCGGGGAACCAGCGCTTGACGATGACCGGCATGAGGACGTTGCTGACGGCGATGCCCATCAGGGCGAGGGCGCTGGCGGCGAGGAAGCCTGCCGTACCGCCCGCGTACGGCCGTATCAGCAGGCCCGCGGTGATGGCGGCCATGCCCGCGCAGACCACCGCGCCGGCGCCGAAGCGGCGGGCGAGGCGGGGCGCCGTGACGCCGAAGACGGCGAAGCAGAGCGGGGGTACGGAGGTGAGGAGGCCGGCCACGCCGGCGCTCATGCCGAGGCCGTCGCGGACCTCTTCGAGGAGGGCGCCGAGGCTGGTGATGGCGGGGCGCAGGTTGAGCGCGGCCAGCACCACGCCCACGACGACCAGGCGGGCCGTCCACGCGCGCGGGGCGGACGGCGGGGGCACCGGGCGGTGGCCGGTCGCGGGGGCCGCGTCGCGCGTGCTCGTGGTTCCGCGCGTGCTCGTGGTTCCGCGCGTGCTCGTGGTTCCCTTGCTCGCCATGCCGCCCATCATAGAATCATGGGATGATTCATCGCCCATTCCCGGGGGCCCGGCCCCGGCCCCGCCCGTGCGAAGGTGTGCCATGCCCCTGAGCCATCCCCGCCGCTCGGCGCTGTCCGAGCAGGTCATCGCCGCGCTGCGCGCCCAGATCACCTCGGGGGAGTGGCCGGTGGGCTCGCGCATCCCGACGGAGCCCGAGCTGGTCGGACAGCTGGGCGTCGCGCGCAACACCGTCCGCGAGGCCGTCCGCGCGCTCGCGCACAACGGGCTGCTGGACATCCGCCAGGGCTCGGGCACCTACGTGGTGGCGACCAGCGAGCTGGCGGGCGTGATGCACCGCCGCTTCGCGGACGCCGACCCGCGGCACATCGCGGAACTGCGCGCCACCCTGGAGTCGGGCGCGGCGCGGCTGGCCGCCGAGCGGCGCACGGAGAAGGACCTGGGGCAGCTGGACACCCTGCTGCTGCGCCGCGAGGAGGCGTGGGAGTCGGGCGACGCCGAGGCCTTCGTGACGGCGGACGCGACGTTCCACCTGGCGGTGGTGGCCGCCTCCCACAACGACGCGATGACGGCCGTGTACGCCGACCTGGGCGAGGTCCTGCGGGACTGGCTGCGCGAGGACGTCGGCGGGGAACTGACGCCACAGACGCGCATGGACCACACCCGGCTGGTCGACGCGATCCGCGCGGGGGACGCGGAGACGGCCGCCGTCGAGGCCGCGAGCTATCCCCTCCTGTGCCGGCCCGGACGGTTCACACCCGCTGGTGGCTGACCCAGACCGCCCCGACCTCCTTCCAGCAGCGCCCGGTCAGCCGTACCGTCACGGCCGGTCCGACGTCGGCGGGGGCACCGTCCGTGTCGAGGTCCCACCAGCGCGCGCACTCGATGTGCAGGCGCACCCGGTCGACGGCGGCGTAGGGGTTGTGGCAGTAGGTGGTCACCTGGGACCCGTCGACGGTGGTCCGGCACTCCGCACCGAACAGGTCCCCGGGTGCGGCGGCGGTGGCGGGCCGTGCCGCCACGCGCGCGTGGGGCAGCGCGTCGTGCGGCAGCGACAGGACGAGGCAGACGGCGACGGTCACTGGGGCCACGCTGAGGAACAGGCGCACAAGGGAACCTCCTCGGCCGGGCTGGGGAGGGAAGCGCCTGGTGAAGGCGCACTTCAGACTGCCTCGTGCGGGTGCTCCGGCGCCCGGCCTGGTACGCCGAACGGGTGACGCCCCGCCCTCCCGCGCGAGGCGGGCGGCGGGGCGTCGGGGACGTGCCGGTGGATCAGGCGCCGATGGCGTGCAGGCCGCCGTCCACGTGGATGATCTCGCCGGTGGTCTTCGGGAACCAGTCGCTCAGCAGGGCGACGATGCCGCGGCCGGCCGGCTCGGGGTCCTTCAGGTCCCACTCCAGCGGGGAGCGGGTGTCCCACACGGCGGCCAGGTCGCTGAAGCCGGGGATGGACTTGGCGGCCATGGAGCCGAGCGGGCCGGCGGAGATGAGGTTGCAGCGGATGTTCTGCTTGCCCAGGTCGCGGGCGATGTAGCGGCTGGTGGCCTCCAGCGCGGCCTTGGCCGGGCCCATCCAGTCGTACTGCGGCCAGGCGTACTGCGCGTCGAAGGTGAGGCCGACGACGGAGCCGCCGTTCTGCATCAGCGGCAGGCAGGCCATGGTCAGCGACTTCAGGGAGTACGCCGAGACGTGCATGGCCGTGGCGACGGACTCGAAGGGCGTGTTCAGGAAGTTGCCGCCGAGGGCGTCCTGCGGGGCGAATCCGATGGAGTGCACGACGCCGTCCAGGCCGCCCAGCTCCTCGCCGACGATGTCGGCCAGCCGGCCCAGGTGCTCGTCGTTGGTCACGTCCAGCTCGATGACCTTGGTGGGCTTGGGCAGCTTCCTGGCGATGCGCTCGGTCAGGGTGGGCCGCGGGAACGCGGTGAGGATGATCTCCGCGCCCTGTTCCTGGGCCAGCTTGGCGGCGTGGAAGGCGATGGAGGACTCCATCAGCACACCGGAGATCAGGACGCGCTTGCCCTCGAGAATTCCGCTCATGGTGATCAGTGACCCATTCCCAGTCCGCCGTCTACGGGGATGACGGCTCCAGTGATGTACGAGGCGTCGTCCGAGGCGAGGAACCGCACCGTCGCGGCGATCTCGTCGGGCTGCGCGTACCGGCCGAGCGGCACCTGCGAGACGATGCCTGCGCGCTGCTCGTCGGTCAGCGCCTGCGTCATGTCGGTGTCGACGAAGCCGGGGGCGACGACGTTGAAGGTGATGTTGCGCGAGCCCAGCTCACGGGCGAGGGACCGCGCGAAGCCGACCAGGCCGGCCTTGGAGGCGGCGTAGTTCGCCTGCCCCGCCGAGCCGAGCAGGCCGACGACGGAGGAGATCAGGACGACACGGCCCTTCTTGGCCCGCAGCATGGCGCGGTTGGCGCGCTTGACGACCCGGAAGGTGCCGGTGAGGTTGGTGTCGACGACCGAGGTGAAGTCCTCCTCGGACATGCGCATCAGGAGCTGGTCCTTGGTGACACCGGCGTTGGCGACCAGGACCTCGACGGGCCCGTGCGCTTCCTCGATCTCCTTGTAGGCCTGCTCCACCTGCTCGGTGTCGGTGATGTCGCACTTGACGGCCAGGAAGCCGGCGGGCGGCTCCCCCGACCGGTACGTGATCGCGACCTTGTCGCCGGCATCGGCGAACGCGCGGGCGATGGCGAGGCCGATGCCCCGGTTACCTCCGGTGACGAGAACCGAGCGGCTCAACGGATCACCCTTTCCGTAGGGGTCTTAACACACCGCCCGGGACCTGACCGGCAGGCGGCTTCCCTCGAAACCTATCGGTACGCCGAGGCCCGGGGACATTCGGGCACCGACAGGCGGTCACGGGACTGACTGTGGGGTTTCTACAGAAAGTTGCCGGAGCGGGCCGGAAAGCTGTGGTCCGGGGGTCCGTTCGCGCGACATGATCGGAGCCAGCACAGGCGACGACCACAGGGAGATACCCAGGTGCCTCACAGCATCGACGAAAGTTTCACGGCACTGCCGTTGCGGGCCCTCGCGGACGCCGCCCTGGCACGCGCGCGTGCGCTCGGCGCGGACCACGCGGACTTCCGGTTCGAGCGGGTGCGCAGCGCGTCCTGGCGGCTGCGGGACGCCCGGCCCTCCGGGTCGTCGGACACCACCGACCTCGGGTACGCGGTGCGGGTGGTGCACGGCGGGACGTGGGGGTTCGCCTCCGGGGTGGACCTGACGATGGACGCCGCCGCCAAGGTCGCCTCGCAGGCGGTGGCGATGGCGAAGCTGTCCGCGCAGGTGATCAGGGCCGCCGGGTCCGACGAGAGGGTGGAGCTGGCCGACGAGCCGGTGCACGCCGAGAAGTCGTGGGTCTCGTCGTACGAGATCGATCCGTTCACGGTGCCCGACGAGGAGAAGGCGGCGCTGCTCGCGGACTGGAGCGCCCGGCTGCTGGCGGCCGACGGGATCAACCACGTCGACGCCTCGCTGCTCACCG
Source organism: Streptomyces sp. NPDC048734 (assembly GCF_043198675.1). Lineage (NCBI taxonomy): Bacteria > Bacillati > Actinomycetota > Actinomycetes > Kitasatosporales > Streptomycetaceae > Streptomyces > Streptomyces sp. NPDC048734. Next base: position 141,739 of record NZ_JBICUZ010000015.1, on the reverse strand, counting down.
TCCACGAGAACAAGTTCTACGCCGACACCGCGGGAACGGTGACCACCCAGCAGCGGGTACGACTGCACCCGGCGCTGACGGCGGTGTCGGTCGACGAGTCCAGCGGCGAGTTCGACTCGATGCGGACCGTCGCGCCGCCGGTCGGGCGCGGCTGGGAGTACCTGACGGGCACCGGCTGGGACTGGGACGGGGAACTGGAGCGGATCCCGGAACTGCTCGCCGAGAAGATGCGGGCGCCGAGCGTGGAGCCGGGGCTGTACGACCTGGTGGTCGACCCGTCCAACCTGTGGCTGACCATCCACGAGTCCATCGGGCACGCCACCGAGCTGGACCGGGCCCTCGGCTACGAGGCCGCCTACGCCGGCACCTCCTTCGCCACCTTCGACCGGCTCGGCACGCTGCGCTACGGCTCGGACCTGATGAACGTCACCGGCGACCGCACCGCCGAGCACGGCCTGGCGACCGTCGGCTTCGACGACGAGGGCGTCGAGGCGCAGTCCTGGGACCTGGTCAAGGACGGCACGCTCGTCGGCTACCAGCTGGACCGGCGCATCGCGAAGCTGACCGGCTTCGAGCGCTCCAACGGGTGCGCGTTCGCCGACTCCCCCGCGCACGTGCCGGTGCAGCGCATGGCCAACGTGTCGTTGCGGCCGGATCCGGCGGGCATGTCCACCGAGGACCTGATCGGAAGCGTGGACCGCGGGATCTACGTCGTCGGGGACCGGTCCTGGTCGATCGACATGCAGCGCTACAACTTCCAGTTCACCGGGCAGCGGTTCTTCCGGATCGAGAACGGGCGGATCACCGGGCAGTTGCGGGACGTGGCCTACCAGGCGACGACCACCGACTTCTGGGGCTCCATGGCGGCCGTCGGCGGCCCGCAGACGTACGTCCTGGGCGGCGCCTTCAACTGCGGCAAGGCCCAGCCGGGCCAGGTCGCGGCCGTGTCGCACGGCTGCCCGTCCGCCCTGTTCAAGGGCGTCAACATCCTCAACACGACGCAGGAGGCCGGCCGATGAGCGCCAGGGCAGGGACCGGCCGGGGGTCCGGGGGTCGCCCCCCGGGAAAGCACAGTCTCAACACGACGCAGGAGGCCGGCCGATGAGCGCCCGTACCGACAAGCCGCACGAGGTCGTGGAGCGCGCGCTGGAGCTGTCGCGGGCCGACGGCTGCGTCGTGATCGCCGACGAGCGGTCGACCGCCAACCTGCGCTGGGCGGGCAACGCGCTGACCACGAACGGTGTCACGCGCGGGCGCACGCTCACCGTGATCGCGACCGTCGACGGCAAGGAGGGCACCGCCGCCGGGGTCGTCTCGCGGTCCGCGGTGACCGCCGACGAGCTGGAGCCGCTGGTGCGGGCCGCCGAGGCCGCCGCGCGCGGTGCGGCGCCCGCCGAGGACGCGCAGCCGCTGGTGACGGGCGGGGCGCCGTCCCCCGAGTTCACCGAGGCGCCCGTCGAGACCTCGTCCGCGGTGTTCGCCGACTTCGCGCCGGCCCTGGGTGAGGCGTTCGCACGCGCGCGTGCGGGCGGCCGTGAGTTGTACGGCTTCGCCAACCACGAGCTGGTGTCGACCTACCTGGGCACGTCGACGGGCCTGCGGCTGCGGCACGACCAGCCCAACGGGACGCTGGAGCTGAACGCCAAGTCACCGGACCGTACGCGCTCGGCGTGGGCGGGCCGCTCGACGCGGGACTTCAAGGACGTCGACCCGGCGGCGCTCGACGCCGAGCTGGCCGTACGGCTGGGCTGGGCCGAGCGGCGGATCGACCTGCCCGCGGGGCGGTACGAGACGCTGCTGCCGCCGACCGCGGTCGCGGACCTGATGATCTACCAGCTGTGGTCGGCCTCGGGCCGGGACGCGGCCGAGGGGCGGACGGTGTTCTCCAAGCCGGGCGGTGGCACCCGGCTCGGCGAGCGGCTGACCGGGCTGCCGCTGACCCTGCGCAGCGACCCGGACGAGCCGGGCCTGGAGTCGGCGCCGTTCGTCGTCGCGCACTCCTCGGGCGGCGACCAGTCGGTGTTCGACAACGGCCTGCCGATCCGGGCCACCGAGTGGATCAGCGGCGGTGAGCTGAAGCAGCTCACGACCAGCCGGCACGGCGCGGCCCTGACCGGCCTGCCGGTGGCTCCCGGAGCCGACAACCTCATCCTGGACGGCGGCGGCGACCGGTCGCTGGAGGGCATGGTCGCGAGCACCACGCGCGGGCTGCTGCTGACCTGCCTGTGGTACATCCGCGAGGTGGACCCGGCGACCCTGCTGCTGACCGGGCTGACCCGGGACGGCGTCTATCTCGTCGAGGACGGCGAGGTCGTGGGCGAGGTCACCAACTTCCGCTTCAACGAGTCCCCCGTCGACGTGCTGGGCCGGGCCACCGAGGCCGGGCGCACGGAGAAGACGCTGCCCAGGGAGTGGAGCGACTGGTTCACCAGGTCCGCCATGCCCGCGCTGCGGGTGCCGGACTTCAATATGAGCTCCGTCAGCCAGGGCGTATAACCTCGTAGCCGGTGGTCGCCGGACCACCCGAGATCATCAAGGAGACACGAGAACCGTGACGGACATCGTCGACGAGCTGAAGTGGCGGGGGCTGTTCTCCCTGTCCACCGACGAGGACGCTTTGCGCAAGGCGCTCGCGGACGGTCCCGTCACGTTCTATTGCGGCTTCGACCCGACCGCGCCGTCCCTGCACGTCGGACACCTGGTGCAGGTGCTCACCGTGCGCCGGCTCCAGCAGGCCGGGCACCGGCCGCTGGCGCTGGTCGGCGGCGCCACGGGGCTGATCGGCGACCCCCGCCCGACGGCGGAGCGCACGCTGAACGACCCGGAGACGGTCGCCGGCTGGGTCGGCAGGCTGCGTTCCCAGATCGAGCCGTTCCTCTCGTTCGAGGGGGAGAACGCGGCCGTGATGGTCAACAACCTCGACTGGACGGCCGGTCTGTCCGCGATCGAGTTCCTGCGGGACATCGGCAAGCACTTCCGCGTCAACAAGATGCTGACGAAGGACTCCGTGGCCCGCCGGCTGGAGTCCGACCAGGGCATCAGCTACACCGAGTTCAGCTACCAGCTCCTCCAGGGCATGGACTTCCTCCAGCTCTACCGGCGCTACGGCTGCACGCTCCAGCAGGGCGGCAGCGACCAGTGGGGCAACCTGACGGCCGGCCTGGACCTGATCCACCGGCTGGAGCCGGACGCCTCCGTGCACGCGCTGGCGACGCCGCTGATGACCAAGGCGGACGGCACCAAGTTCGGCAAGACCGAGGGCGGCGCCGTCTGGCTCGACCCGGAGATGACGACGCCGTACGCGTTCTACCAGTTCTGGCTGAACGTGGACGACCGGGACGTCTCGACGTACTCGCGCATCCTGTCCTTCCGCTCCCGCGAGGAGCTGGAGGAGCTGGAGCGGCAGACCGAGGAGCGGCCTCAGGCACGGGCCGCGCAGCGGGCACTGGCCGAGGAGCTGACGACGCTGGTGCACGGCGCCGACCAGACGGCCGCCGTGATGGCCGCGTCCCGGGCGCTGTTCGGGCAGGGCGAGCTGGTGGACCTCGACGAGCGGACGCTGGCCGCGGCCCTGTCCGAGGTGCCGCACATCCGGGTCGCCGAGCCGGCGCCGGTCGTCGACCTGTTCGCCGAGGTCGGCCTGGTGGCGAGCAAGTCCGCGGCCCGACGGACGGTGAAGGAGGGCGGGGCCTACGTGAACAACGTCAAGGTCACCGCCGAGGACGCCGTCCCGGCGGCGGAGGATCTGCTGCACGGACGGTGGCTGGTGCTGCGGCGCGGCAAGAAGAACCTGGCCGCCGTCGAGGTGACGGGGGCGTAGCGGCGCAGAGCACCACCGGGGCGGGGGGGGGGGGGGGGGGGGGGGGGGGGGGGGGGGGGGGGGGGGGCGGGCCCGCCGCCCCCCCCCCCCCCCCCCGCCGTGGTCCCCGCGGGTCCGGGGCCACCGGCCGGAAGCCGTCCCTCACGGCCGGAGTCCCGGCGGGTCAGCCCCGGGCGGCGATCCGGGCCAGCCGCCGGGCCTCCTCACGCGTGGCGCGGGCGATCGCGTCCTCGTCGGCGGTGAGCAGCCGGCCGTCCTCGACGATCTGACGGCCGTTCACGAAGGAGGCGGTGACCGGGGCCGCAGCGCCGAGGACGAGCGCGGTCACCGGGTCGGCGATGGAGGCGTGCGCGAGGGTGTCCATCCGCCACAGCACCAGGTCGGCGAGCTTGCCCGGCTCCAGCGAGCCGATCTGGCTCGCCCGGCCGAGGACCCGGGCGCCGCCGAAGGTGCCGAGGCGCAGCGCCTGGCGGGCGTTCAGGGCGGCCTCGCGGTGGGCGCCGAGGCGGTTGATCAGGAGGGCGTTGCGCAGCTCGGTGTGGAGTTCGCCGGACTCGTTGGACGCCGTGCCGTCGACGCCGAGGCCGACCGGGACGCCGGCCGCGAGCATGTCCGGCACCCGCGCGATCCCGGCGGCCAGGCGGGCGTTGGAGGACGGGCAGTGCGCGACACCGGTCCTGGTGCGGGCGAAGGCGTCGATGTCGGAGTCGTTCATGTGGACGCAGTGCGCCATCCACACGTCCTCGCCGAGCCACCCGGTGGACTCGAAGTAGTCGGTGGGACCCATGCCGAACAGTTCGTGGCAGAACTTCTCCTCCTCGACCGTCTCGGAGCCGTGGGTGTGCAGTCGCACACCGAGCCGTCGTGCCAGCTCGGCTCCCTGGCGCAGGAGTTCGGTGGAGACGGAGAAGGGGGAGCAGGGGGCGACAGCGACCTGGGTCATGGCATCGAAGGAGGCGTCGTGGTGGCGCCGTACGGTCTCCTCGGTGGCGGCGAGCGCACCGTCCAGGGTCTCGACGGCGAAGTCCGGGGGCAGGCCGCCGTCCTTCTCGCCGCGGTCCATGGAACCGCGGGCGAGGGTGAAGCGCACCCCCATGTCGCGGGCGGCGCCGATGATCGCGCCGGACAGGTCGCCGGAGCCGTGCGGGAAGACGTAGTGGTGGTCCATGGCGGTGGTGACACCGCCGCGGGCCATCATCGCGAGGGAGCCCTGGGCGGCGGCGCGGACCATCGGCTCGTCGACGCGGGCCCAGGTGGGGTAGAGCGCGACCAGCCAGTCGAACAGGTTGTGGTCCGTGGCCAGGCCCCGGGTGATCCACTGGTAGAAGTGGTGGTGGGTGTTGACCAGGCCGGGAGTGACCAGGTGCCCGGTGGCGTCGATGCGGCGGGCGACGTCCTCCAGGCCTTCCGGGGCCGGGCCCGCGCCGACGCTCTCGATGCGGTTGCCCGCGATGACGACGTGCCCGTCCGCGTACTCGGTGTCGTGGGCGTCGACGGTCGCGATCGCGCAGTTCTCGATGACGGTGCGCCGGTCCGCTGCCATGGTTCGTCCTTTGCGGTGGGAGGGGGAGGGCACGGCAGGACCCCGGGAGGTTCGAGTGCCGTGGCCGGGGGCGGAACGGAGGGGACACGGTGACGCTTCCCCGCCGGTGACCGCTTCCCCGGCCGCGGGTGCCGCGGTGGAAGGTGTCAGAGGGTGGTGAGGTCCGCCGGGATGCGGGCCTCGCAGCCGTCCCGCAGGACGGTCGCCTCGATGAGGCCGTAGGGCCGGTCGGCGGCGAGGTAGACGGCCCCGTCGGCGGTGTCGTTCTTGAGCCCGAACGGCTCCAGGTCCACGAGGAAGTGGTGCTTGTTCGGGAGGGAGAAGCGGACCTCGTCGATCTCGTCGCGGTGCTCGATGATCCGCGCACCCATCTGGTAGAGCGTCTGCTGGAGCGAGCGGGAGTAGGTCTCGGCGAACGCCTGGAGCAGGTGCTTCCTCGTCTGCTCGTAGGACTCCTCCCAGTCCGGCGTCTCCCTTTCGTCGTCGGTCCAGTTGAACCGCCAGCGGGCGGACACCTCGGTGGCGAGGACGCGGTCGCCGGTCTCGGGGAGCGTCGTGTACTCGTCCTTGACGTAGCCCCGGAACTCGGAGTCGGTGGAGTTCATGACCACCAGGTCCTTCAGGCCGGAGACGACCTCCCAGGACGAACCGTCGAAGGTTGTCTGGGTGAGGCGGGTCTCCTGGCCCTGGCGGACGAAGGAGTGCTTGCCGCCGGGCGTCCCGATCCGCGCCCAGGCGTACTCCTCGACGCGTATGCGGGCCCGGTGGATGGGCTCCTGCGAGGTGACGAAGTGGCGGGCGAGGCGGATGCCGAACTGCTCGGCGGACCCGATGCCGTGCTCCTTGGCGAACGCGTACACCGTGTTCTTCGTGGTGTCGGTCGGCAGCACGTGGGCGTTCGAGCCGGAGTAGTGGACCTCGTCCATGTCGCCGCTCAGCGACACCGAGACGTTGAGGTCCTTGATGTGGTGGGTGTCGCCGTCCCGCGTGATCCTGACGACTCGGTTCTCGGCCTTGCCGTACTGGTTCTGTCCCAGAATGGTGGGCATCTAGCTAGCTCCCTCGGTAAACGGAGTAGCCGAACGGGTTGAGCAGCAGCGGCACGTGGTAGTGCTCGCCCGGCACGACGGCGAACGTGATCGCCACCTCCGGGAAGAACACACCCGGTCCGCCGTCCCGGTTCGCGGGGGCGTCCTGCTGCGCATCGGCTTGTTTTCTCGCGGTTCTCTCCAGGTACGGCTCCACGGCGAAGTCGAGCCGTACCTGGGTGGTTCCCTCCGGCAGGGGCGGGAGGTCCTTGCAGCGGCCGTCCGCGTCGGTCGCGGAGCCGCCGAGCGCCCGCCAGCCCGCGTCCCGGCCCGGGCGGGCCGAGAGGTGGACGGCGACGCCCTCCGCGGGGCGGCCGACGCTGGTGTCCAGGATGTGCGTGGACACGGAGGCGGTGGCGCCGGTGCTGGTGCTGGTGCTCATGGTGTCAGGCGTCCTCTTCGGTCGTTCCGGTCGCCCCGGTCGCCCCGGTCGTCCCAGTCGTCCCGGTCGCCCCGGTCGTCCCGGTCGTCCCGGTCGTCCCGGTCGTCATCGACGAGTCGTGCCAGGCGGATGCGGTTGATCTTGCCCAGTTCGGCGCGCACGATCTCCCGTTCGCGTTCCGGCGGGTTGCCGAGCCGTTCCCGCACGGCGTCCCGCATCTGCTCGCCGGTGCGGCCCGTCGCGCAGATCAGGAAGACATGGCCGAACCTCTCCTGGTAGGCCAGGTTCAGTTCGAGCATCTGCGTCTTCAGCGCCTCGGAGGCGCCGGCCATGCCGCGCTGCTCGCGGACGGAGGCCGGGTCGCCGGGCCGGGGGCGGCCGATGGGCGGGTGCCCGGCCATCGCCTCGTCCAGGTCCGCGGCGGTCAGGTGGGCCACGGCGGCGTCACTGGTGGCATACAGATCCTCGGGCGTGGCGTACGGGCGGGCCGCCAGCAGGTGCCCGGCCCAGGTGGTGGAGGCGCAGGCCTCGCGGAGCGCGGCGCGGGCCGCGGACTCCTCCAGGGCGTTGAACCGGGCCAGCCCCGGGAGCGGGGAAGTCGACGTCACGGGAGCCTCCGTGGCCGTGAACGGCCGTCGTGCTGAACGGACTGCGGCCAGCTAACGCCCACCCGCCACGACCCGTCAACACTTTGTTGAAAATTCCGGGTCAACGAAACTCGGAGCCCCTGCGGAACCGGTCGCCGGCGTCCGTTCAGCTCCCCTTCTCGCGGTTGAGGTAGTTGTAGACGGTGAAACGGCTCACGCCGAGCGCGCCGGCCACGGTCTCCACGCCGTGCCGCACCGAGAAGGCGCCGCGCGCCTCCAGTGTCCGCACGACCTCCTGCTTGGCCTTGCGGTCCAGGTCGGCGAGGGGCCTGCCCTTCTTGCGCTCCATCGCGGCCAGGATGTGGTCGAGGGAGTCGGCGAGCTGCGGCAGCCGTACGGCGACGGCGTCCGCGTCCTCCCAGGACAGCACGACGTCGTCGGGGCCGGCCTCGTCCGGCGGGACCAGTTCCCCGCCCATGGCGTCGACCAGCGGTCTCACGGCGGCGATGAAGGACTCCCGCCCGGTCCCGGTCACTCGTCCTCCCCGAGCACGTTGACCTGGAGGGAGACCCGGGTGGCGCCGGCCTCCAGGGTCCTGCGGAGCAGGGCGTCGACCACGCCGAGCACGGAGTCGGCGCGGCCCTCCACGGTGTTGCCGAAGGGGCCGACGTCCACGGCGTCCAGGTCGGCGGCCTCGACGACCTCGCGGGCGACCAGCGCGTGCGCGGGCGCCTCGTCGAGATCGAAGGGCTCGGTGGTGAACTCAACCCTCAGTCGCACGCGCCCCACACCTCTCCGACCTGCCCGACCTGCGCTTTTCATGACTAACCTCCCCTGGGAGGCGATCCGGGCACGGCCTGTCGGCGCACGGCAGAACCGCTCGCACGGCTCCCGGACCCCGACCTTAACCGACCGGCGGGTCGGTCCGGGCGGCGTCGGCGCCCCGGCTCCGCGGCACCCCTGCGGGGGCGCCGGGCGGGGACGGGCGGGGACGGGCGGACCCTGCCCGTCCCGGCGTGCGGAAGGGCCTCGCCCGCAGGAGTCTGAGGGCATGGGCAATCCGACGCAGCATCCGCACATCGTGGTCCATCCGCCGGCCCTGGACGGCTCCCGCCGGGTCAGCCGGGACGACGCCACCCTCGGGATCGCCACGCACCTCGACGACGTCGTCGAGATCCTCCGCCTCGCCGACCTGGACCGCGTCGAGGTGGAGGAGACCGACCTCGTCGAATGGCAGGGCGGCGGTCCCGACGACTGGCCCGGACTGTCGGAGCACCACGGACAGCACCAGCCGTAGGCCGGGTACGACCACCTCGGATCAACCTCTGAACATGGTTCAGCAGGCTTCGACGAGAGCCGGACGTGGGCACATCGTGGTCACGCGAGGCCCGCCGGCACGGGGTCGGCGGACCCCGCCCCGGAGGGCCGCCACGGGCACCGGCACACCGGTCCGGCTCCGGCCGTACCAGGTCGCCCCGCTGCGGGGCGGACCCCGCGCCGCCGTCACGGTGGCCGTGGTCCCCCTCGCCGCCGCCGGGCGCCGTCGGGGCGGACCGGGCCGGCGGACCGCGAACCCCGGAAGCGTCCTCCGAGGCCGCCGGGCAGGCCCCGGCCGGTCAACGCGGCGGCCGGGCGGTTCGACGCCCGCGGCGCCTGAACCGGCCGCCGCACCGGTCCGACGACGTCACCCGCCCGACCACGTCACCCGCCCGACGAGGTCACCCGTCCGACGGCGTCACCCGTCCGACGGCGTCACCGGTCCGACGGCGTCACCGGCCACCGTAGTCACGCCGCAGTTCCACCTTGCGCACCTTCCCGGACACCGTCATCGGGAAGGCGTCCAGCACCTGGAGCCGGCTCGGGACCTTGTAGTGCGCCAGCCTGCCCTCGCAGTAGGCGCGCACCTCCTCCAGGGTCGGCGGCGCGGCGCCGTCGTGCGGGATCACACAGGCCAGCACCTCCTCGCCGTACTTCTCGTGCGGTACGCCGACGACCTGGACGTCCCTGATCTTCGGGTGGCCGTAGAGGAACTCCTCGACCTCGCGCGGGTAGATGTTCTCGCCGCCGCGGATGATCATGTCCTTGATGCGGCCAACGATCTCGACGTACCCGTCCTCCCGCATGTGCGCCAGGTCGCCGGTGTGCATCCAGCGGCCGGGGTCGACGGCCTCCGCGGTCTTCTCGGGCTCGTTCCAGTACCCGAGCATCACGCTGTACCCGCGGGTGCACAGCTCACCGGCGGTGCCGCGCGGCTGGGTCACGCCGGTGACCGGGTCGACGACCTTGACCTCGATGTGCGGGAGCACGCGGCCGACGGTGCCGGTGCGGTGCTCCAGGTCGTCGTCGCGGCGGGTCTGGAGGGAGACCGGGGACGTCTCGGTCATGCCGTAGCAGATGGAGACCTCCGCCATGTGCATCTCGGCGACCACCCGTTTCATCACCTCGACCGGGCAGGGCGAGCCCGCCATGATGCCGGTGCGCAGGGAGGAGAGGTCGTAGGCCGCGAAGTCGGGCAGGTTGAGCTCCGCGATGAACATGGTCGGGACGCCGTACAGGGAGGTGCACCTCTCCCGCTGGACGGCGTCCAGGGTCGCCTTCGGGTCGAAGGACGGCGCCGGGATCACCATGCAGGCGCCGTGCGAGGTGGCCGCGATGTTTCCCATCACCATGCCGAAACAGTGGTAGAAGGGCACCGGCACGCAGACCCGGTCCTGCTCGCCGTACCCGATCATCTCCCCGACGAAGTAACCGTTGTTGAGGATGTTGTGGTGGGAGAGGGTCGCCCCTTTGGGGAAGCCCGTGGTGCCCGAGGTGTACTGGATGTTGATCGGGTCGTCGCACGACAACTCGTCAGCCCTGGCGCGTAGTTCCTCCGGCCGGACCGTGGACGCGCGGCCCAGCAGGGCGTCCCAGTCCGGCTCCCCGAAGAACACCGCCTCCCGCAACCGCGGGCAGCTGCCGCGCACTTGGTCGACCATGGCCCGGTAGTCGCTCGTCCGGTGGCGTGCGGAGGCGAACAGCAGGGAGACGCCGGCCTGGCCGAGGACGTATTCGGCCTCGTGCGTGCGGTAGGCCGGGTTGATGTTCACCATGATCGCGCCGACGCGGGCGGTGGCGTACTGGACGAGCACCCACTCGGGGCAGTTGACCGCCCAGACGCCCACCCGGTCCCCCTTGGCGACCCCGCTCGCCAGCAGCGCGCACGCCAGCCGGTCGACGTCCGCCGAGAACTCCGCGTAGGTCCAGCGCCGGCCGGAGGGCACGTCGACCAGCGCCTCGCGCTCCGGCCAGGCGGCGACGGCCCGTTCCAGGTTGCCGCCGATCGTGTCGCCGAGCAGCGCCGTGGCGCTCGTGCCGTGGCTGTAGGACGCCGCGGTCACCGGAAGTCCTCCTCGCGGTACTCGTCCGCCGACCCCCCGGCCGTCGCCTCGCGCAGCTCGATGCGGCGGATCTTGCCGGAGACGGTCTTGGGCAGCGGCGCGAACTCCAGGCGGCGGATGCGCTTGTAGGGCGCGAGGGTCTCGCGGGAGTGCTCGAACAGGACCTTCGCGGCGCCGGGGCCGGGCTCCCAGCCCTCGGCCAGGACGACGTACGCCTTGGGCACAGCCAGCCGCAGCTCGTCCGGGGCGGGGACCACGGCCGCCTCGGCGACGGCCTCGTGCTCCAGCAGCGCGCTCTCCAGCTCGAAGGGGCTGATCTTGTAGTCGGACGCCTTGAAGACGTCGTCGCCGCGCCCGACGTAGGTGATGTAGCCGTTCTCGTCGCGTTCCCCGATGTCGCCGGTGCGGTAGTAGCCGCCCGCCATCGCCTCCGCCGTGCGGTCGGGGTCGCCGTGGTAGCCGGCCATCAGGCCGACCGGCCGGGCCGACAGGTCGAGCGCGATCTCGCCCTCGGTGACGCCGGGTGCGCCGGACACCGGGTCGAGCAGCTCGACGCGGTAGCCGGGGCTCGGGCGGCCCATCGAGCCCGTCTTCAGCTCCTGACCGGGGCTGTTGGCGATCTGCACGGCCGTCTCCGTCTGGCCGAAGCCGTCCCTGATGGTCACGCCCCAGGCCCGCCGGACCTGCTCGATGACCTCGGGGTTCAGCGGTTCCCCGGCGGCCACGGCCTCGCGCGGCGGGGTGCGCAGCTGGGTGAGGTCGGCCTGGATGAGCATGCGCCACACGGTGGGCGGGGCGCAGAAGGTCGTCACCCCGGCACGGTCCATCTCCGCCATCAGCCGGGCCGGGTCGAAGCGCGTGTAGTTGTGGATGAAGACGGTGGCCTCGGCGTTCCACGGCGCGAAGAGGTTCGACCAGGCGTGCTTGGCCCAGCCGGGTGAGGAGATGTTGAGGTGCACGTCGCCGGGCCTGAGGCCGATCCAGTACATGGTCGCCAGGTGCCCGACGGGGTACGACACGTGCGTGTGCTCGACCAGCTTGGGGCGGGCCGTCGTGCCGGAGGTGAAGTACAGCATCAGCGGGTCGTCGGCGAGGGTCGGCCCGTCGGGCAGGAACTCGGCGGAGGCGCTGTACGCGTCCTCGTAGCGCTGCCAGCCCTCGGGCACGCCGCCGACGGCGATGCGGCTGTAGGCGCCGGGCACGTCGTCGAACTTGCCGGTGTCCTCGGCGCGCACCACGACGTGGCGGATCCGGCCGCGTTCGACGCGGTCGCGCAGGTCGGCGGGGCCGAGCAGCGGTGTCGCCGGGACGACCACCGCGCGCAGCTTCATCGCGGCGAGCGCCGTCTCCCACAGTTCGGCCTGGTTGCCGAGCATGACGAGGATCCGGTCCTCGGCGCCGACCCCGCGCTCGCGCAGCAGGTTGGCGACGCGGTCGGACCGCTCGGACAGCTCGGCGAAGGAGAGGCGGACCTCGGAGCCGTCCTCCTCGACGATGTGCAGCGCGGTGCGGTCGTTGCCGTCCGCGATGACGTCGAACCAGTCCAGGGCCCAGTTGAAGTGCTCGGGCCGGGGCCAGTCGAAGCCCTCGTACGCGGTCTCGTAGTCCTCTCGGTGTTCCAGCAGGAAGTCCCGTGCCCCGCGGAACTGCTCCGTCGCCGTCGTCATCTGTCCTCCTGGTTGCCGGACCATTGCCGGGCGGCTCTCTGCCATCGTGTAATCCGTGATACAGGTCTCACCACCCCCGAACGGGGGGCACCGCGGCGAACCGCCGCGGAGAAGGGCGGGCAGGTGACAGCGGCGGACACGGCCGGAGCGGTGGAGATGCGCGGCGCGCTGGCGCGACTGCGGCGGGCGACGGGGCTGCCGGTCGCCTTCGGCGGGCTCGTCGATCCGGGGCGCCCGCGGATGCGCATCAGCGAGCTGAGCGGGGCGGCCACCCCGGCACTGCGCGGGCTCGCGGTGACCTCGGGCAACGGGCTCGGCGGAAAGGCGGTCGCCCTGGGCCGTCCGTGCGCCGTGACCGACTACTCCCTCTCCCGGCAGATCAGCCACGAGTACGACACGGCGGTCGCCGAGGAGGGCCTGCGCTCGGTCCTCGCGGTCCCGGTGGTCGTACGCCGCCGGGTGCGCGGTGTCCTGTACGGCGCGCTGCGCACGGCCCAGCCGCTGGGCGACCGCACGCTGGACGCGGCCGTCGACGTGGCGCGGGACGTCGAGCAGACCCTGGCGGTCGGGGACGAGGTCCGGGATCTGCTGGCGGCGGCCCGCCCGGAGCCGCGGGCCGGGTCGGCGGCGGGCTGGGAGCAGGTGCGGGAGGCGCACGCCTGCCTGCGCGCCCTCGCCCCGCGCATCGCCGACCCGGTGCTGCGCGCGGAGCTCCTGGAGGCCTGCGGGCTGCTCACCCGGGGCGTGCCGTCGCCGACGGTGGCCCTGGCGCCCCGCGAGCTGGACGTGCTGGCGTGCGTGGCGGCGGGCGTGACCAACCGGGTGGCCGCCGAGCGGCTGGGCCTGCGCCCGGAGACGGTCAAGGGCTACCTCGGATCCGCGATGCGGAAGCTGGGCGCCCACACCCGCGGGGAGGCGGTGGTCGCGGCACGGAGGGCGGGGTTGCTGCCGTAGCGGGGCGGGGCCGTGCGGGAGCGTAGGGATCAAGCCAGGGAGGGGCCGGGACGATGAGTGTTCATTCAAACGTCACCTCGATGAATTTCCGTATGCTCCCGTTGTTATCTCCCTCACGACGCCGTCCTTCCGGATTTCAAAGAGACGTTGCCTAGAATTCGGTCGGACACGACACTCGGAGGGAGCGGTGACCGTGCGACGGGACTTCAAGGAGCCTGCCAGATGCCGCCCCGACCTGGTCATCGGCAGGGACGAGCTGTTCACCTCCGCCCACGAGCAGCTGGCCCGCGGCGGCAGTGTGCTGCTGCACGGCCCGGCCGGAATAGGAAAGTCGACCGTGCTGCGGGCATTGGCCGCGGATTACGGCGACGCGGCCCGCACCGTCCTGCGCTGCTCGGCCACCGAGTCCGAAAGCCACCTCCCCTTCCTGGCGCTGGCCGACCTGTTCGGCCTGGTCCTGGACGAGGTGGCCGACAAGCTGCCCTCCGCCCAGCGCACCGCCCTGGAATCGGCGCTGACCGGCCGGGGCGAGTCGACGCTGCAACGCGACGGCCTCGCCCTGCGCCTGGCCGTGCTCTCGGCGCTGCGCGCCCTCGCCGCCGCCGGGCCCGTGCTGCTCGTCGCCGACGACATGCAGTGGCTCGACTCCGCGAGCTCCGAACTCCTCGGCTTCGCCGCCCGCCGACTCGGCGACACCCCCGTCCAGCTGCTCTGCGCGGTCCGGACCGAGGGACAGGAGTACGACCGCCATCTACGCGCGTCTCCGCCCGACACCCTCGCCGTCCGCCTGAACCCCCTCTCGCGTGCCCAGGTCTCCGCGCTGCTCGACCACCGCGGCTACACCGACCTGCCCCGTTCGACGGTCCGCGAGATCCACCGCACCAGCGGCGGCAACCCCCTGTTCGCCCTGGAGCTGGGCCGCGCCCTCGGCGAGAACCCGACCCCGCCGCGCCCCGGCGAGCCGCTGCCCGTGCCGACCTCGCTGCGCGCCCTGGTGCTCAGCCGGCTCGACATGCTCTCCGACGAGGCGCGCCGCACCCTGCTGGTGGCCAGCGCGGGCGCCCGTCCCACACTGGCGCTGCTGCACGCGGCCGGCCGCGAGAACGCCGAGGCGGAGACCGCGCAGGCCGCCGCGCTCGGCCTGCTGGCGACGGATCCGGAGGGGCCGGCCGTACGCTTCGCGCATCCGCTGATCTCGGCGGCGCTGTACGCGGAGGCGCCCGTGCGGGAGCGGCGGGCCGCGCACACCGCGCTGTCCACGGCCGCCTCCGACCCGATCGAGCGGGCCCGGCACCTGGCGCTGTCGGCCACCGGCACCGATCCCGAGGTGGCCGCCCGGCTCTCGGAGGCCGCCGCGCTGGCCCGGGACCGGGGGGCGCCCTCGGTGGCGGCCTCGCTCGGGCTGCTCGCGGCCCGGCACACCCCCGCGGACGGCGGGCCGGCCCCGGACGAGCGGCGGCTGGAGGCCGCCGAGGACGCGATCATCGCCGGCGAGGTGGACCTCGCCCGGGACATCGCCCGCGAGGTGCTGACGCGGGCGACGGCGCCCGCCGAGCGGGTACGGGCCTGGATGGTGGTGATCGAGGCGGCCGGGCAGGCCCTCGGTGACGTCGACGCCGTCTATCCGCAGGTGCTCGCCGACGCGGGCGACGACCCCGTGCTCCTCGCGCAGGTCCACTACCAGCTGGCCTGGCGCGGGCTGGTGGTGCAGGGGGACTTCGCGGAGGCCCGGGAGCAGGCGGCGCACGCCGCGGAGCTGGCCGCGCGCGGCGCCGACCGGCGCAGCGAGCTGATGGCGCTGGCCCTCCAGGCGTCGACGGAGACGCTCATGGGGCATCCGGACGCGCCCGTGACGATCAAGCGGACGCTGAAGGAGCCTCAGGACCCGTACGTGGCGTGCCATCACAACGGGCCGGGCGCGGCCAGGTTCCGCTGGCTGCTGATGAGCGATCAGCTGTCCGAGGCCCGCTCGACGATCACGGCGTTGCTGCGCGAGGTGCGCCGGCGCGGCATGGTCGAGAGCGAGGTGCACTTCCAGCGTTTCCTCGCGGAGACCGAACTGCGTTCCGGGCACTGCGGGCGCGCCCTGGACCTGGCCCGCGAGAGCCTGCGGCTGGCCCGCGACTCGGGGATCGGCCTGGGCGCCTCCGCGATGCTGGCCTCCCTCGCCGAGGCGTCCGGCGGTGAGGTGAGCCGTGCGCTGGAGCTGGCCCGGGAGGCCGCGGGCCGCGCCGAGGAGGACGGCGACCAGATGTACCTGTCGCGGGCCCTGGCCGCCCTGGGACACGCCCAGTTGGTCGCCGGGGACGCCGCGGGCGCGGTGGCCTCGCTGCGCCGGGTGCGGGAGCTGGAGGTGGGCCTCGGCATCAACGATCCGGCCCGCGGCCGCTGGCAGGGCGACCTCGCCGAGGCGCTGGTGCGGGTGGGTGAGCCGGGTGAGGCGCAGGAAGTCGTCGACGTCACGCGCGAGGACGCGCTGCGGCTGGGCCGCGAGAGCATCCTGGCGACGCTGGACCGGGCGGAGGCGCTGGTGCGGGCCGCGCGGGGCGACCAGGAGGGCGCCCTGGCCCGTCTGACGTCCGTTCAGGACCGGTTCGCCAAGCTCGGGTACGGGCTGGAGGAGGCACGGGCGGCGTTCGCCGTGGCCCGGCTGCGCACCCGGCGGCCGGGTCCGACGTCGTACGACGAGGCGGCGCGGCTGTTCCGGCGGTGCCGGGCGCTGCCATGGCTGCGGCAGGTGGAGGCGGCGGCCTCCGAGGAGCCGGCCGGACCGGCCGTCGTACCGGCGCCGGTGCCCGCGTCCGACGCGCTGGAGGGGCTCGCGTCGATGGAGCGTCAGGTGGCGGCGCTGGTGATGGAGGGCGCCACCAACCGGGAGATAGCCGCGCGGCTGTTCATCAGCGTCAAGACGGTGGAGGCGACGCTGACCCGGGTCTACCGCAAGCTGGGGATCCGCTCGCGGGTGGACATCGTCCGGCTGGCGGCGGGGCACCACGCGAAGTGAGGGCCGGGCGGATTCACCGACTGCGCGGGTCCGGTGTGCCCGGGTTCGCGGAGCGCGGGTTCCCGGTCCCGGGACCTGAGCGCGGGTTCCCGGTGCGACCGAGGGTTTTCCCTCCCCAACTCCCTTAGGGCGTTCCCTCATTGGGTCCGGGACGCACCCGGTCCTAGCGTAGGGGACGTGCCGCTCGCCGGGCACACGGGGGTCGGTCCCGAGACCTCCGTGCAGTCCCCCCACACCCGCGCGACCCCCCACCGGCAACTCCCCCAGCAAGGAGATCGATGTTCGGGCTCACCCGTGCCAAGAAGGCCGCGGCCCTCGCGACGGCCTCGGCCGCCGCGGTCGCGACCGCCCTGCTCAGCGCCCCCACCGCTGTCGCAGCCCCCCAGCCGATCGTCGGCGGCACCACGACCACGACGACCGCGTACCCGTTCATGATGCAGATCACGGACGCCTCGCAGAACCAGTTCTGCGGCGGCACCCTCGTGTCGGCGACCAAGGTGGTCACCGCGGCCCACTGCATGGTCGGTGAGACGACCAGCAGCGTGCGGGTGGTCGGCGGCCGCACCTACCTCAGCGGCACGAACGGCACGGTCAGCCGGGTCAGCAAGATCTGGATCAACCCGGACTACACCGACGCCACCAACGGCGACGACGTGGCCGTCCTGACCCTGTCGACGGCGATGCCGTACACCACGGCGTCGTACGTCACCTCCTCCCAGACCGGCGTGTACGCGGCCGGCACCACGGCCCGCGTCCTGGGCTGGGGCACGACCTCGGCGAACGGCAGCTCCTCCAACCAGCTGCGCACCGCCACCGTGCCGATCGTGTCCGACTCCAGCTGCGCGAGCAGCTACGGCTCCGACTTCGTCGCGAGCGACATGGTGTGCGCCGGATACACCTCCGGCGGCGTAGACACCTGCCAGGGCGACAGCGGCGGTCCCCTGCTCATCGGGGGCGTCCTGGCAGGCATCACTTCATGGGGCGAGGGTTGCGCGCAGGCCGGTTACCCGGGTGTCTACACCCGGCTGACCACCTTCTCCAACCTCGTGACCGCGCAGGTGAACTCGTAAGTCACCGCGCGGCCCGGAAGGACCCCTGAGCATCCCTCAGGTGAATGACCGGGGGGCGCTGCGAGCCTCCACGAGCGGCCCGCAGCGCCCCCTCTCCACGCGCCGGATTCCGGCGGAAGGTGTGCCCGGCCCCTACTGGATCACCGTGCCGAACCGGATGCCGCGGGACGACTCCCCGTACCTCACCCGCAGCAGCCGCTCCCCCTCGGCCGTCACCTCCCGCCGCCGCTCCTCGCCGAGCCGGCCGAACGGCTCGACGACGAGGGCGTCCGGCTCCAGCTTCCGCACCCCGGCGAGGAAACCGTCGACGAGGAGGGTGGCAAAGGCCTGGCTGCCCCGCCAGGAACGGCCCCGGTGCTCGGGCGGGACGACCCGGCGACGGTCGGCTTGGGACAGCAGCAGGTTGTCGAACTCGGGCAGGAAACGCGGCGGGGCCGGGGTGTCCGGGTCCGGGTCCGGTCGCGGGGCGTCGGGGAGGTCGAAGAGGTCGACGCCGTCGCCGTCGCGGAAGGTGACGAGCCGCGGGCGGAGCCGTTCGAAGGCCTCGCGCAGCCGGGTCAGCCCGGCCCAGGTCTGCATGTCCTTGACGGAGGCCAACCCGGCAGGGAGTCGAGGGACATGGGAGGGGACCTTTCGTCGGGCGACACGGACGCGCCGCCGATCGCGTCGCTCGGCTCGGTCCCGGCGCGGCTCGGTCTCGGCGCGGCTCGGTCTCGGCTCAACTCGGCTCGGTCTCGGCTCAACTCGGTCTCGGTCCCGGCTCAACTCGGTCCCGGTCCCGGTCCCGGTCCCGGTCAGGTTCCGGTCCACTTCGGGGGGCGCTTCTCGACGAAGGCACGTGGGCCTTCCAGCGCGTCCCTGCTGAGGGCCCGCCGTTCCTCCCACGGGTACCGAGTGGCGAACGCCCGGTCCAGCGGCAGGGTGGCCGAGACCGTCGCGGCTTCCTTGGCGGCGCGGAGGGACAGCGGTGCACAGCTCAGGACGTCCTCCAGCCAGCCCTCCACACAGGCGTCCAGACCACCGCCCGGCACCACCTCGTTGACCAGGCCCAGTTCGTACGCGCGGGCGGCGGTCATGCGGCGGCCGGTCAGCAGGTGCCCCATCGCGACACGGAAGGGCGCCTGCCGGGTGAGCCGGAACACCCCTCCGGCACCCGCGACGAGACCGAGCCTCGCCTCGGTCAGCGCGAACTCGGCGTGCTCCGCGGCGATCACGATGTCGCAGGCCAGGGCCAGCTCGAAGCCACCGCCCAGGGCGTACCCGTTCACTCGGGCGATGAGCGGTTTGGACATCGAGAACCGCTCGGTCAGCCGGGGCCAGCCCGGTTGACCGCGACTGCCGAACGTCGAGGGGGCGGTGCCCTCGTCGATCCGGCGGACCAGTTCCCCGAGGTCCTGTCCGACGGAGAAGGACCGCTCTCCGGCACCGGAGAGGACACCCACCCGGATGTCGTCGTCGGACTCGAAGTCGTCCCAGACCTCGGCCAGTTCGGCGTGCATCCGCAGATTCATGGCGTTCAGCACCCGCGGACGGTCCAGGGTGATGCGGGCGACGTGGCCGCGCTTGTCGTAGCGGACGCATTCCAGGCTGTCGAGCATCCTTCGTCTCCCGTTCGTCGAGTGGATCCCGCTCGTCGGTGCGGGCCGGCCGGCGTGACCGGGGGGGGGACCACCGGGTTCGCCCCGCCGCGCGAGCGGCGCGGGCGGCGCGGGCGGCGCGGGCGGCGGCGTTCACGGGGGGCCGGGCGCCAAGAGGCCCGTCTCACGAGCCGTCGCCGTGTCGGGACAGGGTCCGCAACCACCTCTCCACCGCTTCCGCGGTCGTCACGGAGTGCTCCTCCAGCATCGTGAAGTGATCCCCGCGCACCTCGGCGGCGTCATGGGGCAGGTGCCAGGAGGCGATCCGTGTTCCGTCGGCCCCGTACGGTGTGGCCGCGTGCACCAGCAGGGTGGGGGCGGCGATCGGTTCGGGCTTCCAGTCCCTGAAGAGCCGCGTGTACGCCCCCATCGCGGTCAGCCGGTGGTCGTCGATCGAGACGAGCCGGCTGTCGCGCTCCAGCATTCCGCCGACCATCAGCGCGTACCCGCGCGGGTCGCCCCCGCTCGCCGGGGTGTCGAGCAGCACGACGCCGTCGGGAGTCCTGCCCCCGCGCTCCAGAGCGGCCGCCACCTCGTGGGCCAGCCAGCCGCCGGCCGAGCGGCCGACGAGCAGCAGGGGGACCTCCCCCACCGCCTCGGTGATGGTCCTGGCGTGCGTCTCCGCCAGGACCTCCACCGAGTCCGGCAGCGGTTCGCCCGGGAGGAAGCCCGGGTGGACGAGGGCCGCCGCCCTCCAGGCGTCGCTGAAGCCGTCCGCGAAACGGACGTACACGTGCGTGCCGGCGATCGCGCTGAAGGAGGGCAGGCACACGACGGTCGGGCGGGCCGGTCCGCTGCCGAACCAGACCGGGGCGCGCCGGACGGCCGGGTCCGCGGGATCGGTGAAGGTCCTGCGCATCCGTGCGGCGGTTTCGGCGAGGGCGACGGCATCGTCGACGCGCCCCGCCGCGGCCGCCTCCCGGAACAGCTCCGTGAGCAGGCCGGCGTCACCGTGCTCACCGGACCGCCCCTCCCCCGTGGGCCGCCCGCGGGAGGCGTCCTCCAGGCGGGCGTCGACGAAGGCCGCGACCGAGGCCAGGTCCTCGCAGTCGAGGACGAGCGTGGCGGGCAGGCGAAGACCGAGCGCGCGGCTGAGCCGGTTGCGCAGCTCGATCGCGGTCAGCGAGTCGAAGCCCAGCTCCCGACGGGTGCGGTTCGCGGTGAGCGGCGTACCGGTGTGACCGAGGGTCCGCGAGGCCTCGGTCCGTACCAGCTCCGTCACGGCGGCCAGCCGCCCGGCCCCGGTCAGACCGGCGAACGGCCCGCCCGCCGGACCCGATCCGTCCGCTCCGCTCACGGCGGCCTCGCCGTCCCCGCGGTCGGGGGAGGGGACGGCCGGTGCCGGCGGCGTGGCGGGCGTGGTCGTGGGAAGGGGCTGGTCCTCGATCCAGTACGGCCGGTGCTGGAAGGGGTACGTGGGCAGGTCCACCAGCCTGCCGTGGGCGTCCGGCAGTCGGCTCCAGTCGACCGTGCCTCCGTCGACGTGCACGTGGGCCAGGGCCACGAGGAGCGATTCGGTCTCCGGGCGGTCGGCGCGCAGCGCGGCGGCGAAGACCTGGTCCTCGGCGTCGGGCACGATCCGCTGCGCGAGCGCGGTCAGGACGCCGCCCGGACCCACCTCCAGCCAGCGTACGGCGCCGGCTTCGCGGGCCCGTGCCACGGCGTCGGCGAAGCGCACCGGGCGGCGCACGTGCCGTACCCAGTACTCGGGGTCCACGACCTCGGGGGGCAGCCCGGCCACCGTGGGGGCGCGGAGTTCCAGCCCGGCCACGACGTCACGGAACTCCTCCAGCATCGGGTCCATCAGCGGCGAGTGAAAGGCGTGACTGACCGTCAGCCAGCTTGTCCGCAGGCCCTGTTCGCGCCACCCCTCCACCAGCTTGCGGACCGCGCTCTCCTCGCCGGAGAGCACGACGGACGTCGGACCGTTGACAGCGGCCAGGGCCACCCGGTCCTCCAGGCCGGCCAGGGACGCCGTGGCCTCGGCCTCGGAGACCTCCACGGCCGCCATGGCGCCACCGGGCGGCAACGCCTGCATCAGACGGCCCCGCGCCTCCACCAGGCGGCAGGCGTCCTCCAGGGACATCACGCCCGCCGCGTGGGCCGCGGCCACCTCGCCCACCGAGTGCCCGACCACGGCCCCGACGTCGACGCCCAGACCGCGGACCAGCCGGTACAGGGACACCTCCACCGCGAACAGGGCGACCTGCGCGTAGCGCGTCCGGTCCAGGAGCCCGTCCCGTGCCCCGCCGAGGACCACCTCCTTCAGGGGCAGTCCGGTGTGCTCCGCGACGGCGTCGAACGACTCCGCGAAAACGGGGTGGGCCTCGTACAGTTCCCGCCCCATGCCGGGGCGCTGGCTGCCCTGGCCGGAGAACAGCAGCGCGGTGCCGCCCGGCCGTGCCGCGCCGCTGATCTCGCGGGTGCCGGTGCCGTCCCGCAGGAGGACCGCCCGGTGCCGGAAGACCGAGCGCCGGGCGAGGGTGAAGCCCACGTCCACGGGGTCGGCCTTCGACCCCTCGACGTAGGTCCGCAGCCGCGCGATCTGGTCCCGCAGCGCGTCGGCGTCCCGCCCGGAGAGCGGCCAGGGCACCAAGGACGGTACGGCGTCCCGCGAAACGTCGCCGGTGGGGCCGGTGGGGCCGGTGGGGGTCCGCCGCCCGGGCTCCTCGGGCGGGGCCTCCAGGATCACATGGGCGTTCGTGCCGCTGATCCCGAACGAGGAAACCGCCGCCCGGCGCGGCCGGCCCGTCTCGGGCCAGCCGCGCCGGCTCGTCAGCAGCTCCACCGCTCCCGCCGACCAGTCGACGTGGGGTGTCGCCTCGTCCGCGTGCAGGGTCCGGGGCAGGACGCCGTGCCGCATCGCCTCGATCATCTTGATCACGCCGCCGACGCCGGCCGCGGCCTGCGTATGGCCCATGTTCGACTTCATCGACCCCAGGTGGAGAGGGTGGCCGGCGTCGCGTTCCCGGCCGTACGTGGCGAGGAGCGCCTGCGCCTCGATGGGGTCGCCGAGCTTCGTGCCGGTGCCGTGTCCCTCGACGACGTCGACGTCCCGCGCCGTGAGGCCCGCGTGGGCCAGGGCCTTGCGGATCACCCGCTGCTGGGACGGGCCGTTGGGGGCCGAGAGTCCGTTGGAGGCACCGTCCTGGTTCACCGCCGACCCGCGGAGGACCGCGAGCACCGGGTGACCGTTGCGCCGGGCGTCCGACAGCCGCTCGACGAGCAGCATTCCCGCGCCCTCGGCCCAGCCGGTGCCGTCGGCCCCGGCGCCGAACGCCCGGCACCGCCCGTCGGGTGAGAGGCCCCGCTGCCGGCTGAAGGACAGGAAGGCGCGCGGTGTCGCCATGACCGTCACTCCGCCGGCCAGCGCGAGGCCGCACTCGCCGGAGCGCAGCGCGTGCGCCGCCTGGTGCAGGGCGACCAGCGACGACGAGCACGCCGTGTCCACCGTCACCGCCGGCCCTTCGAAACCGAACGTGTACGAGATGCGGCCCGAGGCCACGCCTCCGGAGAGGCCGGTGACGAGGTAGGGCTCCAGGGCGTCCGGCACCGGCCCGGTCGCGTAGTCGTGGTGGACGACACCGGTGAACACGCCCGTGTCGCTGCCGCGCAGCGAGGCCGGGTCGATCCCGGCACGCTCGCAGGCCTCCCAGGCGGTCTCCAGGAGCAACCGCTGCTGCGGGTCCATCGCCCGCGCCTCACGGGGGGAGATCCCGAAGAACTCCGCGTCGAACAGGGCGGCGTCGTGCAGGAAGCCTCCCTCGCGGGCGTTGCATCTGCCGGGCCGGTCGGGATCGGGGTCGTAGATGCCGTCGATGTCCCAGCCCCGGTTCGTGGGGAATCCGGAGATGACGTCCCGCTCCTCCAGGACCAGCCGCCACAGGTCCTCGGGCGAACGCACGCCGCCGGGGTAGCGGCACGCCATGCCCACGACGGCGATCGGCTCACGGCTCGCCGCCGTGGCGCCCCTCAGCTGCCGACGGGTCTCGTGCAGCTCGGCGGTGACCTTCTTGAGGTAGGCGACCAGCTTCTCCTCGGTGCCCGTCACGTCAGGGTCCCTTCAGTTCGTCGTCGATGAGGTCGAAGAGCTGGTCGACCGTCGTGACCTCGGCGATCCGGTCGCCGAGCGAGGTCTCCTCCGCGCTCTCGGGTCGCCCCGGCGAGCCGTCGGTGAGCCGCGCGGCCAGGGCGTGCAGCCGTTCGACGAGCCGGTGGCGCGCGGTGGCGTCGGGGCGGTCCCGTTCGACGGAGGCCTCCAGCCTGGCCAGTTCGCCGAAGACCGTTCCCTCCGGTGCGCGGTCCGCGCCGCCTTCCCGGTCCAGGCCGAAGGCGGGGAGCAGGGTGAGCAGGTGGCGTGCGATGGCCGTCGACGTCGGGTGGTCGAAGGCCAGGGAGGCGGGCAGGTCGAGTCCGGTCCGTGCGCCCAGGCGGGTGCTCAGGTCCACGGCGGAGACGGAGTCGAGTCCGAGGTCGGTCATGCTGCGACGGGCCTCGATCTCGTGCGGGCCGTCGAAGCCGGCGACGGCGGCGACCTCCGCTCGCACCAGCTCGGTCAGCGCCCGTTCCCGCGGCTCCTCGGAAAGGCTCCCCAGATCGGCGCGGAGCCGTTCCGCGGCCGAGGGCTCGTCCGGCGGGACCACGGGGGCCGGCACCGGTGCCCGAGCGGGGAGGCCGGCGTCAGCCGGTCCGGAGGCGAGCCAGTACCGCCGGTGTTCGAAGGGGTAGACGGGCACGTCGACCAGGTGCGCGGGACGTCCGGCGAAGAAGCGCGGCCAGTCGACGGGGACACCGTGCACATGGGCCAGGGCCACCGCTTCGAGGAGCGAACGCACTTCGGACCGTCCGCGGCGCAGGCCTCCGCACAGCGCCAGTGCGGAGCCGGGCACGCAGTCGCCTGCCATGGTGGTGAGCGCGCGGTCGGGGCCGAGTTCGAGGAAGGCGGTGATCCCCTCACCGGGCAGGGCGCGTACGGCGTCCGCGAAACGGACGGTCTCCCGGACGTGGCCGACCCAGTAGTCGGGCGAGCAGAGCCGGGCCGTCTCGGCGGGCCGGCCGGTGAGGTCGGAGATCACGGGGATGGCGGGCGGCCGGTAGGTGACTCCCCGCGCCGCCGCCCCGAACTCCTCCAGCACGGGATCCATGAGCGGCGAGTGGAAGGCGTGGCTGACCCGCAGCGCGCTCACCCGGCGCCGCCGTGCCCGGAACGCCTCGCCGACGGCCCGTACCGCCCGCTCGTCGCCGGACACCACGACCGAGCGCGGGCCGTTCACCGCGGCGACGGCCGCGGTGGCGGGCGTGGCGGCGGGCGTGGTCGCGAGCACGGTGCGGACCTC
The DNA here is from genome assembly GCF_043198675.1 of Streptomyces sp. NPDC048734. Taxonomy (NCBI): domain Bacteria; kingdom Bacillati; phylum Actinomycetota; class Actinomycetes; order Kitasatosporales; family Streptomycetaceae; genus Streptomyces; species Streptomyces sp. NPDC048734. The sequence continues at coordinate 117,271 of NZ_JBICUZ010000015.1, read as the reverse complement.
GTCCTCGGTCGCCTCGATCGCGGTCATGGCGCCACCGGGCGGTAACGCGGCCATCAGCCGGCCGCGGGCCGCGACGAGCGAGGCGGCGTCCTGGAGGGACAGCACTCCGGCCGCGTGCACGGCGGCCAGCGCGCCGACGGAGTGCCCCGTGACGAGGTCGGGGACGACGCCCCAGGACTCGACGAGCCGGAAGAGGGCGCTCTCCAGGGCGAACAGTGCGGCCTGCGTGAAGTCGGTACGGTCGAGGAGCGCGGCCCCCGGTGTGCCCCCGGGAGCCCACATGACGTCGCGCAACGGCCGGTCGAGGTAGGGGTCGAGGGCGGCGCAGGCGGCGTCGAGCGCCTCGGCGAAGACGGGGTAGGCGGCGTACAGCTCCTTTCCCGTCCCCGGGCGTTGGCTGCCCTGGCCGGTGAACCCGATGGCCAGGGACGCTTCCGCGGACGGGCCGTTCGGCTCGACGCCGGTGTGCCGGCCGGCGGCGACGGCCGCGAGTCGGTGCTCCAGTTCCGCGGCGCCGTCCACGACGAACGCGGTGCGTCGGGGGAAGGCCGTGCGGGTGGTGGCCAGGGCGGCCGCGAGGTCGGGGACGTCGAGCTCCGGGTCGGCGCGGACCAGGTCCAGCAGGTGCTCGGCCCGGCGGCGCAGTGCGGGTCCGCTGCGGGCCGACAGCACGACCGGCACGGTGCCGGGGAGTGCGGGCGGGGCGGTGGCGGGCAGGGGATCGGGGGCCTGTTCCAGGATGAGGTGGGCGTTCGTGCCGCTGACGCCGAAGGAGGACACGGCGGCGCGGCGGCGGTCCGCGGTCCGGGGCCACGCGGTCCGTTCCTGCAGCAGGCGGACCGCGCCGGAGTCCCAGTCAACGGCCGGGGTCGGCTTGTCGACGTGCAGCGTGCGGGGCAGTTCGCCGTGCCGGAGGGCCTCCACCATCTTGATGACGGCGCCGACACCGGCGGCGGACTGGGCGTGGCCGATGTTGGACTTGAGCGAGCCGAGCAGCAGCGGGCGTTCCGGGTCCCGTTCCTGTCCGTAGGTGGCGAGGAGCGCGTTGGCCTCGATGGGGTCGCCGAGCACAGTCCCGGTGCCGTGTGCCTCGACGGCGTCCACGTCGGCGGGCGTGAGGCCGGCGTCGGCCAGGGCCCGGCGGATGACCTGCTGCTGGGCCGGTCCGCTGGGCGCGGTCAGGCCGTTGCTGGCGCCGTCCTGGTTGACCGCGCTGCCCCGGATCACGGCGAGCACGGGCCGGCCGGCGCGGCGTGCGTCGGACAGGCGTTCCAGGACGACCACGCCGACGCCTTCGGACCAGCCGGTGCCGTCGGCGTCCGCGGAGAAGGCCTTGCACCGGCCGTCGGGGGCGAGGCCGTGCTGGCGGCTGAACTCCACGAAGGTGCTCGGGGTGGCCATGACGGCGACGCCGCCGGCCAGGGCGAGCGAGCACTCACCGCGGCGCAGGGCCTGCGCGGCCAGGTGGATGGCGACGAGCGAGGAGGAGCAGGCGGTGTCGACCGTGAGGGCCGGGCCGTTGAGGCCCAGTGTGTAGGCGAGGCGCCCGGAGGCGACACTGCCCGCGGTGCCGGTGCCGAGAAGCCGTTCCAGGTCCTCGGGCAGGGGGCCGGGGTTCTCCGCGTAGTCGTGGAACATCAGTCCGACGTACACGCCGGTGTCCGTCTGCCGCAGGGCGGTCGGGTCGATGCCGGCGCGTTCGACCGCCTCCCAGCCGACCTCCAGAAGCAGTCGCTGCTGCGGGTCCATGGCGAGGGCCTCGCGTGGGCTGATGCCGAAGAACGCGGCGTCGAAGTCACCGGGCGCGTCGAGGAATCCGCCGGATCCGGTGACCGAGGTGCCGGGCTCCGTGCCGTCGCCGCGCAGCAGCCGCTCCAGGTCCCAGCCGCGGTCGGTGGGGAACGCGCCGACCGCGTCGCGGCCTTCGGCGACGAGCCGCCACAGGTCCTCGGGGGATGCGACGCCGCCGGGGTAGCGGCAGCTCATGCCGACGACGACCACGGGGTCGTGGTCGTCGTCGCGACGCGGGGGGCGCCGCCCGGTGGCCGCCTCCGGCCGGCGGCCGGACAGCTCGTGGTCCAGGGCGGCGGCCAGCGCGGCGGGGGTCGGGTGGTCGAAGGCGATCGTCACGGGCAGGCGCAGGCCGGTCCGCGCGGCCAGCCGGTCGCGCAGGGCGACGGCGGTGAGCGAGGTGAGCCCGAGGTGGGTGAAGGCGCGGCCGGTCTCGATCCGCCCCGGTTCGTCGAGTCCCAGTACCCGCGCCGCCTCCTCCCGTACAAGTTCGGTCATGGCCCGCTCCCGGCCCCTGGGGGACAGCCCGTCGAGCCGCTCCCGCATCCCGCTGTCGGCGGCCTGTCCGGCGCCGTCGGCGGGCGCGCGGAGCAGTCGGCGGAGCCGGGCGGCCCCGGCGGACCGCATCGTCCACGGGTCGGTGCGCATGACGAGGGCCCGGTGGCCGCCCGCCGTCGCCCGTCCGGCGTCGAAGGCGTCGGCCGCCTCCCTGGCGGTGAGCGGCGCGAGACCCGGCGGTGTGGGGTCGGGGGCGTCGCCGTCGGCGGTGACCGGGCCGAAGGCCAGGAAGGTGGCGTGGGGGGCGTCGTGGGCGAGCGCGGCGGCGTGGGCGGCGGCCGCCGCCACGGCCGGGGCGACGGGGTGGGTGCCGGGGTGGACGAGCGTGCCGCAGAGGATCAGGGCCGGGTGGCCGGTGCCGCGGGTCAGGGTGAGCAGCCGCTCCGCGGCCGCCGCGTCCGCCGGGGTCACCACCGGGTGGACGACCGTGTCGAGGGGGCGGGCCGGGCCGAGGGAGGTGAGCAGGGCGGCGGCCCCCTCCGGGGTGTCCGGCGTCTCGGCGCGTACCGTCACGGTGGCACCGAGCCGCGTCAGTTCGGCGGCCAGGGACTCGGCCGCCGCCGGGTCGGCGTCGGTGAGGGCGAGGTGGCGGAACCCGTGGTTCACCACGAGGTGGGCCGCGAGGACGTGTGCGAGGCGGGTGCCCGCACCCGTCACGAGGGCGGCGCCGCCCGGCCGCGGCGGGACCGCGGCGACCTCGGCCGACGCCCGTACACGCGTCAGCCGCGGCACGAGGACCTCGCCACCGCGGACGGCGAACTCCGTCTCCCCCGCGGGTGCTTCCAGGACGGTGCGCCAGGCGGCGGCGTACGCGTCCTCGGTCCGCTCCCCCGGTTCCAGGTCGACGAGGGTCGTCCGTCCGGCGCCACGGGCGAGCAGCCCGGCACGCGCGGCCGCGGCGGCCGGTTCCACCCGCTCGCCGGGGCGGCCGGCCACGGCGCCCCGGGTGAGGACGACGATCCGGGGCACGGCCTGCCCGCCCGGCTCCGGGGCGGGCAGCGCGGCGCGCACGTCGGCCTGCCCGCCCGCGTCCCGCGACGCCGCGGTCTCCTCGGCCGCGTCGGCCGCGTCGGCCGCGTCGGCCGCGTCGGCCGCGGCAGGCATCTCACCCCGTGCATCCGCTGCATCCGCGCCCGGCACCGCGAGCACCCCGGCCTCGTCCGGCACAGCAGGCACCTCACCCCGCACACCCCCGCCCGGCGCCGCGAGCGCCTCGACCGACGCGACCGCGTCCGCGTCCGGCGCGTCGGACACCACCAGGTAGCCGTCGAACGGTCCGGCGGCGCGGGCCGTCGCCGCGTCGGGGAAGGACTCGGTGACGCCGCCCGCCCGGCGCACGGCCTCCGCGAACACCGGTTCCGCCCCGGCGATGACGGCCCAGCGCGACGCCGGGCCGGCCGCCGTCTCCGGTGCCGCTGTCCCTCCTGCCGCCGTCGAGCCGCCGGGTTCTGCCGGTGCCGCCGTCGAGCCGCCGGATCCGGCCGGTGCCGGCTCGGGCTCCCACCGGGCCCATCGCGTGTGCCACAGGTGGTCGTGGTGGCTGGTGCCGACGCACCGCAGCCGCGCGGGAAGGTGCGGCAGTCCGCGGCGGCTGACCTTGCCGGAGGCGGTGAGCGGCAGGGCGGCGATCTCGTAGAGCTCCGCCGGAACCTTGAAGTAGCTGAGCCGCTCCCGGCAGGCCGCCAGTGCCTCGGTGGGTGACCACCCCTCCGCGGCGGGCACCACGTAACCGACGGGGACTTCGCCCAGTGCCTCGTCGGGGCGGCCCGTCACGGCCGCGTCCACGATGCCGGGGACCCCGCGCAGGACGTCCTCGATCTCGCCGGGCTGGATGTTCTCGCCGGCCCGGATGATCAGCTCCTTCACGCGGCCGGTGACGGCCAGGTGCCCTTCGGCGTCGCGCCGGGCCAGGTCGCCGGTGCGGTACCAGCCGTCGCGCAGCGCGGCCGAGGTCTCCTCCGGCCGGCCGTGGTACCCCAGCAGCAGGCTCGGACTCCGGACGAGAACCTCGCCCTCGTCACCGGCCCGTACGTCGAGGCCGGTGCGCGGGTCGACCAGGCGCAGCTCGCCGCCGGGCACCACCGTGCCGCAGGTGCCGGGCGGCCGCGGGGAGCCGGGGCGGCTGATGGTGATTGCACCGCAGGTCTCGGTGGAGCCGTAGGTGTTGACGAGCGGCGCCGCGAGCACCCGCTCGACGGCCGCGGCGAGCGCCGCGCCGGTCGCCGCCCCGGTGACCACGCAGACCCGCGGCTTCGGGACCGTCCGCCCGGTCTCCTCCGCCGCCTCCACCGCCTCGACCAGTTGGACGTACATGGACGGGACGCCGAGCAGCATGGTGAACGACTCGGCGCGCAGGGCGTCCAGCACGTCCCGGGCGCCGAAGCCGGGGAGGATGCGCGCGGTGGCGCCGGTGACGGTCACGCCCAGGACGCACAGGACGTGCGCGAGGCTGTGGAACAGCGGCAGCGGCCACAGCAGCCGGTCGTCGGGGCCGAGGCCGAGGACGCCGCGGTAGGAGGAGTGGACGGACCACAGGCAGGCCCGTTGGTGGGAGACCACCCCCTTGGCCGCACCGGTGGTGCCGGAGGTGTACAGGATCCAGGCCGGGTCGTCGAGGCCGAGGTCGTCCCGGGGTCCCCGGGCCGGCTCGCTCCCGGCGAGCCGCTCGAAGGCCAGGATGCCGGCACCGCGGGCGTCGCCGTGCGCGAGGACGACGAGCATCCCCTCGCGTGTCGCCCTCATGCGCTCGACCTGCTCCAGGTGGGTGCCGTCGGTGATGACGAGGCGGGCCCCGCTGTCGTCGAGCTGATGGGCCAGTTCGGCGTCCGAGGACTGGGGGTTGACCGGTACGCCCACGGCTGCGGCGCGGGTGATCGCGAGGTAACTCTCCACGGTCGTGACGCTGTTGCCGAGCAGGATCGCGACCCGGTCGCCGCGCTCCACCCCGGAGCCGGCCAGGTGGCCGGCGAGCCGCCCCGTACGCTCGGCGAGCTGCGCGTAGGTGACCTCGCGTTCCTCGTCGGCGAACGCGACCTTGTCCGGGCGGTCGAGCGCGTGGCCGCGCAGAACTTCGGAAAGTGGCCGGATGTCTTCGACTTGCGTCACTCGTACGCTCCTGCCTGCTTGAACTTGCTCATACCTCCGCCGTGGCCGGCGAGCACACCTTGCGTAACGCTAGGAAGTTCGGGACAGAAAATACAACCCCTATTTCGCCCCCTGATTCAGCATGCTTTCCGCATTCCACAAGGATTCGTCCAGAGGCTGTGCAGAAGGCATTCAGCCCGCTTCCCCGAACCTGGCTGGGTCCAGCCAACGCAGTGCTGCGGATGCCCGCTCGGCGGGATGTGGCACGTCCGAATCGGGAAGGTCGAGCATGCCGTCCACTCTCACTGGCATACCCACTGAATTCGATGTCGTCGTTATCGGAGGTGGGCCGGCCGGCGCCACCACAGGCGGACTTCTCGCGAAGCGCGGACACAAGGTACTGATTCTCGACCGAGAGCGTTTTCCGCGTTACCACGTCGGCGAATCGCTTATTCCGGTCGTGATGGCCCCCATGGAGGAAATGGGGCTGACCGAGCGGCTGGAGCAGCGCGGGTTCGAGCGCAAGAACGGCGGAACGTTCGTCTGGGGAAGCGAGCAGGCGGCCTGGGACTTCTCCTTCGTCGACGGCGGCGACTACACGTTCGCGTACCACACCCGGCGCGCCGACCTGGACTCGGTGATCCTGGACGGGGCGCGGGAACTGGGGGCGTACGTCGTCGAGGACGCCACGGTGAAGGAGCCCGTCGAGGAGGACGGCCGGGTCACGGGCGTCCGCTTCACCGTGCGCGGCGGCAAGGAGACCTACGAGGTCCGGTCCGCCATGGTGGTGGACGCCTCGGGGCAGGCGCGGGTCCTCACCCGCAAGTACTCGGAGATCCACTGGCACGACAAGCTCCGCAACGTCGCCGTGTGGACGTACTTCGACAACTGCGAGCGGCTGCCCGGCGACCAGTACACCAACATCCTGATCGAGGGCATCGAGAACGGCTGGTTCTGGGGGATCCCGCTCGACAAGGGGACGGTCAGCGTCGGTTTCGTGACGCCGAGCACGGTCGCCGGCGAGAGCGACCAGGGCCTCGAACAGCTCTTCCGCGACGAGGTCGAGAAGACGACGAAGCTCAGGCACATGCTGCGGGACGCGCGCCAGTCCGCCGGTTTCCGCAGTGCCCGGGACTGGTCGTACACGAACCAGACCGTCTACGGGAAGGGCTGGGCCGCCGTCGGTGACTCGGCCGCGTTCGTCGACCCGCTGATCTCCACCGGTGTCGCGCTGGCGACGACCGCCGGCAGCATCCTGTCCCGGGTCGTCGACAAGGTCCTGCAGTACCCGGAGATCGAGGATGTGGCGCTCAAGCGCTACGCCACCGCCTACCTGAGCTTCTTCAACGAGGTCCGGTCCTTCGTGGAGCGCTTCTACGACCGGTCGCTGAAGAAGGAGGACTACCACAAGCTGGCCCAGTCGATCATCGACCCGGAGGGGAGGAACACCCCGGCGAACGACTTCGTCACCCTCCTGGCCGGCCTGCGCGGCAAGCACCTCGCACTGGACATCACCGTCGACGACCTCGTCCCGGAGACCCGGTCCCCCGTCACCGCCGAGAAGTGAACCGACCGGCCGAACGCCGAAGAAGGGAAGAACTGGTGCACGGCAAGAACTCCGCCTCCGCGGCGACAGACCGGTACGACGTGGTGATCCTCGGCAGTGGCATGGCCGGGGGCATGCTGGGCGCGGTGCTCGCCCGCAACGGGGTGAAGACCCTCCTCCTCGACGCGGGCACCCACCCGCGCTTCGCGGTGGGCGAGTCGACCATCCCGTACACCTCGGGCATGGCGCGGCTCATCGCGAAGCGGTACGACGTGCCCGAGCTGAAGGCCCTGTCGAACTACAAGGGGACCATCGAGGAGATCTCCCCCAACTGCGGCCAGAAGCAGAACTTCGGCTTCGTCTACCACCGCGAGGGCCGGCGGCAGGATCCGCAGGAGATCAACCAGTTGGTGGTCCCGATCGACCTGCGCACCGAGACCCACCTGTTCCGCCAGGACGTCGACGCGCACCTGTTCCACGTCGCGCTCACCTACGGCGCCGACGCGCGACTGGCGACCCGGGTCACCGAGATCGACATCGACCCGGACGAGGGCGCGGTCCTGCGCACCGAGCACGGCGAGGAGTTCCGCGCCTCGTACGTGGTCGACGGCAGCGGGTTCCGCTCGCCCCTCGCGGAGAAGTTCGACCTGCGCGAGACGCCCACGCGGGCCCGGACCCACTCGCGCTGTCTCTTCACGCACATGATCGGGGTGAAACCGTTCGACGACTCGCCCACCGCGCAGCAGCACGACCAGCCGAGCCCGTGGCACCACGGCACGCTGCACCACGTCTTCGACGGCGGCTGGCTCTGGGTGATCCCGTTCGACAACCACGACGCGGCCCGCAACCCGCTGTGCAGCGTCGGTCTCACCCTGGACCCGCGGAAGTACCCGAAGGGCGACACCCCGCCGGAGCAGGAGTTCCAGGACTTCCTCGCACGGTTCCCGGAGATCGCCTGGCAGTTCGAGGGGGCGAAGACGGTCCGCCCGTGGGTCTCCACCGGCCGGCTCCAGTACTCGGCCAAGACGGTCGTCGGCGACCGCTACTGCCTGACGTCCCACGCCGCCGGGTTCATCGACGCGCTGTACTCGCGCGGCCTGGCGAACACGCTGGAGCTCGTCAACGCGCTGGGCTGGCGGCTCATCGCCGCCTCCCGCGACGGCGACTGGTCCAAGGAGCGGTTCGCGCACGTGGAGGCCCTCCAGCAGGGACTGTTCGACTTCCACGACGACCTGGTCTACAGCTCGTTCGTCGGCTTCGGTCACTACGAACTGTGGAACGCCGTCAACCGGACCTGGATGCTCGGGACGATGAGCGGCAACATGATGGTCGAGGACGCCTACTACCGGTTCAGCGAGACCGGCGACCCCGACGTCTTCCTGGAGGCCGAACGGTCCGGGAACCCGGGGTCCCCCCTTCCGATCAGCGAGACCTACGTCCGCATGGGCGAGCTGACCCGTGAACTGTGCGAGGCGGTCGAGGCCGGGACCGTCGAGCCGGGCGTCGCCGCCGCGCGCATCCACGAGTACATCCAGAAGGAAGTGGACTTCATCGCGCACGCCGACAGGTTCGGACTGCCGGAGAACCGCTGCTTCAACATGACGCGGGAGCGGATGGAGGCGGCCGAGGAGTGGTCGCGCACCCAGGCACCGCCGGAGATCGGCAGGCGCATGCTCAACGCCGCCCGGGGCATGGCGCTCGCCAAGGACGCGGAGGCGGGGACCGGGCACTACTGATCCCGGCCCGCCGAGGGGGACTTCCGGCCCACCCCGGGCGCCTCCCCCGCCGGACGGTCTCGTGGACCGCCCCCCGCTCCACGAGGCCGTCCGGCGGCCGGATCCGTACGGCGAATCGGTGTGGCCAGGGCCCGCCCTGTCCGCACCCCCGTGAACCGAGGCGAGTGAGGACTCATGTCGCACCAACGGTACGAAGCCGATCCGCGCCGGCTGTTCGCCGGATTCCCCACGGGTGTCTCGGTCGTGACGGCACAGACCCCGGACGGTACTCCCTGGGGGATGACGTGCACGTCATTGTGCAGCGTCGCCCTCGACCCGCCCACCCTGCTCGTCTGCCTGCGGGCCGGCAGTCCCACCCTCGGCGCGGTGCGGGACAGCGGGGCGCTGTCGGTGAACCTGCTGCACCAGCACGCCCGGCCCACCGCCGAGCTGTTCGGCTCGGGGGCCGCGGACCGGTTCGACCGGGTGCCGTGGGTGCCGGCCCGGCAGGGCGGCCCCCATCTGACCGAGGCCGCGCACACGATCGCCGACTGCGCGGTCACCGCCGAACAGGCCGTCGGCGACCACACGGTGGTGATGGCCCGCGTCACGCTGGTCACCTCCCTGCGCCGGCCGCTGCCGCTGCTGTACGGCATGCGCCGGTACGGGTCCTGGGCGGAGGACGTGGAGAACGCCCTCCTGTCCTACGACTTCATCTCCTGACGACCGCGGCGGAGGGAACGGCGGACCATGGACGCCCTCGTGATCGATCCGTATCCGATGCCCGGTCCGGACCACCTCGTCGAGAGCAGGGTCGCCTGGACCGTGGACCCCGAGCGGTCCGTTCTGCTCGTCCTGAACATGCAGGGCTTCTTCCTACGGCCGTACACCCGCGGCACGCAGCCGCTCGACGCCCTGCTGGCCAACTGCTCGGCCCTGCTCCGGGCCTGCCGCAGGCTGCGCGTGCCGGTCGTCCACACCGTCCAGCCCGGCACCCAGGCGCCGGGTGAGCGCGGTCTGCTCACGGACTTCTGGGGCAAGGGCCTCGACGACGTCCTGGAGGACGCGGCCATCGTGGGCGAGCTCGCCCCGGACGCGAGCGGCGCCGTGCTGCCCGCCTGGCGCTACAGCGCCTTCTTCGGCTCGGGCCTGGCACGGCACCTGCGGGAGCTGGGCCGCGACCAGCTCGTGATCTGCGGCGTGTACGCGCACCTGAGCGGTGTCACCACGGCGGTGGACGCGTTCAGCCACAACCTGGAGGTCTTCCTCGCGGCCGACGCGGTCGCAGACTTCAGCGCCCGCCGGCACCGGGCCGCGCTCGACTGGGCGGCGAGCTGCTGCGCGGCCGTGAAGCCCACCGCGCGGCTCACGGCGGAGCTGCTTCACGCCTCCCCCGCGCACGGGGGATGAGGCCCCGTCCCGGCGGCGTCCGCGAAGCAGGTGAGGCCCCTGCGTCCTCGCTCGACAAGGCCATTTCACGGGGCTACTATTTTTACATGTACAAAAACTCGGCACGAGAGGAACGGGCCGTAAGCCCCGGAGGGGTCCTGTGGACCGTGTCCATCGCCCAGCTCATGGTCTCGCTCGACGTCTCGGTGGTGAATGTCGCTCTGCCGTCGATGCGGACGGCACTCGGCTTCGACGAGTCGGGACTGTCCTGGGTGGTCAACGCCTACACCCTCACCTTCGGCGGACTGCTGCTCCTGGGCGGACGGGCCGCTGACAGGTTCGGCCGCAGGCCACTGCTCCTGATCGGTCTCGCGCTCTTCGGCGTCACCTCGCTCCTGGGCGGTCTCGCACAGGGTCCGGGCCAGCTGATCGCCGCGCGTGCCGTGCAGGGCGTGGGAGCGGCGCTGATCGCCCCGGCCGCGCTCGCGGTCCTGACGACGAGCTTCCCGGCCGGGCCGCGGCGCGGCCGGGCCCTCGGCGTGTACAGCGCCGTCACGGCCGGCGGGGCCGCGGTCGGCGTGGTGGTGGGCGGTCTGCTCACGGAGTACATCAACTGGCGCTGGGTCATGCTGGTGAACGTCCCGATGGCGCTCATCGGCATGTGGCTCGCGCGCCGCCACGTGGCGGCGGCCGGTGCGGGCGACACCGCGCGCAAGCTCGACGTGGTCGGCGCGGTCCTGGCCACCCTGGGCACGTCGCTGCTGGTCTTCATCCTGGTCAGGACCGAGACCGAGCCGTGGGGATCGACGAGCACGATCAGCGGTCTGATCGCCTCGGCGGTGCTGCTGACCGGATTCTTCGTCTACGAGGGCACCGCCGCCCGGGAACCGCTGCTGCGGCTGCGCATGCTCACCAACCGCTCGGTGGCGGGCGCGAACCTCTACATGATGATGGTCTCCATCACGATCTTCACGTCCTTCTACTTCGTCTCCCTCTACCTCCAGCAGGTCCTCGGATTCGGCGCGCTGAGCGCCGGCCTGGCGTTCCTGCCGTTCTGCCTCGGGCTCGTGGCGGGGTCGCTGTACGCGGTGAAGCTGCTCGCCCGGTTCTCGGCCCGGCAGCTGCTCATCGTGGGCGGGATCGTCGGCGCCGCCGGGATGTACTGGTTCAGCCTGATCAGGCCCACCGGTACCTTCCCGGTCGACGTCCTCGGGCCGTCCCTGCTGACCAGCTTCGGCATCGGGCCGCTCCTCGTCCCGATCGCCAACGCGGCGACCGCCGGGGTCGCCCCGAACGAGGCCGGCATGGCATCGGGCCTGCTCAACAGCGCGCGCCAGCTCGGCGGCAGCATCGGCCTGGCCGCGATGAGCACGGTCGCGGCCGCCGCCACGTCCCACGCCCCCGCGTCGGACTCCGTCCGGTCGCGGCTCACCGACGGGTACGGCAGGGTGTTCGCGTCCAACAGCGGCCTGCTGATCTTCGCCGTCCTCGTCGCGGTGTTCCTCCTCCCCCGCATGAGCCCGGCCCCCGTGCCGGGTCCGGCGGCCCGCGGGGAAGCCGGACCCGGTCCCCGTCCCGCGCTGCGGAGGGAGGAGGGGACTCCGGCGGAACGGGGCTGATGCCGTCGACCTCCCCCACCACCCCGACCGGCCGCGCACGGGAACTCCCGCGCGGCCGGTCCTTCGTGTACACGGCTCCCCATGTGCACGAGGCCCTCATGTGTACGACGCCCTCATGTGTACGGCTTCTGTACGGCCTCGCCATGTACACGGCCTCGCCCATGCTCCCGCCCCCGCCGATCCCGCGCTCCTGCACACCACCCCTCTCGCACCCCGCCGGTCCCCGCATCGCACGCTCCCGCACACGGCCGGTCCCGCACCCCGCGCCCCACACGCTCCCGCGCCCCGCACACGGCCGGGCCCGCACCCCGCGCGCTCCCGTACACCACCCCTCTCGCACCCTGCCGGTCCCCGCATCGCACGCTCCCGCACACGGCCGGTCCCGCACCCCGCGCCGACCGCGGGGAGAGAACGTCCAGCACTCCTTCAGAGCGCTCCGCGCAGACTGGAGCCGTCACGGCCCGAGGAGGTGCACACGGATGGTGCTGGTCGAACGGGAGCCCCAACTCGCTGAGCTGTCGGCCCTGTTGGAGAACTGCCTGCGCGGAGCCGGCGGTGTCGTCGTCCTCCGGGGGCCGGTGGCCGTCGGCAAGACCGAGCTGCTGCACACCTTCGCGGAGCGGGTGGCGGGTGCCCGGGTGCGCTTCCTCGGCGCCGCCGCCTCGCCGGCGGAACGGCAGCTGCCCTTCGGCCTGCTCAGCCAGCTCCTGCACGGCGCCGACGCCGGAGACGCCCGGCGGGCCGAAGCCGTCATCGGCGGCGGGGCCCGTACGGACGGCACGGTCGGACCCGAGGTCCTGGAGGGCGTCTCCCGGATCTTCCTCGACATGAGCGCCGGGGAGCCCCTGCTCATCGGGGTCGACGACGTCTACCACGCGGACGCCGATTCGCTGCGGTGCCTGCTCTTCCTCGCCCGGCGGCTGCGCCGGGCGCGCATCATGCTGGTCCTCGCCGACCAGGACCGCTCCGGCTCCCGGTACGCGGATCCGCGTACCGAACTGTCGCGTCATCCGTACTGCGCGCAGATCCGGCTCGCCCCGCTCACCTGCGACGGTGTCGCGGCACTGCTCGCGCACGACCTCGACGCGCACGTGGCGCACAGTCTCGCGGCGGGCGCGTTCGCCGTCACGGGCGGCAATCCCCTGCTGGTGAGGGCCCTGGCCGAGGACTGGGAGGCGTCCACCCGGTCGGCGGGCACGGAGCCGCCCGCCGGTCTGGTGGTGGGTGACCGCTTCGCCGAACGGGTGGTGAGCTGCCTCCACCGTCTCGAACCGGACGCGCTCGCCGTGGCCCGGGCCGTCGCCGTGGTCGGTGAGACCCACCGTGCCGAGTTCATCGCCCGGCTCTGCGGAGTCGGCGCGATCGAGGCCCGCGCCCTGGTCGAACTGCTCGACGGGTCGGGCCTGCTGCACCGGGGCCGCTACCGGCACCGGGCCGCCCGGGAAGCCGTCCTCAGGGACTTCGGAGCGCCCGGGCGCATCGCGTGGCACCGGCGCGCCGCCGCGATGCTGCACGCCGAGGGCGGTCGTTCCACCTCGATCGCCCACCAGCTGATCGCCGCCGGGGAGACCCGCGAACCGTGGGCGCCGGCCGTGCTCCGGGAGTCCGCCGCCAGCGCCACCGCCAGCGGCGAGGTCGACTTCGCCCTCGACTGCCTCGAACTGGCCCACTCCCTCGCCGACGACGAGCAGCAGCGCGCCGTGAGCCGTGCGGTGCTCGCCGAGACCGAGTGGCGCATCGAGCCCGCGCGCGTGACCCGCCATCTCGGCCAGCTGGGGGAGGCGGTGAACCGGGGTCTGCTGACGGGGCGCCGGTCCCTGGCCGTGTTCGAGTACCTCCTGTGGCACGGCCGGGTGGACGAGGCGGCCACCGTCCTCGACCGGCTCGCCGCGACGGCGACCGGGCCGCAGGCGGCGGAGCTGGATGCCGTGCGCGCCTGTCTGGAACTCTGCTATCCCGCCCAGCGCCGCCGCGCGGGCACTCGTGCCGGTGTGCCGGCCCCCGCGCCCGTCGAGCCGCGCGTCACCTCCTCCCTCGTCGGCACCGTGCTCACGGCGTTGCGGGGCGATGTGACGGTGCCGGGCGACCACCTCTGGCAGGATCTGCGGACCGACGAACCGCTCTCCCGCCTCTGCCTGGGCCTGCTCGCGCTGGCCGGGCCCGAGCGCCTGGCGACGGTGGCGCCGTGGTGCCTGCCGATGCTCGCGGACGCGGCGGGTCACGACGGCCCGCGATGGCAGGGCCTGGTCACCGCGGCGCGCGCCGACGCGGCGCTGCTGCGGGGTGACCTGCGGGCAGCCGCCGAGTTCGGGGCCGCGGCCCTGGACAGGACCTCCGGGGCGAGTTGGGGTGTGCTGGCCGGCGCACCCCTCGCCTGTCTGGTCACCACCGCGGTGGAGACCGGACGTGACGAGGACGCCGCCGCGTATCTGAACATGCCGGGGCCGGCCGCGATGCTCGAGACGCCGTTCGGCCTGCGGTACCTGCGGGCGCGCGGGCAGTACCACCTGGCGGTCGGCCGGCCCTACGCGGCACTGAGCGACTTCAGGACCTGCGGCCGCCTCCTGCGCGACTGGGAGGCCGACGGCCCCCGGCAGGTGCCGTGGCGGATCGACGCCGCCCAGGCCCTGGTGCGCCTCGACCGCCGGGACGAGGCGCGCACCCTCCTGGAGGAGCAGCTCGACGGCCTTCCCGTCGACGACGGGCGCACCCTCGGCCGGGCGCTGCGGCAGCTGGCCGCGACACTCCCGCCGCACGAGCGGCCACCGCTGCTCAGCGACGCCGCGGAGGCCTCGCGGGCGGTCGGTGACCAGGTGGAGTACGCCCACGCCCTCGCCGACCTCGGCGGCGCCCACGCCGCGACCGGCGACTCACGGCGGGCCAGGCCGACCCTGCGCCGGGCGTGGCGGGCGGCGCGGGAGTGCCACGCGGAGCGCCTCGCCCGGTCCCTGCAGCCGGGTCTCGCGGGGGTGCCGCCGGCCGGGGCCGCTTCCGGGGGCCCCCGCCTCGACGGCGACGGTGCGGCGGAACTCAGCGCGGCCGAACGCCGGGTGGGGGGTCTGGCCGCGCAGGGGTGCAGCAACCGGCAGATAGCGCAGCGGCTGTGCATCACCGTGAGTACCGTCGAGCAGCATCTGACCCAGGTCTACCGAAAACTCCGGGTGCGCAGCCGCACGGATCTTCCGGCTTTCCTGGAGAAATCGGAAAACACCCGGAAGGCCGACCCCTTACTCGCCGAATCCTCTTCGGATTCGTCCCCCTATTCCCCCTAGAGGGTCCGGTGACTGCCTTCACACAAAGAGGGGTGTCCGCAATACCGAACGTTTCGACTAGATTGAACACGCGACTCTTTCACAGGGCATCGAGAGCCTTTCCACCGACATGATCGAGGGGCAGCCAGAATGATACTCAGTGAAAAAACGACGCCTTGGGCGGAGACGCGGACCGGACCGACCGTTCTCGGCGTCGGGACCGCGACCCCGGATTCCTCCTATTCCCAACGGGATCTCCTGGACATGTACGAGATCCGGGACGAACGGATCCGTTCGGTGTTCCTCAACAGCGCGATAGAGCGGCGTTTCCTGAACGTTCCGCCGTACGGTGAGGACGGCCGGCCGCGGAGGGAGACCCAGGGTGAACTGCTCGCCAAGCACAAGGCCCGCGGCACCGAGATGGGCGCCCGTGCGCTCCAGTCCTGCCTCAAGAGCATCGAGGCCGCGGTCAGCGACATCGGTCATCTGGTCTGCGTGACCTCGACGGGTCTGCTGACGCCGGGCTTCAGTGCCCTGCTCATCCGGGAGTTGGGCATCCCCACCGACTGCAGCCGTCTCGACATCGTCGGCATGGGCTGCAATGCCGGCCTCAACGCCCTCAACGCGACCACCGGCTGGGCGTCGGCCAACCCGGGGAGGATCGCCGTGATGGTGTGCGTCGAGGTGTGCTCGGCGGCGTACGTCTTCGACGGCACCATGCGCACCTCCGTCGTCAACAGCCTGTTCGGTGACGGCTCCGCGGCGATCGCCGTCTCGCACGACCCGGGCAGGACCGGCCCGCAGGTCCTGAAGTACGCCAGCCGCATCGTCCCCGACGCCGTCGACGCCATGCGCTACGACTGGGACGAGGAGCAGGGCCGGTTCAGCTTCTACCTGGACCGCGAGGTGCCGTACGTGGTCGGCGCGCACGCCGAGGGCGTCGTCTCGGACCTGCTCAGCGGGACGGGGTTGCGGCGCAGTCAGATCGCGCACTGGCTGGTGCACTCCGGAGGCAAGAAGGTCATCGACTCGGTGTCGGTCAACCTCGGCCTCACCCGGCACGACGTACGGCACACGACGGACGTGCTGCGCGACTACGGAAACCTCTCCAGCGGCTCCTTCCTGTTCTCGTACGAGCAGCAGCTGCGGGAAGGCGTGACGCGCCCCGGCGACTACGGCGTCCTCATGACGATGGGCCCCGGTTCGACCCTCGAGACGGCGCTCGTCCGCTACTGAACGGCTGCCGCGCCGCACCTCTTCCCGTCCCTCCCGCCGCCCTCCCGTCCCTCCCGCCGCTCTTCCCTCCGTTCCCTCCCACCCCTTCCTTCCCCGCCTCTCCCGCCTCTCCCGCCTTCCCTCTTCTTCTCACACCGACGATCGGGACTTCAGACATGTCTTCCTCGGACCTCGCACAGGCCCCGTCCCCCCACACCCTCGACATAGTCGGCACGCGCCCGCTGTGCCCCCTGCTGGTCGCCGACGTCAACGCGTTCTGCGACCGGCTGGAGGACGCGGGCGGTGCGACGAGCGCCGTGATCCGGCTGTCCGGCACGGGCCCGGCGAAGAACTGGCCCGGCGATGTCGGCATCGATGTGGTGAGCCGCTGGGAGAAGGCCCTGCGGCGGCTCGAACAGGGCAGGTTCGCCAAGATCGTGACCGTCGAGGGCGTGTGCAGCGGCCCCGCCCTCGACGTCCTCCTGACCGCCGACCACCGGATCGGCGCGCCGGGGCTGCGCATCGCCGTGCCGGTGAACAACGACGGCGTCTGGGCGGGCATGGCCCTGCACCGCCTCACCAACCAGCTCGGCGGTCTCCACGCCCGCCGGCTCGTCCTGTTCGGGGCCGAGCTGTCCGAGCAGCGGGCCCTGGCCGTGGGACTGATCGACCAGACCGCCAGGAACCCGGCCGCCGTCGCCGCACGGCTGGCGGAGCGCTTCGCCCGGCTGGACCCCGCCGAGCTGGCGATCCGCCGACAGCTCGTCATCGAGGCCGGCGCGACCGCCTTCGAGGAGGCGCTGGGCAAGCATCTCGCCGCCTGCGACCGGACGTTGCGCCGGGCCAGGGACGAGTTCGCGGGCGCCCGCGGCAACGCGTGATGAGCGGCGTGGAAGGAGCGAGGAACATGACGGCACGTCATCTGGCGGACGCGGGGCGGTGGTCCGCGCGGACACCGGTCCTCAGCGGTTCCCTGCTGGCCGACGCCAACGCCCTGATGACGTACACGGCAGAGGCCGAGAAGCTGCTCGCGGAACTCCCGGCCAAGCCGGAGCGGGATCCCGGTCGGCAGCAGCTCGCCGCCGAGGTGATCTCCGAACAGCGGCGCGTGCGCAGCGCGTTCCTGGAACTGCACGCCGAGCGGGTCTACCACGAACTGACCGGGGGTCTACGGGAAGAACGCTCGCTGTCCGAGCTGGTGCTGGCCGCGTCCGAGGCCTTCCCCGGCCTCACCCCGACCGAGGCGCAGATGGCGGCGGAACGCCAGTGCGCGACACAGGCCGACAAGGAAGGCCGGGAGATCGACCAGGGCATCTTCTTCCACTGGGTGCTGCGGTCGCAGCAGGCCGGCCCCCATCTGATGCACGCCCTGCTGCGGCCCACACGGCGCGCCCGGTCGCTGCTGGGCGAGTTCGGCCGGACGGGGAACCTCGAGCTGGGCACCGTCCGGTTGGAGCGGATCGGCCGGGCGGCTCACCTCACCCTGTGCAACGGCCGGTTCCTCAACGCCGAGGACGACCGGCTCGTGGACGACCTGGAGACGGCCGTCGACCTCGCCCTGCTCGACGACCGCGTCGAGGTGGGGGTGTTGCGCGGCGGGAAGATGACCCACCCCCGCTACCAGGGCCGCCGGGTCTTCTGCGCCGGGATCAACCTGGTCGATCTGCACCACGGCCGGATCTCGTTCGTGGACTTCCTGCTCCGCCGCGAACTCGGCCACCTCCACAAGCTGATCCGCGGCGTCCGGGTCGAGGACGCCTGGCCCCGGCCCCTGGTGGAGAAGCCGTGGGTGGCCGCGGTCGACGGCTTCGCGATCGGCGGCGGCATGCAGATGCTGTTCGCCGTCGATCACGTCGTCGCCGCCGCCGACTCCTACTTCAGCCTTCCGGCGGCCCAGGAGGGCATCGTGCCGGGGATGGCCAACCTCCGGCTGACCGCGCTCGCGGGCGGGCGGCTGTCGCGGCAGGTCATCCTGTCCGGCCGCAAGCTCTGGGCGCGCGAGCCCGAGGCGGGGGCCGTCTGCGACGAGGTGGTCGACCCCAAGCTGATGGACGCGAGCGTCGAGGCGGCGGTCGCCCGCCTGGCGAGCCCCGCCGTGGTCCCGAACCGGCACATGATCAATCTCGCCGAGGAGCCGATGGACCGCCTCCGCGCGTACGCCGCCGAGTTCGCACTCGAACAGGCGTTGCGGCTGTACAGCGCCGACGTCATCGACAAGGTGGACCGGTTCAGCGCCGGCGCCTCCGCGGAGCGGCGGACGGGAAACGGCTCGTGAGGCCCGTCGACGCGATGCTGGAGGTGCTGCGCGACGAGGGCGTGACCCGGGTCTTCGGCAACCCGGGCACCACGGAACTCCCCTTCGTCGAGGCGGTCACGGCGGCCTCCGACATCCAGTACGTCCTGGGGGTCCAGGAGGCCTCCGTGGTCGCGATGGCCGACGGGTACGCCCGGGCCACCGGCCGCCCCGCCTTCGTCAGCCTGCACATCGCCGCCGGGCTCGCCAACGGCATGGTGGGACTCCTCAACGCCGGCCGGTCCCGCACCCCGCTGGTGGTGACCGCGGGGCAGCAGGACCGACGCCATCTGGCCCACGACCCCATGCTCTCCGGGGACCTGGTGGGGATCGCCCGCGCGGCGGTCAAGCACACCTTCGACGTCCAGCACGCCCACGATCTCCCGGGCATGCTGCGCCGGGCCTTCGCACTGGCCGTCCAGCCGCCGGCGGGCCCGGTCTTCCTCTCGGTCCCGATGGACCTCCTGGAGGAGGAGACGCCCGTCGACCCGCCCGCGCCGAGGTCGCGGCTCGGCGGCCTCGGCCCGGCCGCCGCATGGCCGGAGGCCGCCGAGCGGCTCGCCGCCGCGAAGCGACCGCTGATCGTCGCCGGTGACGGGGTGGGACGCGACGGCGCCGTGGCCGAGCTGGTGGCGGTCGCCGAGGCGACCGGGGCGGCCGTCTTCCACCAGCCGATGCACGACGGCGTGGACTTCCCCACCGTGCACCCGCTCTACGCGGGCATGCTCGACGCCCGCTACTCGGCGATCCGGGCCGCTCTCGAAGGCCACGACGTGGTGCTCATCGCCGGCACCCGGGCGTTCATGGCGCACCACTACGAACCCGGTTCGCCGATTCCCGCCGGCACCGACGTCATCCAGCTCGACAGCGACCCGGGCGAACCGGGGCGTACCTTCCCCGTGGCGCTCGGTCTGGTCGGCGGGGTCCGGGCCACGCTCGCGGCGCTCGCCTCGCAGCTCGCCGGGAAGGTGCCGGAGGCGCCGTCGCGGATCGGGGCGATCGGTCCCGTGCACGAGGCCGCCCGTGCGCGGGTGCGCGAGCGCGCGCTGGCGGGGTACGGCGCCGCCCCGATGGATCCGCTGGCCGCCGTGCACGCCGTCGTCTCCGGGCTCCCGGCGGACTCCGTCGTGGTGGAGGAGGCGATCACCAGCGGGCTGCTGCTGCGCAGCGTGCTGCCGCTGGAGCGTCCCCGTTCCTATGTCCACACGGTGGGCGGCGGGCTCGGCTCCGGCATCGGCGCCGCGATCGGCTCCCGGATGGGGGATCCCGGCCGCCCGGTGGTCGCCGTGCTCGGTGACGGCTGCACCCTGTTCGGACTCCAGGGGCTGTGGAGCGCCGCCCACTACCGCGTCCCGGTCACCTTCGTGGTCATGAACAACGGCGAGTACCGCACCCTGAAGGAGACGGCCGCCCGGCGGGAACGGGGCCGGGCCGCCCGCCGCGGCACCGGCGGCCCGCAGTTCACGGCGCCGCGGCTCGATCTGACGCCCGCCACGGACTTCCTGGGCCTCGGGGACCGGGCGGGCGGTCCCGCCGGCCTCGATCTCGCACCGCCGGAACTCGACTTCACCCGCGCCGCCCGGTTCTTCGGCATCAGTGCGGTACGGGCCCGCTCGACGGACCACCTCGCCGAGGCCGTGGCGCGGGCCGCCGCGGGAGCGGAGCCCGTCCTCATCGACGTCCCCGTCACGAGCCACGCCGACAGCGCCTGACCGGCGTGCGGACGTGTACGAGGACACCATCAGCACGTCAGGAGGAAGCCATGACAAGCCTGGTCGACACGACCGGAATCGCCGGGACGGTGTTCGGCGACGGCCGGCGGTCCGCGTCCGGCGGTGCCGTCGTCGAGGTGCTCGAACCGGCGACCGGGAAGACGCTCGCCCGGGTCGGCACCGCCGACGCGGCGGACGTCACCCGTGCCGCGGCCGGCGCGGCGCGGGCCCAGCCGGCGTGGAACGCCCTGCCCGCCGCCTCCCGTGCGGCGGTACTGCGGCGCGCGGCGGCCGTGCTGGAGGAGCACCGTGCCGAGGTCGTCCAGTGGCTGGTCCGCGAGGGGGGCGCGGTACGGGCCAAGGCGGAGACGGAGATCGCGGACGCGGTGGAGGAACTCCTCCAGGCGGCGGCGCTGCCCACCCAGCCGCACGGGCAGGTTCTGCCCTGCGTGCCGGGCCGGTCGAGCGTGGCCCGCCGGGTGCCGCTGGGCGTGGTCGCGGTGATCAGCCCGTGGAACGTGCCGCTGCTGCTCGCCCTGCGCTCGGTGGCCCCCGCGCTCGCCCTGGGCAACGCCGTGGTCCTCAAGCCGGACGTCCGTACACCGGTCTCGGGCGGCCTGGTGGTGGCGCGTCTCTTCGAGGAGGCGGGACTGCCGGAGGGGGTCCTGCACGTGCTGCCGGGCGATGCGGTCGCCGGCGGCGCCCTGACGGCCGACCCGACCGTGGCGATGGTGTCGTTCACCGGCTCGACCGCGGTCGGCCGGGAGGTGGGAGCCGTGGCGGGGCGCACCCTCAAGCGGATCTCGCTGGAGCTCGGCGGCAACAACGCGCTGATCGTCCTCGACGACGCCGGCCTCGAAGCGGCCGCCGCGGCGGGGGCCTTCGCGTCGTTCTTCCACCAGGGCCAGATCTGCATGGCGGCGGGGCGGCACATCGTGCAGGAGTCGGTCGCCGAGGAGTACACGCGCCGGCTGGTGGAGGAGGCCCGGCGGCTCACCGTCGGCGATCCGTGGACCGAACGGGTCGACCTGGGGCCGATGATCGACGCCCGTCAGCTGCGGCGCGCCCACGGGATCGTCCGCGACAGCGTCGCGGACGGCGCCGAGCTGCGGTGCGGGGGCGTCCCGGACGGGCCGTTCTACCCGCCGACCGTCCTCACCGGGGTGACCCGGAGGATGCCCGCGTTCACCGAGGAGATCTTCGGTCCGGTGGCGCCGGTCGTCGTCGTCCGGGACGACGACGAGGCGGTGGCCGTCGCCAACGACACCGAGTACGGCCTGGTGGCGGCGGTTCGAACGGGTTCGGTCGAGCGGGGACGGCGTCTGGCCGACCGGCTGCGGACGGGGATGATCCACCTCAACGACCAGACCGTCAACCACCAGGCGGTGGTGCCCTTCGGCGGCTTCGGCGCCTCGGGCAACGGCGCCCGGCACGGGGCGCAGTTCGCCTGGGACTCGTACACCCAGTGGCAGTGGATCACGGCCCGGAGCGACGAGCCGGCGTGACACCGTGCCGGCCTGGCACCGTGGCGGCGGCTCCGGGCGAACCGCTGACCACGGCGTCACACGGCTTCCGGGGCCATGCGCCCGGGAGGGGGCGACGAGGCCGCGGCCTCGTCGTCCCCTCCGCACGTACAGTGCCGGGGGGTGTCCGCGGGGCCCGGGTCCGTGAGCACGACGTCCCCGTCCGGGTTCCGCCGTCCGGCGAAACCGGAACGCAGGAGAGCCCCGCCGCGGCCGGGGACGAAGCCGTCGCCGATGACGTCGAAGGGCAGGGTCCGCCCCTGGGCGCACACTTCCCCCGCCTGCCCGGCGCGGAGGCTCTCCCCCAGGGCGCCGCGCACGCTCAGCCGCACGCCGGGCGCCGCCCCGACCACCGGGCTCGCACCACGGGACACGTCCTGTCCGGCGGGGTACGTGCTCACCGCCCAGGGCAGCACGCTCCCGCCGGGTGCGAACTCGGCGCGCAGGGCGGTGGTGGGCAGGACGCCGGCGTGCCGGGCCGCCAGTTCGGGTGTGCAGGGGTCGCCCACGAGGAGGATCATCCGGGGTCGCGGCGGGCGGGGTTCCCGCGCCAGGGAGTCGAGTACGCGCGCGTACTCCTCCGGTTCGTACACCGCGACGCCACCGTCGGGGCCCGCGACGGGTTCACCCGGCCGCGTGTACAGCGTGCTGCCGGATCCGAAGGCCCACCACATCGCCGACAGGGTGGCCGGTCCGGTGGGATGTTCGGTGACGGTGACCGTCCGGCCGGCGGGTCCGATCTGCGCGGACCTGGCGGCCATCGCCAGATGCCAGGCCCGGTGGTCCACCAGGTGTCCCGAACTCCACACCCCGCCCTCCCCGGCCGTCAGCAGGTAGGCGGGCTCGGCGGGTGCGGAGCGCGGCAGCGCCCGGTCCAGGCGACGCGCATCGAGCCGCTTCCACAGCTCGGGGTCGTCCAGGACGAACGTGCGGCGGTCGTCGCACTCCCACGCCCCCCGGGTCGCGCGGTCGCACAGCACCGTGTCGGCGCCGCTGACGACGGCGATCCGGCGGATCCGTGCGGCGGGGAGGCCGTGGGGCACCGGAACGCACACCCCGCCGGCCTTCATCACGGCCAAGTGGGCCACGAGCGTCCGCCGGTGGTCGTCGCAGTGCACGACGACCGGGTCCCCCAGCTGCACGTCGGCCCTCAGCAGCGCCGTGGCGAGCCGGCCGGAGAGGACGTCGGCCTTGCCGTAGGAGAGGACGTGCGGCCCCTCGCGCACCACGGCGGCGCGCGGGTGGCGCCGGGCGGCCCGGGTGAAGAGTCCGTCGAGTGTCCGGACCGACCCCGCCGGGTGATCCTGACGGCGGGTGCCGGGGCGGACGGGCTCCCGGAGTTCGGCCGAGGGCATGTCTGCGTCTCCTTCTGGTCCTTGTCCTGTTTCCGCTATGCGGCGGGAGTGACGGAGGAGGAGCGGTCCGGTTGCCCGGGGGTGGTCTCCGGCACGGTCACGGGCTTCGCGTACGTCCGGGTCAGTATGGGGCCGGTCATCGCCGTGGTCACCAGTGCCATGACGACCAGGAGGGAGTACAACCCGGCGTCGAGCAGCCCGGCCTGGAGTCCGACGCCGAGGATGATCAGCTCGGTGAGACCGCGGGTGTTCATCAGCGCGGCGAGCGCCGTCGCGGCCCTGGGAGGCAGCCCCGCGCTCCGGGCCCCCAGGTACGTCCCGCCGAACTTGCCGAGCACGGCGACCAGCAGGACGGCGGCCAGTTCGGTGATCTTCGACCAGCCGAACTCCCCGAGGTCGACCTTGAGTCCGGCCACGACGAAGAAGACGGGCAGGAGGACGGAGGTCACGGTGCGGGTGCGCTGCATGAGGTCGGCGCGCAGCCGCTCGGCGCCCTCGCCGGGCATGATCAGGCCGAAGAGGAAGGCACCGAAGATGTAGTGCATGCCCATGGCCTCGGTCGCCGCGCCGCAGAGCAGGGCACCGATCAGCACCAGCGGGTACCACCAGGACGCCGCGGGTCCGCGGCCGTCGCCCCGGCGTGTGCGGCGGCGCAGCCAGGGACGTACGACCAGGACCAGCACCAGGACGAACGGGATCATGAGGACCACCCGCCAGTGGGCGCCCCCGCCTCCGATCGCGGCCTGCATCCCGGCCAGGGCGGTCCAGGCGACCATGTCCACGAGGGCCGCCGAGGCCAGTGCGATGCCGCCGAGCGTGGTGCCGCCCAGGCCCCGGTCGGACAGGATCCTCGCCAGTACGGGGAAGGCCGTCACGGACACGGCCAGGCCGATGAAGAGGATGAAGGCGGCCTTCTGATCGGTCTCGTGGCCGCGCAGCAGGAGGCAGCCGAGTCCGATGCCGAGCACGAACGGCACCGCCGTCGATCCCAGGGTGACGAACGCGGCCATCCGGCCTCGGCCGCGCAGCGCCTGGCGTTCGATCTCCAGACCCACACCGAACATGAACAAAGTGACGCCGACGTCGGCCATCGCGCCCAGCAACGGCCGGATCCCGTGGGGGAACAGGGCGTCGGACACCGCCCCGTCCAGGAGCGTCGGTCCGAGGAGCACGCCGGCCAGGATCTCGCCCACCACGGGCGGCTGCCCGATCCTGATGGCGAGGTACCCCAGCCCCTGGGCCAGCACGAGGATGAACGCGAGGTCGAAGAGGAGTAGTGCCACCTGATTGCTGCTCATGGCGACCACTCTCCTTCAGCCACCTACAGATGCTCTGAACGGTCTCTAACGCCCGCCGCCACCCTGCGGAGCCCCCGGCCCGGCCGCCGGCGCACGGGCGCCCCGTGGCCCGCAGGGGCGTCACGGGGCATCCGGATCCGCAGGCCCCGGAGGGCCGTCCGTGACCGGCGGCGGACCGGCGCGCGGCGCCGGTCGAGGCAGGTCACGGACGCGGGAACGTCCGCACACCGGTGGTGTGCGGACGTTCCGGCCGCGCGGCGGTACCTCCCGGCCCGTGCCGCCCACCCGCCGGAGGGGGACGGGACGGGCCTCAGGCGACCCGGGCGGTCGCCTGGAGCAGACGGGCGACGGCGGCGCTGCGGTGGGTCAGCGGCTCGCGCTCGGCGCACTCGGCCGCGTAGAGCCGCATCAGCTCGTGGAACCGGTACTCGGCCCGGCCGACCTCGACGAGCAGATGGCGGCGCGCCAGCAGGCCCAGCGTGCCGGCCGCCTCCGACTCGGTGGTGCCGGCCAGGTCGGCCGCGGCCGGCACGGTGATCACCCCGTCACCGAAGAGCCCGAGGAGCCGGAACATCCTCGCCGCTTCGTCGGGCAGCGCCTGGTACGACGTCTCGAACAGGGCGTGCAGACTGCTCGAGGCGTCACCTCCCGACGCCAGCCGGTCGAGCCGGCCGTGCTCCTCGGCGAAGTGCTCGACCAGTGACGCCAGGGGTACGTCCTGGTTGGCGGCCAGCGTCTCGGCCATCATGCGCAGGGTCAGGGGCCGTCCGCCGGACAGTCCCGCCAGCCGCCTGGCCACGGCCTCCTGCCGTCGCAGCCGGTCCCCGCTCAGGCAGCGCAGCAGTGCCAGAGCGTCCTGGGTGCCGAGCGGGTCGAGCCGGAGCAGGTGCGCGCCGTCGCGGACGGCGAGGCCGCCCAGCCGCTGTCTGCCGGTGCTGAGCACGCAGGAGGAGCCGCCCGGGATCAGCGGCCGTAACTGATCGGCGCTGAGCACGTCGTCGAGCATCACGAGGACGCGCTTGCCGTGCAGCAGGCTCCGGTAGAGCGTCGCGCGGCTCGCCAGGTCCGCGGGGATGCGGGCGTCGTCGACCCCGAGGCTGCGCAGCACCTGGCGCAGGGCCTCGCAGGCGCTCAGCGAACGGCCCTCCATGCTCGTGCCGCGCAGGTCGACGTAGAGCTGCCCGTCCGGGAAGCGCGTCGACAGCCGGTGGGCCAGTTCGAGCACGAAGGCGGTCTTGCCCACTCCGGCCGGGCCGTCGATGACCACGATGGGGGTGGAGGTTCCTCTCCCGTCGTCGTCGGTGAGCAGCCGCGTCAGTTGTTCCAGTTCCCGGGAACGCCCGACGAACCCCCTGGCCACCGGCGGGAGTTGGGCGGGTCGGGGGGCCTCGGCGAGCCCCCTGCGGGCCGTGGCGGGCTCCGGGTCGGTCGTCCCGGCTCCCGCGGCGGTGAGGGTGGCCGTGCTCGTGCGGCCGGCCGCGTCCGGGGTGACGAGACTGCCGGTCAGGATCTGCTGGTGCAGCGTGCGCAGTTCGGCGCTGGGATCGATGCCGAGTTCGTGCCGCAGCAGCCGCCGGGTCTCGGAGTAGACCTCCAGGGCATGCGCCTGGCGTCCGCAGCGGTACAACGCCGTCATCAGCAGCCAGCGCAGTTTCTCGCGCAGCGGCTCTTCGGCCACCGCCCCGAGCAGCACGGTGACCGCCTCGACCGGGCGGTCCGCGGCCAGCATGTCGGCGGCCCACTCCTCGACGGCCGTGAGCCGGATGTCCTGGAGCCTGGTCCGTTCCATCGCCGCGAACGGGCCGGGAACGCCGGAGTGCGCCTCCCCGTGCCACAACGACAGGGCGGACTCGGCGGTGTCCAGCGCCTCCTGGAGTCTGCCCTCGGCCCGTGCGCGGCGCGCACGGGCGTGGCGGCGGGCGAAGAGCGTGGCGTCGACCGCCTCGGGATCGGTCCGCAGCGTGTATCCGCCGGCGGTGGAGATCAGCAGTTCACCGCTCTCCCGCCTGCTGCGCTCGGGCTCGAGGATCCGTCGGAGCCCGGCCACGTAGGTGTGGACGCCGTTGGCCGCCGTCTGCGGGATGTCTCCGCCCCACACCGCGTCGATGATGTGGTCGACGTTCACGACGTCGTTGGCCCGGCCGGCGAGCAGCGCGAACACGGCCCGCTGCTTGGGCGGACCGAGGACTACTTCCCTTCCGTGCCGCCAGGCACGCACCGGCCCGAGCAGTTGTACTGCCAAGGGCTCCCCCGTCATCGGCATCGCCCTACCACCTCCTGGGATCGTGGTCGCGGTCACCGGACCGCTTCTGCCAGTGATTCAGACGCACAGACGCTTCTCGGGCGTCTCCTCCGGTGCCACCGCCGCGCGTTCGATCGGACGCGCCACGAGACAGCCGGCCACACATCTCAGCTTCTCCCTGGTCTCCTCCAGTTCCCGTTCGGGCAGGGACCGTTCGACGATGCCGGCGCCGGCCTGGAGCCAGGTCTCGCCGTTCCGGCGGAAGACGCTGCGCAGGGCGAGTGCGGCGTCCATGGAGCCGTCCTGCGCCACGGTCATCACGGTGCCCGCGTAGAGGCCGCGAGGCCGCGGTTCGACGGCCGAGATGGCGTCGTACGCGGGGTGCTTGGGCACGCCCGAGGCGGTGACGGCGGGGAAGACGGCGGCGAAGGCGTCCCAGGGGCCGGACTCCGGCGCCATCCGGCCCACGACCCTGGAGGCCAGGTGCTGCACGGAGCCCCGTTCCTTGACCGCCATGTACTCCTGGACGACCACCGTCTCCGGCTCGCAGGGTCCGGCGAGTTCGTCGACCGCGACCTTCACCGAGATGGCGTGCTCGTGGAGTTCCTTCGGGTCCGCGAGGAGGTTCTCGCGCAGCCGCCGGTCCTCGTCGGCGTCGCCGGTCAGGGCCCGGGTGCCGGCCAGCGGCTGGCTGGAGACGGTGCCGTCGGGCCCGACCTCCACGACGGTCTCCGGGCTGAAGCCCAGCGCCTGGAGGCCCCCCATGTTCAGCAGGAAGGAGCGTGCGGGGGTGTTGGCGCGGCGTCCGGCGAGGTAGCTCGCCGGGAGGTCGATGTCGCAGGTGACGGGTACGGTCCGGGAGACCACGGCCTTCTGCAGTCGTCCGGCCCGTATGCGGTCCACGACGGTGGCCACGGAGGCCCGGTAGGCGTCGGCGCCGGCCTCGATGTCCACGGCGACGGGGCGGTGCCCGGTGTCCGCCTCCGGCTCCAGGCCGGCCAGGGTCTTCTCGACGAGGGCCATCTCCTGCGGGTCCAGACCGCGGACGAGGGCGTGGCTCCCGGACAGACGCGTCTCCGTCCTCGGAACGACGAGGTGGAGCAGGACGTCGTCACCGACCGGGCGGCCGGCGACGGCGTAGGCCAGCTCGAAGGCGCTCCAGCCGTACGCCCGCCAGTCGGCCAGCCGTAAGCCGTCGAGGAACTCGCGGACCTGGGCCAGCGGATCGCCCTGCCAGGGGCGTTCGACGGTGGTGCCGTCCTTCGTACATCGCACGGTGTCCGGTTTCAGTACGACCTCGGCCGCGACACCGCCGGCCACCGACCAGCCGTCCACCGCTTCGTAGACGATATAAGTGGAGAACAGACCCGACGCGGCGAGACCCGTTGCCGCGACAAGCGGCTCCACACCCGTCGGAACGGTAATCTCCTGGTACGCGAAAACCACGACCATTCCTCCTTGGGGCTGACGACCGAAATTGACCACTGCAAGGGCGGAAAACACTCGGCCGTTCTCCACAGGAGAGAACCAGGAGAAAATTGAATCCGGGTTACAGGAAGGAATCACGAGACGGCGCGGCTGGTGGCTACCGGCACATCAGCGCAGCCCGAAGGGACACTTGGGCATGCAGAAACCGTGAAACCTTCCTCCGAACAGGATGCCGTTCCCCGGAAATGAGCCATTGCCTCCGGGTGGCTGATATCCCCCTGCGACTCCCCTGAAAACCCAAGGGCAGTCGAACCGGGGGCGACTCTACCTAACGACTTCGACTCAGATCAACAACATTCCGGTGCACCTCCGAGAATTTACCTCGACTTGGCCGACTCTCACCTGGGGAGCGTTCACCGACGCACGATCTGGCCGAATTCAATTCCCCGTCGGCAAACGGCGTGAAGGCGGCCCGGTGCTTTTGCACGGGGGAGGTGACCGGGCCGCCCGGCCCCTGCCCGCGACACCGCGTGACGGTGCGCGGCAGAGCCCGTCTCATCCGGGCGCCGGACCGCCCGTCCGGGCCGGCGCCGCCAGCACGCGCCGGCACCGCTCCCGGTTCCGGCCCAGACTCCGCGCCGACCCTCCCATCGGATCCCCCCCCAGGTTTTTATACTTGTAAGTCTTACGCGTACAATAACTGTAGCCCGGACTTCTGCCGTTGTCACCACCGTCCCGGAGATCCCAGCACAACGCAGCGATCCGGCCCGCGGTCGGAGCGCGCACGGACAGCTCCACGACTCGGTTGGGAGACAGGTATGAAGCCCCGGAACGGGCGTAGAGGCGGTGCACGTCAGTCCGCTCCCCTCTCGCAGGAGACGATCGTCACGGCCGCGCTGCACATCCTCGACAGCGAGGGGCCCCAGCAGCTGTCGATGCGCCGGCTCGCCAGGGAACTGTCCATCACGCCGATGGCCCTCTACCACCATGTGCGCGACCGGCACGAACTGCTGTTGCTGCTGGTCGCCTCCCGGTCCCGGGGCCGCGACCGGCCGGTCCTGCCCGAGGACCCGCGCGAGCGGCTCCTCGCGGCCGCCCAGCTGCTCCACGACGTCCTCGCCCAGTACCCCTTCCTGCACGAGATCCTGGCCTCTCCCGACCTCCTGGCCGTCTCCGCGCTCTGGGTCATGGAGGCCCTCCTCGACGCGGCGGTCGAGTGCGGTCTCCCCCTGGAAGAAGCGGCCCAGGCGCATCAGGCCATCTGGCACTTCACGGTCGGCGTCCTCCTGATCCGCACGACCAGCCACCAGCACCACGCCGAACTGACCCGCCCCACACAGCGCGAGCGGGCCTTCGCCACCCTGTCGCCCGCCGACTTCCCCCACGTGACCTCGCTCGCCGACCGCTGGTCCTCGCTCACCGCGCGGGA
This sequence comes from Streptomyces sp. NPDC048734, assembly GCF_043198675.1. Taxonomy (NCBI): domain Bacteria; kingdom Bacillati; phylum Actinomycetota; class Actinomycetes; order Kitasatosporales; family Streptomycetaceae; genus Streptomyces; species Streptomyces sp. NPDC048734. Next base: position 87,823 of record NZ_JBICUZ010000015.1, on the reverse strand, counting down.
CACCCACCGGGAGGCCCTGGAGGATATCGTCGAGGGGCTGCTCGGCGGGCGTCCGGCACACCCGGGAGAACACGCATGAGCATCGACACGACACCCATGATCGGAATCCTCGGCGGGTACGGGCGCGTCGGCGCGGCCGCGGCCCGCCTCCTCGTCGGCCAAAGCGGCTACCGGCTGCGGATCGGCGGACGCTCGGCCGACAGGGCCTGGAGGTTCGCCCGGACACTGGGCGACCGCGCGGAAGCCTCGGTGGTCGACGCCCGCGACAGCCAGAGTCTGATGCACTTCACCCGGGGCTGTGCCACCGTGCTCGACTGCTCCGGGACCGCGTTCTCGCTCCGCGGCCGGGTCCGCGCCTCGGTCCTCGCGGCCGGCGCCCACTACGTGGGCATGATGGACGACGGCGGCTCGCGCACCCCGGAGGGAACCTGCTCGGCCGTGCTCTTCACGGGTCTTTCGGGCTCCCTGGCCGGCTGGGTGCCGCGCTGGCTGGCCGACGGTCTGGACTCCGCGACCCGCTTCAGCGGCTGGTGGGGCGGCCTCGGCGCCATCCCGTCCCACGCGGCCGTCTCCTGCCTGCTCGGCAAGCGCCGGGCGGTCGACCTCCCCGGTGACGGGTACCCCCAGGACCGCCACACCGGGGACGCCGAAGGACCGGGGGGTGGAAAGGCGCCTCCCGCGCCACAGCCCTTCATGCCGCCCGCGCCGGCCCACGCCGCCGCCGTCCGCCACGTCCTGCCCGACGAACTGCGGCAGCAGGCCTACCTCCTGCGGCTCCAGGACGCCCGCTGGCACGAGGTGCTCAAGGGTCCCGGTGTGCCAGCCTTCCTGGACCGGTTCGCCCTGCGCCGGCCGACGGCGGGCGACGGCGGGGCGCTCATGGCGGCCGCCAGGGAACTGGCCAAGGTGAGCGTGCGGGACGCGGCAGGAAGTTCCCCGTACCAGGTCATGTACGGCACCCTCGACGGACTGACGGCCGACGGCGTCGCCGTGCGCCGGAGCGCGCTCCTGCACTGCACCGACGTGACCGGACTGGCGGGGGTGTTCGCCTCGATCACCGCGCACGAGGTCACGGGGGACCGGGTCCCGCCCGGTGTGCACGTCATGGCCGCTACGCTGCCCCCCAGGGACACCGCCGACTGGATCGTGCGCCACCTTCCGCGGACGACCGCGCGGACGACGGAGGTTCCGGTCGGCGAGCCGGGCACGAGGACGACGCCGGCCGCCCGGCGTCCCGGATGAGGCCGTCGCCCGGTGGCGTGGCCGGGCGACCGCGTACGCGGGCCGGACCACCACCGCCCCCACCCCGAGCGACGCCCCACTCCGCACCCGGCACGAGCAACAGAAAGACACAGGGATGACGTCTCAGCCCCGACGCACCGGCAGGACCGGTCGCCCGCCCCGCCTGTCCCAGGAGGCCGTGCTCACGGCGGCCCAGCACGTTCTGGACCGGGAAGGGCCGGAGAACCTGTCGATGCGCCGACTGGCGCAGGAGCTGTCGAGCACCGCGATGGCGCTCTACCACTACGTGCGCGACAAGGACGAACTGCTGCTCCTGCTGCTCGAACGTCACGCCCAGCGGTTCCCGCGCCCCGCCCTGCCCGCCGATCCGCGTGAACGGCTGATCTCGGCGAGTCAGGCGCTGCACGACATCCTCGCCGAGTGCCCGTGGATCGTGGAGGTCCTCGCCTCCGACGACCTGATGGCCGTGTCCGCGCTGTGGATCGTGGAGAACATCATCGACGCCGGGATCCAGTGCGGACTCACCCCGGAGGAGGCCGTCTACGCCTACCGCGTCATCTGGTACTACACGGCGGGCGAGCTCACCATCCGGGTGAACCGCGAGCGGCACCACGCGGGGCTCGAGCGGCCGCCGCACCGCGACAAGGCGTTCGCCGCCCTCACGCCGGAGGAGTTCCCCCGGCTCGCCTCGCTCGCCGACCGGTGGGACGAGATCACCACCCGGGACACCCACCGCGAGGGGCTGGTGGCCATCGTGGACGGACTGCTGTCCCGTACGCGTGCGCCACGCAAGGCGACATGAGCGTGGGCCCGGATCACCGCCGCGCCCGCGGCCGGCCGGTGATCCGGGCCCACGGCCCGCGGTGCGCTCAGGATTCCAGGTGCGCGCGCAGGGCCCGTTTGTCGACCTTGCCGACGCCGGTCATCGGCAACCGCTCCAGGACCACCAGCCGGTCGGGCACCTTGTAGGCGGCGACTCCCCGGGCCTTGAACGCGGCCTGCACCTCCCGCAGGGTCGGCGGGTGCGCGCTGTCCTTGGGGACGACACAGGCGCAGGTCCGCTCCCCCATCAGGGGGTCGGGCAGGGCGAGCACGGCGGCTCCGAGGAGCGGGAAGGCGGCGAGCAGATGCTCCTCGACCTCCAGTGTCGGCACCTTCTCGCCGCCCCGGTTGACGACGTCGTTGATCCTGCCGACGACCTCGATGTCGCCCTCCGCGGTCAGGCGGACCAGGTCGCCCGTGCGGTAGAAGCCGTCCTCGGTGAACCGGGTGAGGTTGCGTTCCTGCGCGCGGTAGTAGCCGCGCAGGGTGTACGGCCCGCGGGTGAGCAGCTCGCCCGTCTCCCCGGGGCCGGCCCTGGTCCCGTCCTCCCGGACCACCCGCACCTCGTCGGCCGGTGACAGCGGTCGCCCCTGCGTGTGGACGATCACGCGCTCGGGGTCGTCCAGCCGGGTGTAGTTGAGCAACCCCTCCGCCATCCCGTACACCTGCTGGAGGGTACAGCCGAGGGTTTCCGGCACCTGGCGGGCCGTCTCCGGATCGAGCCGGGCGCCGCCCACCTGGACCACCCGCAGGGCGGACAGGTCGTGCTCCGTCCACTCGGCCGCGTCGAGCCACAGCGGGACCAACGGGGGCACCAATGAGGTGATCGTCACCCCGGCCCGCGCGATGAGCGGGAAGCACACGTCAGCGGTGGGCGCCGGGGCGAGGACGGCCGTACCGCCGGCCCGGAGCGTGCCCAGGACGCCGGGGCAGCCGAGGGCGAAGTTGTGTGCCACGGGCAGGGCCGCGAGGTAGACGCTGTCCGGCCCGACTCCGCACAGCCGCGCGCTCTCGCGCAGCTGGTAGGCGTAGTCCGCGTGCGTGCGCGGAATCAGCTTCGGCGGTCCGGAGGTGCCGCCGGACAGGAGGAACAGGGCGACGTCCTCGGGATCCGGCGCGGGCAGGGCGACGGGATCGGCGTCGACCGAGGACAGAGCCGTGTACGGACCCGGTTCGCCGGCCACGAAAACGTGCCGGAGGCTCTCCGTGCGGTCGAGCACCTCGCGGGCGACGAGCCGGAAGTCGCAGTCGGGCACGCGTTCCGGGCAGACGTAGGCCACGGCCCCGGACGTGGCCACGAGGTGGGTGATCTCGGTCGAGCGGTGTGCGGGCAGGGCGTACACCGGCAGGATGCCGGTCCGGAAGAGTGCCAGGCTCAGCACCACGAGGGCCGCCTCGTTGGGAAGCTGCACGACGATCCGTTCGCCGGGGAGCAGGCCCGCGCGCAGCAGGCCGGAGGCCATGCGGTCGGCCGCCCGGTCGAGTTCCTCATGGGTCATGTCGCCGGCCGCCGTCACCAGCGCGGTCCCGGACCGCCGTTCCGGTGTGCTCCCGGTCCAGGTACCGAGGACGTCCGTGTTCCAGTACCCCTGCTCCCTGTACGCGCGGGCCGTCGGTTCCGGCCAGGGCACGCAGCCCTCCAGCATGGGGATCCTCTCTTTCTGTTCTTTCTGTCGATGGGCGGAAAGGGGGTGCGCGGCGGCCGCCGGCCGCCGGGGTGTCACGGTGTGCACGGCCAGGTGCCGCCGGTCGCGGGCAGCGCCTCCCGTACCGCCGCGAAGACGCGCGGGAGCACGGTCGCGCGCCCGGTCTCCAGGTAGAAGTGGCCGCCCGTGAAGACCGCCACCTCGCAGGGCCCGGCGGTGACCTCGCTCCAGGCGGCGGCCTCGTCCGCGGTGACCTCCGGGTCGTCGTCGGCGTACAGCACGGTCACCGGGAGGTCCAGCACCCCGCCGGGCAGCGGCCGGTAGGTCTCGATGACCTGGTAGTCGCTGCGGATGGCGGGCAGCAGGGCCTCCAGGAGCGCGCCGTCGGCCATGACCTCCCGGGTCGTGCCACCGAGCCTTCCCAGGTCCGCGAGGAGCCGGGCGTCGGCGGCGCGGTGGAGGTCGCCGCCCCGGGTCCGCCGCGGGGCCGGCTGGCCGGAGACGAGGAGCGCCGCCGGCGGGCGGCCGGTCACGGCGAGCCTGCGTGCGGCCTCGTAGGCCACGGACGCGCCCATGCTGTGCCCGAAGAACACCGAGGACGCCAACTCGTCACGGGTGAACTCCCCGGTCAGTCCGGGGACGAGGTCGTCGAGAAGGCTTTCCATGTCGGTGGCGGCCCGCTCGTGGAAGCGGTCGCCGCGGCCGGGGTACTGCACCGCGCGCACCTCGACGTCCCAGGGGGCGTCCAGGGACCAGTCGCGATAGCTGCCCGCGGCCCCGCCGGCGTGCGGGAAGCAGACCAGCCGGGAGCGCGCGTGCGTGCGCCGGGAGAAGACCCGCGGCACGGAGGACGCGCGGTGGTCCGCCCGGATCACAGCTCGCCCTCCTCGAACTCCCCGGACGGGCCGCCCGCCTCCGGGTGCCCGCCCCGCCCGGCCCTCAGCTCGCTCACCAGCGCGGCCATGCCGGCCACGGTCGGGGCCCGCAGGACATCGCGCATCGGCAGCTCCACGCCCAGCCGGCCGCGGACGGCGGCCACCAGGCGGGTCGCCGCCAGGCTGTCCCCGCCGAGCGCGAAGAACCCCGCGCCGCGGGCGGTGACGGGCGTGCCGAGAACGCGTGCCCACAGCTGCGCCACGGCTTCCTCGACCGGACCCCGCGGGGGGTCCTCGGCGCCCTCGGCGAGGACCGTGACCTGTCCGAGGACCCGCTCCAGCCGCCGCCGGTCCACCTTGCCGTTGGCGCTCAGCGGCAGTTCGGCGAGGCCCGCGAGGGAACCGGGGATCATGTGGGCGGGGAGCCGGTCGGCGAGCCAGGAACGTATCGCCGCCGGCCCGGCGACGTGGCCGGTCCCGCCCGCGTCCGGACACCGGGCGGTGATCAGCGCCACGCCGTCGGGTTCGCGCCGGGACACCTCACCACGGGTGAAGCCGGCCCGCTCCAGGGCTCGCAGCCATCGGGGCACGTCGGCGGCCGGGGACGGGACGGGCACCGTCGGGACCGCCAGGGGGGACGCCGTCTCCCTCGCGACGAGGAACAGCCGGCCACCTGGTCTGCCCAGCAGGGCCAGCACCCGCGCGGCGGCGTCCGGATCCGGCTCGCGGCCCAGGGTGTCGACCGTCACCAGGACGTCGAAGGCCGCGAGCCTCGCCTCGGGTACGGCGAAGGTGTCCTGCCGGGCGGTCCGCACCCGGTGCCCCGAACCGGCGAGCCGGGCACCGGCGGCGGCGAGCCGGGCCTCCCGCTCGTCGAGCAGCACGTAGTCGACCGTGCCGGGCTTGAGCCGCTCCAGCAGCGCGGCCGCGCTCCGGCCGCCCCCGCCCGCCCACTCGGCGACGTCGAGCGTCCGGGCGCCGTCGTCGTACACGGCCTGCACGTCCTGTGCCACGGCGTCCAGACAGGCGGTGACACCGGACAGGCGCAGCGCGAGCCCGTCGGGAGACAGGACGGGGTCGTCGGCCAGGGCGTCGGTGTCCGCCGTGCCGGCGAGCACCGCCGTCAGCAGGGGCATCGCCCCGGCCCAGCCGTCCACGACCTGCTGGAGAGGGCCGCCGGCGATCCGAGCGCGCAGGGCGCCGGCCCGTGCCCCGTCGCGGACGGTGGTCCAGCGGGGGCCGCGGGCCACGGTCCCGGCCGAGCGGGTCAGGACCTGTCGTTCCCCGAGGAGGTCCAGCCAGCCCGCGAGGAGCCGGTGGCCCCCCTCCGCCACGGGCAGCGCGCTCACCTCGACGGGCCGCTCGCCGGAGCCGAGCAGGGGGTCCAGCAGCGCGGCGAGAAGCGTCTCGGCCAGCTCCGCCTCCTCCTCGTGCGCCTGCCGCCCCCGGCCGTCGGTGCCGCCCGGAGCAGGGGGCCCGGCCGGGACGGAGGACCCGGCCGGAGCGGGGACGAAGGCGGGCAGGAGGGCGACCGCGATCTCCCGCGTACGGTCTCCGACGACGGCGGCGAGGGCGTGCGAGACCGCGGGATGGGTCTGGAGCACGGACTCGATCTCGCCCAGTTCGACCCGGAAGCCGTTGATCTTGACCTGGTGGTCGATGCGGCCCAGGAACTCGAGCGTGCCGTCCGGCCAGTAGCGTCCCTGGTCGCCGGTGCGGTACCAGCGCCCGTCCGACGCGTGGGGGAAGCGTTCCCTCGTCAGCCCGGGGTCACCCCGGTACCCCCGCGCCACGCCGGTCCCGCCGATCCACAGCTCTCCGGGCACCCAGTCCGGGCAGTCCCGTCCGTGCGGATCGACGACCCGGAACCGCTGGTTGGCCAGCGGCCTGCCGTACGGGACGGAGCGCCAGTGCGCGGGCACGGCGGTCACCTCGTGGGCGTTGGACCAGATGGCGGCCTCGGTGGCGCCGCCGAGGGCGACCAGTCGGCACCGGCCGGCCGTGGCGTCGGCGAGCCGCCCGGGAAGGTCGAGACCGATCCAGTCCCCCGAGAGCAGCGCGAGGCGCAGGGGGGCCGGGAGGGGCGCCCCGTCGGCCGCGGTGACGAGCATGTCCATCAGGGCGGGCACGGAGTTCCACACGGTGACGGCGTGGCGCTCGCAGAGCTCGAGCCACCGGTGGGCGTCGCGCCGGTCGCTCTCGTCGACCAGCACCAGGGCGCCGCCCACGGCGAGCGGGCCGAAGACGTCCCACACCGAGAGGTCGAAGTCCAGGGCGGAGACGGCCAGAACACGGTCCGCGGGTCCCAGTCCGTACCGCTCGTCGATGTCCTCGACGGTGTTGACCGCGGCACGGTGGCTGACCTCGACGCCCTTGGGCGTACCGGTGGAGCCGGAGGTGAAGATGACGTACGCGGTCCGGTCGGCGGGCACCGCCACCGGGGTGTCCAGCGGCGCCGCCCGGAGGGCCTCGGCGAGGGACAGGACGGGGATCCCGGACCCGGCGGGCGCCGTCGCCCCGGTGCCGTCCAGGACGAGCACGCAGTCGCTGAGCGCGTGGATGCGGTTCCGGCGTTCGGCGGGCTGGTCGACGCCGACGGGCACGTAGGTGCCGCCCGCCGCGAGGACGCCGAGCACCGCCGCGATCTGGTCGGGGCCCTTGGGGGCGGTGACGACGACGGGGCTGCCCGGTCCGATCCCCCGTGCGGCGAGCGCACCGGCCACGCGCAGAGCCCGGTCCGCCAGTTCGCCGTGGCCGAGGCGGCCGTCCTCCCCCCACAGCAGGGCGGGGTCCCCGGCCCGGTCGGCCGCCCGCTCGAAGAACGCCTGGTGCAGGAGGCGCCCGCTCTCGCGCCGGGTCACGGAGTTCACCTCGGAGCGGCGTCGGAGCTGGGACCCGGGCAGGGGTATGTACGGCGGGAGGCCCCAGTCGTCGGTCGCCAGCCGTCGCAGCAGGTCGGTGTACGCCGCGAACATCGTGGCGATCACCCCTTCGGGGAAGAGCGCCTCGACGGCGTCCCACGCCAGCAGCAGACCGCCCTCGCGGGTGCCGTACACCTGGTGGTCGAGCCAGACCTGGGGCGTCTGGGAGATCATCCAGGACAGCTCGCCGAAGCGGGCGGCGAAGTCGTCCGGCACCAGCGGGGCGTCGAGGTTGCAGGCGAAGACCACGGGCGCCGCACGCGGGGTTCCGGTGTCGGTGCGGACGAAGTCGCGCAGCACGTCGACCCCGGTGTACGCGGCGTGGCCGACGTCGTCGTGCAGGCGCGACTGGATCGCGCGGGCCCGGTCGGCGAAGCCCGCGTCACCGGACAGGTCGACCTCGAGGAGCAGCAGGCTGGTGAAGTCGGCCACGATGCGCTCGATGTCGGCGCGGAGGCCCTGATCGCGGTCGAACAGCGGGATGTTGAGCAGGAACCGCTGCCGGCCGCTCCATCGCGCGAGGATCTCGGAGAAGGCGGTGACCAGCAACACGGCCGGGGTCAGGCCGTGTTCGGCGGCGCGGCGCCGAAGATCCCGCCACTCCCCGGGGGTCAGGGTGTGACTTCGCCGGAGGAACCGTGGCACGCCGATCTCGCCGGGGTCCACCGCCAGCGGGAGGGCGGGCCCGCCGGGGAGTTCCGGCAGGCGCCGCTGCCAGTACTCCCGCGCCCGCTCGCGCCCGGCCGCCCGCAGGGCGGCGGTGTCGGCGAGGTACTGGGGGAAGGTGCAGCGCGGTTCGGCAACGCTCGCCGGGTCGGTGTAGAGCACCGCCAGGTCGGAGAGCAGGAGTCGGATGCTGTGCACGTCGGCGACCAACAGGTCGACGTTGACGTGGAGGCGCTGCCTGCCGCCGGGGCAGAGACTCAGCCGGACGTCGAACACCTGGCCGCCGGCGACGTCGAGCACCCGGTGGGAGAGACGTTCCCGCAGGCCCAGCAGGGCGTCCTCGGCGGCCCCGGCCGGGAGTTCCGCGAAGTCGTGGACCGTCAGGCCCGGCCAGGTGACGTGCTCGGCGATCCGCTGGGTCCCGTCGTCCGCGAACGAGGCGCGCAGCATGGGATGCCGGTCGACGAGGGCGAGGACGGCCCGCTCTAGGCGGTCCGGCACGACGTCCGCGGTGTCGATCTCCAGATAGGCGTGGCACCCGACGCCGCCGAGGGGCCGGTCGGTGCCGCGGCCGATCCAGTAGGCCTGCTGGACGGCGGTCAGCGGGAAGGGCTCGTGCCGGTCGGCGGGCGCGATCGGGCCGGCCGCGGGCTCCGGGTCCGCCCCGGGCTCCTGTCCACGCGCCGTCCCGCGGGAGGCGAGCAGTCCGTACCAGGCCCCGAGCCGCGGTTCCTGGGCCATCTCGGTGAAGTCGACACCCGCGCCCCACCGGTTCATCCGGTTGACCAGGGACATCAACTGGATCGACTGCAGGCCCAGTTCGAATAAGTTCGCGTCGTCGTCATCAGGGCCCAGTTCGACCCCGAGGAGCGCGGAGACCTCCTCGCGGAGATCCCCCGGCTTCCCTGCCGTACTGCGTGACATCCCTACTACCCCCGTGTGTCGGACGGTGTGGCGGACGAACGGTCGTCATCGTGCCTTCAGGCCGCCGTGTGCGCGGCGATTCGCCAGAACTCGGCGTACCGGCCGCCGCGCCGGACGAGCTCCTCGTGCGTGCCCTGCTCGGCGATCCGGCCGTCCTCCATGAAGACGATCAGATCGGCGCTCTCGACGGTGCTGAGCCGGTGGGCGACCATGATGGTCGTACGGCCCGCCATGAGCCGGTCGAGGCCCTCCTGGACGGCCGCCTCGCTCTCCGGGTCGAGGGCGGACGTGGCCTCGTCGAGCAGCAGCACGGGGGCGTCCTTCAGCAGGGCGCGGGCGATCGATACCCGTTGCCGCTCGCCTCCGGACAGGGCGGCGCCGCCCTCCCCGACCTGGGTGGCCCAACCGTCGGGAAGCCGGTCGACCACCTCGTCCAGGGACGCCGCCACGGCCGCCGCGCGCAGTTCCCCGGGCGTGGCCGCGGGCCGGCCGATCCGGACGTTGTCCTCGATGGTGCCCTCGAAGAGGTAGACGTCCTGGAAGACCACGGCAAGCCGGGACATCAGCTCCTCGCCGTCGATGTCGCGCACGTCCACCCCGCCGAGCCGCACCGTGCCCGAGTCGACGTCGTGGAAACGGGCGACGAGCTGGAGCAGGGTGCTCTTGCCGGCGCCCGAGGCCCCGACGACGGCGACGCGCCGGCCAGGACCGACGTCCAGGGAGAGCCCGTCGAGCACCTGACGGTCACCGCGCCGGAAGCAGACCGACTCCAGCCGGACGCCGTCGTGGGCCGGCACCGACGGCCGCTCGGCGGTCGGCAGCGAGGGCTCGGCCAGGACCGCGTCGATGCGTTCCAGTTCGCCTCGGGAGACCCGCATGACGCCGCCCAGGTCGGCGAGGGACAGCAGGGGTTCGACGCAGCGTGCCGCCAGCACCATGATCGCCAGCAGCTCGGGGGCGCCGAGGCCGCCGTCCAGCGTCAGGTACACGCCCAGCGCGAGGACGGCGGTCAGCACGGCCTGGACGGAGAAGGTGAGACCGAGCAGGCCGGGCACACCGCCGAGAGCCGCGCGCCGGCTGCTGCGCCACTGCTGGTGCAGGGCGTCGTCCAGGAGGCCGAACCGCTCACCGGTCCGGCCGCCGGCGCGCAGCACCGGCTGGGCGCGGACGAACTCGACGACGCGTCCGGCGGCCTCGTCGCTGCTCCGCGCCCGCTCTGCGTCCTGGCGCGCGGTCGCCTTCGACGTCCAGCGCTGCACCCCGGCGATCAGCGGGACGGCGACGAGCCCGGCGAGGGCGAGGCGCCAGTCGAAGAAGAAGAGCACCACGACCACGGACAGCGGGGTCAGGGTCGCGTTGATCAGGGGCCGCAGCCGGTGGGCCGGTACCGACATGACCTCCATGACGCTGCGGCTGGTGAGTCCGGAGACGTCCCCGACCCGGCCGGGGGTGAACCAGCCCAGCGGCAGTCCGGCGAGGTGGTCGCCCAGGCGGTGGTGCAGTCCCCGGGACAGCTCACCGCCGGTGCGGAACCCGGACCTGTCGCTGAGGTAGCCGAGCACGGAGGTGACGAGGACGGCCGCGGCGAAGGCGGCCAGCCACGGCCAGGCGTCCGGGGCGTCGTCGTCGAGCAGGGCCCGCAGCAGCGGGATGAGCAGCGCGTAGGACAGGCCCTCCACGACGGCGCAGACGGACATGAGTACGACGGTGCGGCGCAGGGGGCCCGAGTGCCGCTCGCCCAGGACCCGCAGCAGCAGCCTGATCATCGCTGGATCTCCCTCTTCCGGCCGGTACGCGTGCCCCGGGCACGCCACATGACGGCGAACTTTCCGTTCAGGGCCATCAGTTCGTCATGGGTGCCGCTCTCCACGATCCGCCCCTCCTCCATGACCACGATCCGGTCGGCCCGGGCGACGGTCTCCAGCCGGTGGGCGATCACCAGTTGGGTACGGCCCCGGACGAGGTGGTCGAGGGCGAGGCGGATCTCGGCCTCGGTCTTGGCGTCGGCGAAGGACATCGCCTCGTCGAGGACCAGCACGGGGGCGTCGACGAGCAGGGCGCGGGCGATGGAGAGGCGCTGCGCCTCGCCGCCGGAGAGTCCCACGTCCTCGCCGATCACGGAGTCGTATCCGCGGGGCATCGCCAGGACGCGCTCGTGGATGCCCGCGGCGCGTGCCGCCCGCTCGACGGTGGCGCGGTCCGCCTCGGGGACGGCGAGGGCGATGTTCTCGGCGATGCCGGCGCGCAGCAGCCGGACGTCCTGGAAGACGAACGACACATGGCGGTAGAGCTGTTCGCTCGGGATGTCGCGAACGTCGGCACCGCCGAGGAGCACGGAGCCGGTGGTCGGGTCCGTGAACCGCGGGACCAGCTGGGCCAGGGTGGACTTTCCGGCACCCGAGGGTCCGACGAGTGCGGTGGTGGTGCCCTCCTCGAGGACCAGATCGATCCCCCGGAGCACCGGGCGGCCCACGTCGTAGGCGAAGCCGACGCCGCGGAACTCCACGCGGGAGCCCTGCGGTCGGGCCGGCGTGACCGGCTCGGCCAGGGGGGCGACGTCCAGCATGGCCCGGATCCGCTCGGCGGAGCGTTCGGCGGCGTGCACGTTGTCCAGGCCGTGGCCGAGCGCGGCGATGGGGGCGGTCAGGGCGACGGCGAGCAGCGGGAACGGCAGCAGATCGGCGGAGGGCATGGCGTCGGCCGCGATCAGCGCCGTGCCGCCGCCGAGGACGAGAAGCAGGACGAACGGCGGGGAGAGCACCAGGGCCGCCATCGAGGCGAGCCCCGCGGCGCCCGCCACGTAGGTGAGGAAGAAGTCGGCGAAGTCGTCCGCGGCCTTGCGGTAGCGCCGGTGGGCCCGTCCGCCGGCGCCGAAGGTCTTGACGACCGAGATGCCCTCGACGAACTCCACGGAAGCGGCGCCGATGCGCCCCATGGCCTCACCCATCCTGCGGCCCTCGCGCTGCCGGTCCTCGCTCTGCAGCCGGCGCTGGAGCAGCAGGCCGAGGAGGACCGGGACGAGCGCGACGAGTGTCAGCCGCCAGTCCACCCAGGCGAGATACCCGAGCGAGGCGAGCGGGACGACGACGGCGGAGGTGGCCTCGACGGGTGCGTGGGCGATCAGGTGGTGCAGCTGGTCGACGTCGCCCTGCACCACGCCGTTGATCTCGCCCGAGCTGCGGCGGGAGTACCAGCCGAGGGGCACCCTGCCGAGGTGCTGGGCGAGCAGTCGCCGCAGCGACAGCTGGAGCCGGCCGTCGACGAGGTGCGCGATGCCGCCGGACGCGGCGGCGAGCACGACGCGGACGAGCAGACCGGCGACGCCGATCCAGACGGCGAGCCAGGCGGCACCGTGGTCCACGGGTCCCGGCACGAGCAGTACACGTCCGAGTTCGACCACCGCGATCAGCGGTGCGAGGCCGGCGAGGGAGCTGACGATCTGGAGGACGAAGACGGCGACGAGGCTGGCGCGGTAGGGGCGGAGCAGGCGCAGGAGCACCTGCCGGGAGGTCTCGGCCGAACCTCCCTGGTCGTTCTCCGGACCGTCGTCGTCGGCCGCCTTCCTGTCGTCGGCACGGCTGTGCAGACCCTCTGCCGTGGCCATGGGATTCCCCACCTTTCAGGCGCGACCGCCCGGCCCGGGAGCGGTCGGCGCTGCCACGACCGGACGGCAAGTTCCATGAGGACGGCAATAACTTTACACGTATAAGAACCCGTGCCGCAAGCGCTCCCGGGAGCGCCACCGGGCCTCGCCCGGGGCCCCGGAAGCCCGCTCCCGCGGAAAAATCGCGACGCGGAGTTTCCGTCCAGACGATGCCCAGAAGTGGCTGGAACGATCGCCCCAACCCCTGTCCGGGGCGGCCATGACCCTCACCACAGGAGAGCTGGGACGCGTGCGCTTCCTACTGTTGAGCGGGCTCGGGCCCGCAAACCTCAATTCGCCCTATCTGGAAGGATCGCTTTTCACGGCGGATCCCCCCGAAGCGGCCCGGGAGATGCTCCGCAGGGCCGGCAGCCCGGACCTCGACCTGGGGCGCCTCGCCTTCACCCAGAACGGGCGGGAGTACGCCCTGCTCAGGCCGCGCGCGGCCACCACGCCCCATCTGACGACGGTCACCCTGCTGTCGATCCTGGAGAACAGCGGCCACGATTTCGAGCGCCTGGATCTGGGGGAGGTCTGGGAGGGACGCGCGAAGGCACCGACGGGCGACGTCGACGTGGTTCTCCTGTCGACCACGTACATCTGGAACGGCCCGATCCTGGGCTCGGCCGTGCGGTGGGTGCGGGAGAACCTCCCCGGCACACCGATCGTGACCGGCGGGCAGTTCACGAACCTCAAGTTCATGGCGGCCCTGCGCGACTTCCCCGAGATCCTCGCGGTGGTCCGCGGCGACGGCGAGATCGCCCTGCCCAAGACCCTGGACGCACTGTCGGGACGGGGCGAGCTGCGTGCCGTACCGAATCTCGTGTGGCGCGACGGGGACACCATCCGCATCAATCCGATCGAGTACGTCGACATCGACGAGTTCCCCTCACCGCGGGTCCTCGGCGATCAGTCGATCGTCCCCTACGAGTCCATGCGGGGCTGTCCTTTCGACTGCAAATTCTGTTCCTTTCCCGCGGCTTCACCGAAATGGCGATTCAAGACCGCCGAGAAGATACGCGACGACTGGCTTTCCTATGCCGACCGGAACGGCGCCGACGTCATCTCGGCGATGGATTCGACCTTCACCATTCCGCCGACCCGGCTGCGCCGTCTCCTGGAGATCCTCCCGGGTTCGGGCGTGCCGAGGTGGGAGGGGTTCAGCCGCGCCAACACGCTCAATTCGGCGGAGGTGGTGGCCGGCCTCAGGGCCTCGCACTGCTTCCAGCTGCACATCGGGTTCGAGTCGATGAACGACGGCACGCTGAAGCGGATGAGCAAGCGGGTCTCGGTCAAGCAGAACCGCCGGGCCGTCGAGGTGCTCAGCCGGAGCGGGCTGTCGTACTACGGCCTCTTCATCGTCGGTTACCCGGGCGAGGACCCGGGGATGTTCCAGGACACGCAGGACTACCTCCTCCGGGAGTACTCCGGGCACTACGCGCTCTCCAAGTTCTCCATCACCGACGAGACCATGCCGCTCTGGCAGGACCGGGAGGAACTGCGGATCGTGGCGGACGACCCCACCGATCCCGCCTCGCCCTGGTCGCACATCGGCATGGACAGCGCGCAGGCCGCCCGGCTGCAGAAGGAGACCCTCGACAAGGTACGGCTCACCAACGACAAGACCGTGCTCAGTCTCTGGCAGCACGACTACCAGCACTGGCTGATGCCCCGTCACGACCATGCCGCCAACATCGCCGTGGAGAAGTGCCTGGAGCGGCTGGCCATGGCCCCCCTCGACTACAGCGACCTGGACGAGGGGGCCGCGGTCGTCCGGGACAACCTCCACCGGCTGGAGGACTTCGGGGTCGGAATCGCCTCACCGGGGCGGCACCTGTCCTGCGACCCGGTCTGACACCGGCACCCGGGTCACGGCGCGCGGCGGGCCGGGAGCCCGCCGCGCGTCGTGGCCCTCCCGGGGCGTGTCACAGCACGCCTTCCTCCATGACCGGGTCCGCGCCGACCGCTCCCCCGGCGAGTACGTCACCGCCGGAGGAGACCGAGGAGCCCGACAGGTCGGAGGAGCCCGACAGGTCGGAGAAGGTGACGACCGTGCCGGGCAGATGCCGCCGCAGGGCGTCCAGGACGTCCCGGACCGGCAGCACCCGCGCGGCCCGGTGCGCGCCGCCCGGGACGCGCCCCCGGGCCACCTCCCGGGCCGCGACCGCGCCCACCACGCCGGTCATCGCCGAACCGTCCTCGCCCCGGATCACCACTCGGCGCACCGGGGTGCCGGCACGGCCGGGCACTTCCAGGACGCCGGACAGCACGTGGTACGGAGAGCGGCCCAGGGCGTCGAGCGTGCTGGCCCGGACCACGCCGGCCGCCCGTGCCTCCAGCGGGTCCGCCCGGTCGTCGCCGGCGCGGTAGCGGTTCAGCGCGTCGAGCAGGTGGTGGCCGTCGAAGCCGTTGTACCAGCGGGCCTCGGCAAGCCCCAGGGCGCGGGCCTGGTCCACCAGTTCCCGGGTGAGGTAGGGGTACACGGTGACCGGGTGCGGCACGCCCGCCACCGCGCGCTCCTCCGCGCCGCGCAGCGCGCCGGACACCACGTGTCCGTCGCGCCACTGGGCGCGCGGCGTGCCGTAACCGCGTTCCATGCTCAGCAGGTAGTCCACGGCGCCGGTCCGGGTGAACGCGCCGCGCGAGACGTGGTACCCGGTGAACCGGGCGGCTCCCGGCGCGGGCCGCCCGTCCGTCAGAATCCGGGGCAGCAGCCCGGACAGACCCGGCGACAGACCGGCCGACAGGACCGCCGTACGCTCGTCCGCCGGGGCGGGGCCGGGGCCACAGCCGTCCATCACATCCACGTAGTGGGCCCCCGCGACGGCGGCCGCCCGGCGCGGACGGTCGGTCAGTTCGTAGGCGGGGCCCGCGCAGTGCAGCACCACGTCACAGCCCCGGGCGAACCGTTCGAGACTCGCGTCGGACCGGGCGTCGGCCTCCTCCGCCTCGGCGGGCCCGCCGAGGGCGGCCGCGCAGCGCGCCGCCGCCTCGGCGTTCCGGCCGCCGATCCTCAGCCGGAACTCTCCCTCCGCCGCGAGCACCCGGGCGGCGGCAGCGCCGACCGCCCCGTATCCGCCGAGAATGCCGATCAGGGGCGCTCCCCCGTTCACCGGCCGTCCTCCTGCGCGAGCAACACGCGCGCCACGGCTGCGGCGTTGGGCGGCTGGACGCAGGTGAAGTGGTCACCGGGTACGTCCACGACGCGCAGCCCCTCGCCGCACACCCGCTGCCAGTGGTCCGTCATGTCGCGGTGCATGCCGGGGAAGATCTCCGCCTCGCCCGTCTGACGGACGAACGTCGCGGGCAGCTCACAGGGCGTCGCCTCGTGCGAGGCGACGGAGACGAGGCTGTGCCTGACGATGCGGTACAGCCTCGACAGCCTTTCCACGGAACGGAGTTCGGCGTCCTCCACCGGCATCGACGCGCCCACGGCGCGCAGCCGCTCCTCCTGGGACCGCCCGGCGAGTGCCCGGAAGGCCCGCAGCGCCTCCCGCCCGGGCCCGCTCAGGGCCGACTCCGGCCGGTCGACGAGGCCGCCCTGCGGGACCGTGTTCGCGAAGTGCCCGGTGGCCGCCCGCACGAGGTCGCGCGTCCCCGACTCGTCGCGGGGGTAACCGAGCGCGGCCGGGTCCGCCCGCATCAGCCGGGCGAAGATGTACTCGGCCAGCAGGTCGTCCTCCACGAGGTACGGCACCCGGTAGCTGCTGATGACGGTGAGGCCGGTCACCTCGGCGCCGGCCGCGGTCAGCCGGCGGGCGAGTTCGGGCACCAGCAGACCGCCCATGCAGTAGCCGACGAGGTGGATCCGGCCCAGCCCTTCGGCGAGCAGGGCTGCGGCGTGCCGGTCCGCCAGCTCCGCCACCTGGGTGCGCGGATCCGCCTTCAGGAACGCCTCGATGTCGTCGACGACGAGACCGGCGAGGGGGAGCCGGTCCCCCAGTTCGCGGATCACGGCCCGGTAGGGGATGAGGGTGCCCGTCCCGTCGTGCACCAGGACCCGGGTGGCGGTGTCCGCCCTGCCGGCGGCGCCGTCGCCGATCCGGACCAGCGGGGAGGTGGCGGCCGCCCCGGCGAGGCCCGGGGCACCGCCGCGGGTGGCACCGAGGTGCTCGGCCAGCGCCGCCACGGTCGGCCGGTTCATCACCAGGCGCAGCAGGTCGTCCCACTCCAGGTCGGCGGCCTCGGGAAGCCGTTCGCGCATCCTGGTGACGAGCCGGGCCACGAGGAGCGAGTCGCCGCCGAGGTCGAAGAAGCCGTCCTCACGGCCGACGAAGGTGACCGGCAGCACGTCCGTCCAGAGCCCGGCCAGGGTCTGCTCCATGCCGGCGCGCGGCGCGTCGCCGCCCTCGTCGGTCCGTCCCCGGGCCGCGGAGGCGGTCCACGCCTCGAGGCGGGCGCGGTCGACCTTGCCGTTGCCGGTGAGGGGAACGCGGTCCACGACCTGGATCTCGGCCGGAATCATGTACGCGGGAAGCCGGTCGGCCAGATGGGCGGCGAGTACCTCGGGCCGGAGCCGGGTCCGGTCGGCCTTGAAGCGGGACGCGAAGACGTGTTGGCCTATGCGGGACAGCGGGCTGTCCTCCTCGGGCAGGCAGAAGGCGACCTCGGCACCGGCCTCGCGGAGCATCCGCAGCCACTGCTCGCGTCCGAAGAAGGTCTGCCCGGTCTCCCGGCGCTCGTCCTCGAAGCCGTGGAGGCCCGCGTTGAACTCCATGGAGGTCATGACGTGGTACGCGTCGCGGGTGGCCTCGATGAACACCAGCCAGCCGCCGGGCGCGAGGAGTTCCCGCAGCCGGGCGAGGACGTGCTCGGCGTGCACGGAGTTGTGCAGGACGTTGGCCAGCAGGATCACGTCGAACGAGTTCGGCGCGAAGCCCTGGGCCCGGTGGTCACCGTTGAGGTCGAACAGCCCGTAGCGGACCCAGGAACGGTCCTGGAACTTCTCCTGGGCCGCGGTGAGGAAGAAGTGGGACAGGTCGGTGAACAGGTAGTCGACGTGCAGACCGTCGAGTTCGGGCACCAGGACCGTGCTCGTGCCACCCACCCCGGCGCCGATCTCCAGGAGGCGGAGCGGTTCGGGGCCGTCGTGCCGCCGGGCGATCTCCCGCATCGCGGACACCACGACCGCGTTGTTGTGCCGGCTGATCAGGTTGTCGCGGTACGCCGCCTCGGCGGTCTCCAGACGGCCCTCCGGGAAGAGAAGGCTCTTGAGGTCGATCTCGTTGCGCACGAGCGGGGCGAGGTTCTGCTCGGAGACCCGGTGGTAGCGCAGGAGTTCGGCGCCCCAGCGGGTCCGGGACTCGAGCGCGTCGATCCGGGCCAGGACGGCCTCGTGCTCTCCGGGCGCGTCCTGGCGCAGTTCGCGGTAGCGGCCGGTCTCCGTGTCCTGGCGCACCCGGCCCTCCGTCTCCAGGGCGGTCAGCCAGCGCCGTACGAGGTAGTGGTTCTCGGGGGCCGCGCCGACGGCCTCGATGACCTCCTCCGCGGTGTGCGCGGCGGTGGGGTCGGGGAAGAGCCCGCAGGACCGGAAGAGGGCCGCCATCGACTGGAGGGCGGAGAGGTCGAGCAGTGCGACCATCTCGGCCACGTCGTCCGCCTCGACACCGTGGACGGCTTCCGTGACGCTCGTGGCGGCCCGGTCCCGGATCCCGGTGGGGAAGGCGGGGGCGGCGGTCCGCTCGGGTTCGGCGAAGGCGACGAGCCGGCGGGCGGTGCCCTCGCCCTGGACGATGGCCGCGGCGGTCTGGACGGCGGGACAGGTCTGGAGCACCGCCTCGACCTCGGCCGGCTCGACACGGTGGCCGTTCAGCTTCACCTGGCGGTCGACGCGGCCGAGGAACTCGATCGCGCCGTCGTCCAGGCGCCGGCCCATGTCGCCGGTGCGGTAGAGCCGTTCGCCGGTGACGGGATGCGTCACGAACCGTTCGGCGGTGCGCTCCGCGTCCCCGAGGTAGCCGAGGGCCAGGCCGGCTCCGGCGATGTACAGCTCTCCGGTGACATGGGCGGGGCACTCGCGCAGGAACGTGTCGAGGACGTGGAAGCGCTGGTTGGCCAGGGGTTTCCCGTACGGGATGCTGCGCGCGCCGGGGTCGACCGTGGTGACCGGATGGCAGATCGACCAGATGGCCGCCTCGGTGGCGCCGCCGAGGCTCACCACGTTCAGCCCGGGAACACGGCGCCTGACGGCGTCGGGGAGGGTGACGGGTATCCAGTCGCCCGACAGCATCGCCAGGCGCAGCCGGGAGACGTCCGCGCCGGGGTCGGTACGGAGGTACTCCTCCAGCATCTGCATCTGTGCGGGCACGGAGTTCCACACGGTGACGGCGTGGTCCTCGATCAGCCGCGCCCAGTGTCCGGGATCGCCGCGGCGCGCGGGGTCCGGCAGGACGAGCGCGCCACCGGTCGAGAGGGGGCCGAAGATGTCGTAGACCGACAGGTCGAAGCCGAGCTGGGCCAGGCCGAGCACGCGGTCGTCGGCGGTCACCGAGAAGCGGGTGTTGATGTCGTCGACGGTGTTGAGAGCGGCGGCGTGACTGATCATCACGCCCTTGGGGGTGCCGGTGGAACCGGAGGTGTAGATGACGTACGCGAGGTCGTCGGGCGCCACCCGCCGCCCGTCGTCCGCCCGGTCCCCCGGGCCGACGGGGTCAAGGGTGTCGACGGCGACCGCGCGCGTCCCCGCGGGGAGGTCGAGGGAGGGCAGCAGCGCGGACCGGGTGAGCACGAGGTGCGCGTCGGCGTCGGCCAGTACGGCGTTCCGGCGCAGTGCCGGCTGTGTGGTGTCCACGGGCAGGTAGGCGCGGTCGGCGAGCAGTACGCCGAGGACGGCGACGACCTGTTCCCAGCCCTTGTCCATCACGATGCCCACGCGTTGTCCCGGCCGGCCGCCGGCGTCGAGGACGGCGTCGGCCACGGCCCGTGCCCGGCCCAGGAGTTCGGCATAACTGAGGGTCCGTGAGGAGGTCACCACCGCGGTCTCCCCGGGGGTCCGTTCCGCCTGGTCGACGACGGCGGTGTGCAGGAGCTGGTGGCGGCGCTCGGCGGCGGTGTCGTTGGCGTCGGCCACGCGCTGCTTCTGCCGGGCGGGCAGGGCCAGCGGGTCGGTGTCCTCCCAGACGGCGGAGGTGTCGAGGAGCCGCGTCACGAGATCGGAGAAGGCGGCGAACATGTCGTCGACCATGCCCTCGGGGAAGACGCCCTCGCGGACGTCCCAGTGGACGAGGAGGCCGCCGCCGTCGTTCATGACCTGGCAGTCGATCCAAACCTGGGGGGTCTGGGTGATGCCGTGGACCAGGCGGCCCCCGGGCATCAGCGAGGTCCCGGACCCGGACCCCTCGGTCCCCGCGGAGCCGCTGAGCGTACTGGTGAAGGTGACCGGCAGCAGGGCTTCGGCACGCCCGCGGCGGCGGGCCAGCTCCCGCAGCACCTCGACGCCCGAGCAGAGCCCGTGGTCCATGTCCTCCCAGAGGCGGGCCTGCACGGCCCGCATGCGGTCGACCAGCGTCGTGCCGTCGGTGAGGTCCACGCGGAGCAGGCTCGTGGAGCTGAAGTCGCCGACGACGCGGTCGACGTCGGGGCGCAGCGGGAGCCGGTTCTGCACGGTGAGGCTGAGGGTGAAACGGGGATGGCGGCTCCAGCGGCCGACCGTCTCGGCGAAGGCCTGCAGGAGGACGCCGGAGGCGGTCACGCCGGCCTCGGTGGAGCGTCGGTCCAGGGTCTCCCACTGCGCGGGCGTCAGCCGCAGCCCGTGCCGGGTGAAGCGCGGCGGGGCGCTGAGGGAGTCGGTGCGCAGCGGCAGTTCGGGGGCGGCGGGCAGCTCGTCGATCCGGGACCACCAGTAGTCGCGGTCGCGCCGGTAGCGGGTTCCCTCGGGCACCGCGCCCGCGGCGAGCACGTAGTCGCGGAAGGTGGTGCCCGGCGGTTCGGGGCGCCGGGCACCCGTACACAGGTCTCCCAGCTCGGCGAGCAGCAGCCGGATGCTGCTGTAGTCGCAGATGAGCAGATCGACGGCCACGTGCAGGACCAGCGCCTCGTCGGTCTCGGTGGTCCGCAGTTCGAACAGGGGCCACTGCTCGGTCGGCCGCACCTGGTGCGACATCTCGCCGCGGGTCGCCTCCAGCGCACGCTCCCGGGCCTCGTCGGCGGCGCCGCGCAGGTCCTCGCGACGGACCTGGTAGCGCGGGACCTCCGGCAGCACCCGCTGGTAGCCCTCGGCGGAGACCACCGCGCGCAGCATGGGGTGACGCAGGACCAGCTCGTTCCAGGCGTCCTCGATCCGCTCGACCCCCCAGTGCGGGAGGGCGATCTCCAGATAGCCGTGGCAGGCCACGCCACCGTAGTCGAACGCCCCGCTCCGCCCGAGCAGGTAGGCGCCCTGGACGTCCGTGAGGGGGAAGGGTTCGTGCGCCGCCGCGGGATCGGTGGCGACGGCGGGCCCGTATTCCTCGGCGTTCAACAGGGCGAGGACGGCGTCGCGGTGGGTACGGAGCGCATCCAGACGCTCCGCTGTCATCACCCCTTGCGGCGCGCGGTAGCGAAGCTTCCCCCCCTCCTCGTGCATCACCACTCCGGCCGCTTTCAGTTCGGCCACGAACTCCCCGACATCCATGATCCGTTGCCCTTCCTCGCCCTGGTGTGCGCACCCTGCCGAAACAGCCACGTGAGGATGCCAGCCTCGTGCATCCTCACTGGCGAAGTTCTGGATGTCCGTCCGGCCAGGAGTGAAGGCCGAGAAGGTGCGTCCGCATCGGGCCGGGCCGCACCCGGGGGCGCGGCCCGGCCGGCTCCGGTGGTCGGGCTCCCGCTTGTCGGGCTCCGCCCCGGCCGGCTCCGGTGGTCGGGCTCCGCCCCGGCGGGCTCCGGTGGTCGGGCTCCGGTGGTCGGGCTCCGACCACCCGCCGTCCGGCGTCGTGGTCGTGTCGGGGGGTCAGCGTCCGCGTGCCGCGCCGACGGCGCCCAGCGTGCGCAGCGCCGCCCGTTTCAGGGCGGGGTGGTCGCGCACCAGGCGGTGTGCGGCGCGTACGGGTTCGCGGCGGATCCAGTGCAGGGCGGCTCCCGGGCCGGTCGTGCGCAGCGCCCCTTCGTGGACCAGGAGGTCGCCCGTCTTGAAGGAGTCCTTGTACGCCGCCTCTCCCCGGCCGAAGTCGAAGAGGTGGATGCCGGAGGAGGCTGCTGCCTCGATCATGCGGAGGTAGAGGACCCGGCCTGGCGAGTAGGTGGCGAGGGTGCGGTCGTAGGAGGGGAACCAGCAGGAGAAGACGGTGCGCGAGCGCAGGCCGAAATGGGCGGCGACGGGCCGGTCGGCGGCGTAGAGCACCGAGAGGACGCCGGAGCAGTGCGGTGAGGCGGTGCCGGCGAGGAGGCCGACGAGCCGGGTGATCCACGGCTGGGCGAACGGGTCGCGGCGGCCGGTGCGCCGGTAGTGGGCGGACTTCCAGTCGATGAGGGTGCGCAGGGCCGCGGGGTCGCGTTCGTCGTGGACGAAGCGCAGCGGGCCCAGGTCGCGGACCATGCGGCGCTCCTGGGCCCTGGCCGTCTTGAGGAACTTGCGCGCGTGCTCGCGCAGGTGCCGTTCGTAGTGCTCGAAGCCGGGGGCGAGGTCGACGACGGGCGAGGCGAACTGCCCGGTGGCGTAGGGCAGGAACAGGTCCTGGCCGCTTTCGAGGTGGTTGAACTCCCAGGCGTTGAGCGAGCAGGCGCGCATCAGGTGCTGCGCCTCCAGGTGGACGTCCGGCTCGAGTACGGCGCCCTGGCAGTCGGAGACGCCCAGCCCGACCGCGCGGCCGTAGCCCCAGGGGCCGCGCTGGTGGGGGAAGTAGCCGACGGGCCGTCCCGCGCGGCGCAGGACGGCCACCCGGGTGTCGGACCGGACCCGGCCGACGGCCTGGGTGAACTCGGCGCTCATGAAGGGGTTCGCGACGGTGGCGGTGGTGAGGCGCAGGTCGTTCCACGACGCGAGGTCCGCGGGGGCCAGGTCCCCGGGGTGGACGAGGACGATGCGCGGTGTGGTCATGCGGACTCCTGGTGTCGCGGGGAGCGGGCGGCACGGCCGACGAACACCCTTGCCGGCCCGTTCCTTTCGGCCCGTCCATGATCCGTGAGAAGGGCGACCGCCGTTTCCCGAACGGGAGGATTGCCCGATGTGAACGTTCAGCCGAAGACTCGCGGATACGGGTGAACCGCCTCGGGGCGGCGCACGGGGGCGGCGCACGAAGGCGGCGTATGGGGGCGGCGCACGAAAGCGGCTGCCCGCCGCGCCCGCCGGACGGCGGGAGCGCGGTGGACAGCCGCCGGCAGGGTCCCACGCGGATCGGTCCGGTGCCGCGGCACCGGGGAGCCGTCGGCTCAGAAGGCGCCCATGCGGACGAGCCATTCGTCGTCGTTGTAGTCGTTCCTCACCGGGTCGACGACGCTCGCCGGCTTCTCCTCGACCATCTCGGCCGGGGTGACCCGCTGCGGCAGCGCGCCGAACCGGGCGCGGCGGGCCGCCTCCGCGGCGTCCTGGGTGTTCTCTTCGTGCGCCATCTGATCCTCCGAGGTCCGGCCGTGCACTGCGGATCGGTCACCCACTCGCGTACCGAGGGTACCCGGCACGAACCCATTCATCACCTGCCGGAACAGTGACGCACGCCATGGGCGCACCGTGCGCCTCAGCGCACTCCCCCGGCGTCCAGGAGCGTGGTCACCACCGGCAGGATCAGCCCGGCGAGGTCGCCGGCCCGGGCGCCGCCCCCCGAAGAGGAGCGTCAACCGGCGGGCCGGCAGGGCGGGACCGGTGGCGCCGCCCCTTCGGCCTCGGTCCGGCAGAACGACGCCGGCTCCCCCTCGACCCGCCGGGCGGCCTCGCTCGCGGGATGGTCCACGTCCTTCAGCTCGATCCGGACGGCCGGGCAGGGACACCCGTGGCAGCCGGGCGGAGCCGCCTGCTCCGCCACCCGCCCGAAGGCGTGCAGGATGCGCTCGCGCGCCGTCCGCCCGTCCCCGGCGGCGGGGAACAGCAGGTCTTCTGCATCAGGGCGCCCCACCTCCCACGGACCTCCGCCGACACCATTGACGAGTGCATGTCCAACCCCTATCTTCTGGCCGAAGTTACGAACTGTGTTCGAAATAACGAACAAGGGACGGTCCTGTATGCCTCGGATGTTCCGTCGGCGCACCCGCGCACTGCTCACGGCCGGGACGGTGGCCCTTGCCGCCACCTGCTTCACCGGTCCCGCCGGCACCGCCCGGGCCGCCGTGCCCGCCTCGCCCGGCGTGACCTACACGAACCCGCTCGCGGAGAAGCGCGCGGACCCGCACATCTTCAAGCACACGGACGGCTACTACTACTTCACCGCAACGGTCCCCGAGTACGACCGCATCGTGCTGCGCCGGGCGACGACCATCCAGGGTCTGTCGACGGCCCCCGAGACCACCATCTGGACCAGGCACACCAGCGGGGTCATGGGCGCCCACATCTGGGCGCCGGAGATCCACTTCATCGACGGCAAGTGGTACGTCCACTTCGCGGCCGGCGCCACGGACGACGTGTGGGCGATCCGCATGTACGTCCTGGAGGGCACCGGCGGCAACCCGCTCACCGCGGCCTGGACCGAGAAGGGCCGGATCAGGACCACGTGGGAGAGCTTCTCGCTGGACGCCACCACGTTCGTCGCGAACGGCGTGCGCTACCTCGCCTGGGCGCAGCGCAACCCGGCCGAGGAGAACAACACCAGCCTCTTCGTCGCGAAGATGGCGAACCCCTGGACGATCACCGGGACTCCGGCGGAGATCTCGCAGCCCACCCTGGCCTGGGAGACCGTCGGCTACAAGGTCAACGAGGGGCCGGCCGTGGTCCAGCACGGCGGCAAGGTCTTCATGAGCTACTCGGCGAGCGCGACCGACGCCAACTACTGCCTCGGCCTGCTGACCGCCTCCGCGACCGCCGACCTCACCAACCCCTCGTCCTGGACGAAGAGTTCGCAACCGGTGTTCAAGAGCAGCGCCGCGACCTCGCAGTACGGGCCCGGCCACAACTCCTTCACCGTCTCCGAGGACGGAAAGTCCGACATCCTCGTCTACCACGACCGCAGCTACAAGGACATCACCGGCGACCCGCTGAACGACCCCAACCGCCGCACCCGCGTGCAGAAGCTGTACTGGAAGACCGACGGCACCCCCGACTTCGGCATCCCGGTCGCCGACGGGGTCACCCCGCAGCGCTTCTCCTCGGACAACCTCCCGGACCGCTTCGTCCGGCACTGGGAGTACCGCGCCCGCGTCGAGGCGGACGTGAGCCCTCTGGCGGACTCGCAGTTCCGGGTCGTGCCTGGACTCGCCGGCAGCGGCACGGTCTCGCTGGAGTCGGCCAACTTCCCCGGCCACTACCTGCGGCACAAGAACTTCGAGGCGTGGGTGGAGAAGAACGACGGCACCGCGCGGTTCGCGGCCGACGCCACGTTCCACCGGCGGGCGGGCCTGTCCGACGCGGCGGGGGTGTCGTACGAGTCGTACAACTACGCGGGCCGCTACCTGCGGCACTACGACCACCTGCTGTACGTGCAGGCGCCGAGCACGGCGACGGACCGCG
Organism: Streptomyces sp. NPDC048734; assembly: GCF_043198675.1. Classification (NCBI taxonomy): domain Bacteria; kingdom Bacillati; phylum Actinomycetota; class Actinomycetes; order Kitasatosporales; family Streptomycetaceae; genus Streptomyces; species Streptomyces sp. NPDC048734. The sequence continues at coordinate 62,513 of NZ_JBICUZ010000015.1, read as the reverse complement.
CGGACGCGACGTTCCACGCCCAGTGAGGCACCCCGTCCGTCCCCTGCCCGGGTCCCGGCGTCCGCCGCGAGAGCTTCGCGGCGGACGTCGCGGGACAGGCGACAGGGGCGGACGAACCAGGGAATAACCCCAGGTCACCCGCTATACGTCCTGTGTATAGTCCCGGCATGCCTTCTCCGACCAAGAAGATGAAGAAAACGGGGATCCCGTTCCGTTCGGCCGGGGCCGGTCTCGTCGCCGCCTGCCTGGCCCTGGCCCTGACGGGCTGCGCCGGGCTCGACACCACCGCACCCGGCACCGTGCGCGCCGAGCCCGCGTCCACCGCGCAGGCGGCCCGCTTCGGCAGCGTCGACTGCCGTGCGGCGAAGTGCGTCGCGCTCACCTTCGACGCGGGCCCGAGCGAGAACTCCGCCCGCCTGCTGGACATCCTGAAGGAGGAACGGGTCCCGGCGACCTTCTTCCTCCTCGGCAGGCGGCACATCGAGAAGTACCCGCAGCTCGTCACGCGCATGGCCGACGAGGGCCACGAGGTGGCCAGTCACACCTGGGACCACAAGATCCTGACGGAGCTGACACCGCGGGAGATACGCGAGGAACTGGAGCGCCCCAACAGGGAGATAGAGCGCCTCACCGGCCGCCGGCCCACCCTGATGCGCCCGCCCCAGGGCCGCACCGACGACACCGTGCACGAGGTCTGCCGTGAGCTGGGCCTCGCGGAGGTGCTGTGGAGCGTGACCGCCAAGGACTACACGACGGAGGACTCCGCGCTGATCCGGCGCCGGGTCCTCGACCAGACCGAGCGGGACGGCATCATCCTGCTGCACGACATCTACGCCGGGACGGTGCCCGCGGTGCCCGGGATCATCGACGCGCTGAAGGAACGCGGCTACGTCTTCGTCACCGTGCCCCAACTCCTCGCTCCGGGGCGGGCGGAGGCAGGAAAGGTCTACCGCTGACCGGGCCGGTGGGTGCGCTGCCGCGCGTCCCGCACGCCCGCGCACCTGTCCCGGACTGGGCCAACCGTGTGAGCCGCCGGCGAACGCGCCACCGCGCCCGAGGGACTCCTTACGATCGCTGTGTGGCGACCTTCCAGTTCGAACGCACGGCACCGCTCCCCCTCGACGAGGCCTGGCGGCGGCTCACCGAGTGGACCCGGCACGGTGATGTGGTCCCGCTGACCCGCGTCACCGTGCTCACCCCCGGGCCGACCCGGGAGGGCACCGTGTTCGTGGCCCGGTCCGGGATCGGACCGCTCGGCTTCGACGACCGCATGGAGGTCACCGTCTGGTGCCCGCCGGACGACGGCGGACCGGGCCTGTGCCGGCTGGAGAAGCTCGGCCGCGCGGTCCGGGGCTGGGCGGAGATCGAGGTCCGCCCCGGCCCCGGCGGCCGGACCCGGGTCGTCTGGCGCGAGGAGATCCGCTCGTGGCTCGCACCGCCGCTCCTCGACCCCCTCGTGAGTCCCGTCGCCCGCGCCGTGTTCGGCCGGGCGGCCAACCGCCTGCTGCGTCAGGCCTGACACCGCGCCGCCCCGCCGTCCCGTCGTCCCGCCGTCCCGCCGTCCCGGCGCCCCGTCATCCCGCCGTCCCGCCGTCCCGCCGTTCCGCCACCGCACCACTCCACCGCGCCGCTCCGCCGCCCCGCCTCGTGCGCTCCACTGGGGAGCGCGCGGGGCGCGAACGGCCGTTCCGGGCCGCCGCACGCGCCCGACGCTCCCCTGGGCGGCCCCCTGACCCCGTGTGAAAGGTGGCCCGATGACGGGAGTTGGCGTACGGGTGGACGAGGCCGAGGAGCCGGCGGCGGACGGGCGGCGATGGCTGCTCGGGGACGCCCAGGTATTCCGGCTCCTGCGGGACGTCCTGGCCGAGCCCGCCTGGCAGGAGCTCGCCGACCGCTGCCGGCACACCGTCACGCACTCGGGGCTGCCGAGCCGGCCGCGCCCGGGCCTCTGGGCCGACAACGGCCGCTGCTGAGGCACGGCGGGCGTGCCGGCACCGGCCTGCGACCGGGTCGCGGAGCAGGACGACCCGCCCGGGTCCGCGCGGGTCCTCGTCGCCGACCTCGTGACCCGGGCGACCCGCGACGCCGACGGCGCCCGCTGGTCCGACATCGAGCACCGGGCCGACCCGGATGTCCTCGAACCGCGCACCGGCTGGAGCGCGGGCGGCGCGGGCATCGTGCGTGAGCTGCTGCGCTTCGTCCGCCTGAGCGAGTAGGGCGACCCGCACCACGCGTTCGCCTGGCCGGACCAGCCGGTGGTCCGGCGGACGGCGGACCCGGCGACGGTCCCGGCTGCGACGGTTCCGCCGAGAACCTCGCTCAGGCCACCGAGCCGATCCTCCCGGCCGGCGGCGACGGGGCGTCGTGATGGATCGGGGTGTGCGCCCCGGTCAGCGGGACCCCGCTGCCCCCGCGCCGTTCGGCGACGATCTCCGCGGCGATCGACAACGCGGTCTCCTCGGGCGTACGGGCGCCCAGGTCGAGCCCGACGGGTGACCGCAGCCGGGCCAGCTCCAGCTCGGTGACGCCCACCTCGCGCAGCCGCTCGTTGCGGTCGAGGTGGGTGCGGCGGGAGCCCATGGCGCCGACGTAGGCGACCGGCAGGCGCAGGGCGAGCCGGAGCAGCGGCACGTCGAACTTGGCGTCGTGGGTGAGGACGCACAGGACCGTCCGCGCGTCCACCCGCGTGCGCTCCAGGTACCGGTGCGGCCAGTCGACGACGACCTCGTCGGCCTCGGGGAAGCGGTCCCGGGTGGCGAACACCGGGCGGGCGTCGCACACCGTGACGCGGTAGCCGAGGAACCCGCCGATCCGCACCAGCGCCGAGGCGAAGTCGATCGCGCCGAAGACGATCATCCGCGGCGGCGGCACCGAGGCCTCGACGAGCACGGTGAGCCGGGCGCCGCAGCGGGAGCCCCGGTCGCCGACCTCCAGTGTGCCGGTGCGGCCCGCGTCGAGCAGGGCGCCGGCCTCGGCTGCCACCGTGCGGTCCAGTTCGGGGTGGGCGCCGAAGCCACCGTCGTAGGAGCCGTCGGGGCGCACGAGCAGGGCGCGGCCGAGGAGTTCGGCCGGTCCGCCCACGGCGCGGGCCAGCGCCACCGCCGTGCCGGACGCGGCGGCCCGCAGGCCGGCCGCGACGACCGGGCGGACCGGGTCGCCGGCCCGCACCGGGGTGACGAGGACGTCGATGACGCCGCCGCAGGTCAGGCCGACGGCGAAGGCGTCGTCGTCGCTGTAGCCGAAGCGTTCGAGGACGGACTCCCCGTCGGCGAGGGCCTGCTGGCACAGCGCGTACACCGCGCCCTCCACACAGCCGCCGGAGACGGAGCCGATCGCCGTGCCGTCGGCGTCCACCGCGAGGGCTGCGCCCGGCCGGCGGGGTGCGCTGCCGCCGACGGCCACCACGGTGGCGACGGCGAAGTCACGGCCCTGCTCGGCCCACCGGTTCAGCTCCTCGGCGATGTCCAGCATGTCTCGGTCTCCTTGACTGCGGTGGTGCGGAGGTCGGTTCGGGTGGGCCGGTGGACGCCGGGCCGGTTCTCGACGGGGTGGCGGGCGGAGTACCCCGGGAAGCCCGCCCTCAGGCCCCCGGGGAACGGCCCAGGACGGGCGGTCGGGGCCCCGGGGAGTGAACCGGACGCTCCCCGGGGGCTCACCGGTTCAGTCCGTGGCGGGGGCCGTTCCGGTGAGGTGTTCGGGGCGGACCGGTGTCCGGTTCAGCTCCAGCCCGGTGGCGTCGCGGATCGCCGCGAGCACCGCCGGGGTCGAGGACAGGGTCGGGGCCTCGCCGACGCCGCGCAGGCCGTAGGGGGCGTGGTCGTCGGCGAGTTCGAGGACGTCGACCGGGATGGTCGGGGTGTCGAGGATGGTCGGGATCAGGTAGTCGGTGAAGGAGGGGTTGCGCACCTTCGCGGTCCTCGGGTCGACGACGATCTCCTCCATCACCGCGATCCCCAGGCCCTGGACGGTGCCGCCCTGGATCTGGCCGAGGACGGACAGCGGGTTGAGGGCCTTGCCGACGTCCTGGGCGCAGGCCAGTTCGACGACCTTCACCATGCCCAGCTCGGTGTCGACCTCGACGACCGCGCGGTGGGCGGCGAAGGAGTACTGCACATGGCCGAAACCCTGGCCGGTGCGCAGGTCGAAGGGCTCGGTGGGCCGGTGCCGCCACTCCTCCTCGACCTCCACCGCCTCCTCGCCGAGGACGTCCACGAGGTCGGCGAGCACCTCGCCGCCGTCGGTGACGACCTTGCCGCCCTCCAGCAGGAGTTCGGCGGTGGCCCAGGCGGGGTGGTGGGAGCCGAACTTGCGGCGCCCGATCTCCAGCACCTTCTCGCGGACCCGCTCGCAGGAGTTCTTCACGGCGCCGCCGGTGACGTACGTCTGCCGGGAGGCGGAGGTCGAACCGGCGCTGCCCACTTCGGTGTCGGCCGGATGGATGGTGACCTGGGCGACGCCCAGCTCGGTGCGGGCGATCTGCGCGTGGACGGTGACGCCGCCCTGGCCGACCTCCGCCATCGCGGTGTGCACGGTGGCCACCGGCTCCCCGCCGACCACCTCCATCCGCACCCGGGCGGTGGAGTAGTCGTCGAAGCCCTCGGAGAAACCGACGTTCTTGATGCCGACCGCGTAGCCGATGCCGCGCACGACGCCCTCGCCGTGCGTGGTGTTGGACAGACCGCCGGGCAGCTGCCGTACGTCCGCGCCCTCGCTGGACTCCCACTCGCGCTCCGGCGGCAGCGGCATCGCCTTGACGCGGCGCAGGAGTTCGGCGACCGGGGCCGGGGAGTCGACGATCTGGCCCGTGGGCATGGTCGCGCCCTGTTCCATGGCGTTGAGCTGCCGGAACTCCACCGGGTCCAGGCCCAGTTCCTTCGCCACCTTGTCCATCTGGGCCTCGTAGGCGAAGCAGGCCTGGACCGCGCCGAAGCCGCGCATCGCGCCGCACGGCGGGTTGTTGGTGTAGAGGGCGACGGCCTCGACGTCCACGTCGTCGACGACGTAGGGACCGACGCCGAGCGAGGCGGCGTTGCCGACGACGGCCGGGGAGGCGGAGGCGTACGCGCCGCCGTCGAGGACGATGCGGCACTTGACGTGGGTGAGCCTGCCGTCCCTGGTCGCGCCGTGCTCGTAGTGCAGGCGGGCCGGGTGGCGGTGGACGTGGCCGAAGAAGGACTCGAAGCGGTTGTAGACGATCTTGACGGGTCTGCCGGTGCGCAGGGCCAGCAGGCAGGCGTGGATCTGCATGGACAGGTCCTCGCGGCCGCCGAACGCGCCGCCGACGCCGGCCAGGGTCATGCGGACCTTGTCCTCGGGCAGGCCGAGGACGGGCGCGATCTGGCGCAGGTCGGAGTGGAGCCACTGGGTGGCGATGTAGAGGTGGACGCCGCCGTCCTCCTCGGGGACGGCGAGGCCGGACTCGGGGCCGAGGAAGGCCTGGTCCTGCATGCCGAAGGTGTACTCGCCGCGGACGATCACGTCGGCCCGCGCGGCCGCCGCGGCCGCGTCGCCGCGGACGACGGGCTGGCGGTGGAGGATGTTGGGGTGCGGGACGTGGCCGATGGTGGGGGTCCCCCCGGTCGAACCAGGTTGAGACTGGGGGAGGTCGGTGCGGTTCTCGTGGACGAGGACGGCGTCCGGCGCGGTCGCGGAGGCCTCGTCGGTGATGACGGGCAGCTCGCGGTACTCGACCCGGATCCTCGCGGCGGCGCGGCGGGCGGTCTCCGGGTGGTCGGCGGCGACGATCGCGACCGGCTCGCCGTGGTGGCGGACCTTGCCGTGGGCGAGGACGGGGGTGTCCTGGATCTCCAGGCCGTAGTTCCGGATCTCCGTCGGCAGGTCGTCGTACGTCATGACGGCGTGGACGCCCGGCACGGCGAGGGCCTCGGCGGTGTCGACGGAGACGATCTCGGCGTGCGCGACCGGGGAGCGCAGGATCTGGCCCCAGAGCATGTCCTCGTGCCACATGTCGGACGAGTAGGCGAACTCGCCGGTGACCTTGAGGGTGCCGTCCGGGCGGAGCGTGGACTCGCCGATGCCGCCCCTGGTCCGCGCGCCCTGGGTGATCCTGGTGGGCGTGCCGTTGGGGAAGGACGCCGCGCGGGGGGAGGTGGTGCGGTGGGAGGCTGTGGACATCGTCAGACCGCCTCTGCCTGCCGGGCGGCCGCCAGGCGGACCGCGTCCATGATCTTCTCGTAGCCGGTGCAGCGGCACAGGTTGCCCGAGAGCGCCTCGCGGACGTCCGCGTCGGTCGGGTTCGGGTTGCGCTCCAGCATCTCGTCGGCGGCGACCAGCAGCCCCGGGGTGCAGAAGCCGCACTGGACGGCACCGGCGTCGATGAACGCCTGCTGGATCGGGGCGAGTTCACCGCCCTCGCCGGTGTGCGAGTCCGCGCTCCCGGCCTGCCGGGCCCCGGCCTCGCCGGGCGAGGTGCCGCCGCGGGCGCCGGTTGCGCGGGAGCGCTCCCCGGCGTACTCCGCGAGGCCCTCCACGGTGACGACCTCGCGGCCCTCGACCTGGCCGGCGGCGACCAGGCAGGCGCAGACCGGGACGCCGTCGAGGCGGACGGTGCAGGAGCCGCACTCGCCCTGCTCGCAGGCGTTCTTGGAGCCGGGCAGGCCGAGCCGCTCGCGCAGGACGTACAGCAGGGACTCGCCCTCCCACACGTCGTCGGCCTCCTGCGGACGTCCGTTGACGGTGAAGTTGACGCGCATCAGGCAGCGCCTCCCTTTCGACGGGTGGTGCGGCCGGCGCCGCGGTACGACTCCCAGGCCCAGGTCAGGGTCCGGCGGGCCATGACGCCGACCGCGTGGCGGCGGTAGCTCGCGGTGCCGCGGACGTCGTCGATCGGGTTGCAGGCGGCGGCGCACAGGTCCGCGAACCGCTTGGCGAGCGACGGGGTGATGATCTTTCCGCTGTCCCAGAAGCCGCCCTCGTCGAGCGCGGCGTTCAGGAACTCCTCCGCGGTCCTCGCCCGGACGGGGGTGGGCGCGGCCGAGCCGATCCCGGTGCGGACCGTGCGGGTGTCGGGGTGCAGGGCCAGTCCGAAGGCGCACACGGCGATGACCATGGCGTTGCGGGTGCCGACCTTGGAGTACTGCTGGGGGCCGTCGGCCTTCTTGACGTGCACGGCACGGATCAGCTCGTCGGCGGCGAGCGCGTTGCGCTTCACCCCGGTGTAGAAGTCGTCGATGGGGATGCGGCGGGAGCCGCGCACCGACTCGACCTCGACCTCGGCGCCGGCCGAGAGGAGGGCGGGGTGGGCGTCGCCCGCCGGGGAGGCGGTGCCGAGGTTGCCGCCGACGCCGCCGCGGTTGCGGATCTGCGGGGAGGCCACGGTGTGCGAGGCGAGGGCGAGGCCGGGCAGCTCGGACCGCAGGTTCTCCATGATCCTCGTGTAGGGGACGGAGGCACCCAGCCGCACCGAGTCCTCGCCGGCCTCCCACTCGTACAGGTCGCCGACCCGGCCCAGGTCGAGGAGGTACTCGGGCCGCCGGTGGTCGAAGTTGATCTCGACCATCACGTCGGTGCCACCCGCGATCGGCACGGCGGTGGGGTGCTCGGCCTTCGCGGCGAGCGCCTCCTGCCAGCTGGCGGGGCGAAGGAAGTCCATGACCGGCTCTCTTCTTGGTCTCGTGGGTCTTGGTCTCGCGAGTCTTGGTCTCGTGGGTTTCGGTCTCGTGGGTTTCGGTCTCGTGATTCGTCGGTTCGGGCCGGATCGGGTGCGGCGGTCCCGGCTTTTTCTGGTGATGTTCACGCGGATCCGGGCCAGTACACAGCTCCGTACTCCGCCCGGGTCAGTCACGGAAACCATGAAGGAGTTGGCTGGTCGGGGCGGGCATCTTGTAGATTCGTATGAACGGAGGCCATCGGTAACCTCCCGGTTCTCCCGTGGAAACGTGGGAAACGACCCGGCAGTCCGAGAATGCCGCTCGTGAGGGTGCTCACGGGGGCCGGGAGCCCGGCACCGGGACCCGCTCGGCCCCGCGGACCCCTCACCCTTCATCGTAGATTTCCGGACAAAGAACGGCGGCGACGAGAATGCGGCTGCGCGCACTGCTGGACACCGACGCGCTGGGCCTGCGGCTGCTCGGCGGCCAGGACGAGCTGGACCGCACGGTACGCGGCGTCATGACCACCGACCTGCGGGACCCCAGCCGCTACCTCTCCGGCGGCGAGCTGGTGCTCACCGGGCTGGCCTGGCGCCGGGACGCCGCCGACTCCGAACCGTTCGTACGGCTCCTGGTGCAGGCCCAGGTGGCCGCGCTCGCCGCCGGTGAGGCCGAACTGGGCGACGTGCCCGACGACCTGGTCCTGGCCTGCGCCCGGCACCGGCTGCCGCTGTTCGCGGTGCACGAGTCGGTGGCGTTCGCGACGATCACCGAGCACGTCGTGCGCCAGGTGTCCGGGGAGCGTGCCGGGGACCTCGCGGCGGTCGTCGACCGGCACCGCCGGATGATGACCTCGGGACCGGCGGGTGGCGGTCCCGACGTGGTCCTGGACCTGCTCGGCTCCGACCTGGACCTGCGCGCCTGGGTGCTGTCGCCCACGGGCCGGCTCGTCGCGGGCCCGAAGGCGGCGGGGCCGGGGCTGCCGGCCGAGGTGTGCGCGAAGCTGGCGGCGGAGCACCTGGTGGCCGTCCGCACCGGCCGGCGGGGCCCGCACCGGGTGGTCCTCGCCGGTGCGACGTACTCGCTGTTCCCGGTCCGCGGCGGCGGGCGGGCCCCGCAGGCCGCGGGTGACGTGCGCGGGACGGTGCTGTCGGACTGGCTGCTGGCCGTCGAGGCGGACGCCGGGGACTGGGCGGAGGAGCGGCTGGACCTGCTCCAGGGCGTCACCCAGCTCATCTCGGTCGAGCGGGACCGGCGGGACGCGGCGCGCACGGTGCGCAGACGGCTCGCCCAGGAGGTTCTCGAACTGGTCCAGACGGGCGCGGCGCCCGCCGAGATCGCGGCCCGGCTGCGGGTGGCGGCGCCGGTGCTGCTGCCCGGGCTGGGGGCCGCGCCGCACTGGCAGGTCGTCGTGGCGCGCGTGGAGTGGGACGGCGCGGAGGGGGGTGGGACCGAAGGCGGTCCGGTCGCCCAGTCCCTCCTGGAGGAGATCCTCGTCGACCCGCACGCCACCGGCCCCGAGCCCTCCGACCGCATCGCCGTCGCCCACCTCGGGGACGAGGCCGTCGCCCTCGTCCCCCTCCCGGCGGTCGCCGGCGAGCACGACGGACCGGAGTCCGGGGTCCTCGCCGACACCCTGCTGGCCTCCGTGCGGGAGCCGCTGGCCGCGGGCCTCGACGGCGACGGCCGGGTCACGCTCGGAGTCAGCGCGGCGGTGCACTCGGCGGAGGGGCTGCGGGGCGCCCTGGAGGAGGCCCGGCACGCCCGCCGGGTGGCGGCGGCCCGCCCGGGCCGGGTGTGCGCGGCGGGCCACCAGGAGCTGGCCTCGCACGTCCTGCTGCTGCCCTTCGTCCCCGACGACGTCCGGCGGGCCTTCACCGCCCGCCTCCTGGACCCCCTGCGCGACTACGACCGGCGGCACCGCGCCGAGCTGATCCCGACGCTGGAGGCGTTCCTGGACTGCGACGGCTCCTGGACCCGCTGCGCGTCCCGGCTCCACCTGCACGTCAACACACTGCGCTACCGCGTCGGCCGCATCGAGCAGTTGACGGGCCGGGACCTCTCGCGCCTCGAGGACAAGCTGGACTTCTTCCTGGCCCTGCGGATGAGCTGAAACCCGGGGGGCGCCCGAGTCCCCCGACTTTGTGAAAAGCTTCACCCGCCCCCTTGGCCCGGCCCGTCATTCGTGTTGAGATGCGGCCACCACTCGAAGCTCAACGGTGTGCTGGGCCTGCCCTTCGGATCAGGTCGTCGTGAGGGGCGGTGCCTTGCCGTGCCGGTGAGCGGGACGCGGTGCGTGCAGCTGCACGGCGCGGGAGGAAGCCGACGCGGAGCGTCGAGGACCGACGGCACCGCCGCGGACGCGCGTGCCGGGCCCCGTGACCCCGAGCTGATCCGAAGGACAGAACCCTGGGGAGGGCAACGTGGCGCATTCCGCCATGTCGGGCAATGGAACGACCGCTGGTGACGATCCCCTCCAGACCGCGGTGTGGCGGCTGCGCTCGCGGGCCTGCTGGGCCGACGCCGCGGCGTTACTGCCGTCGGACAGCGCGGCGGGGGCCGTCCAGCGGGCGTCCCTCTTCGTGGAACGGTGCCTCTACACCGAGCAGGGCTGGCAGGAGGCGGAGGACGCGCTGCGGATCGCCGAGGCCCTCGCCCACACCGACGAGGAACGGGGCGCCGCCGCTTGCGAGCGAGGGCACTTGGCGTACGCGGCGACGGTGCACGGGGTCCGCGACCGGGCCGACGAGGCGCGGGCCGCGCTCGGCCGGGCGGCCGCGCTGATCCCTCCGGACGCGGCGGGACGGCCCCTGCTGGACTTCCGGCGCGGACTGCTCGCGGAGAACCTGACCCGCTCCCCGCAGGCCGCGCGCGCCGCCTACCGGCGCGCGCACACGGCCGCCGCGGCCCGCTCCGACGCCCTGCTGCTGTCCTTCACCTGGCGTCACCTGGCGGGCCTCGCCCTGCGCGACGGCGACACCGCCGAGGCCCGTCACGGATTCGCCGAATCCCTGCGCATCCGGGAGGAGTTGGGCTACCTGGTGGGTACGGCCCCGGCCCTGGTCTCGCTGGCGGACGCGGAGACCGAGCCGGAGGCGTCCCGGCTGCGCGAGGAGGCGGGACGCCTCTTCCGGCTCCTGGGCGGCGTCCCGACGTGGCTGGCCCGCCATCTGACACCACCGGCGGCGACGGCGTAGGCAGAGACGAACAGGCGGAGACGAACAGGCGGAGACGGCGGAGCCGACGGCCCTCAGCGCGATCCCGCGAAGTGCTCCCGCACCAGTGCCTGCACCACGTCCGCGTCCCCCGCTCCCAGCGCTTCCAGCAGCGTCAGGTGTTCCGCCGCGTCCGCCACCAGGTCGGCCCGGCCGCGCGAGACGGGGCCGCCCACCAGCGGCCACTGCGCGCGGCGGTGCAGGTCGTCCGCGACGGAGACCAGTTGCCCGTTGCCGCTCAGACCGAGGACCGCGCGGTGGAAGGCGCGGTCGGACTCGGCGTACGTGGCGCGGCAGCCGGAGGCGGCGGCCCGGACGGTCGCCTCGGCGAGGGGGCGCAGTTCCGCCCAGCGTTCGGCGGGGACCGTGCGGGCGAGCCGCAGCATCACGGGGACCTCGATCAGGGCGCGCACCTCGGCCAGTTCGGCCAGTTCCCGCGCGCCGCGCACGACCACCCGGAACCCCCGGTTGGGCACGACCTCGACGGCGCCCTCCAGGGCGAGCTGCTGCATGGCCTCCCGCACCGGTGTCGCGGAGACGCCGAAGCGCTCACCGAGGGCGGGGGCCGAGTACACCTCGCCGGGCGTCAGCTCCCCGGCGACGAGCGCGGTGCGCAGGGCGTCGAGGATCTGACCGCGGACGGAGGACCGCTGGACGAGGGGTCGGACACGCTCGAGGGGGGTCTCGCCGTGCGTGTGCTCGCCGCGTACGGCGCCGGCGTCGCCGCCGGGGCCCGGGCCGCCGCAGAGGCCGCCGCCGGGGCCGGGGCCGGGCGGCGGGCCGTCGCCGCCGGGGCCCGGCGCACCCCGGTCCCGGTCCGTGGCGCGCGGCTGCGCGGGAACCCGCGGTCCCGTGCCGGGGACTCCCGGGCCGGCAAAGCCCTGCGCGCTCCGCTCCACGGGTTCTCCTCCGGATCTGTCGGCACTTGGGGTCATTACGGCCGGTTGTTACTCGTCCGTCAAGCACCTTAGGCGTTACCGGCCGTCAGTTCACATCCCGACCGGATTGGGTAAGGTAAGGCTTACCTCGCCCTCATCGTTGGATCGGTGGTACCGGTATGCCCTCACACCCGTCGGCCGTGACGGACGCGTACGCGCGCCTCACCGAGGCCTGCCCGGGCCTGACCGTCAGGGAACTGGGGCCGGGTGAACCCGCCCCGCGCGGCGGCGGCTGGGTGTCGGCGGCCGAGCTGGCGGAGGGCGGCGCGGAGCTGGACGCCTTCCTGGCCTGGGACGAGAACCAGGTGGTGCGGGACTACGGGCAGCGGGCCCGCCCGGACGTCGTGGCGAGCTTCGGACTGCACCGGTACGCCTGGCCGGCCTGCCTGCTGATCACCGCCCCCTGGTTCCTGCACCGCCGGGTCCCCCGCCTCCCGGTGACCCACGTCTCGTACGACCGCACCGGCGCCGGGATGCGGATGGCCGTCCGCGCACCCGTCTCGTTCGCCTGCCTGCCGGGCGACCCGGCCGCGGCCCTGCCCGGCGCCCGGGTGGTCCCGGACGAGGAGGCCCTGCGCGCCGAGGTGCGGGCCGCCGTCGCCGAGCACCACGAGCCCGTGCTGGCCGGCTTCGGCCCGCGCACCCGGCGGCGCGGGCGCGCCCTGTGGGGCATGGTCACGGACGAGATCGTCGAGGGCCTCTGGTACGTCGCCGGCCTGTTCGGCGAGGCCGAGGGTGAACGGGCCCGCCGCGAACTGGAGCTGCTGCTGCCGGGCGCGACCCGGCCGTACGTCGGTTCGGCGGCCTTCCGGGAGCTGACCGGACCGGACGGGAAGCCGCTGCCCACCCGGGACCGGGCGAGCTGCTGCATGTTCTACACGGTGCGCCCCGAGGACACCTGTGCCACCTGTCCGCGCACCTGCGACGCGGACCGGGTCGGCAAGCTCACGGCACTGGCCGCGAGTTGATCCTCCCCCAGGTCGATCCGGCACCTCGCGTCCCGTAAGATCACCCGAACGAGACCTCCCGGCCTGTTACGGGTGCTTCACAAATTCCTCACTCGACACGGGAACTTTCCGTGGAACCACCCGTACGGGTAGTCTTATTCGAACTCAACTCCCGCCCCTCAAGCGGCAGTTCGAGCAGAACGTCGCCCTGGGCATCCCCTTGCACCTCCTTGGCGGCCTCTTGCCCCGAAACCCCCTGAGGGAAGGCGGGATTGGGCCACTATGGCGGGCGTTACGCCCTATCCCAATGCAAGGGACCCCAGATGAGACTGACCGACATATCGCTGAACTGGCTGCTTCCGGGCGCCGTGCTGCTCCTGGGCATGCTGGCGGCGGTGGCGGTGCTCGCGCGCGGAAAGCGCTCCTCGGGGGAGAACACGAGCGACGACTCGTGGGAGCGCAGCGAAGAGCGCCGCAGGCGCAAGGAGGCCATCTACGGCACCGCCTCCTACGTCCTGCTGTTCTGCTGCGCGGCGGTGGCCGCCGCGCTCTCCTTCCACGGACTGGTCGGCTTCGGCCGGCAGAACCTGAACCTGTCCGGCGGCTGGGAGTACCTCGTGCCGTTCGGCCTGGACGGGGCGGCGATGTTCTGCTCCGTGCTCGCCGTGCGCGAGGCCAGCCACGGTGACGCGGCCCTCGGTTCGCGGATACTCGTATGGACGTTCGCGGGTGCCGCGGCCTGGTTCAACTGGGTGCACGCTCCCCGCGGTTTCGGCCACGACGGCGCACCCCAGTTCTTCTCCGGCATGTCCCTGTCCGCGGCCGTCCTGTTCGACCGGGCGCTGAAGCAGACCCGCCGGGCCGCACTGCGCGAGCAGGGCCTGGTGCCGCGTCCGCTGCCGCAGATCCGTGTCGTGCGCTGGCTGCGGGCCCCCCGTGAGACGTACAAGGCGTGGTCGCTGATGCTCCTCGAGAACGTGCGCAGCCTGGACGAGGCCGTCGACGAGGTGCGCGAGGACAAGCGGCAGAAGGAGGCGGCCCGCCTGCGCCGCCGCGAGCAGAACCGCGTGGAGCGCGCCCAGCTCAAGGCGATCAGCCGCGGACACCGCAGCTTCCCGGGTCGGGGCGGCCGCCAGCTGGAGGCCCAGGCCTCCTTGGAGCGGGTCGGCGAACGTGCTCCCGCGGAGCCTGCCATAGCGGCGAACTCGCCGGAACAGCTGCCCGTGCGTACGCGGCCCTCCCTCCAGCCCGTACGCCAGAGCACTGACCCGATCACCGTCGACCTCACCGCGGAGGACGACACGATGGCCCTGCCGCGCCTGGACTCCCTGGAGCGCAAGCTCAAGGACCTGGAGAAGCAGTTCGGCTGACGTACCGTCATGGGAAGGGGGCGCGACCGGCGAGGTCGCGCCCCCTTCCCGTGTTCCCGTGTTCCCGTGGCCGCGTTACCGTGATCCTGGTCCCGTGATCCTGGTGCCGGCGGCCCGTCGACCGGCGACCCGTCGGGCGGCCGGTGGCGGCCCGCTCAGGCCATTCCGGCGCCCAGTTCGAACCAGACCGCCTTCCCGATGCCGTGCGTCCGCACGCCCCACGCGTCCGCGAGGGACTGCACCAGGACCAGGCCCCGGCCGTGCGTGCCCTCCTCGGCGCCCCGCCCGCGCGGCCGCGGACGACCGGCCGCGAAGTCGCGTACCTCCACTCGCAGACCGCCCGGCCCGACGGTCGCCGTGAGCAGCGCGTCCCGATCGGTGTGGACGAGCGCGTTGGTGACGAGTTCACTGGTGAGCAGTTCGACGGTATCCGACTGTCCGGGCCTCCCCCAGTGCCGCAGCAGTTCGCGCAGCGCCCGGCGCGTCTCGGGCACGGCCCGCAGGTCCGCCCGCCCGAGCCTGTGCCGGAGCTGGGACGTGTGCCCTCGCTCCCCGACGCCGTCCGCCGTGGCCTCCCCTGTCCGCTTCCTCTCCGAGGTGTCCGCGATCACGGTCGAACCGCTGCCTCGTGCCTGCCTCTTCATGACCCCCGCCCGCGTGCCGATGTCGGTTCCCCTCCTGCTCGAACACGTTCACGGGATGCTTGCCCCCCTGGGCGGCGGGCCAGTCATGCCGGATCGGCGACGACCAGGTGTTCGGCCACGTCCCGGTGGGCCCGGTGCCTCCCCCGGCGGGTGGCGGCGGGCCCGCCCCCGGCACCGGCGCGCGAAGTTGGCCGAAATCACCCCTGCTCGGTGTGCCCGATCCGTGGCCCCGGCGCCGCGCCGCACGCTGTCTCCCGGCCCGGCGCCGGGCCGGCGTCAGGGTCGCGGGACGTTGCGGAGGTTGGAGCGGGCCATCTGGACCATGCGCCCGACGCCGCCGTCCAGCACCATCTTCGAGGCGGACAGGGCGAACCCGGTCACCATCTCGGCCTTGATCTTCGGCGGGATGGACAGCGCGTTGGGGTCGGTCACGATGTCGACGAGGGCCGGACCCTTGTGCCGGAAGGCGGTCTTGAGGGCCCCCGCGACGTCCTTGGGCTTCTCCACGCGCACGCCGTGGGCGCCGCAGGCGCGGGCGACGGCGGCGAAGTCCGGGTTCTTGTTCGTGGTGCCGTAGGAGGGCAGTCCGGCGACCAGCATCTCCAACTCCACCATGCCCAGGGAGGAGTTGTTGAAGAGGACGACCTTCACCGGCAGGTCGTACTGGACGAGGGTGAGGAAGTCGCCCATCAGCATGGCGAATCCGCCGTCGCCCGACATCGACACGACCTGCCGTTCCCGGTCGGTGAACTGCGCGCCGATGGCCATGGGGAGCGCGTTGGCCATCGAGCCGTGCGAGAAGGAACCGATCACGCGGCGACGGCCGTTGGGCGTGATGTAACGGGCCGCCCAGACGTTGCACATACCGGTGTCGACGGTGAAGACGGCGTCCTCGTCGGCGAGTTCGTCGAGGACGGACGCCACGTACTCGGGGTGGACGGGAACGTGCTTCTCGACCTTGCGGGTGTACGCCTTCACGACCCCTTCGAGGGCGTCGGCGTGCTTCTTCAGCATCTTGTCGAGGAACCGCCGGCTCTTCTTCTCCCGCACGCGCGGGATCAGACAGCGCAGGGTCTCCCGCACGTCGCCCCACACGGCGAGGTCCAGCTTGGAGCGCCGGCCGAGGTGCTCGGGCCGCACGTCCACCTGTGCGATCTTGACGTCGTCGGGCAGGAAGGCGTTGTACGGGAAATCGGTTCCGAGCAGGATCAGCAGGTCGCACTCGTGGGTGGCCTCGTAGGCGGCGCCGTACCCGAGGAGCCCGCTCATCCCGACGTCGAACCTGTTGTCGTACTGGATCCACTCCTTTCCGCGCAGCGCGTGGCCGATCGGTGACTTGATCTTCTCCGCGAACTCCATCACCTCGGCGTGCGCGCCCGCCGTGCCGCTGCCGCAGAACAGGGTGACCTTGTCGGCCGCGTCGATCAGCCGGACGAGCTCGTCGATCTCGGCGTCCCCCGGGCGGACCGTGGGCCGGGAGGTCACGAGCGCGGTCTCCACCGCCTTCTCGGGCGCGGGCTCGGCGGCGATGTCACCGGGGAGGGAGACGACGCTGACGCCGCTGCGGCCGACGGCGTGCTGGATGGCCGTCTGGAGCAGCCGGGGCATCTGCTTCGGGCTGGAGATCAGTTCGCTGTAGTGGCTGCACTCCTGGAAGAGACGGTCGGGGTGGGTCTCCTGGAAGTAGCCCAGGCCGATCTCGCTGGAGGGGATCTGGGAGGCGAGCGCCAGGACCGGTGCCATCGAGCGGTGGGCGTCGTACAGGCCGTTGATCAGGTGCAGGTTGCCGGGCCCGCAGGACCCGGCGCACGCGGTCAGCTTGCCCGTGATCTGCGCCTCCGCGCCGGCGGCGAACGCGGCGGTCTCCTCGTGGCGCACGTGCACCCAGTCGATGGCGGGGTTGCGGCGAACCGCGTCGACCACGGGGTTGAGGCTGTCGCCGACGACGCCGTAGAGGCGTTCCACTCCGGCGCGGACGAGGATGTCGACGAACTGTTCGGCGACGTTCTGTTTGGCCATGGTGCTCTTCTGCCCCTTCGGTCTCCGTAGATCCTTCGGATCCCTCCGGGTTCCATCAATCCACAGCGGACCGCGTCACGCCTCCCAAACGGCGGCGGCCGTACGGTCGTCCGCGTACCCCTTGACCCTGATCCGGACGTCGGCGAGGAACGCGGCGAGGCCCGGCGGGGTCGGCGCGGACCACCCTCGGGCGAGGTGGGCGGGGAGCCGGGGCTCGCCGCGCAGCGGTTCGGCGAGGCCGTCGGAGCACATCAGGAGGGTGTCACCCGGGCGGGCGAGGGAGGCCCGGAACCGGAAGGGTTCGCGCGGCGGTCCGGGGGCCGGCTCGTAGGGGCCCGGCGGGGTCGGGACGCCGAAGTCCATGGTGAGCCGGTCGCCCTCGGGGGTCTCGGCGGGCGGCGCTCCGAAGCCGACGACCGGCGCGCCGACGGCCTCACCGACCGGTGGCTCGAGGTCCTGCCACGCACCGTCCCGGAGGCGGAACAGTCCGCCGGGGCCGACGCCGAAGAAGACCCGGACCCGGCACGCGGGGTCGGCGGGCAGCAGCAGGCATCGCAGGTCCGCCGCGTACTCGTCGGGCGCCAGGCCCTGTTCCGCGGCGCTGGCCCGCAGCCGTCCCAGGCTGCGGTCGGTGAGCCGGTGCAGCCCCGACTTCACATCCCCCCTCCGGGCGGCCCGCATGTCCTCGGCGAGCCGGGCGTGGCTGCGGCCCACGGCCCGTCCGATCCAGTGACAGATCTCGGCGGCCGCCCGGTGCGCGCCCGGCACGGCGCGGGCGCCGGTGGCCATCGCGACCAGGACCAGTGCCTGGTCGCCGCTGCCGAAACGGGCGGTGAGCAGTGAGTCCCTGCGTGGCTCGCCCCGGAACCGCGCGGAGTCCCCGCGCACGGACGCGGCCCGTAGGGTGCAGGCCCCGTACCGGGCCCCGTCCAGCACGGTGTCCGCGACCAGGCCGTCCAGCCCGTCCGGATCGGCGGCGGGCAGCGCGGTCGGCTCGGGGTCGTAGGTGGGCGGCCCGGACCCGAGGTAGGGCTCGGCCGGCGGGGGCGGCTCGGCGGGGGCCGGTGGGTGCGCGACGTGCCGGGGCCGGGGATGCGCCTGCGCGGCGGGAGGCGGGAGCGGCGGGGTCCCGGGGAGCGGGGGCGCACCGTCGGCGGGCGGGGGTGGCGACGGCGGCCGGGGCGGGGCCGGCGGGGCCGGCGGGGCTGATCCGACCGGCGGGGCCGGTGGGACTTCCGGCGGGGCCGGTGGGACTTCCGGCGGGGCCGGGTCGCGGTCGGTGGCCGTCGTCGGCGCGGAGGGCTCGGAATACGGGGCCGGGGCGGTGTGCGCCGCCTCCGGGGACGTACGGCCGTCCGGGGCGTGCGCCCGGGGTTTCCGTTCGTCGAAGCCGGCGGGCAGGGGGCCGGGCAGGAACGTCGTCGGCCCGGCAGGGTGGCCGGCCGCCCCGGCCGGTGGGGGCGGTCCGCCCGTCGGCTCCCCCGCCCACCAGTCGGCCTGCTCGCCCGGCTCCCGGCGCGGCCCCGGCACCGCACCCGGGGCCCGCGGCTCCGTGTCCCCCGGCACGTCGGCCGGAACGGCGTGACCGGGGTCCGAGTCGCCGGGGGTCACGTCGCCGGGGCCCCGGGTGCGGACCGTCCCCGCCGCCGACGCGAACCTGTCGTCCAGCGAGTCCGGTCCGGTCGTGGGACCGGTGTCCTCGGTGGTGTCGTCGTACAACTGGCCCCACCAGTCGTCCTCGTGACCGGTGGGCCTTCCCCCCTGCTGGCTCATGCCCCTGATTGTCCACCGCGGGGGCCGCGGAGAGACCGGGCATCCGAAAA
This sequence comes from Streptomyces sp. NPDC048734, assembly GCF_043198675.1. Lineage (NCBI taxonomy): Bacteria > Bacillati > Actinomycetota > Actinomycetes > Kitasatosporales > Streptomycetaceae > Streptomyces > Streptomyces sp. NPDC048734. The sequence goes on along the minus strand of NZ_JBICUZ010000015.1, from coordinate 43,947 downwards.
AATGCGTCAGGGCCGACGCGGTGAACAACCGTGCGAGCGGCAGGACGCCCCCTCGACCTGCCCGTTCTGTCCGCTTCCGGCAGGCTGGGCAGATGGGAGCGTGGGAACTCCTGCTGATCGGTCTGGTGATCCTGCTCGGCCTGTGCGGAGTGCTGGTGCCCGTCCTGCCGGGATCGTGGCTGGTGTGGGCCGCGGTCCTGTGGTGGGCGCTGAAGGACCCCCGGCCGGTCTCCTGGCTGGTGCTGGTGGGCGCGACGGTCGCGCTGTTCCTGTCCCAGGTGGTGCGCTGGGCGCTGCCGCCGCGCCGCCTGAAGACGAGCGGCGCCACCCGCCGGATGGCCGGATACGCCGGAGCGGGGGCTCTCCTCGGCTTCTTCCTGGTGCCGGTGCTCGGTGCGATCCCGGGTTTCCTGGGCGGCATCTACCTCTCCGAGCGGCTCCGCCTGGGCCGCCCGGACGCGGCCCGCGCCTCCCTGCGCACGGTGATGCGGGCGGGCGGATCCAGCATCCTCGCGGAACTCTTCACCTGCCTGCTGGTCATGGGCGCGTGGCTGGGGGCGGTGCTGTGGGGGTAGGCCGCGGCGGCCCGGGAGGACGGCTTCCGGACGTCCGGAGCGCGCCCGCCGGGGCGGCGGCCTCGGCTCCCTCCAGCGTCAGGAGCCGTACCTTGCGCTCCAGGCCGCCCGCGTAGCCGGTCAGCGAGCCGTCGGCGCCGATGACGCGGTGGCAGGGCCGGACGATCAGCAGGGGGTTGGCGCCGATGGCCCCGCCGACGGCCCGTACGGCGGCCCGCGGGGCTCCGGCCCGGGCGGCGATCTCGCCGTACGTCGTGGTGGCGCCGTAGGGCACGGAGTCGAGGGCGGCCCACACGCGCGTCCGGAACGGCGTGCCCTCGGCGCGCAGCTCCAGCCGGAACTCCTCGAGGTCGGCGGCGAAGTAGGCGGCGAGCTGCTCCTCGGCGGCCCGGAAGGGACCCCGGTCGCGCCGCCATCCGTCCTGTACGGTACGGCCGCCCCGCTGCCCGGGGACGGACAGGGAGGTCAGCGCGCCGTCCGGCCCGGCGGTGAGGAGCAGGGGGCCGAGCGGGCTGTCGACGCTAGTGAAGTACACGGGGTTCCTCCGCTGCACGCAGGTGGTGAAGGGCGTACGTCCGCCAGGGACGCCAGCTGTCGGGGACGCCGGCACCGGGCGGCGCGACGTCGGGGTCGCCGAGGGCGCGGGCCCGGATCGCCGCCGCGGTACGTCCGTCCAGGCCGGGCAGGGCGAGCAGCGCCTCCTGGGCGTCGTCCCGGTCGGCGCCGGCGTCGAGCCGTACGGTGCCGTCGGCGAGGGCGGTGGCGAGCACGCCCGGGGGGCCGCCGGTGTCGGCGAGTGCGGCCGGTTCGGGGAAGAGGTGGGTGAGCCCGCCGCAGGGCGCGTCCAGGGTCTTGCCGTGGACGCGGACCAGGTGCCCGGCCTCGGCGCGGCCGACCAGCGCCCGTACCGCGTACTCCTCCGGGTCGGCGGCGCCCGGCGCCCGCAGCCCGGGCCGGGCGGCGACGAGCGGGGCGAGCCGCGGGTGCGCCGCGAGCCGTTCGTCGACGGCGTAGGGGTCGGCGTCCAGGTCGAACAGCCGGCGCAGCCGCTGGACGGCGGTGGTGAGGTCGCGCAGGTCGGTGAGGTGCAGGCGTGCGTCGAGCCAGCCGCCGGGGTGGACGACGGCGCCGGACACCGAGCCCGGCCGTTCCCCGACGGCGACGATGCCCGTGCCGTACGGGAGCCGGAGGGTCCGGCGGTAGGTCCGGCCGCCCGGCGGACCGCTCACCTCCTCGACTCCGGCGACGGCCTCCGCCGCGAGCAGGTCGAACACCGGGCCGGCGCAGTACGGGCCCCGGTGGGCGAGCCGCAGCGGGATCCCCGCTGCGGGTGCGGCCGTACGGTCCTGCCGCGGGGCGGCGGCCCGCAGCTGGGTCGGGGTGGCGGCGTACACGGCCCGGATCGTGTCGTTGAACTGGCGCACGCTGGCGAAGCCGGACGCGAACGCGATCTCGGTGACCGGCAGGCCGGTCGTCCGGAGCAGGACCCGGGCGGTGTGGGCGCGCTGCGCGCGGGCGAGGGCGACGGGCCCCGCGCCGAGTTCGGCGGTCAGCTGGCGCTGCACCTGGCGGGCGCTGTAGCCGAGGCGTGCGGCGAGCCCGGCGACGCCCTCCCGGTCGACGACCCCGTCGCCGATCAGCCGCATGGCGCGGCCCACGACGTCCGCGCGCGCGTTCCACTCGGCGGAACCCGGACTGGCGTCCGGCCGGCACCGCCGGCAGGCCCGGAAACCCGAGCTCTGCGCGGCGGCGGCCGTCGGGAAGAACCGCACGTTGTGCCGTTTCGGCGGCACGGCCGGGCAGCTGGGCCGGCAGTAGATGCCGGTCGTCTCGACGGCGAAGCAGAACGCGCCGTCGAACCGGGCGTCCCGGCTGCGAACCGCCTCGTACCTGCTCTCCTCGTCCATCACGGGTCCCAGTCTTCGCCCGCCCGGAGAACGTCGCTAGCGGAATTCGGACATGACGGTGACGGCCCGGGGCGGCCCCCCGCCACCGCCCCGGACGGGCCGGCCGTGGAGCGGGCCCGGGTGGACGGGGGAGCCGGAGCGGGGGAGCCCCTCCCGCTCGGCGGCGGGGACCCCGTTCGTTCCCGCCCGGCGGCCGGGGACCCCGTTCGTTCCCGCCCGGCGGCCGGGGACCCCGTTCGTTCCCGCCCGGCGGCCGGGGACCCCGTTCGTTCCCGCCCGGCGGCCGGGCGTCGCGGCGAACGCGCGCCCGCTCACCATCGCCCCGTCCGCTTGGCCCGTCCGGCGGCCCGTCCGGCGGCCTGCTTGTGCTTCCAGCTCTGCCGGATGTCGCCGCGGAGCCGGGCGTCGGACTTGGCGACGATCCACTGGTTCTCGCGGACGAGCTTGTGGTAGCTGTCCAGTCGCCGGACCGGCAGCTCGCCGTTCTCCACGGCCGCGAGCACCGCGCAGCCCGGTTCGCGCTCGTGGGCGCAGTCCTGGAAGCGGCAGCCGCGGGCGAACTCCTCGATCTCGGCGAACACCTGGCCGACGCCGTGACCGGCGTCCCACAGCCCGACGCCGCGCAGTCCGGGCGTGTCGATGAGGACGCCTCCGCCGGGCAGCGGCAGCAGGTTGCGGGTGGTCGTGGTGTGCCGTCCCTTGCCGTCCATGTCGCGGGTGGCCCGGACGTCCATGACGTCCTCGCCGGCGAGCGCGTTGGCGAGGGTCGACTTGCCCGCGCCGGACGCCCCGAGCAGCACGGAGGTGCCCCGGCCGAGGAGCGCCGAGAGTTCCCCGACGCCGTGCCCGGCCATGGCGCTGGCGGTGAGCACGGGCACGCCGGGCGCGCTCTTGACGACGTCCTCGACGAGGTACGCGAGCGCGTCCGGGTCGGTGACGAGGTCGGCCTTGGTGAGGACGACGACGGGCTGGGCGCCCGATTCCCAGGCCAGCGCCAGGAACCGTTCGACGCGCCCGAGGTCGAGTTCGACGGCGAGCGACAGGGCGACGACGGCGTGGTCGACGTTGGCCGCGAGGATCTGCCCCTCGGACCGTTTGGACGAGGTGGAGCGCACGAAGGCGGTACGGCGCGGCAGGTACGCCCGTGCGTAGCGCGGGTTGCCGTCGGCGTCGACGGCGACCCAGTCTCCGGTGCACACCACGCGCAGGGGGTCGTGCGGGGTGACGAAGGCGGTGTCCGCGCGGACGACGCCGTCGCCGGTGACGACGTCGCACTGCCCGCGGTCGACGCGGACGACCCGCCCGGGCAGCAGACCCCGCTCGGCGTGTACGGCGAACTCGGCCGCCCATCCCTCGTCCCAGCCGTAGGGGGCGAGCGGGTGGGACGGGGCCGGGGAGGTGGAGAGGTTCAAGACGGACCCTTCACAGGGGCGGTCCCGGCGGCGCGCTCAGCGGCGCGCGGAGGCTCGTGTGGTCAGCCGGGGACCGCGGAGGTGGTGTGGACGAACGTCTGGTGGCTGCGAACAGCACCCGTGTCGGCGACAGTCATCGGTCACACCTCCTGATCCGTGTCGTGTGCGTCATGCGCGTCTGTGGCGCGTGCGGCGTCCGCGCACCGGCGGTGACCGCCGGACGAGGCCCCGTCAGGATAGGCGCGCGCGGGCGCCGGACGCCATTCGTTTTCCGGGACCCGGTTCACGGCCCGCGACAGGGCGACACGCCCGCCCGGTGACGCACGCCACACCCTCCGGCCGATCACTTCGGCGTCCTCCCGCAGTCATGAAGAGTGACTGTCCCACCACCGGACCACCACCGGACCACCACCGGAAAGGACGTGACCGCCGTGAGCGCTCCCGTGAAAGGCCCCGCCGCCTACTTCCCCTCGATCGAGAAGAAGTACGGCCGTCCCGTCACCGAGTGGCAGGAGCTGATCCGCGCCTCGCCGCTGACCCGGCACATGGAGCTGGTCGCCTGGCTGAAGTCCGAGCACGGCCTCGGACACGGGCACGCCAACGCCCTCGTGGCGTACACCCTCGCGGAGACCGCAGGGAGCTGAGCCGTCGCCGGGACACCGGGACGGGACGGGGAGGCATGGCCGCCCCGCTCCCGGGGAATCCGCATGGCACGGGTGGGGCGTCTCCGCCCGCGCCACCGCACGGACGGTAGGCTGCGTGGCCGGGCAGACGCCGTCCTCGCGTCCGTGCCACGCCGGAACGAAGCAGCCGATCGGCGACCGTGGAGGAGACCGAGTGTGGATGGCACGCGCGACCGGGGGAACACCGCTCCCCCGCACGGCAGTTCCGTGCTGGAGGTGAGCCCGTTGTCCGGTCGTGCCGGAATCCGTGTCAGTGGCGAGATCGGCGTGGCCACCCGTGGGTCCTGGGAGGGAGCACTGGCCGACCTGGCCCGGCGGCACGCGGACGTGTCCTACGTGGAGCTCTCCCGCGTGGGCTTCGTCGACGTGGCCGGCGTGTCGGCGCTCGCCGTCACGGCGATGAACCTGCCGGGCGGGCGGGTCGTCGTGGAGTGTCCGCCCCCGCAGCTGTCGCGCGTGCTGGCCCTGTTCTGGCCGGCCCTGCACGGGATCGAGGTGGCGCCGCGATGACAGTCGCAGCAGACGAGAAGTTCCTCCACCCGGCGCTGTTCTACCGCTCGGAGCAGGACTACACCGACCACACGGTGCCCTTCGTCCGGGAGGGCCTGGCCCTCGGCGAACCCGTGGCGGTGGCCGTGCCCGGCCCCCGCCTGGAAATCGTCAGGGCCGGACTGGGGCCGGACGCCGAGGACGTGCTGTTCCTGGACATGACCGACGCCGGCCGCAACCCCGGGCGGATCATCCCGGGTGTGCTGCGCGCGTTCGCCGACGCCCATCCGCACGCGCGGGTGCGGATCATCGGGGAGCCGGTCTGGGCCGGCCGCAGCCCGGTGGAGTACCCGGCGTGCGCGCAGCACGAGGCGCTGATCAACGCGGCCTTCGAGGGCCGGGCGGCGACCATCCTGTGCCCGTACGACGCGGGCGGCCTGGACGCGGACGTGCTCGCCGACGCGCGGATCACCCACCCCACGCTGATCGCCGACGGCCGTGAGCGGGCCAGCGAGGCCTACGACTGGCGGTCCGTGGTGGACCGGTACAACGAGGTGCTCGTGCCCGCGCCGGACGCCGCCGTCTTCCCGTTCGGCTCCGCCGAACTGCCGGACGCGCGCCACTTCGCCGTCGGCCGGGCCGCGCGGCTGGGCCTGGGCGGGCAGCGGCTGCAGGACACGGAACTGGCGGTCGCGGAGCTGACGACCAACAGCGTCGTCCACGGCGGCGGACAGGGCACGCTGCGCATCTGGACCGAGGCGGGTCAGGTCGTGTGCGAGGTCAGCGACGGGGGACGGCTGATCGACCCGCTCGCCGGCCGCAGGCCGCCGGCTCGCGGCCAGATCGGCGGCCGGGGCCTGATGCTGGTGCACTACGTGGCGGACCTGGTGCGCCTGCACACGGCACCGGACGGCACGACCGTGCGGTTCTACGTAAGCCTGTAGCGGCGGGGCCGTGGAGGCCCTCCCGTGCTGACGTACGGTCAGGGCGCCCCGGACACCGACCCGTTGGCGGCCGACCGCCCGAAGGGACCGACGTCCCGAAGAGACGTCACGCCTGCCCGGATCGCGAGGATTGTCCGCTTAGCATCTAGGGGCCCGCGCCGCGGGCTCCGGCCGCCGAGGCCGCAGACGCCCCCCTGATCCTCACGGGAGCCGAGCCCCATGCGTCCGACCGGCCGTCACCGAACCCCGCTCCCCGGCGCCGCCCTCCAGCGGTCCGCGGCCCTTCACGGTCCCGAACCGCACGCCGCCGCACGGCACTTCGGCCGCCGCCGGTTCCTGACCCTGACCGCCGCCGCGGCGGCCCTCGCCTTCGCCACCCACACCCCCGCGCGGGGCGCGGCCGCCGCCCGCCGGCTCGACCCGGCGAGGATCTCCGAGGACCCCTTCACCCTGGGCGTCGCCTCCGGCGACCCGCTGCCCGACTCCGTGGTCCTGTGGACCCGGATCGCTCCGGCGCCGTACGAGCCGGGCGGGGGGCTGGCCGGGCAGAGCGTCGCCGTGGAGTGGGAGGTGGCGCGGGACGAGCGCTTCGGCCTGGTGGTGCGCAGCGGTACCGCCCTCGCGCTGCCCGAGTACCACCACACCCTGCACGTCGACGTCACCGGCCTGGACGCGGGACGGCCGTACTACTACCGGTTCCGGACGGGCGCCTGGACCAGTGAGACCGGCCGCACCCGCACCGCGCCGGCCCCCGGCGCCGCACCGGGTGCGCTCGCCTTCGCGGCCGTGTCCTGCCAGGCGTACCACGACGGGTACTTCACGGCGCACCGGCACCTCGCGCAGGAGGACGTCGACGTGGTCCTCCACCTCGGGGACTACCTGTACGAGTACCCGGTGGACTCCGCCGGCGGCGCGCGCGCCTACCCGGACCGGGTACTGCCCGCGGTGTTCGACCGGGAGACCGTCACCCTGGAGGACTACCGGCTGCGGTACGCCCTGTACAAGAGCGACCCCGACCTGCGTGCCGCCCACGCGGCCCATCCCTTCGTCGTCGCCTGGGACGACCACGAGACCGAGAACGACTACGCCGGCGCCGTCGACGAGCACGGCGGCCCGCCGGCCGGGTTCCTGCTGCGGCGGGCCGCCGCCTACCGGGCCTACTGGGAGCACCAGCCGCTGCGCGCGGGCCGGGCCCCGGTCGGCCCCGACATGCCGCTGTACCGGCGTCTGCACTGGGGCTCGCTCGCGCAGTTCGACGTCCTCGACACCCGCCAGTACCGCTCCGACCAGGCCTACGGCGACGTCCAGCACACACCCGGTCCCGAGTCCGACGATCCTGCGCGCACGATGACCGGCGCGGCCCAGGAGAAGTGGCTGCTGGACGGCTGGCGGGCGTCCGACGCCGTGTGGAACGTGGTGCCGCAGCAGGTCTGCTTCTCGCAGCGCAGACTGTCCACCGACGCGCGGGCGAAGATGTCGATGGACGCCTGGGACGGCTACCGCGCCTCCCGTGACCGCGTCCTCGCCGGAGCGCGGGCGGCCGGGGTGGACAACCTGGTCGTGCTGACCGGCGACGTCCACGTGGGCTACGCCTTCGACATCAAGGCCGACTTCGACGACCCGGCGTCCGAGACCGTCGGGACCGAGATCGTCGCCACGTCCGTCGCCAGTGGCAGGGACGGCACCGAGCGGCCCGCCAACTGGCAGACGTACCTCACTGCCAATCCGCACCTGCGCTTCTACGACGGCCGGCGCGGCTACGTCCGGGTGCGGCTGACCCCGGAAGCGGCCCGCGCCGACTTCCGCACGCTGACGGCCGTGACGACCCCCGGCTCCCCCGTCTCCACGGCGGCGTCCTTCGTCACGGAGGCGGGGAACCCGGGACTGACACCGGTATGACGCGGGCGTGCCGGCGGGCGGCCGGTCAGGACGGGGTGCAGGCGGCGCCGTTGAGGCTGAAGCCGTGCGGTGCGGTGTTCTTGTCGTGCCAGGAGGCGAGGAAGCCGAAGGAGAGGGTGCCGTCCGCCGGGACGTCCTTGTTGTAGTCGGCGGCGGTGGCGGTGACCCGCGAGCCGTCCTGGGCGACGCTCGCGTCCCACATCTGGTCGACCCGCTGACCGTCCCGGAAGGTCCAGGCGACCCGCCAGGAGTCGAGCGGCTCGGCGCTGGTCACGGTGACGGTGGCCTGGAAGCCGTCGGGCCACTGGTTGACGAGGTCGTACGCCACCTCGCAGGCCGCCGTGCCCGCGGTGGGCGACGAGGTGCCCTGGGGTTCCGGATCGGTCCGGCCCGTCGCCGACGGCGTACCGTCCGCGGACGGCTTCGGCGCACCGGAGCCGGCGCCGGTGTCCGCACCGGCCGACGAGGGGGAGGTGCCGGGCACGAGGGACGGCCCGGACGGGTTGCCGGGACCGGCCACCGGTGTGCTGTCGGCGGGGAGGCCGCCCTGGGCGGAGTCGCCGCTCTCGCCGAACGGCATCAGCGAGACGGCGAGGGCCACCGCGGAGACGAGGACGGCGGCGACGAGCAGGCCGCCCCGCAGGGTGCGGGCCTTGTCGGCGGCCGGGTCGTGCCACTCGCCGTCCGGGTCGGGCGCGGCCGGGCCGCCGGCGCTCATCCGTACCTCGGCGGCACGGCGGCGACGCTCCAGGTAGGCGAGTCCACCCCAGCCGATCACGCCCTGGGCCAGCGCCGCCGGCAGCCCGCCGCCGTGCAGCCGCAGACAGGCCGCGGCCTCCGCGCACTCCACGCAGGTGGCGAGGTGCCGGGAGAGGTCCTCCGGCGTCTCGGCGACGGGCGAGCGGGTCACGGCGTCGAGGAGGCGGACGTAGCTGCGGCACTCGGCGTCCATCGGCGTGTCGAGATGGTTGCGGTGGCAGCGGTCCCGGAACAGGCCGCGGACCTGGTTCAGCTCCTCCATCGCGGCGGCCGGGTCCAGCCCCTGCCTGCGGGCGACGGCGCGCGGCGGCAGCGCCTCCACCTCCGCCAGCCACAGCAGCGAGGCGTCCGGCTCCTGCATGTCGCGCAGCCCGCGCAGCGCGACGGGCCGGCGCAGGGGCGGTCCGGTGTAACGGGCGGCTTTGTCGGAGTTCAGCCACAGCCGCAGGTCGGGATCGAGTCGGTGGCCCTGTCCCCGGGCCTCCCAGGCGGCCGCCGTGGTGCGCACGGCGGTCAGCAGCAGGGGGATCCGGGGCAGCCGGGACGCGCGGCGGCCGGCCGCGTGCCGGGTACCGTCCTCGGCCGCACGGGCCTCGCGTATGCCGAGCGCGAACGCCTCGCGGGCCAGGCCGTTGGCCGCGGTCGACCCGGAGGTGCACAGGTCGGCGTACGACAGGACGGCGTCCCAGCACTCCGAGAAGAGAGCGGCCTCGGCGGCGTCCTTGGGGGTCGGCAGGTCGGGCATGAGTCTCCTGCATCCACAAGCGAGGTCAACTCAACATGTCGGCAATGGAGTTGGGGGGAACCTCGCGGCAGAGGCAGAGCTTTTCACGAGTTGCGCACAACTGACAAGCGCGCTGTTCAGATGTCAGTACAGGGCGGCCCGCGCCGCCGACCGGGGCCTCCGGAGCGGACGCGGGCCGCCCCGCGACTCGATGTGGAGGCGCTCCTTCCTCCGCGACGGCCACGGTACCGGCTTCGGCCGTGGCCGGGCCCGTGAACGGCCGGTCACCCGGGGACGGCCCGGTCGTGGCCGGACCCGGGCGCGGTCAGACCGCCGGGGGTTCGTCCTCCGTGGCCGAGGGCTCGTTCGCCTGCAGGCTGTCCATGAAGGAGCTGACGGAGAAGACGGCACGTCCGGGGCCGGGCGGCCCGTAGCCGGGGGGCGAGGACAGGCCGAACTCGTCCATCGTGGCCCGGTACGCCTGGAGCAGGCGGATGTGGTACTCCAGCGGCGCGCCCTGCGGGTTGGCCTTGCCGAGCGGGGTGGTCGGCTCCGGGCACCAGGTGGTGAAGCGGGGCGTGATGCCGTGCGACATGAAGAAGCGCAGGCCCTCGGTGGTGGAGGCGATCGCCTCGTCGACCGTCTTGAAGCCGAAGGGCTCGGCCATCTCCACCCCCGCCACGAAGTTGGGGATGACGTTGCGCGCGCCGAAGATCTCGGCGGAGTCCAGGATGCGCTTGTGCCACTCGTCGCGGCCGACGTAACGCTCCTTGCCGGGGCAGTACATCTTGAACAGGTACTCGTCCCACACCTCGTAGTTGGGGTGGTAGATCTGCACGCCGTGGTCCTTGAAGCGCTGCACGTCGTCGCGCGGGAGGGCCTGGGCGACGACCTTGCCGATCCAGCGGCCCGGGAAGCGCTCCTCGATGGCCTTGGCGTAGTGGCCGTAGAAGTCGGCCTCGTCGCGCCCGGAGACGGTCCTGGTGATCGCGCCGCCGGTGAGCGTGTAGGCGGTGGAGGCCTTCGCGGTGTCGTAGCGGTCGATGATCTCCAGGGCCTCGAGGACCTCCTCGACGTCCTTGACCCCGGTGTACGGCCGGCCGGCCGCCTTGTGCTGGCGCCAGTTGTGGTTGATGTCGCAGTACTGGCACTCCTCCTTGGCGCCGAAGTACTGGCAGACCCGGAAGACGGTCAGGTAGATCAGGTAGCCCCACTGGATGGTGGGGGCGACCTCCATGACGGACTTCCCGTTGGAGAGCTTGTGCCGGTAGTACTCGGGCATGGGCGGGACGCCGACGTCCGAGATCCGCTTCCCGTCGAGGTAGAGACCGAGCATCCCGTCCTCGTCGGCCGCCACCCGGTACGGCGAGGCGGGGTTCACCCGGACCGAGACGACGGTGCGCCGCAGGCCGTAGGGGCCCCCGGTGAGGATGATCTCCTCCGGTGGGCGGCGCAGCGCGGCCTCGCCCAGCTCGGGGAGGGTGCCGTGGTCGAAGGAGAAGATGAAGTACGACTTCGGCTTGACCTCGCCGCCCTCGTTGTCGCTGAGCGCGGAGGGGTCGAAGGCCACGCCTCCGCGCAGCAGGTCCTCCTTGAGGACGGCCTCCCGCGGCACGTGCGGAAACCGCTCCATCAGATCCTCGACCAGCGCGGTACGGCTGCCCATCGTCTCTCCTCCCGGCTCAGGCGTACGACTCCTCACGGTATGCCCCCGCTCGCGCGGGGGTGGGGGCGGGGGGCCTCGTGTTGCGGGCAAGGTAGGTTCCACCTGGGAATTCCTGGTTCTCGATGTCCCCGGGAGGGCGATTCGCATGGCCGAGACCGTGACCAACTGGGCGGGCAACATCACGTACGCCGCCGGGGAGCTGCACCGTCCCGCCTCGCTCGACGCGCTGCGCTCGCTCGTCGCGGCGAGCGGGCGGGTGCGGGTGCTGGGCAGCGGGCACTCCTTCAACGCGATCGCCGAGCCGGGCGCGGACGGGGTGCTGCTGTCGCTGGGCGCGCTGCCCGCCGAGGTCGAGGTGGACCCGTCGGCGCGGACGGTGCGCGTCGGCGGCGGGGTGCGGTACGCCGAGCTGGCCCGGCGGGTGCACGCGCACGGGCTGGCGCTGCCGAACATGGCCTCGCTGCCGCACATCTCGGTGGCCGGCTCGGTGGCGACCGGCACCCACGGTTCGGGAGTGGGCAACGGTCCTCTCGCGGCGCCGGTGCGGGAGGTGGAGATCGTCACGGCGGACGGGTCGACGGTCGTGATCGGGCGGGGGGACGAGCGGTTCGGCGGGGCCGTCACCTCGCTGGGCGCCCTCGGTGTCGTGACCGCGCTCACCCTGGACCTGGAGCCGGCCTTCGAGGTCGAGCAGCATCTGTTCACCGAACTTCCCCTGGACGGGCTGGACTTCGAGACCGTCGCGGCGGCGGCGTACAGCGTGAGCCTGTTCACCGACTGGCGGGCACCCGGGTTCCGGCAGGTGTGGCTCAAGCGGCGCACCGACCAGCCCCCGGCCGACTTCCCGTGGGCGGTTCCGGCCACCGAGGCACTGCATCCGGTACCGGGGATGCCCGCGGTCAACTGCACCGAGCAGTTCGGTGTGCCGGGGCCGTGGCACGAGCGGTTGCCGCACTTCCGCGCGGAATTCACGCCGAGCAGCGGGAACGAGCTGCAGAGCGAGTACCTGCTGCCGCGTGAGCACGCCGCCGACATCCTGCGTGCGGTCGACGGTGTCCGGGAGACGGTCGCCTCCGTGCTGCAGACCTGCGAGGTGCGTACCGTCGCCGCCGACGAGCAGTGGCTGAGCCCGGCCCACGGGCGGGACTCCGTCGCCGTGCACTTCACCTGGGTCGACGACACGGCAGCCGTGCTGCCGGTGGTGCGGGAGCTGGAGGCCGTACTGGAGCCGTTCGAGCCCCGGCCGCACTGGGGCAAGGTGTACGAACTGCCCGCCGCCGCGGTGCGCGGACGGTATCCGCGGATCGACGACTTCCGGGCACTGGTGCGGGAACTGGATCCGGCCGGGACGTTCACCAACGCCTTCGTGCGGGACGTCCTCGGCCCGTGAGCCGCCACCCCTGGCCGCGACTTCGTCGACCCCCTTTCCTAACCCCTTGTCGAACCTTGTCGCACGCCATAGCCTGACGCCGCGCCGGCGCCGTCCCGGCCTCGGCGTCCGACGTGCGGGAACATCGACAGGTCGGCAGGTCGACTGTCGGCAGTCGGAGGTCGGCAGTCGGCAGTCGGACGTCGGACGTCGGACGTCGGCACAGCAGAGAGAGGTTCTCCGGTGAAGCGCACTTCGCGTGACATCCGTACCGCGAACCGCTACGAGGTGCTGCGCCAGATCATCGCCCGGTATCCGACCTCCCGGCAGGAGCTGGCCGCGGCCACCGGCCTCAGCCTGGCCACCGTCGCCACCCTGGTCGGTGAACTGCTCGACCTGCGCATGATCACGGAGGTCGGCTTCGAGGACTCGGCCGGCGGCCGGCCCCGCGGCCTGGTGGCCGTCAACGCCGCCGGGGGTGCGCTGATCGGCGTGGACATCGCGGAGACGTACGTCCACGTCGAGCTGTTCGACCTCGCGCTGAACGTGCTGGCCCGCGCCGAGGAGGACATCCGCCCCGGCGAGAGCCGCCCGGAGCAGGTCGTCGCCCATGTCGCCGCGGCCGTGGACCGGGTCGTCGCGCAGGCGGGCGTCGAGACGGCCCGGGTGCTCGGGGTCGGCGTGAGCGTGCCCGGGCAGGTGGACCGGGACACCGGGATCGCCGAGTACGCGCCCAACTGGGACTGGCACGACGTGCCGCTGCGCGACCTGCTCCGCGCGCATATCGCGTGTCCCCTGCACCTGGACAACCCGCTGCGCGCCTGCGCGGTGGCCGAGCTGTGGTTCGGCGCCGCGCGCGGGCACGGGGACGCCGTCGTCGTCAATCTCGGCACCGGGGTCGGCGCGGGGCTCGTGCTGGGCGGCGCACTGCACCGGGGGGTCAGCAACAGCGCCGGCGAGTGGGGGCACACCACGCTCGTGCTCGACGGCCGGCTGTGCCACTGCGGCAACCACGGCTGCGTGGAGACGTACGTCGGCGCGCCCGGGATCATGCAGAACCTGCGCGAACACAGCCCGCGCAGCCCGCTGCTGCACCCGGAGGACCAGACCGCCACCGTCGACGCGCTGGCCCGCGGAGTCGCCGCGGGCGACCCGGTCGCCGTCAAGGTGGTCCGGGACACCGCCCGTTACCTGGCCGCCGGCATCGCGGACCTGGTGAACCTCCTCAATCCGGAGGTCGTCGTGCTGAGCAGCTGGGTCGCCGCGCGGCTCGGCGACCCCCTCCTCGACGAGGTCCGTGAGGCCGTCGCCCGGCACGCGCTGCGGCGTCCACTGGCCTCGACCAGGATCGTTCTCTCGCCGATCCCCACCGACCCGGTCTGCCTGGGCGCGGCGACGTTCGCGCTCGAGGGGGCGCTGCAGGCGGTGGGGCAACGGAGCACGCAACGCGCGGCTGCCGCCACGGCTCCGGGCTCCGTCTCGGCCGCGAACAGGGGACGTACGGCGCCGTCGGCCTGACCGGCACGGAACCGGATGTCGGGCGCGGTGGCGGGAGTTCGGGGGTGGCCTCGTGCAGTACTTCCGCGCCCACGGTGAGGCGGGGACCGAACAGGCCGTCAACCACCACCTGGTCTTCACGGCCACGGCCACGGCCCTGTCCGTCCTGCCCTGTTGCCGGTGTTCCTCTTCCTCCAGCGCTGGCTGGTGCAGGGGATCGCCCGGACCGGCGTCAAACGACTACCGCCGGGGGCTGTCATGATCCACGATGACCTGCATGAACGGCTCTCACGACAGTCCCCGCTCCGTCCGGCCCGGCGAGTACCCGCTGTGGGAGGAGGCCCTGGCGCTCGTCCACCGGGACCTGGACGCGCTGCTCCCCGGCCGGGGTCCCCTGCGGCTGCTGGCCCTGCCGTCCTGGGACGAGGAGGAGGCCGAGGACGGGTCGGGGCGCGAGCACGTGTACGTCGCCCTGCCCGACGGCCGCCGGCACGGCAACCACCTCTGGCACGGCTCCGCGTCCGATCCCGACACCGCGCTCGCCGAGGTCGCCGAGGCCGCGCAGGAGACCGTGCTGGAGTGCCTGTGGCAGGTCTGGCCGGTCTGCGGCGAGCACGGTCTCGGGATGCACGCGGGCCAGGAGGACGGCCGGGCGGTGTGGTGGTGCGCGGGCGGCCGCGCTCCCGGGGGCCCCGCGCACGTGCGGGCGGTGGTCGGTGAGCTGGACGCGCCGCACCGACCGCGCCGGGCCCGCCGCAAGCCGCGCTGACCTCAGTGGTCCGCGCAGCAGGGCGTCGGTTCGGGCACCTCGAAGGGGACCAGGGTGCCGCCCGCGGCGGGCATCGCGGCGAGCACCAGCTCGCCGTCCTGCCACTGCGGGCGGACGTGATCGTTCGTCACCAGCCTTGCCGACAGCGGTGGTTGATCCGGAGTGCCCAGGACCGTGACCCGGTCGATCGCGGACCCGGACAGCACCTCCCCGACCGTCGTCGTGCCGCGCAGCCGGTCAGCCCCGCGGTACAGCACCGCGCGGCCCACGGAGTCCGGGGCGCCCACGCCCACCTCGTACCCCCGGGCCACCAGCCGTGCGCGCATCTCGTCCAGCTCCGCCGCCGTCTCCGGTGCGAGGGAGACGGCGACGCGCGGCCGCTCGCCCCGCAGGAGGTGGGTGCAGCCGAACACCCCTTCCGCGAGGTCGAGTTCCGCCGCGAGGGTGCGGAGCAGGTGATCGGCGGTGCGCAGGTCACGCGAACCGGCGTCCACCGTCAGGACGTACGGCGTGCGGGTCGACGGCGTGCGGTCGTGCGGTGTCACGACGGCAGGACCCAGACCGGGTTGGTGTAGAACCAGAGGTCGGCCCACGGGTCGGCGTCACCGACGACGTCGATGGCCGGGCCCGCCGGGTCGACGGCCGCGCCCATCGCGCCGACGGCGCTGCGGTTGCCGTCCGAGCCGCGCAGCCGGAGGTACACCGGCCGGTCCACCCGTCCGAGGTCGTAGGTGAGCCGTACCGTCCCGGCCGTCTTGTCGACCTCGTAGGTGCGGACGACCTTCGCGGTCGGCGCGGTGAAGGTGTCCTTGTCGGCGACCGGGCCCGTGACGTCGCCCTGGATGACGTCCACGCGGGCCAGCTCGGGCACGAAGCCCGCCCAGTTGGTGCCGGCGGCGAGCGCCACGTCGACCGTCAGCTTCACCGACGTGCCCTTCTTCACGTGCAGGGCACCGCCGAGAGTGGCCCAGCGGCCGCCGCCGGCCACCCGCACGTCGAGCCCGTCGACGAGCTGCCCGTGGTCGACCCAGACGCGTCCGGCGCGGATGCCGTCCATGACGGCGGCGTAGGAGAAGCCGTCGGAGCCGACGTGGGTACGGCTGTACTGGCCGGGCCAGTAGTCGCCCTGGGTGATGTCGATCCTGCCGCCGTAGACCGGGTCCCGGTAGCGGCCGTCGGTGGCGAAGTCGCCGCCGGGGCCGCGCACGGCGGTGTCGGCGTAGACCTGGTGGGAGTCGGAGTTGGCGGTGATCCACCAGGGCTTGCCCTCGGCGAGGAGGCTGTCCCACAGCCCGCCGACCGTGGCCGTCATCCAGTCGAAGCCGCCCCAGGTGCGGTAGCTCTCCAGCGGGTAGCCGGGGAAGGAGTTGGCGCCGGGGTTGTTGTCGTAGATGCCGCGGGCGCGGCCCATGCCGAGCGGGGCGGGCAGGCCGGCGGCCTGGTGGCCGGGCGCGCCCTCGAAGCCGACGGCGATCTGACGGCTCGCGGGCGTCGCGTCGCGCCAGGCGCGGATCTCGTGCGGGGAGTCGACGCCGCGCCGCGCCGGGTGGTTGGCGAGCATCAGCGCGTCCTTGACCTTGCGGCGGCGGACCTGCTCGCCGAGGAAGGCGAGTCCGGCGACGGCGAGGGCCTCGTTGGCGGGCGTCGAGTCGGAGGCGCCCTTGACGCTGCCGTCGTAGTCGGTCTCGAACTGCTTCAGGACGGAGACCTCGTTGCGCCCCGGGTGGACGAAGACGGTGCCGTGTTCGGCGCCCGGGATGTTCCACTCCAGGCCCTGGAAGACGAGGGTGTCCTCGTGCGCGGCCCGGGCCTGCCTGATGTCCGGGTTGACCTTCTCGACGCCGATCCTGGCGTGCGTGGCGCTGCCGTGGTCGGTGATGACCAGCCAGTCCATGCCGTGCCTGGCGCCCTGCCGGACCTGGTCGACGACGCGGTACTTGCCGTCGCTGCTGTACTGGGTGTGGATGTGGTGGTCGCCGGCCAGCCAGAGGAAGCCCGTGGAGCGGCGGCCGGCGCGGGCCGGGGCCGCCGGGGCGGCGGCGGCCGGAGTCGCGGCGGCCGTCTGACCGAGGACGCTTCCGGCGGCGAGACCGGCGCCGAGCAGACCGGCGCGGCGCAGCAGCGACCGGCGGGACCGCTGCTCGGGGCTGAGTGCCTCGTCGGGAACGGAGGCGTCGAAGGCGGCGGGCAGCGCGGTGGCCGCCTCGTGGTCGTGGTGGTGCTCGTGTCCGTGATGGTGGTGGCCGTGCGCGTGTCCGTGCCCGTGTCCCATGGTGCCCTCCCGGTTGCCGCTGCCTTCCGCGGCTGCCTTCCGCGGCGCGTGCACGCCGCGTGAGGAGAATCAGGGCGAAACATGAATTTTGAACGACCGGGGGGTGAGCGGCGGCCGACCCGGACACGGCGGCTCGCCCCAGCTTCCGCTGTTCCCCCAACTGCCCTTTCCCGTCAGACTGATTGCCACCGAATCTGAGCAGCGTTCGCCTTCCCGGCAGTCCGCCCCCCACCCCCCACCGGGAGACACCCCCACCATGAGACGACGACTCCTCGGCACCCTCACGGCCACCGCACTCGCCCTCACCGGCCTCGCAGCCACGCGCGCGACGCCCGGCGCGGCCGCCGCCCCGCCACGCCCGCCGCCGCGGCGGCCACCACCGGTTCGTTCAACGTGCTCACCTACAACGTGGCGGGTCTGCCCGAGGGCCTGAGTTCGGGCCGTCCGGCGACCAACACCCCCCTGATCTCACCGCGGCTGGGGGCGTACGACATCGTCAACGTCCAGGAGGACTTCAACCACCACGCGGCGCTGTACGCGGGGGACGACCACCCCCACCGGACCGCGACGAGCGGCGGCGTCCCGTTCGGCGACGGCCTCAACACCCTCTCCGACTACGCCTTCGAGGACTTCGAGCGGGTGCGGTGGAACGCCTGCACGGGCACCAACTGCCTCACCCCGAAGGGTTTTTCGCTGGCCCGGGTGCGGCTTGCCGAAGGCGTCTTCCTGGACCTGTACAACGTGCACACCAACGCCGACTCGACGGACGACGCGATGGCCGCCCGGCGCGCCAACATCGAGCAGCTGTCGGACTTCATCCAGGCGAACTCGTCCGGCAACGCGGTGGTCGTGATGGGTGACACCAACACCCGTTACACCCGGGCCGGGGACAACATCCGCACCCTCGTCACCGAGAACGGGCTCACCGACCCCTGGGTGGAGCTGGTCAAGGGCGGTACGCCGCCGGACCGGGGCGCGGACGCGCTGGTCTGCCCGACGACGGCCCCGACGAACGACTGCGAGGTGGTGGACAAGGTCCTCTACCGCGGCAGCAGGCTCCTGTCGCTCGACGCCACCCGGTACCGGAACGCGTGGGCGTCCTTCCTGGACTCCGCGGGCGGCAACCTCTCCGACCACTTCCCCCACACGGTGGACTTCTCCTACACCCTCGGCTCCGGCCTGCAGGCGAGCGACTTCTTCGGCGGCCCCCACGGCACGGCGTTCACCGACGCGGACGACCTGCCGGCCGTCCCGGCCCCCCGCACCCTCACGCTGCGCGGCGGCTCCCGCGTGGACGCCGTCTCTCTGACCCACGACGGCGGTACGGTCCTCACCCACGGCGGCACCGGCGGCACGGCCGCCTCGCTGACCCTGGCGACGGGTGAGCACCTCACGTCCGTCAAGCTGACGCAGGGCCAGAAGGACGGCCGTACGCGCGTCTTCTCGGCGTCCTTCACGACCGACAGGGGCCGCACCCTGTCGACCGGCACGGCGACCGCCGACGCGACAACCTTCACCGCCCCGCCCGGCTGGCAGATCGTCGGCTTCACGGGCCGCGCCGGAGCCGAGGTGGACAAGCTGGGGGTGGTGTACGCGCCGGCCGGCTGAGGCCGCCGGCGCGGAACGGGCCCCGCGGGGCGCGGCTGCTCGCGGGGCGGTCGCCACCGGCTTCCGGTACGGGGCCGCTGCCCCGGTACCGGGGCAGCGGTTCCGGCGCCCGGCACGGCCGTGGCCGGACGCCGTCGAGGGCGGCTGCCGCCGATGTCAGACGCGGGTCAGCGTGGCGCAGTCGGAGAGGCCCTCCTCGAAGCCCCTGCTGCGGTCGTACGGGTCTTTGGCCGGCCCGGTGGGAGGAGGCGCCGTCGCCTCCGCGCTCGGGAAACGGGGGTGCAGGAAACCGTCGTTGACGTCGCAGGCGTCGTTGCCGAAGTCGCCGTTGTACTCGACGAGGGTCAGACGGCCGGGGGTGACGTCGTACCGGGCGGGGTCGGGGAGTTCGACGTCGAGGGAGCGGCGGACGATCGTGCGCGTCACCTCGGTGCTGCCGTCGGCCCGGGAGACCGGATAGACGAAGGTGTAGTCGGCGTGGACGGCGACCCCGGCGTACTTTCCCTTCCCGACCGTCATGCGCCCGCGGGTCTTGACCACGCCGCCGACGAGCCGCACCTCGTCGGGGTCGAAACGGCTGAACAGGCCGAGGGGGTCGTGGTCCTCGTCCGGGGAGCGCAGGGAGCCGTTCAGATCGTCGAGCAGGTGCGGTTGCGTCGGGTCGAGGAGGGCCAGCGCGGCCTCGGGCCGCTCACCGCGCAGGGTCCCCGGGTCGAGATTCGCGGCGATCAGCAGCTTCTGGGTCAACCGCAGGGCCTCCGCGACGCGTTCCTCCTGGACCGAGCCGACCGCCTTCGCGGGCGGCGGGACGATACCGGCCTCGCCGTCGGCCCAGCCGAGCGCGGGCGAGCCGGCGAACGGCCGGTCGAGCGTGGGGACCTCCTCCGGCGCCGGGGCGGGCGCGGCGGTGGGAGCGGCGGTCTCCGCCGGAAGCGGCGTCACCGTCACGGCCTCGGGCCCTCCCGCTCCGAAGGGGTCGCCGGGCAGCAGCGACGGCTTCAGCGACACCGCGAGCGCGCACAGGGCCAGGGCGACACCGAGGAAGGGCCACACCTGCCGCCGTCGACGGCGGGCACCCGGGTCCGGGCCGCCTCGCCACGGCTGGGGCGCCTCACCGCGGGCGTCCTGTCGGCGCAGCCGCTCGGTGACCATGCGGGCACGGGCGGAAGGCTCCTTCGGGGCGGAGTCGGGCGCGCCCCGCTCGCTCTCCCGGAGGAACGCCCGCAGGTCCTCGTCGGATATGGACGAGTCGCCGTTCCCGGACTCTTCGGAGGATCTGCCGACCACCTGTGCACGCCTTCCCGCTGTTCACGAATGGGGACGTTCTAAACGATCCCTCAGCGCTTCCACAAGCGGCTCACACGCTTCCACCGGGGGCAGTGACCATGATCACGCCGCATTCGCCGCGAAGGCACCCCACCGAGACAGCCCTTAGGATCCTCCCGACCCACCAAGGCCCCCGAAGAACAAGGCGTCCCCCATGCCCCGAGCCGGCCTCACCGCGGACCTCCTGGTCACGGCCGCCGCCGACCTCGCAGACGAGGCCGGGTTCGACAACGTCACCCTCTCCGCGCTGGCCCGCCGCTTCGGCGTCAAGGACGCGAGCCTGTACTCGCACGTCCGGAACATCCAGGACCTGCGGACCCGCCTCGCGCTGTACGCGGGTGCCGAGCTGATCGACCGGATCGCCCCGGCCGTCGCGGGCCGCTCCGGCAAGGAGGCCCTCGCGGCCTTCGCCGGCGCCTACCGCGAGTACGCGCTGGAGCATCCGGGACGGTACGCCGCCACCCAGATCCCCATGGACCAGACCCTGGTCGCCGAAGCCCCGGCGTTCCGCCGCACCGCCGAGATCACCTACGGCATGCTCCGCGCGTACGGCCTCGAGGAACCCGACCTCACCGACGCCGTACGTCTGCTGCGGAGCACCTTCCACGGCTACTGCACCCTGGAGGCGGGCGGCGGCTTCGGCGCGCCCCGCGACGTCCAGCGCTCGTGGGACAAGGCGGTCGAAGCCCTGCACACGGCCCTGACGCACTGGCCCACCGGCGAGTGACCGGCGCCCTCGGGCGGCGGCGAGGATCCGTCGCGTCGAGAATCGAGATCGGGGACCGGGAATCGGGGACCGGGGACCGGGAATCGGGGACCGGGGACCGGGGAACGGCTTTTCGCGCGCGGTGACCGCCGCCGGGCCGGCGGGCCTCAGCCCGCCCGCTCCGCCGCGCTCCGCTCCACGCAGAACTCGTTGCCCTCCGGGTCCGCGAGGAGCGCCCACCCGCTGCCGTCCGGCCGGCGGTGGTCGGCGACCAGGGTGGCGCCGAGGGCGAGCAGGCGGTCGACCTCCTCGTCGCGGGTGCGGTCCTGCGGCTGGAGGTCGAGGTGCACGCGGTTCTTGACGGTCTTGCGCTCGGGGACCGTCACGAAGAGCAGGCCGGCGCCCTCGATGAGCGCCTCCTCGTCGCCGGGACGGTCGTCCTCGTGGAGGGGCTCACCGAGGGCCGCGGACCAGAACGTCGCCAGGCCGTGGGCGTCCGCGCTGTCGATCGTCACGTGGCGGATTTTGGAAGTCATGCCGGGATTCTCGTGCAACCGCCTCCGCGGGGCAACGCGCGCACCGGCACGTTGCCCGACGGCAGCACGTTCCCGGGCACCGACGCCTTCCCGGGCACCGGCCCGTGCCACGTCCGGTGGCCCGCCCCGGGCGCGGGCGGCCGCCGCCCGCCTCAAGTCCCGGAAGCCGGCGGCCCGTCCGTCCCCGCCGCACCGGTGACCCGTACGCCGTCCGGCGAGACGGTCACCCGGACCTCGGGCCCTTCGCCGAAGCGGACGTGGACGATCCCTTCCGCCGCGTCCGTCGTCCGCACCGGCACGGACTCCTCCAGCGGAACCGGGTCCGGCTCGCCGGTCAGGCGGGCGAGGGCGACGAACAGCGAGCCGGCGTCACCGACGTCCCCGGTGACGCCGGTGACGCCGGTGACGCCGGTGACGCCGGTGAGCGAGTCGTCCAGGCCTGGACCAGCTCTCGCGGGCGCCGGGGAGGGGGTAGAGGGCACGATCCTCGGTGGCGTAGGGCTCCACGGCGGCCAGCAGGGCGTCGGCGGCCGCCTCCCAGTGGGCGCGGGTGAAACCGGTGCGGGGGCTGCTTCCTTCCGAACCGGCCGGGGCGGACGGACGGGCGGACGGGGCCTGCGGCACCGGCCTCCTGTCTTCGCTGCCGGCCGGTGGCGGTGGCGGTCACGCCCTTCCTCCCGTACCGGCGGGCCGGTGGCGGCGGGCCGGAGCCGGTGGCGGCGCGGAGCCTGGGGGCGTCCCGGTTCCGGTCGGAACGGAGCCTGGGGGCGTCCCGGTTCCGGTCGGGGCGCCCCCAGGTGTCTATCCCACCCGTACGAGGCCCTCCGGCACCAGGCGCAGGGCGACGAGTTCGTCACGGACCAGGCCCGCGTAGACGGTGGCGCCGTGTGCCGAGGTGTGCGTGTTGTCCCGTTTCTCGTTGTAGAGGTACAGGGCCTTGGACCCTTCCACGCCCAGGGACTCCACCAGGGCCTTGGTCTTCGCCGTGAGGTCGATCAGCGGGACGTCGTGCGCCGCGGCGACCGAGCGGACGACGGCGGGGTGGTCGACGCCGAGGCCGTTGACCAGCAGGGCCGTTCCGTTGTTCAGCGTGCCGTCGGCGTTGAACCAGCGGCGCACGATCGGGGTGACGAGGACCGGCTCGCCGCCCTTCGCGCGGACGCCGGCGACCAGGGTTTCCAGGTTCGCCCGGTAGGTCGCCCCGTCGGTCGTCTTGTCGTTGTGGGCGAGCTGGATCAGCACCAGGTCGCCGCGGTGGATCCGCGGCTGGACGGTGGCCCACAGCCGCGGGTTCCCCAGATAGGTGACCGTGCTCTCACCGGAGTCCGCGTGGTTGGCGACGGAGACGCCTTTGCGCAGGTACTGCGGGAGTTGCTGACCCCAGCCGGAGTACGGGTCGCCCGGCTGGTCGCAGACCGTGGAGTCGCCGACGAGGAAGATCTGGCGGGGGTGCCGGGCGGGGGTGACGCGGATGCCGGCGAGGGCGGGGGCCGAGCCACCGAGGACGAGGTCCAGGCCGGGGGTTCCGTCGGCACCGGTCGGTTCGCCCTCGGGTGTGCGGACGTTCACGGTGAAGCTGCGCGCGACGCGCTCGCCCGCCGCGACGGCGGTCTCGGGGAGCAGGGCACGCCGGGTCTCGCCGCCGACGGCGGTGCTCGACGCGGCCTCGCCGCCGAGGAGGACCTTCACGTCGTAGGTGCCGGGCGGCACGTCGAAGTGGCAGGCGGTGGCGGTGCAGTCGGCGATGCCGAACGGCGGGCCCGCGCCGTCGTCGGCCCGGGCGGCGGGTACGGCCGTCAGGGCGGTGGCCAGGGCCAGCGCCGCCGGCACGGCGGGGGTGAAACGTCTCACTTGCGGCTCCTCGGTCGCGGCAACAGGACCTGGCGGAGGACCGTACCGCCTCCGGCAAGCGCTTTCTAGACCTCAGGCCCATTTCGCGGGATTGCCAACTCCCTTCCAACGAAAGCCCTTTCGCGAAATCGATTCAACTGCCACGCTGACCAGTCACCCGCACCCCCACACCTCCCGAAGGAGGCACCCCCATGTCCGGATCCGACAGCCACCGGCCGGTCCGACGCCGCACCTTCGTCCTCGGCGCCGCGGCCGCCGCCGGCACCGCCGCGCTCGCCGGTCCCCTCGCCGCCCCCGCGTCCGCCGCGGCCTTCGGCTGGACCGACGACGGCTCGCACTACGTCGTCGACACCGGCGCGAGCCTCGTCTTCAAGGTCAGCAAGACCAACGGCGACCTGACCTCGCTCGTCCACCGCGGCGTGGAGTACCAGGGCTACGGCGGCATGAACTCGCACGTCGAGTCCGGCCTCGGCGCCTCCGCCGTGTCGGTGAAGCAGTCCGGTTCGACGATCCTGATCTCCGTCGCGTACGGCACGCTGAAGCACTACTACGCGGCCCGCAGCGGTGAGAACAACGTCTACCTGTGGACCTACAAGGCCGACACGTCCGTCCCGGCGACCCGTTACATCCTGCGCGTGAGGAAGGGCCTGTTCCTCAACGACGAACCGGACTCCTACACGTACACCACCAGCACCATCGAGGCCTCGGACGTGTTCGCGAAGTCCGACGGCCAGACCCGCTCCAAGCACTACGCGAGGCGTCGGGTCATGGACTACGACCACGTCGGCTGGAGCGCCGGCGGCGTGGGCCTGTGGATCGTGCGCAGCAACCACGAGAAGGCCTCCGGCGGCCCCTTCTACCGGTCCCTCCTGCGCCACCAGAGCGCGGACGGCGGCGGCCTGTACGAGATCCTCCACTACGGCCAGAACCAGACCGAGGACCAGCGCTTCGGCCTCCAGGGGCCGTACGTCATCGCGTTCACGGACGGCGGCGCCCCCTCACCGGCGCTGTCCCCGGGCACACTGACCACGCCGTGGGCGGACTCGCTGGGCATCGCCGGGTACGTCGGGGCGAGCGGCCGGGGCCGGGTCGCGTGCGTCGGCATCACGGGGCGGAACACGGCGTACCCGTACACGGTGGGACTGGCCAACGCGGCCGCCCAGTACTGGGGTTCGGCACGGGCGTCGGACGGCTACCACTCCATCGGCGGAGTGCTGCCGGGGACGTACACGCTGACCGTGTACAAGAGCGAGCTGGCGGTGTACAGCACACAGGTGACCGTGTCCGCCGGGTCGACGACCACCCTCAACTCGATCGCGATCCCGGCCACGAACGACCCGGGCAACGCGAGCGCCGTCTGGCGGATCAACGAGTGGACCGGCTCGCCCGCCGGCTTCAAGAACGCCGACCTGATGACGTACGCGCACCCCTCCGACGTCCGGGCCGCCCCCTGGACGGGCAACGTGGTCGTCGGCAGCGGCAGCGAGACCTCCGCCTTCCCCTGCTACATCTGGAAGGACGTCAACAGCGGTCTGCTGGTGTACTTCCGGCTCACCGCGGCCCAGGCCGCCGCCGCGCACACCCTGCGGATCGGCGTGACGACGGCCTACGCCAACGGCCGCCCGCAGGTCGTCGTCAACGACACCTGGACCTCGGCCGTCCCCTCCCCGCCGACCCAGCCGAACACGCGGTCACTGACCAACGGTTCCTACCGGGGCAACAACCACACCTTCACCTACAACGTCCCGGCGAGCGCCTGGCGGACGGACACCGGTCAGTACAACGTGCTGAGGATCAACGTGGTGAGCGGTTCGGGGACGACCGGCTTCCTCAGCGCGGGGACCGCTTTCGACGCGATCGACCTCCTGGCCTGACGAACTGAAGAAACGTCAGGTTCCACGAGTCCACTGCTGGTTCGTGCCTCCGTTGCAGGTGTACGTGATGACGGCGGCGGAGTTGGCGGTGGACGCGCCGTTCACGTCCAGGCACTCGCCGCCGGCGCGGGACCTGACGCTGACCCAGCTGCCCGACGTGGTGAGCGACCACTGCTGGGCGGCGGCCGTGGCGTCACAGTTCTCCTGGGTGACGGTGTTCGCGTTCTCCCGCACGCAGAGGGAACTGTTCCTGACGACCAACTGGTGGTAGCCGCTTCCGACCGGCTTGAACCAGTACTTCTGGTTGCCGCCGCCGTTGCAGTCGTACTGCTCGAGCTGCGCGCCCGGCCAGAGGGACTGACCGGTGACGTCGGCGCACCTGACGGAGTGCCGGGTGCGCCCGTCACCGTCCGCTCGGCGCCTGCGGGAATCCGACCTGTGGCGCCAGTCGGCGCGCCTCCGCCGCCCACCGTGCCAGGAAGGCCAGCGTCGTCCCGCGTTCCCGGTAACGGAGTTCGGCCTGCACCGTCCGTGTGCCGCCGTAGTCCCGTTGCTCCTCCCCCGCCCGCGCCAGCATCAGGGCGGTGATCCAGTCGTACTTCACCGCCGACGCGCACACCCCCAGCCGTACGAGCCGCTCGTCGCCCCGCCATCCGCCCTGCCGCAGCCCGTGGAGATAGGCCTCGTACGCCGTCGCCGCGTAGGCGGGCAGGCGCGCGGCGGGCAGGAACAGGTCGAGAACGGTGTCGGGGAGGTAGTTGCCGAGGTCCTCGCCGAGCGCGCCGTCGCCCGCGAAGGCCCAGTCGAGGACGACGGAGCCCGGCGGACGCGCTTCGTCCGCGCGGGCGTTCGCGGGCCACAGGTCGAGATGGCTGAAGGCGCGCGGCAGCTTCTCCATGACCTGGAGGAACCACTCCCGGTCGTGATGCAGGCGGACCATGGCGCCGCGCAGACCGGGCGGGAAGTGGTCGCGCACCAAAGGCTGCCGCCACGCCTCGTCGTCGTCGAGGAGTTCGAGTCCGAGGGTGTTGCTCTCGACGTACTGGCGCAGGAACCGTCGGGTCAGCCAGGGCCGGTCGGTCGCCTCGGGACCTCCCTGCGCTGCCTGCGCTCCTTGGGCCGCGCCGAGCCTGCGGGCCTGCTCGACGTGTCGCTCGACCGTCCAGGAGGTGGCGGGCTCGCCCGGGACGTCCTCGAGCCACAACGCCACGTCCCCGTCCGGCCGTTCGACGCACGCCAGCAGGCCGGGCGCACGGATGCCGTACGGCTGCCACGTCTGCGCCAGGCCGGACGCGTAGACGTGGGCCTCGCGCCGCCAGTGGTTCCAGTGCCGCGGGTCGTCCGAGGCGGCCCAGCGGCCCTCGGCCGCCTTCCTGCGGGTCAGCACCTTCAGCACCGCCGACCGGTCGCCGGCACGGACCCGCCACACACCGGCGGTGACCCCGTTCTTCGGGTTGTGCGCGAGGGGTTCGGCGGACGCCCGGCCGGCGCCGGGGCCGAGGACCTCGCGGGCCTCGGCCTCCGGGGCGGCGATGTCGGTCACGCGCCCAAGATACTCACGCCGGTCGGCACGGTCACCCGGTCACCCGGTCGGCGCGCTCGGCTCCGGCGTCTCCCGGCGGCCGCGCAGCCACACGTACACCGGGATGCCCGCGAAGAGGAACAGCACGCCCTGGTAGACGGCGGCGTAACCGGCTCCCGCGATCAGCCAGAAGGAGAAGGCGAAGGAGAGGGCGGCCACGACGAGGTCACGGGCCAGACCCGCGGGACGGACGCGTTCGCGGGTGCCGCGGGCCAGCCAGTACAGCTGGGCCGCGGCCGACAGCAGGTACGGGACGCAGCCGGTGAACGTGGTGATGAGGACCAGCACGCGGAACGTGGTGTCGGGGCCCGCCGTGTAGTTGAGGCCGATGAGCACCGTGCCGAGGACGGCCACGGCCCACACTCCGAAGCCGGGCACCCCGCCCTTGCCGACACGGGCGAACGGCCGCGGGAACAGTCCGTCGCGGGCGGCGGCGTACGGCATCTGCGCGGCCAGCAGGATCCAGCCGTTGAGGCAGCCGACGATGGAGGCGACGGCGACCAGGGAGATGACGGTGCCGCCCCAACTGCCGCCCGTGATCGCGTTCACGGCGTCGGCGAAGGGCGCTCCGGAGTCGACGAGCCGCTCGTGCGGGACCAGGCCGAACACGGCGACCGTGCCCAGCAGGTAGACGAGCGCGGATCCCAGCGTGCCGAGGACGCCCGCCCGGCCGACGGTGCGTTCGGGGTCGTCGACCTCGCCCGCGCTGACGGCCGCCGACTCCACGCCGAGGAAGCTGTAGAGCAGGAGGGCGGCGGAGGCGGCGAGCGCGCCCGGAACGCTGTCCCCGGAAGCGTTGAACGGCCCGAAGTTGTCGGTGTCGACGAAGAACAGACCGACCGTGGCGACCACCAGCAGCGGGACGAACTTCAGGACGGTCGACACGATCTGCACCGTGCCCACCCAGCGGGTGCCGGCGAAGTTGGCGGCGGCCGGCAGCCACAGCGCGGCCAGCGCGACGGCCGCTTCGAGGGCGTGACTGCCGTGCAGCGGTATCAGCACGTCGACGTAGCCGACGACGGCGACGGCCAGCGCGGCGATGCTGACCCAGCACATCGTCCAGTACGACCAGGCGGACAGGAAGCCGGCGAAGGGGCCGAACGCGTCGCGCGGGTACACGTACAGGCCGCCGGTGACAGGGCTGCGGCGGGCCAGCCTGCCGAAGAGGAGGGCGAGGAGGAGCGCGGCCACGGAGAGGACGACGAAGGCGAGCAGGCTGACCGTGCCGTACGGGGCGACCGCCGCGGGCAGCGCGAAGATGCCGCCGCCGATGATGTTGCCCATGACGAGGGCGGTGGCGGCGGCGAGGCCGAAGCGGCGTCGGCGGGGAGCGGGTGCGGGAAGGGGTTCGGGTGCGGGTGCGGGGCTGAGGCCGGGGCCGGTGGCCGGGCCGGGGCCGGTGGCCTCGGTGGTGTCGGGGGAAGTCATGGCGGGTCCGTACGGGTGCGGTGGGGCGGGGAGTGCGTGATCGTAGCCCCGCGTCCCACATCGTGGGCGATCCGTTCACCTGGTGGACACCCTCGGTTCGTCCGTTCCGGGTTCGGTTAGCGTCGGGGCATGACCAGCGACACCCCTTCCCCACCCGGTCCCTCCGTGCACGGCAGCTCGGCCCACGGCCCTTCGGGACCGGCTTCCGGCCCGCGCCGGCCCGCCCTCGCCGCGGCGCTCGCCGCCGGGACGGTGGTCCTCGACGGCGGCATGTCCAACCAGCTGGAGTCCGCCGGACACGATCTGAGCGACGAGTTGTGGTCGGCGCGACTGCTCGCGGAGCGGCCCGAGGCCGTCACCGAGGCGCACCTCGCCTACTTCGACGCAGGCGCGGACGTGGCCATCACCTCCAGCTACCAGGCGACTTTCGAGGGCTTCGCGAAGCGCGGGATCGACCGTGGGGAGGCGGCCCGCCTGCTCGCGCTGAGCGTGGAGCTGGCTCAGGAGGCGGCCCGGCAGGCCCGGGACAGGGGCGTTCGCCGGCCGTTGTGGGTGGCGGCGTCGGTGGGGCCGTACGGGGCGATGCTCGCGGACGGGTCCGAGTACCGGGGCCGTTACGGGCTGACGGTGGACGAGCTGGAGCGGTTTCACCGGCCCCGGCTCGAGGTGCTGGCGGCCGCCGGGCCGGACGTGCTGGCACTGGAGACCGTCCCGGACGCGGAGGAGGCCGAGGCGCTGCTGCGGGCGGTGCGCGGACTGGGCGTGCCGGCCTGGCTGTCGTACAGCGTCGCGGGTGACCGCACCCGCGCCGGGCAGCCGCTGGAGGAGGCGTTCGCCCTGGCCGCGGAGGCGGACGAGGTGATCGCGGTCGGTGTGAACTGCTGTGCCCCCGAGGACGTCGAGGATGCCGTGACGACGGCGGCGCGGGTGACCGGCAAGCCGGTCGTCGTCTACCCCAACAGCGGCGAGGCCTGGGACGCCGGGGCCCGCGCCTGGAACGGCCGCTCGACGTTCGCCCCCGAACAGGTCCTCGCCTGGCGGGACTCGGGCGCACGGCTGATCGGCGGCTGCTGCCGGGTCGGTCCGGACGCGGTGGCGTCGATCGCGCGGACGCTGACCGTGACGTGACCGGACCGGAGCCGTGACCCCGGCGCGGGCGGACCGGAGCCGTGACCCCAGCGCGGGCGGACCGGAGCCGTGACCCCAGCGCGGGCGGTTCGGACGGTGAGCCGGCGGTCCCGGCCGGGGCCCCACCGCGAGCCGGCCCGCCACCCCCGCACGGACCGACCGCGGACCACCGGCGGACCGACCGCGGACCACCGGCGGCGCGGCACGGGACCAGGTCCTCGCCACGAAAGCCGTTCAGTCGAGGCGACCGCACGCTGCGGTTCAGCGCGCTGCGGGACGAGATCGAGGGCATCAGCCACAAGATGCTCACCCAGAACCTGCGCATGCTGGAGCGCGACGGCCTGGTGGAGCGGACCGTCCACCCCACGGTGCCGCCACGGGTCGAGCACGCCCTGACCGAGCCGGGTCACGCCCTGCGCGTGACGATCGACGGACTGTGCGACTGGACGCACCGGTACCTCGGCCACATCGAGACCTCGCGCCGGCGCTTCGAGGAGGCCTGAGCGGGAGTCTCCCCCTCGCGGGGGGGGGGGGGGGGGGGGGGGGGCGGGGGGCGCGCGCCCCCCCGCGCCCCCCCCCCCCCCCCCCCCCCGCCCGCCCCCCCCCCCCCCCCCCCCCCCCCCCCCCCCCCCCCCCCCCCCCCCCCCCCCCAC
>NZ_JBICUZ010000015.1:0-14285 GCF_043198675.1 Streptomyces sp. NPDC048734 | reverse complement strand
CGCGGGGGCCCCCGCCCGGGGGGGGCGCGGGGGGCGGGGGGGGGGGGCGGGGGGGGGGCGGGGGCGGGGCGCCGCGCCCCCGCCCCCCGGCCGCCCCCCCCCCCCGCCGCCCTTGCCCCGCCGCACCCGCACCCGCAGCGGCAGCCGCACGCCCATCCGCACCGCGCAACCGTTCCCCGCATCTCCCCACGTCTTCACGCCACGCCGCGGCACACCTAGGATAGCAAGCGCTTTCTGCGAGCCGTCGGTCAAGATCGGCTCCGAAAGGGCGGTGGTCGAACGTTCGCTGGCCCTCGGGCGGGCCGGAGAGGTGGTTCCCGATGGTCCGCACGGGCAGTGCGAGCGTGGCGGCCGGGCCGACCCTGGCGGTCGTGGCCCGCGAGGCGGGGGTGTCCGTGCCCACCGCCTCGAAGGTGGTCAACGGCCGCGAGGACGTGGCTCCCGAGACCCGACGCCGTGTCACGGAGGCGCTGGACCGGCTCGGTTACGTGCGCAGGCCCCGTTTCGACCCGACGAAGCCGCCCCGGCTGGTCGATCTCGTGGTGCGGTCCCTGGCCAGCTCCTGGTCGGGTGCGGTCCTGCACGGCGTGGAGGAGGCGGCGCACGACGCCGGCCTGGACGTGGTCGTCTCGGCCACCCTGTCGCGTACCCGGGCGGGCCGGCCACAGCGGGGCTGGCTGGACAAGCTCACCGCGCGCGGTTCGGCCGGCGTGCTGTTCGACCTGGCCGAGCTGACGGAGCCCCAGTACCTGTGGCTGGAGCAGCACCGGATCCCGTTCGTGATGATCGACCCGGTGCTGGAGCCGCCGCCGGGCGTGGTGTCGGTGGGCGCGGCGAACTGGCAGGGGGGCGTGACGGCGACCGAGCACCTGCTGGCCCTCGGTCACGAGCGGATCGCGGTGATCGCCGGAGCGCGCCGCAGGATGTGCAGCACCGCCCGCGTGGCCGGTTACCGTTCCGCCCTGGCCTCGGCGGGTCTCGGTCACCGCCCGGAGTACGTCCGCCACGCCGGCTTCGACGAGTCCGTGGCCCGTCACCGCATGCGCGAGCTGCTCGACCTCCCCGAGCCGCCGACGGCCGTCTTCGTGTGCTCCGACCGGATGGCGCTGGGTGTCTACGAGGCCGCGGCGGAAAGGGGATTACGGGTCCCGGACGACATCAGCGTGGTCGGCTTCGACGATCTGCCCGAGTCCCGCTGGGCCACGCCGGCCCTGACGACCGTCCGCCAGCCGCTGGCCGAGATGGCGGCGACGGCTCTGCGGCTGCTGGTGCGGATGATGGACGGCGAGCACCCGGAGGGGACCCGCACGGAACTGTCCACACGGCTGGTGGAGCGGGCGAGCACCGCACCGCCGGGCCGGTGACACATCCGGTACGGCCGCCCGCGGTGCCTCCGGCTCCGCGGTCTCTCATCCCCCCGCGTCGACGTCGTTGTCCGGGGCTCCGTCACCGAACGACGGCAGGTCGCCGCGCTCCACCGGGCCGCGCTCCGCCGGGCCACCGCCGGCCGGTGCGGACGGCAGGAGGTCGTCGAGTTCGCCGGCGGAGGGGCGGCGCAGGTGACCGGCGGCCTCGCGCAGGACGGCCCGGGGTACGTCCGTGCCGCCGACACGGACGACGAAGTCCTTCTTCGGGACGGCATACTCCGCCCACCGCCCGGCACTGCGGTACCAGCCGTCTCCGTCGCGGACGCAGGTGACGGGCTCCGCGGCGGACTCGCCGCCGGGTTGCCGTTCGCAGGTGGCGGCGGTCATCGTGCCCCGGTCGACGGCGAGTTGCACCTGTGTCCCCTTCTGCGGGGAGACGTAGACGGCGGAGAAGCCGTCGTCGCCGAGCACGCCGACGGACTGCCGGGCGAGGGTGTGACCGGGGGCGTCGGTGACGTACACCGCCTCCGGCGCGATGCCCAGGGCCTGCGCGCGGGACGCCAGTTCGGCGGGGTCGGCGGCGCCGACCCGTTCGCTGCCGCAGGCGGTGAGCAGCGCGGACCCCAGCAGCAGTGCGGGAAACAGACGCACGGTACGGATCATCCGGCCATCCTGCCGCACAGGTGTTCCACCGTCGTGGTGTTTCCGGTGACCTGGCCGACGCGGGACGGCGGGTCCGTTTCCTTCAAGACCCGTCGGACGGTCCTGCCTACGGTGGGCGGCATGAGTCCACGATTCGATGCCATCGGCCTGGTCGTCTCCGACATGGCCGCCTCCGTCGTCTTCTACCGCCGGCTCGGCCTCGCGTTCCCCGAGGGCGCCGAGCGGGAGCCGCACGCCGAGGCCGTGCTGCCGGGCGGGCTGCGGCTGCTGCTGGACACCGAGGACACCGTCCGGTCCTTCCACCCCGGCCGGCGGACCCCGGCCCGGGGCGGCCGGCACGCCCTCGCGCTGCGCTGCGAGGACCCGGCCGAGGTCGACGCGGTGTACGGGGAACTGGTGGGGGCCGGGTACGCGGGGGAGCTGAAGCCGTGGGACGCCTTCTGGGGTCAGCGGTACGCCGTCGTACAGGACCCGGACGGTCACGAAGTCGACCTGTTCGCACCTCTGGACGGTTCCTGACCGGTCCCCGACCTCTCGGCCCCGGCTCACCGGCCCAGCAGCACCGTCAGCGTCATGCCGCTCAGTTCCTTGACGTCCCGGGCGAAGTGCGCCTGGTCGGCGTAGCCGGCGCGGGTCGCGGTGTCCGCGTACGGCACGCCCCGCCGGGCCAGGGCCAGGGCGCGCTGGAGACGCAGGACACGGGCCAGCGTCTTGGGGCCGTAGCCGAAGGCGTGCAGGGAGCGCCGGTGCAACTGTCGTGCACCGAGTCCGAGTTCCTCCGCGACGGCGGCGACCGGGCGGCCCTGCGCGAGCGCGGTCACCAGTCGGCGCAGTACGGGGTCGGGTGGGGCGGCCCGCTCCAGCGCCAGCTCCTCCAACGCGGTCGCCGGGTGTCCCGCGGCCTCGATCCCGGCACACAGCCGCCTCACCTCGGCCGCGGGCCACAGGTCGGTCAACTCCACCCGCCGGTCGCGCAGTTCGTGGGCGGGCACGCCGAGGAGGGCGGGCGCGGTGCCGGGGTGGAAGCGCACGCCCGCCCAGGGCGTGGCCGGGCCGTCCGGGACGTACGCACGGGTGTCGGGTCCGGCGACGATCAGCCTGCCCTCGTTCCACAACAGGTCCATGCAGCCGTCGGGCAGCACGGGACCCGGGGTGCCGCCCGTCGGGGTGCTGGTCCACACCACCGCACCGGCGAGCCGGGAGGGCCGTTCCTCGTACACGGGGCCAGGCTACGCGCCGCCCCCGGCGGGGAGACCGGCCCCCGTCACCCGGCCCCGGTGCTCCTGCGGGCTGACGCCGTACACCCGCTTGAACGCACTGGACAGGGCGAAGGCGCTGCCGTAACCGACCCGGCGGGCGATCGCGCCGATCGTCTCGTCGGTGTCGCGCAGGAGGTCGGCGGCGAGGGCCAGGCGCCGGCCGGTGAGGTGGGTCATCGGGGGCTCGCCGACCAGCTCCGTGAAGCGGCGGGCCAGGCCGGCCCGGGAGACGCCCGCCTTCACGGCCAGGGACGCCACCGTCCAGGGGTGGGCCGGGTCGTCCTGGACCAGGCGCAGGACCCGGCCCACGACGGGGTCGGACATGGCCCGGTACCAGGCGGGCGCCTCCGCCTCCGGCCGCGAGAACCATGTCCGCAGCGCGGCGATCACCAGCAGGTCCAGCAGCCGGTCCAGAACGACCTCCTGGCCTGGCTCGTCGCGGCCGATCTCCTCCATGAGCAACGGGGTGAGCGGGTACGGCCACGCGTCGGAGGTGAGGGACAGCAGGGGCGGCAGGGCGCTCAGCAGCCGCCCGCTGATCTCGCCCTCCACCATGTACGTCCCGATGAGCAGCAGGGTGGAGCCGTCCAGCCGGTCGCCCCAGGCGCGCACGCCCAGGTCCATGGAACCGTTCAGGGACCGGCCGTCGGGGTGGGCGCACCGCCCTCCGGGCAGGATCAGCGCCTGTGGGGCCGTGGCGGGGTCGTCGGCGCAGAGGTAGGCGCCGGGACCGCGGGCGACGGCGAGGTCGCCCGCGGTGAGCCGGACCCGCTCGCCCTCGTCGGGCACGACCCAGCCCTCGCCGCGCACCATGAGCATCATCGTCAGCGGGGCGCGGTCCTCGACCCGTACCGCCCACGGCGGGTCGAAACACGCGCGGATCATGAGGGCGCCACGCGCGCGTGGACCTTCCAGCAGGCCCGCGAGGGGGTCACCCCGCGTGAGCCCGTTCGAGCGTGGGGCAGCGTCCATGCGGCCAGCGTAGACGCGCGCTTATGGGAATGAGCCGTTCGGCCATGGGCCCTCGCGCCGCACGGCCGTTGACTGGCGTCATGACACAGAACGCGGCACGGAACACGACGAGCGGAACGACGGACCCGACGGACCCGACGGACCCGACGGACCCGACGAGCGGAACGACGGGCACGACGGCGGACACGACGACCGGCACGACGGCGGACGCAGGGACGGGCGCGGCGGGGACGACGGTCGTGGTGACCGGCGCGACCGGCCGTACGGGCGGCCGCGTGGCGTCGGCCGCGCGGGCGGCGGGGCTCACCGTGCGGGCGGCCTCGCGGGCGACCGGCTTCGACTGGCGGGACCGTTCGACGTGGGCGGGGACGCTGCGCGGCGCGACGGCCGCCTACCTGGCGTTCCCGACGGACGTCGGCTCCCCGGAGGCGGCCCCGGCGGTCGGGGACATCGCGCGGGAAGCCGTCCGTCTGGGCGTGCGGCGGCTGGTGCTGCTGTCCGCGCGGGGCGAGGAGCAGGCACGGCCGGCCGAGGAGGCGCTGCGGGGGTCGGGCGCCGACTGGACGATCGTGCGGGCCGCGTGGTTCACCCAGAACTTCAGCGAGGGCCCGCTGGCGGAGGAGCTGCGTCTGAGCGGCGGGCTGGTGTTCCCGGCCGCCGAGCGGCTGCGGGAGCCCTTCGTCGACGTACGGGACATCGCGGACGTGGTGGTGGCCGCGCTGACCTCGGGGGACCGGTACGCACGGCGGGAGATCGACGTGACCGGGCCGCGGCTGGTCGCGTGGGGCGAGGCGGTCGCGGAGATCGCCGCGGTGACCGGGCGGGCACTGTCGTACCGGACCGTGCCGGCGCGGGAGTACCGGGAGCGCCTGGCCCGGTCCGGGATGCCGGGCGAGGAGGCCGACTTCCTGGTCGGGCTGTTCGAGGAACTGTTCGACGGGCGCAACGCGCAGCTCACGGACGGGGTGCGCCGGGTGCTGGGCCGCGAGCCGCGCGACTTCACCGCATATGCGAAGGAGGCCGCGGCGGCCGGCGCCTGGGTGTGACGCCACGGTCACCGCGGGCGCGCCCGCGCCGTCCGCGGTCGCCGTGGATCCCGCAGGTGCCGCCCGAGGTCGCCGAGGGCACGCACCGGCGGCATCCGCGCCGACGTCACCTCTCGGGGGGCGGGCACTCCTCCCCGCCCCCGCTCCCCTTCGGCGAGGTCTTCGCGTGAGTGCGCAGGCGGCCCGTGACGTCCTCCGGGGGCAGGAACCGGGACCAGCGTTCGGGGAACTCGGAGGGCATGTCGGGGTCGTCGGGGTCCTCGTGGATCCGGGCGGCGGCCACCCGGGCGACGTACTCGGCGGCCTCCTCCTGCCGCAGCCGCTCGTTGGCGTCGCGGACGGCGGCCGTCGCGGCGGCCGGCCAGACGCGGTCGATGGCGGCGTTCATGGCGGCGCCGACGAGCACGGCGAACGCGGACACACCGATCCACAGCAGGACGGCGACGGCGGCGGCGAGGGAGCCGTAGATGGTGGCCCCCTCGATGGTGTTCTCCAGGTAGATGCGGAGCAGGAAGCTGCCGAGCACCCACATGGCGAGGGCGACCAGCGCGCCGGGCACGTCCTCGATCCACGGGGAGCGCACCGGCACGGACACGTGGTACAGCGTGGTCAGGAAGGCGATGGACAGGACGATCACGACGGGCCAGTAGAGGACCTGGACGACCGTCGCCGACCACGGCACGATCCGTACGACGGCGTCGGGTCCGGCGACCATCAGGGGCAGCGCGATCGAGCCGATCAGCAGCGCGGCGACGAACAGCAGGAACGCCACCAGCCGGGTCTTGACGATGCCGCGCACGCCGTCGAGGCCGTACATGACGGTGATCGTGTCTATGAAGACGTTCACCGCGCGCGAGCCGGACCAGAGGGCGAACAGGAAGCCTATGGAGATGACGTCGGGGCGGCCGCCCTTCATCACGTCGTCGAGGATCGGCTGGGCGATCTGCGCGACGCCCTTCTCGGACAGGACGGTGCGCGAGGCGTCGAGGAGGTTGGCCTCCAGGCTGCTGATGGTGTCGGTGCCGGTCCAGTCGTCGACGTAACCGAGCAGGCCGATGAGGCTGAGCAGCAGCGGCGGCACGGACAGCAGCGTGAAGAAGGCGGCCTCGGCGGCGAGGCCGAGGATGCGGTACTCGATGCAGGAGTTGACCGTGTCCTTGACCAGCAGCCAGGCGGTCCTGCGCTTGGAGACGTTCCGGTAGAGGGCACGCGCCCGATGAAGACGCCCGCCGGGTGCCTCGGGTTGCTCGGGTGACTGACTTGCTGGCTGCACGCCTTAAAGGTATCCGCCGTGCGGGGCCGCCCTCACCTCCGGTGGGGCCCGCCACCACGAGCCGGGCCCGGCGCCCCGTCCCCGGTCCGGTGACCCACCCCGGTCCGTCCCGGCCCGCCCCTGGTCCGCCCTGGTCCACCCCGGCCCGTCCCGGGGCCGTCCTCGCGTCGGGCCGGGCTGCACGCGCCGTGCGGCGCGTTCCGGGCCCTCACGGCCATGACCGGTGCGCGCGCGGGTACCTTCCCGGTATGGCAGGCAGTACGCACACCGTGAGCAACCAGCCACCTCCCCTCCTCGGGCACGACGTCTACGGCACCGACCGGGCCCTGGTGGCCGCGGTGGAGCGGCACCTCGATCCGGAACTGCTCGACGAGGCGCGCGGCGAGCTGTCGGCGCTGGGCCGGGCCGCCGGGTCGGCACAGCTCCACGAGTGGGCGGTGCAGGCGAACGAGAATCCGCCCGAGCTGCGCACGCACGACCGCTACGGGCACCGCGTCGACGAGGTCGCCTTCCATCCCGCCTGGCACCGGCTGCTGGGCAAGGGGGTCGGCGCGGGGCTGACCGCGGCCTGGACGCGTCCGGGCGGACACGTGCGGCGGGCTGCGGGCTTCCTGGTGTGGACGCAGGTGGAGGCCGGGAACGGCTGTCCGCTGTCCATGACGCACGCGGCGGTGCCCGCGCTGCGCACCGACCCGGAGCTGGCGGCCGAGTGGGTGCCGCGGCTGACGTCCACGATCTACGAACGGGAGCTGCGGCCCGCCCGGCACAAGGCGGGGGCACTGTTCGGGATGGGGATGACGGAGAAGCAGGGCGGCAGCGACGTCCGGGCGAACACGACGTCCGCGCGGCCGCTGGCCGAGGCCGGAACGTATGTGCTGACGGGGCACAAGTGGTTCTGTTCGGCGCCGATGTCGGACGGTTTCCTGGTGCTGGCGCAGGCCGCGGAGGGGCTGACGTGCTTCCTGGTGCCGCGCGTGCTGGAGGACGGCACGCGCAACCCGTTCCTGATCCAGCGCCTCAAGGACAAACTGGGCAACCGGTCGAACGCCTCCGCCGAGGTGGAGTTCGACGGGACGTGGGCCCGCCGGGTCGGTGAGGAGGGGCGCGGGGTGCGCACCATCATCGACATGGTGGCGGCGACCCGGCTGGACTGTGTGCTGGGGTCGGCGGGGCTGATGCGGGCGGCCGTCGCGCAGGCGGTGCACCATTGCGCGTACCGGGAGGCGTTCGGCGGGAAACTCGCCGACAAGCCGTTGATGCGCAATGTGCTGGCCGATCTCGCGCTCGAGTCGGAGGCGGCGACGGTTCTCGGCCTGCGGCTCGCGGCGGCCTGCGACGACGGCGGCGAGCAGGAGCGGGCGCTGCTGCGGATCGCGGTGCCGGCCGCCAAGTACTGGGTGACCAAGCGGTGTACGCCGGTGACGGTGGAGGCCGCGGAGTGCCTGGGCGGCAACGGGTACGTGGAGGAGTCGGGGATGCCCCGGCTGGTGCGCGAGTCGCCGCTGAACTCGGTCTGGGAGGGCGCGGGCAACGTCCAGGCGCTGGACGTGCTGCGGGCGCTGCGGCGCGAGCCGCAGGCGCTGAACGCGTTCCTCCAGGAGGTGGGGCGGGCGCGCGGGGCGGATCACCGGCTGGACGCGGCGATCAAGGACCTGCTGACCGAACTGGCCGATCTGGACGGTGCGCAGGCGCGGGCGCGGCGGATCGCGGAGCGGTTCGCGCTGGTGTTGCAGGGGTCGCTGCTGGTCCGGTTCGCGCCGCCGGAGGTGGCCGACGCGTTCTGCGCCTCGCGGCTGGGCGGCGACGGCGGCGCCGCCTTCGGGACGCTGCCCCACACGCTGGACCTGCGGGCGCTCGTGGAGCGGGCCCGGCCCGTACCGTGACCGGCGGGAACGGGAGGAGCGGGCCCGGCGGGTCCCCTTCCGGCGCTCCCTCCCTGTTTCCGTACGGAGTTTCCGTACGGATATGAGGTCTTCACCCCCTCACGGGGGCCGACTGCCGTAGCATCCCTCTACGGGTCACCCCACCTGCTCCTCGGGCAACGCAAGGATCGTCAGGCGCAGTTGGCCCGTCTCGGGAGGACGAATGAAGCAGCGTGGCCGACATCGCCGGCGCAGGCGGGGCAGGGTGCTGCGCGGTTTCCTGACGGGAACCGCCCTCGCGCTCACCGCGGCCGCCACCATGATCAGTGCTTCCCAGGCCACGGTCTCCGACGGTCCCGGCGCCCTGGAACCGCTCACGTCGTCGGCCGACACGGCCGCGCTGCGGCTGACGGAGGAGGCGGTGCCGCCGGCCGCCCTGGACCGGCTCGCCGCGGGGATGGGCCCGTCGGTCGGTGTCGGTGAGGCGCTGAGCGGCGCCGCCCGTTCACTGCGCGACGCGGCCGACTGCACCGGGGGCGAGCGCGACGCCCTGCCCGTCTCCCCGACGGCCACCCGCGCGTACTGCTGGAACGCCGACGACACCGCCGGCTGGGAGCCGGGCGCCGTCACCACCTCCGGGGACGCGGACGACGACGGCCTGTGGGGCGCGCACCGGGTGATCGTCTCCGGCTGGTCGCGCGGCTCCGGCCCGGTCGCCGACCGCGGTCTGGCCCGGGTGGCGTTCGTGGACGCGGACGACACGGACCGCCTCTCCTACACCTGGGCGCTGCTGGCCGTCCCCGTGGACGGGGGGCGCGACTACCGGGGCCTGGTCTCCCGGGTCTCCGGCATGGTCTGGTACCAGGACAAGCTGCTGGTGACCGCCGGCGACGGGGACCGGGCCGCGCTGTACGTGTACGACGTCAACCGCATCCACCGCGCCACGGTCGCCGGCGCGGCGGTCGGCCGGGTGCCCGGCGGCTGGTCGGCGCACGGTGCCCCCTACGTCCTGCCGGCCGTGGCCTCCTACCGGCTGAGCGGCGGCCCCGACGCCCCGCGCCCGGCCACCGTGTCCCTGGACCGCAGCACCGCGCCGGACACCCTCGTCGCCGGGGAGTGGACTCTCGACGACGACCGGGGCGCCCGGCTGTGGCGGTACGCCTTCGACACCGCGCCCGGCCGGGCCGGTCTCCTCGCCGGTGACCCGGCGGGACGGGTCGGCGCGACGCAGGCGTACCGGACCGAGGCGAACGGGGTGCGCGGTGTGCTGGCGCACGACGACGGCTGGTACGTGAGCCGGGGCGGCGCCGAGGACGGTCGCGGGACGCTGTGGCGGCAGGACGCGGACGGCGCGCGGGCCGCGCGCTGCGGCGCCGACGACAGCCGGGACTGCTGGAGCCCACGGAC
Organism: Streptomyces sp. NPDC048734; assembly: GCF_043198675.1. Classification (NCBI taxonomy): domain Bacteria; kingdom Bacillati; phylum Actinomycetota; class Actinomycetes; order Kitasatosporales; family Streptomycetaceae; genus Streptomyces; species Streptomyces sp. NPDC048734. Next base: position 4,436 of record NZ_JBICUZ010000015.1, on the reverse strand, counting down.
CGAGTCGCTGTCGTACTGGGCCCAGACCGGCGACGTGTGGACGCAGTCCGGCCGGGTGCTGTTCGCGCTGCCGCTGGCCTCGATCGACAGATCCGCGGAGTAGATGATTCCCTGACGGGCATGACCGACATCCCCGTGACCACCTGGTCCCTGGAGCAGACCGCGCCGGGCGACCTGCGGCCGGCCGCCGCGCCCGAGGGCGACGTGCGGATCGTGCGCTCCGCGGTGGCCTCGCCCGAGTTCAGCCGTTTCCTGTATGCCTCCGTGGGCGGGGACATCCGCTGGATCGACCGGCTGGGCTGGTCGTACGCGCGGTGGCGGGAGCATCTGGACCGGCCGGGCGTGGAGACCTGGGTGGCGTACGACCGGGGGACGCCCGCGGGGTACGTGGAGCTGGAACCGCAGGACGACGGGGCCGTCGAGATCGTCTACTTCGGATTGATCCCGGCCTTCCGGGGGCGGCGGATCGGCGGCCACCTGCTGTCGTACGGCGCCGCGCGCGCCTGGGACCTCGCGGACCGCTGGCCGGGGCTGCCGCAGACCAAGCGGGTGTGGCTGCACACGTGCAGCCTGGACGGCGAGCACGCGATGGACAACTACCGGCGCCGCGGGTTCAGGCTGTTCGACACCGCGGTCGAGGAGAAGCCCGAGGTGGCCGCTCCGGGTCCCTGGCCGGGCGCATACCCCGTCTGACCTGCGTCGACAAGACATCACGCACAGCATGTGACCGACACCACCCTGGTCTCACATAACGGGACCAGGGTGTCCACATGACGGACGAAGCTGGACTGTGTCCAGATCGCCGTGACACGCTTCCGTCATGTCTGGAACTGGAATTGCCTTGGTGAGTCGGCGGCACGTCGATCTCGGCCGCATGTCCAGCGCCATCTGTCCGGCGAGCTGACGAGCCGAAGCCCCGCCGACAGCCCCCTCCAGCATCCCCTCCGCGCAACGACGCGCACACGTGCCCCGGTGCGCTCACGCCTGCGCAGGTCAGGTCCGTCCGCCCGGCACCCGACCACCGTTCCCCATGGACGGCGCCCCGCGTCGGCCCCTTCCCGTCACTGTCCCGAAGGACGTATTCACGATGGCCGCCACCCCCGACAACCCTGCCGCCTCAGCGCCCCGCCGCAAGGTGAGCCGTCACCGCGGCGAGGGTCAGTGGGCCGCGGGGCACTTCACCCCGCTCAACGGCAACGAGCAGTTCAAGAAGGACGACGACGGTCTCAATGTGCGGACACGCATTGAGACGATCTACTCCAAGCGCGGCTTCGACTCGATCGACCCCAGCGACCTGCGCGGGCGGATGCGCTGGTGGGGGCTCTACACCCAGCGCAAGCCCGGGATCGACGGCGGCAAGACCGCGATCCTGGCGCCGGAGGAGCTGGACGACGAGTTCTTCATGCTGCGGGTCCGCATCGACGGCGGCCGGCTCACGACCCGTCAACTGCGGGTGATCGGCGAGATCTCGCAGGAGTTCGCGCGCGGCACCGCGGACATCACCGACCGGCAGAACGTGCAGTACCACTGGATCCGCATCGAGGACGTGCCGGAGATCTGGAACCGCCTGGAGGCGGTCGGCCTGTCCACCACCGAGGCCTGCGGTGACACGCCCCGCACCATCCTCGGCTCGCCCGTCGCCGGCATCGCCGAGGACGAGATCATCGACGGCACCCCGGCCATCGAGGAGATGTACCGCCGGATCGTCGGCAACCCGGCCTTCTCCAACCTGCCCCGCAAGTTCAAGACCGCGGTCTCCGGTTCGCCGCTGCTGGACGTGGCGCACGAGATCAACGACGTCGCCTTCGTCGGCGTCGAGCACCCCGAGCACGGCCCCGGTTTCGACGTGTGGGTCGGCGGCGGCCTGTCCACCAACCCCAAGCTGGGGGTTCGGCTCGGCGCCTGGGTGCCGCTGGACGAGGTCGCGGACGTGCACGAGGGCGTCGTCTCCATCTTCCGCGACTACGGCTACCGGCGGCTGCGCAACCGCGCCCGCCTGAAGTTCCTGGTAGCCGACTGGGGTCCGGAGAAGTTCCGCCAGGTCCTGGAGGACGAGTACCTGCGGCGCAAGCTCCTCGACGGCCCCGCCCCCGCCCAGCCCGCCGGGCGCTGGCGCGACCACGTCGGCGTGCACCGCCAGAAGGACGGCCGTTTCTACGTCGGTTTCGCACCGCGCGTCGGCCGCGTGGACGGCGCCACCCTGACGAAGATCGCGGACCTGGCCGAGGCGCACGGCTCGGGCCGGGTCCGGACCACCGTCGAACAGAAGATGATCATCCTCGACGTCGAGGAGGACCGGGTCGAGTCGCTGGTCGAGGCCCTCGGGGCACTGGACCTGACCGCCAAGCCCTCCCCGTTCCGGCGTGGCACGATGGCCTGCACCGGCATCGAGTACTGCAAGCTCGCCATCGTCGAGACCAAGCAGCGCGGCTCCACCCTGATCGACGAACTCGAGCGCCGCATCCCGGAGTTCGACGAACCGATCACCATCAACCTCAACGGCTGCCCGAACGCCTGCGCCCGCATCCAGGTGGCGGACATCGGCCTCAAGGGCCAACTGGTCCTCAACGACGCGGGTGAGCAGGTCGAGGGCTTCCAGGTGCACCTGGGCGGAGCGCTCGGTCTCGAGGCCGGTTTCGGCCGCAAGGTCCGCGGCCTGAAGGTCACCTCGGACGAACTGCCCGACTACGTCGAGCGGGTGCTCAAGCGGTTCCAGGCGGAGCGCGAGGACGGCGAGCGGTTCGCGGTGTGGGCCGCGCGGGCCGGCGAGGAGGCCCTGTCGTGAGCGAGCGCGCCGCCCCCTTCCACTGCCCCTACTGCGGCGACGAGGACCTGCGTCCCAGTGAGCAAGGCCACGGAGCCTGGGAATGCGGCGCGTGCAACCGCGCATTCCAGCTGAAGTTCCTCGGGCTGCTCGCCCGGGGGGTCCGGCGCACCGACAACGGAGGGGAGGCGATATGACGACGACTCAGGAAGCGCGTGCCGCAGAGGAGTTGAAGTCGCTCGCCGAGCAGGCGGGCCGCGACCTGGAGGACGCCTCCGCGCTGGAGATCCTCCGGTGGGCCGTGGACACCTTCGGCGAGGAGTTCTGCGTGACCTCGTCCATGGAGGACGCGGTGGTGGCCCATCTGGCCTCCCGCGTGCGCAAGGGCGTGGACGTGGTCTTCCTCGACACCGGCTACCACTTCCCCGAGACCATCGGCACCCGGGACGCGGTCGAGGCCGTGATGGACGTCAACGTCATCACCCTCACCCCGCGGCAGACGGTCGCCGAGCAGGACGCCGAGCACGGGCCGAGACTGCACGACCGCGACCCCGACCTGTGCTGCGCGCTCCGCAAGGTGCGGCCGCTGGAAGAGGGCCTGAAGGACTACCGGGCCTGGGCGACCGGGCTGCGCCGCGACGAGTCCCCGACCCGGGCGGGCACGCCGGTCGTCGGCTGGGACGAGAAGCGGCGGAAGGTCAAGGTCTCCCCCATCGCCCGCTGGACCCAGGACGACGTGGACGCCTACGTCGCCGAGCACGGCGTACTGACCAACCCCCTGCTGATGGACGGCTACACCTCCGTCGGCTGCGCCCCCTGCACCCGCCGGGTCCTGGAGGGCGAGGACGCGCGCGCCGGCCGCTGGGCGGGCCGCGCGAAGACCGAGTGCGGACTGCACGGATGACGGGCGCCGAGGCGATCCACACGACTCCCACAGCTCCTGTCGCCACTGTGGTGACAGGAGCGATCACTGCGACCCAGGAGAATCACGTGACGACCGGAGCCACCGTCTGGCTCACGGGTCTGCCGAGTGCCGGCAAGACCACCATCGCGTACGAGCTGGCCGCTCGGCTGCGCGAGGAGGGCCACCGCGTCGAGGTGCTCGACGGCGACGAGATCCGCGAGTTCATCTCCGCGGGCCTCGGCTTCAGCCGCGAGGACCGGCACACCAACGTGCAGCGCATCGGATTCCTCGCCGAACTGCTCGCCCGCAACGGTGTGAAGACGCTCGTGCCGGTGATCGCGCCGTACGCGGACAGCCGCAAGGCGGTCCGGGCGCGCCACGAGGAGGGCGCGACGGCGTACCTGGAGGTGCACGTGGCGACCCCGGTCGAGGTGTGCAGCGAGCGGGACGTGAAGGGCCTGTACGCCAGGCAGGCGGCGGGCGAGCTGACCGGGCTCACCGGGGTCGACGACCCCTACGAGATCCCCGAGCGGCCCGATCTGCGGATCGAGTCCCAGAACCAGACCGTCAAGGAGTCCGCGGCGTCGGTGTACGCCCTGCTCAACGAGAGGGGACTGGTGTGACGACCGTCGCACGGACCGAGGGGGGCACGGACTCCCCGTACGCCCTCAGCCACCTGGACTCCCTGGAGTCGGAGGCGGTGCACATCTTCCGGGAGGTGGCGGGGGAGTTCGAGAACCCGGTGATCCTGTTCTCCGGGGGCAAGGA
>NZ_JBICUZ010000014.1:65627-167917 GCF_043198675.1 Streptomyces sp. NPDC048734 | reverse complement strand
GGGCCGGGGACCGGCGGTGGGGTCACCGCCGGCGCAGCCTGCTGGGTCATGCTCATCACCGGGTGCCCTTCGCGGCGAACGCGGCGACCGCGTCGACGTTGGACTTGTCGACGAAGGCCGGACCGGTGAGCACCGGCTGCTCCCCGCCGCCCAGGTAGTTGCCGTTGTTCTTGTAGAGCCACAGCGAGTCGATCGCCAGGTAGCCCTGGAGGTAGGGCTGCTGGTCGACGGCGAACTGGATGGTGCCCTGGTCGATGGCGCCCGTGAGGTTCTTGTTCAGGTCGAAGGTGGCGATCTTCGCCTTGCTGCCCGCCTCCGACACCGACTGGACGGCGGTCAGCGCGAACGGGGCGCCCAGGGTCACGACGTAGTCGACGGCACTGTCCTGCTTGAGCTTGGCGGTGATCGTCGACTTCACCGAGGGCATGTCGGTGCCGTTGACGTACACGGTCTCCGTGGTGCCGGAGAAGGTCTTCTTCACCCCGTCGCAGCGCTGGGTGAGGCCGATGTTGCCCTGTTCCTGGATGACGCAGGCGACCTTCTTGGCGCCCTCGGAGTTCAGCCGGTTGCCGAGCGCCTCGCCGGCCACGGTCTCGTCCTGGCCGAAGAACTCCAGCAGACCGAGGCTCTTCCACTCGCTGACACCGGAGTTGAGGCCGACGACGGGGATGTTCGCGGCCTTCGCCTTGGCGACGACGTCCTTGAGGGCGTCGGGTTTGGCGAGGGTGACGGCGATGCCGTCGACCTTCTGGTCGATCGCGTTCTGCACCAGGTTGGCCTGGTTCCCGGCGTTGGGGTCGGCGGAGTAGACCAGCTTGACGTTGTCCTTGGCGGCGGCGGCCTCGGCACCCTTGCGGACGATGTCCCAGAAGGTGTCCCCGGGAGACTGGTGGGTCACCAGCGCGACGGTCATCCGGGGCGTCGTGGCCTTGCCGGCGGCGGCCTCACCCCCTCCGTCCTCGGCCTTCTTGCCGCCGGAGCTGCTGGAGCAGCCCGCCAGGGTCAGGGCGGCCGCGGCGGCCAGGGCCACGACCGGGGCGATTCCGCGGGAACGGGAGGGACGGGAGGGGGAAGAGCTGTCCATCTTTCCTGCACCTCACTGTGCGACAGGGGAACGACGGGAAAAGGGGGAGGCGATCACGAGGATCCGGGCCCGGACCGGAGGGTCGGGAACTGCGCGCTGCTGGGACGGGATCCAATCCCCTGGGGCGCCCACTGTCAATACTTTGTTAAGACATCATTTCACAAGCAGGTCCGAATGTAAGGACAAAGTATGAACAGGGGGCGCGCGGGTCCTACACCCGCGGGAGCGATCTCTACCCCGAACGCAGGAGCGCCACCCACCCCCGCGGAGGTGTCCGATACCGAGGACCGGTGACCGTTCCCGCACCGTGTCGGGGCAGGGGTCGGGGTCGGCGCTGGACGCGCTGGACGCGCTGGACGCGCTGGATCTCATGCGGACCGCGGCAGCCCGGTGCCGCTACACCACCGGCTCGCCCAGCAGCTGGAGGCGGCCATCACGCACGGGGACTCGCCCCCGGCGACCTGCTCGGCAACGAGATCGCCCCGCCCATCCGGCTCGGCCCGTCCCGCCCGACGGTCCGCCGGGCCATCCGGTCGCTGATCGCTGGTCGCTGGTCGCTGGTCGCTGGTCGACAAGGGTCTGCTGGTGCGCCGCCGCGGAGTGGGCACGCAGGCGGTGCACAGCCGGGTGAGACGGCCGCTGGAACCGAGCAGCCTCCACGACGACCTGGAGGCGGCCGGGCGGGGACCGACCACGCGCGTCGTCCGCGACGAACGCGTCCCGGCCGCGGCCGATGCCGCCGCGCCGGGAATGCCGGAGGGCGCCGAGGTCACGCTCCTGGAGCGGCTGCGCTCGACGCACGGACAGCCGGTGGCCCGCCTGTGCGGCCACCTGCCCCCGGCCCTGCCGGGCCCCGCCACGGCACGGCACGGCACGGCTGGAGGCGACCGGGCCCGTACCGGCTGCCGCGCGCGGCGGGCGTCACGCCGCACAGCGCCCGGCAGACCGTCGGCGCCCGCTCCGCCACCGCCGGGGAGGCCGCCCCTCCTCGCGGAGCGGACGGGGCGGCCCCGCCGACCATCCGGCGCACGGCGTACGACGACACGGGACGCCCGGTCGAGTACGGGACGCACGTCTGCCGTGCGCCCCGGTACGCCTTCGACTTCCGACTGCCGGTCAGGCCCCGAGCGTCACCGCGGTGCCATCCGCAGCGCGCCGTCCATGCGGATGGTCTCGCCGTTGAGGTAGTCGTGGTCGACGATCGCCAGGGCGAGCCTGGCGTACTCCTCGGGCCGGGCGAGCCGGCGCGGGAAGGGCACGCCGGCGGCGAGCGAGGCGCGGAACTCCTCGGAGACGGTGGCCAGCATGGGGGTCTCGACGATGCCCGGGGCGATGGTGCACACCCGGATGCCGTACTGGGCGAGATCGCGGGCGGCGGGCAGGGTCAGTCCGACGACGCCGCCCTTGGAGGAGGAGTAGGCGGCCTGGCCGATCTGGCCGTCGTAGGCGGCGATGGAGGCGGTGTTGACGATCACGCCCCGCTGGCCGTTCCCGTCGGCCTCGGTGTCGGCGATGGCCTCCGAGGCGAGCGCGAGCACGTTGAAGGTGCCGACCAGGTTGATCTGGATCACCTTCGCGTACAGGGCGAGGTCGTGGACGCCCTTCTTGCCGAGGATCCGCATCGAGGGGCCGATGCCGGCGCAGTTGACGACGGTGCGCAGCGGCACGCCCGAGCCGGCCGCGGTGGCGACGGCGGCCCGCACCTGCTCGGGGTCGGTGACGTCGGCGGGCACGTAGCTCACGCCGGACACCTCGGGCGCCTGGTCGATGCCGTCCTTGAGGTCCAGGGCGAAGACCCGCGCGCCGGCCTCGGCGAGCGCCTTCGCGGTGGCCGCGCCGAGGCCGGACGCACCACCGGTGACAAGGGCGGCGGTGTTCTCGAGCTGCATCATCACTCCTTGCCGAAGACGGTGAGCGCACCGCCCTCGTTCCGGTCCAGCGCACGCGAGATGATCATGCGCTGGATCTGATTGGTTCCCTCGAAGATCTGCATGACCTTCGCCTCGCGCATGTAGCGCTCGACGGGGAAGTCGCGGGTGTATCCGTACCCGCCCAGGACCTGCACCGCGTCCGTGGTCACCTTCATGGCGTTGTCGGTGGCCACGAGCTTGGCGACGGACGCCTCCCGGGTGAAGGGCAGACGGGCGTCCTTGAGCCGGGCGGCGGTGAGCGCCGTGGCGCGCGCCGACTCGGTCGCCGCCCCCATGTCGGCGAGGACGAAGGCCAGACCCTGGTGCTCGATGATCGGCTTGCCGAAGGTCTCGCGCTCGCGGGCGTAGCGCACCGCGTGGTCCAGGGCGCCCTGGGCCAGGCCGGTGGCGACGGCGGCGATGCCGAGCCTGCCGCAGTCCAGGGAGGCGAGCGCGATCTTCAAGCCCTGCCCCTCCTCCCCGATCCGCCGTTCGACGGGCACCCGCACGTCGTCGAGGCGCATGGTGGCCGTCGCCGACCCCGTCAGGCCCATCTTCCGCTCCGGCGGGTCGGCGCTGAGCCCCGGGGTGTCGGCCGGGACGAGGAAGCAGGAGATGCCGCGGGCGCGGTCGTCGGAGGTGCGGGCCATGACCGTGTAGAAGTCGGCGTACCCGCCGTGCGTGGTCCACGCCTTGGCGCCGTTGAGGACGTACTCGTCGCCGTCGCGGACGGCGCGCGTGAGCATCGCCGCCGGGTCCGAGCCGGCGTGCGGCTCGGAGAGGCAGTACGCGCCGAGCAGTTCTCCGCCCAGCATCTCGGGCAGCCACTTGCGCCGCTGCGCGTCGGTGCCGAAGCGGGCCAGCGGGAAACAGGACAGCGCGTGCACCGAGATCCCCACGGCCACACTGGACCAGACCGCGGCGACCTCCTCCAGGACCTGGAGGTACACCTCGTACGGCTGTCCCGCCCCGCCGTCCTCCTCGGCGAAGGGCAGCCCGAGCAGGCCGCTGCGCCCGAGGGTGCGGAAGACGTCCCGCGGGAACGTCCCGTCCGCCTCCGCGTCGGCGACCCGGGGCGCGAGTTCCCTGGCGGCGAGGGTGCGCGTCAGCTCGACGAGGTCGACGGCCTCCTCGGTGGGCAGGGCGCGAGTGGCAGGCATGCCGACCTCCACGGAGTGATACTGGAAGGAGTACGAAAGTATCATTCACAGTACTGCACGTGGGCGCGCGAGGGCATCCGCGGACGGGGTCGAAGGTGCCGGAGCCGCCGGTCTCAGGAGGAGACGGCGTGCACGATGAGCGAGGCGAGCTGCTCGTAGGCCTCGGCGTCGGTCAGCCCGGTGCGCGCCTTCAGCTCGCCCTGCTGGATCTGGCGCATGGTGGCGGCGGCGACCTCGCCGACGAAGGCGGTGTGCACCTCGCGGAAGGCCCCGTCGGAGACGCCCTCCGCGATCAGCCGGCGCACCCGCTCCGCGGCCATGCGCGTGTTGGCCTCGTACACCTCGCGCGCGGGCGGGAACTCGGCCACGTCGTCGAGGAAGCGGCGGGACAGCGGGCGCAGTTGCTCGGCGACGGCCGTCAGGTAGACGCGGACGCGGTCGGAGGGGTCGTCGGTTTGCGCCACCCGCTTCTCCACGGCCTCGGTCGCGCCCCGGAAGTAGTGCTTGACCGCCTCCACGACCAGCCCCTGCTTGCTGCGGGCCAGCTGGTACAGGGTGGTCTTGGAGCAGCGCAGCCGCTCGGCGAGGTCGTCCAGGGTGAGGTCGGAGAACCCCTGTGCCGTCAGCAGCGCGACGAGTCGTTCCAGCAGGTCGGCCTGTCGGGCGGTGCGGCGGGGGGACGGCATGGTGCCAGAATATCCGCGCCTTCGCCGCGCCCGGCCGCCCGATCCGGAATCGGCTCGGTCGGGCCTCGGCACACGGGATCCAGCCGTCCCCTCATCGCGCCGGGACATCCCCCGAACGCACCGAAGCCGCCTTCTCACGGATGAGAAAGCGGCTTCCGACCGGCGATGAAGCTGGTCGGGACGACAGGATTTGAACCTGCGACCCCTTGACCCCCAGTCAAGTGCGCTACCAAGCTGCGCCACGTCCCGGTGCGCTTCCCGCGGATTCCCGCGTGATCGCGCGAACAGCACTTTACCCCACACCGGGCGCTGCACCGAAAGGGGCACCGGCGCGGGACAATCGCCCCATGGGCAGCATGAGGAACGGCGGGGACGCGCGGGACCGGGACGAGGAGGGGCGGGCGCGCAGCGCGCGGCCCCGGGACGGGCTGGGGCGGCCTCTGCCGTACGGGGCGGCCGGGGTGGAACGCCAGCCCGAGGGCGTCGTACGCCGTCCGCGGGAGAGTGTCGCCGAGGCTCAGGCGCTGCTGGACGCCGGGAAGCCGTTCCACGCCCACGAGGTGTTCGAGGACGCCTGGAAGTCGGGCCCGGAGGCGGAGCGCGCGCTGTGGCGGGGGCTGGCCCAGCTCGCGGTGGGTCTCACCCACGCCGCCCGCGGCAACCTCACGGGCGGGCCGCGTCTGTTGCGGCGCGGGGCGGCGTCCGTGGAGGAGTGGGCCGACGACTGCGGGCGGTGGGATCCGTACGGGATGGACCTCGCCGCACTGGCCGACTGGGCGCGGCGGCTGGCGGGGGAGGTGGAGGAGTCGGGGACGGCGGTGGACGCGCGGGCCTCGGCGCCGCGGCTGCGCTGACACCCGCCACCGTCACCGCCGGTGGCGTACGGCAGACTCGTGGCCGTGCGAAGGATTCATGTCATCGGTATCGGCGCGGGCGACCCCGACCAGCTGACCCTCCAGGCGGTCCGGGCGCTGCGGAACACGGACGTGTTCTTCGTCCTCGACAAGGGCGAGGTGAAGAGCGACCTCACGCGGCTGCGCCTGGACATGCTGGAGACGCATCTGCCGGAGGGCGGTTACCGGGTCGTGGAGGCCCGCGACCCGGAGCGGGACCGCCGCGCGGGCGGCGCCGCGTACTCCCCCGCCGTCGGCGACTGGCGCAGCGCCCGCGCCGGGATCTACGAACGGCTGATCGCCGGGGAACTCGGCGAGGACGAGAGCGGCGCGTTCCTGGTGTGGGGCGACCCCGCGCTGTACGACAGCACGCTCGGCATCCTGGAGGAGGTGCTGGCGCGGGGCACGGTGACCTTCGAGTACGACGTGGTGCCCGGCGTCAGCAGCGTCTCGGCGCTCGTCGCCCGCCACCGCACGGGCCTGAACCGGGTGGCCGGGCCGGTGCAGATCACCACCGGGCGGCGGCTCGCCGAGGGGTTCCCGGAGGGGGTGGACGACGTGGTGGTGATGCTCGACGCCCACCAGGCCTTCCGCCGGTACGCCGACCAGGACATCGACATCTACTGGGGTGCCTACATCGGCACCCCGGACGAGATCCTGGTCTCCGGCCCGCTCGCCGAGGCCGGTCCCCGCATCGAGCGTCTGCGCGCCGAGGCACGCGAACGCAAGGGCTGGATCATGGACACCTACCTCCTGCGCCGCAGTCCCCGGGACGACCGGGGCCTGTTGTGAAAGTGCCGGTCACAGCCGTTCGTTGACGGTTGCTCTCCCGTGTCCGCCGCGGGCTGCTCGTGCTGCCCGGGCCGAGCGTCCTGCTCAGCCTGACCACCGTCGAGAACCTCACCGAGGCATGCCTGCCGGCCGCCGACTGGCCGCCGGGCGCGTACGACATCGCCGGCCCGGTGCCGTACGACCGGGACGAAGCGGTCCGGACGGTCCCGCGCGCCCACGGCGTACGGGCGCGCGTCGGCCACACCCCGCTGCCGGTGGCCCAGGCCGCGGCGGGCGCGGCCCAGAGGCTGGCCCGGCTGCGCCCCGCACGCGGAGCCGCCGCTCACCCGCTACGCCGTCGACCAGCTGGCGCACTCCGTGGTCCTGGACGTGTCCAGGGCCGAGTCGCAGGGACGGGTGGCCGGCCGCACTCTCGAGGACTGCGGAACCGCCCTGGGGAACGGTCCGTGTGCGCCGTCGGTCACCCGGTGAGACGTACCGGCGGACCGCGGACCATCCTTCCCGGCCGCCGGACGGTCGCCGCCGGACGGATGTCCAGGGCCAGGTCGGGGTGGCGCCCGTCAAGCGCGTCCGGGAGCACCTGCCGGGGCCGTCGGCGGGAGGGGGTGATTGTCAGTGGCTCCTCCTACGGTGTGAGCAGTGGGACCCGTCGGAAAGGCCACGGGTCCGCTGTGGGGAGGGGTGTGCCATGTCTGCCGGGTCCGCGGGGTCGACGACGTATCTGGAGTTGTCACAGGAGGGTGACGGCGCGCACAAGTTCTACGAAGTGACCGTCGACGGACAGGTGGTGACGGTGCGCTACGGGCGGATCGGCGCCGGCGGGCAGACCCAGACGACGACGTTCCCCACGGCGGAGAAAGCACGCGCCGCGGCCGCGAAGAAGGTCGGCGAGAAGGTCCGCAGGGGATACGCCCCGGCCGTTCCGGGACAGCGTGCCCCGCGCGCGGTGACCCGGCGTCAGGTGGCCTCGGCCCCGTCCACCGCGCGCGCCGTCGCCCCCGTGGTGTGGCGGTTCGCCACCGGCTCCTCGGCGTTCGGCATCCACGTCGACGGCGACCGCTGCTGGGTCGGCAACCAGGCGGGCGACGTGTACACCCTGGACCACGACGGCAACACGCTGGCCCGTTTCAGCCTGCCGGACGGCGTGAAGTGCCTGGTGGCCGACGACTTCTGGATCTACGCCGGCTGTGACGACGGCAAGGTGTACGACCTGTCCTCCAAGCTGCCCTTCGCCGCCTACGACATCGCGGCGGACGTCGACATCTTCTGGCTCGACATCCACGAGGGCGTCCTGGACGTCTCCGACCGCGAGGGCCGGCTCACCGTCATCGACCACGAGGACGAGCACCAGTGGTCCCGACGCAGCCAGGGTGAGCACGCCTGGATGGTCCGCGCCGACGACCGGGCCGTCTACCACGGACACCACCGGGGCGTCACGGCCTACGCGCCGGACGGCGGCAGGGAACTGTGGCACACGTCCACCCGGGGCGGTGTCCTGTTCGGCTGGCAGGAGGACGACGTCGTGTACGCGGGCACCGCCCACAAGGTGGTCCAGCGGCTGTCGAAGCGGACCGGCGCGATCGAGGCCACGTACGCGTGCGACAGCGCGGTGTACTCGTGCGCCACCTCACCCGGCGGGCAGTTCGTCTTCGCGGGCGACGCGGCCTCGTCCGTCTACTGCTTCGACCAGGACGGCACACGCCTGTGGAAGCTCGGCACCGGCGGCGGTTCCGCGCTGTCGATGCAGTACCACGAGGAGCGGCTGTACCTGGTGACCACGGACGGTTCGCTGGTGTGCGTCGACGCGAGCGAGGCGGCCGTCTCCGCGGCGCAGCAGGGTACGGTCCCCGTGGCGCGGGACGTCAAGCTCGCCGCGGCCCTGCCGACCTACGAGCCGGCCACGGCCGCGGCCGCGGTGGCCACCGTCACCCGGGCCCCGGCGGGGGCGGTCGTCGTGGAGTGCGTCAGCGAGGCGGGACGCATCCGGGTGCACGTGGTGTCCGAGGGCTACGATCCAGCGCTGAACGTCCAGTTCCCGCGCGCGATACGCGAGCCCGGAGCACGCTACGTGGTGGACGCCCTGCACACGGCGGCAGGCGGCTTCTACCGGGTCCGCGGCGACATCCGGCGGCTGCTGTGACGCACCCTGCACCGGGGACGCCCGGCGTCACCCCCTTTACGGCCTCGGAATCCCCCTCGGACACCAGGGCCAGGTGACTGGCGCGTCCCGCCCGGCCGCCGTACCAGCCGCCGGTGGCAACGGGCGTCGGCGACGGCCCTGCGGCTGCCGTCGGCGGCCACCGCATCGTTGTCGTACGCCTCTGTGACGATCGACGACTGCCTGTCAGCCGGCCTCGTCCAGGGGGCGGCGGCGGTGTGGCCGACCTGGAGGCGTTCCTCGGCCCGGCGCGACGGCCGGCCGTCGTCCACGACGCACCGGGCCGGACGCAGTCTGCCGGTCGGGGTCAGCGGGGCATTGCGGTGGGCCACGAGGGCCTCCTGCGGCCGGGCGTAGAGGTCGCGATCCACACCGGACCCGGAAGGCCCTCACTCGTTCAAGATCACCCTTCAGTGATCGCTGTCACCAACCTCCGCGGGCAGGACACCTAGGGCCAATGCCAGTGACTCAACGGCTGCCGGAAGCCCTGACTGGCGACGTTTTCGCACGTCAGAGCCTCGAATCGATCGCTAAGTCACCGGCATTGCACCTAGGGCCCGTCCGGCGGGTCCGGCCGGCGGAAACCGGCGGCGCCCCGCAGCCCCAGCCGCTCCAGTGCTCCGGCCACGTCCGGGACCGCCGTCACGCCGTCCGGCAGCGGCGGCCGCCGTACGACCACGACGGGCAGGTCCAGCCGGCGTGCGGCCGTCAGCTTCGCGGCCGTCGCCGCTCCCCCGCTGTCCTTGGTGACCAGCACGTCGATGCGGTGCTCCCGCAGCAGCGCCAGTTCGTCGGTGACGGTGAACGGGCCGCGGGCCAGGACGACTTCGGTGTCCGGCGGCATCGGCGGCGCGGGCGGCTCCACGGACCGGACGACGAAGTGCGGCCCGGTGAGGTGCGCGAAGGCGGCGAGGCCCAGGCGTCCCGTCGTCAGCAGGACGCGTCCGCCCAGCCGGGGCAGCAGTTCCGCCGCCTGCGCCAGGGAGCCCACGGGGTGCCAGCGGTCGCCGGGGCCGGGCCGCCAGCCCGGCCGGCGCAGCACGATCAGGGTCCGTCCGGCGGCGGTCGCGGCGTGCGCCGCGTTCGCGGTGATGCCGGCGGCGAAGGGGTGGGTGGCGTCGACCACGGCGTCCACGGCGTGCTCGGCCAGCCAGGCCGCGAGCCCGTCGGCCCCGCCGAACCCGCCGCTGCGGACGTCCCCCGCGAGGGCCCCCGGCCGGGACACCCGCCCCGCCAGTGACGAGGTCACCCGGACACCGGGGCGGGCCGCGAGGGCGGCGGCCAGTTCGCGGGCCTCGGTGGTGCCGCCGAGGACCAGGACGTGGGCGGACATGGCGTCGAGAGTACGAGGCCGGGGCGGCGGCGGACGCGGAGGGGGCGGCGGACGCGCGGGGCCGGACCCGGGCAGCACCCGGGTGATCCTTTCCGGCGGACCGCCGATCCCGGCGTTATCGTCCCCGTATGGGTGCTGTGCGTGCCGTCCTGATCGACGTCGACGGGGTCCTCACCGTCTCCTGGAGGCCGCTGCCGGGGGCGGTGGAGGCGCTGCGGGCGGTGCGGGGGGCCGGGTTCGGCGTCGTCCTCGTCACCAACACGACCTCGCGGACCCGGGCCTCGATCGCGGCGACGCTGGCGGACGCCGGGTTCCCGGTGGGCGCCGAGGACGTCCTCACCGCGCCGGCCGCGACCGCCGCCCACCTGGCCGAGCGGTTTCCGGGCGCCCGGTGCGCTCTGCTGAACAGCGGTGACGTCGAGGAGGACCTCGCGGGCGTGAACCTGGTCGGCCTCGACGCGGACGGCGTGGACGTGGTGGTCCTAGGCGGGGCGGGCCCCGAGTTCGGTTACGAGGCGCTGGACCGGGTCTTCGGGCACCTCCAGCGGGGCGCGCGGCTGGTGGCGATGCACCGCAACCTGTACTGGCGCACCGACGCGGGACTGCGGCTGGACGCCGGGGCGTTCCTGGCGGGGCTGGAGGCGGCCGCACGGGTGGCGGCCGAGGTGACGGGGAAGCCGTCGCCGGCGTTCTTCGCGGCCGCGCTGGGGCGCCTCGGGGTGGGCGCCGGGGAGGCGCTGATGGTGGGCGACGACGTCGAGTCGGACGTCCTCGCGGCGCAACGGACGGGGATCGGCGGGGTGCTGGTCAGGACCGGCAAGTTCCTGCCGGAGGCGCTGGAGGCGGCCGACGGCACCCCGGACCACGTGGTCGACTCGTTCGCGGACCTGCCCGCCCTGCTGGCGGGGCCGCGGTCAGCGCAGTAGCAGCTGGAGGCCGCCCACCACCGTCGCCGCGATGACGAGCCGCTCGAACAGCAGCTGGTCGATGCGGTGCACCGCCCACCTGCCGAGCAGCGCCCCGGGGACGACGAACGCGGCGAGCGCCGCGTCCAGGAGCAGCGAGCGGCCGTCGATCAGGCCGAGGCCCACGCTGAACGGCACCTTGGAGATGTTGACGATGAGGAAGAAGAAGGCGGAGGTGCCCAGGAAGCCGAGTTTGCGGAATCCCGCCGACAGCAGGTACATCGACATCACCGGGCCGCCGGCGTTGGCGACCATCGTGGTGAAGCCACCGAGGACGCCGTAGGAGCGGGCCTTCAGACGGCCGGCGCGGGTCACCACGGCGTCGGGGTCGTCGGCCGCCTCGGCGGTGCGCCGCCGCCACACCGTGACTCCGGCCATGAACAGCAGGATCGCGCCGATGGAGGTGCGCACGGCCGCGTCGTCGGCCCACATCAGGAACAGCGTGCCGGCGACGACACCGGCGGCCACCGCCGGGAACAGCCGCCACAGCGTGGGCCAGTGGGCGTGCCGCCGGTAGGTGAGGACGGCCAGTACGTCCCCGGCGATCAGGATCGGCAGGAGGACGCCGGTGGATGCGCGGGCGGGCAGGACCGCGGCGAAGATCGCCAGGCTGACCGTGTTGGCCCCGCTGACGGCCGTCTTGGAGAAGCCCACCAGGAGGGCCGCGAGGGCGAGGGCGGCGAGCTCCCAGCCGGTGATGTGCCACAACGTCATCGTGTTCATGCGGAGACCGATGCTACGCACACGTGATCGGCCCCGGTGAGGAGCCTCCCGTCCGGCGGCCGCCGGGCCGCCGGGCCGCCCCGTCGTGGCGCGTCAGTGCCGCTCGACCAGCACCGCGCTGCCCTGCCCCACCCCGACGCACATGGTCGCCAGGCCCCGCTCCGCGCCCGTGCGCCGCATCCGGTGCAGCAGCGTGGTGAGGATGCGGGCCCCGGAGCAGCCGAGCGGGTGGCCGAGGGCGATCGCGCCGCCGCTGGGATTGACCAGTTCGGGGTCGATGCCCAACTGGTCCACACAGGCCAGCGCCTGTGCGGCGAACGCCTCGTTGAACTCGGCCTCCTGGAGATCGTCGACGCTCCACCCGACGCGGTCCAGCGCCTTGCGGGTCGCGGGGACCGGGCCGATGCCCATCACGTCGGGGTGGACACCGGCGGAGGCGCCCGCGACGTAGCGGCCGAGGGATTCCAGGCCCAGCGCGTTCAGGGCCTCCTCGCTGGCGAGGAGGAGACAGGCGGCACCGTCGTTCATCGGGGAGGCGTTGCCCGCGGTGACCGTGCCGTCCTGCCGGAAGACGGGCCGGAGCCGGGCGAGCTTGTCGTAGGAGGTGTCCTCCCGGACGCACTCGTCGGCGTCGACGACCGCGCCGTCCGGGAGCCTCACCGGCAGGATCTCGTCATCGAAGTGGCCCTTGTCGCGGGCGAGGGCGGCACGGCGGTGGCTGCGGAGCGCGAAGTCGTCCTGGCGCTCGCGGGGGATGCCGTACCGTTCGGCGACCTCCTCGGCGGTCTCGCCCATCGCCAGCAGGCCGTGCAGGTCCTTCATGGCGGGGTTGACCAGGCGCCAGCCGAGCCGGGTGTCGACGGTCTCCATCCGGTGCGGGAGGGCCTCGTCGGGGCGGGCGAGCACGAAGGGGGCGCGGCTCATCGACTCGGAGCCGCCCGCGAGCACGATCTCGGCCTCGCCGGCGGCGATCGTGCGGGCGGCGGCGGTGACCGCCTCCATGCCCGAGGCGCACAGCCGGTTCACCGTGGCGCCGGGCACGGTCTCGGGGAGTCCGGCGAGCAGGGCGGCCATGCGGGCGACGTTGCGGTTGTCCTCGCCGGCCTGGTTGGCGGCGCCCCAGTACACGTCGTCGATCCGCGCCGGATCGAGCGCGGGCAGGTCGGCGACCAGGCCGCGGATGACACCCGCGGCGAGGTCGTCGGGCCGTACGGCGGACAGGGCGCCGCGCAGCTTGCCGATGGGGGTGCGGCGGGCGGCCGCGAAGTGGACGGGACGCACGACTGGGGACTCCTGACCGACGACGACGCTGTGGTCCGACAGATTGACCACCACTACTTAATTAGCACTGCTAGTTTCGGACTATAGACCGCCGTCACGTCCTGTGGGAAGGCCACCGGAAGGTCACCGGGCGGCGGCGCCGACCGCCCCGGAGCCCCGCGCGCACCCGCCCCGAGACCGCGGCCGCTCCCACCGGGGCCGCTCCCGCCGGGGCCGCGTTTGCGCAGAATCGCCCTGGGCACCCGCGCCCCCATGGAGTGGTTGCGCAGTGCCGCCTGCATCGGCGAGGACCCCGAGCTGTTCTTCCCCGTGGGCACGTCCGGACCGGCGTTGCGGGAGACCGCGGACGCCAAACGGGTCTGCGGGCGGTGCCCGGTGACCGCCGACTGCCTGGAGTACGCCCTCGTCGGCGGGCAGACGTCCGGCGTGTGGGGCGGTACCGACGAGGCGGAGCGCGCCGACCTGCTCCGTACCGCACGAGACGACGTGAGAAGGAGGACCGCCGTATGACTGTCGTCAAGAGCCCTCTGCCCGAACCGGCCCGCCAGGTCACCTTCGACGCGCTGCAGGCCACGCTCGTCGATCTGCTGGGGATCTCCCTGATCGGCAAGCAGGCGCACTGGAACATCGTCGGCCCGCGGTTCCGTTCGATCCACCTCCAGCTCGACGAGGTGGTCACGACCGCCCGCGGCTTCGCCGACACGGTCGCCGAGCGGACCGCCGCGCTCGGCCTGCCGCCGGACGGCCGCCCGGAGACGATCGCGTCGGCGTTCACGCTGCCGTCCCCGAAGGACGGCTGGCTGCGCGACGAGGACGTGGTGCGGGTGATCGCGGAGACCCTGGGCGCGGCCATCGACCGGCTGCGGGAGCGGATCGGGACCACCGAGAAGGCCGACCCGGTCACCCAGGACCTGCTCATCGGCATCACCGCCGAGCTGGAGAAGCAGCGGTGGATGTTCGAGGCGGAGAACTGGCCGCGCGAGGACTGACCGCCGACCGCGAGGACCGACCACCGGCACGGCCCCCGCGGCAGGGACACGACGCGGGCGCCCGACTCACGCACACGACTCGGGCGCACGGCGCAGTGGCACGACGGAAGGGGATGCCATGACCGACGTTCTCGAACTCGACGCGCTGTGGGAGGACTTCCACCGCGTGGTGAACATGACCTCGCAGGAGCTGGCCGCCTGGCTCCGAGTGCGGGACGCCGGCGAGACCACGGAGGCGCTGCCCCGGGAGGCGGGTTCCCCGACCGGCCGCCATGTGCTGGCGATCCTCCAGAAGCGGCGCACCGACCTCACCGAGGACGACCTCCGCGTGATGCGGGAGGTGGTGGAGACGGTCGACGACGAGACGGACATGGCGGACGAGCCCGCGGCCGAGGACACCGCCTTGCGCCACCGGCTCATGACGATCGGCCACGATCCGCTGAAGCCCTGAAGCCCTGAACCGCTGAAGCCGGGAGCCGCCGGAGCCCTGAGCCGGACGGAGCCGGGCCCCGGGTCAGATACCCGTCACCGGCAGGTCGAGAAGGCGGACCAGGGTGCGCAGCACCCCGTTGTCGTTGTTGGAGGGGGCCAGGTGGCGGGCCCGCCGGACGACCTCCGGGTGGGCGTTGGCCATGGCGAAGGACCAGTCGGCGGCGTCCAGCATCTCCAGGTCGTTGAGGTAGTCGCCGAACACCACGGTCTGCGCGGGCGTGACGCCCAGCTCGCGCTGGAGCCGGCGCAGGGCGGCGCCCTTGTTGGCGGTGCGGTTCATGACGTCGACCCAGTGCTCGCCGGAGACGACGACCTGGTGCGTCTCCGCGAACGGGGCCAGGGCGGGCGCGGTGGTCTCCGCCACCGACCCGAAGTCGAACAGGGCGACCTTGATGACGTCGTCCTCGACGGCGGCGACGTCCTCGACGACCCGGTGGCGCAGGTAGTAGCGGCCGACCTCCGCGAGGAAGGCCTCGTCGGCACGCTCGACGTACGCGGACCGCTTCCCGCAGACCACGGCCCCGACGTCCGCGCCGCCCGCCACGAGCCGCCGTACGGCGTCGACGACGCGGGCGACCGCTGCGGGGTCCAGGGGGTCGGAGCTGAGTTCCTCGCCGTCGCGGACGACGTAGCCGCCGTTCTCCGCTATGAAGACCATCCCGTCGGCGACCTCGGCGAACTCCCGCGCCAGCGTCGCGTACTGCCGGCCGCTGGCGGGGCTGAACAGCACGCCCCGCTCCCGCAGCAGCGCGAGGACCTCCCAGAGCCCGTCGGGCGTCCGCTTGTCGTCGTCGAGCAGTGTGCCGTCCATGTCGGTGACGACGAGACGGATGTCGGCGCCGTCGGCCGCCGGCTCGGGCGCGGTCAGCTGGGGGGCGTGCGAGTAGGGCATGTCCTGCTTCCTGTACGGGGGTGACCGGATTGTCACCCTACCGGGGGACCCCGGACGTACCCGCGACCGCGATCCCAGGCCCGGGCCTGGGTCTGGGCTTGGGCCTGGGCTTGGGCTTGGGCTTGGGGTCGCGGTCGCGTCCGGTCCCGGGACACCGGTGATCGCCCGGCGGCACAATGGCGGAGGACGGGCAGGGCGCGCGAAGGAGGGGGGACGCGGGTGCGGAGCCCGTGCTCGTGCGGCACCTGCTGTGGACGGCCGTCGACCTGGGGCTGCCGCTCCAGCCGCACACCTGCTTCGGCGACGACGACGTCCGCCCGCACCGGGCGGATCCGGCCCGGCTGACGGACTGGCCGCACCTCGTCGCGGGCACGGTCCCGGTACTGCTCCCGCACCGCCGGCCCTACCAGCGGCAGGCCGCCCGTCTGGCCGCGGTGTTCGAGCAGGTGTACCTGGACGTGGGGCTCACCCCGCACCACGTCGGCCCGTTGCGGGCGCGGACGGTCCTGGAGGAGGCGCTGGAGATCACACCGTTCCGCAAGCTGCTGTACGGCTCGGACGCCTACGGCGTGGCCGAGTTCTACGGGCTCGGCGCGTCGGCGTTCCGCCGGGGACTGGGGGATCTGCTCCAGGACCGGGTGGACGCCGACGAACTGGGCCTGCCCGACGCGCCGCGCCTGGCCCGGTGGGCCGGGACGGAGACCGCCCGCCGGGTCTACCGGCTTCCCGACGGACTGAAAGTATGATCAAGCAATGTCAGACTTGACCGATACCACGCCCGGCTGGCTGAGCCAGGACGAACTCGAACTCGCCCGCTCCCGCATGCCGATCCTGTACGTCGAGGCCGTGCCCGTGCGCGTCGACGACAGCGGCGAAGTCACCAAGATCGGCCTGCTGCTGCGGATAGGACCGGACGGCAACGTCAGCCGGACCCTGGTCTCGGGTCGGGTCCTGCACCACGAACGGGTCCGCGACGCCCTGCTGCGGCACCTGGAGAAGGACCTCGGCCCCATGGCGCTGCCCCGCGTCCCGGCGTCGCTGCAGCCCTTCACGGTCGCGGAGTACTTCCCCACCCAGGGCATCACGCCGTACCACGACCCGCGTCAGCACGCGGTGTCGCTGGCGTACATCGTGCCGGTGACCGGCGACTGCCGGCCCCGGCAGGACGCCCTGGACCTGGTGTGGTTCGACCCGCAGGAGGCGGTCTCGCCCGCGGTGCAGAGCGAGATGCCGGGCGGGCACGGCTTCCTGCTGCGGCAGGCGCTGGCCCACGTCGGCCAGTCGGCGTCCTGACCGGCGTGGGAGCGCGTTCCGTCCCGCCCGCCCGGCGCGTGGTGTCGGTCGGCGCCGCCGCGCGCCGGCCCTGCACCCTGGTGGTCTGCCGGGGCTGCTGCTGCGGCGACGCCCGCAAGCACCCCGGCTACGACCACGCCTGGCAGCTGGAGCGCCTGCGGGCGGCGGCCGCCGCGTCGGCGGGCACCTTCGCGGTCCGTACGACGGACTGTCTGGGCCCCTGCGACCAGGCCAACGTGATCGTCGTCCAGCCGTCCGGCGCGGGCCGCCGGGCGGGCGGCCGGGCCACCTGGGTCGGTTTCGCGACGGACGACGACTGCACCGAGGAGATCCTGGCCTGGGCGGCGGCGGGCGGCCCGGGTGTCGCCGGGCCCCCTGCCGCCCTGGAGCTCCAGTTCATCAGCCCGCCCCGCCCGGCCCGCACCCGCGGGTGACGGGACGGGCGGCGGGCCGCCGACGGCCCCCGGCCCGCCGGCGGCGCGGTCAGCGCAGATCGGCCGCCCGGGCCGGGCTGTCGTCGAGGAAGCCGCCCGACTGGTGCTGCCACAGCTTGGCGTAGGTGCCGTCGGCGGTCAGCAGCTCCTGGTGGGTGCCCTGCTCGACGATCCGGCCGCGGTCCAGGACGACCAGCCGGTCCATCCCGGCGACGGTGCTCAGCCGGTGCGCGACCACCAGCGCCGTCCGCCCCTCCATGAGCCGCCACAGCGCCTCCTGGACGAGGATCTCGCTCTCGGAGTCGAGGGCGCTGGTCGCCTCGTCGAGCAGCAGGATCGGGGCGTCGCGCAGGATCGCCCGGGCGAGCGCGACCCGCTGGCGCTGACCGCCGGAGAGTTTGACGCCCCGCTCGCCGACCAGGGTGTCGAAGCCGTCGGGCAGCGCGTCGGCGAACTCCGTGACGTGGGCCGCCGCGGCGGCGCGGTGGACCTCGGCCTCGGTGGCGTCCGGCCGGGCGAAGGCGATGTTGTCCCGCAGCGAGCGGTGGAACATCGCCGGGTCCTGCGGCACGTAGGCGATCAGGCCGCGCAGGTCGGCCTGGCGCAGCCGGGTGATGTCCTGGCCGCCGACGAGGATGCGTCCGCCGTCGATGTCCGTCATCCGCAGCAGGAGCCGGGTCAGTGTGGTCTTGCCGCCGCCGGACCGGCCGACGAGGCCGAGCTTCGTCCCGCCGGGCACCTCCAGGTCGAGCCCTTCGAAGAGCGGCCGCGCGCCGCCGTGGGCGAAGGTCACCCGCTCGAAGCGGACGTCGGCGGCGGCGGGCCGCAGCGGCTCCGGCACCTGCGGGTCGAGCACGGTCGGCGGCGACAGCAGCAGTTCGGTGAACTGGGCGGCCTCCGTCATCGAACTCTCCAGGCGGCGGTAGACCTGGTTGAACTCGAACATGATCCGCGTCGCGTTGGAGTAGTACGTGAAGGCCACCACGACCGCCTCCACGCCGTGGCCGCCCCCGCCGAGCGCGACCGCGAGCAGCAGGCCCAGCGCGTTGGTCAGCACGGACATCGGCGCCACCAGGGTGTCGATGCGCAGGTTGCCGTAGTCCCACGAGCGCAGGGTGAGCCGCCGGGACGCCGCGACCCGGGAGCGGTGCTCGGCGGCCTCGCGCTCCTCCGCCGCGAACGCGCGGACCGTGTCCATGTTCATCAGGCTGTCGGCGACGTGGCCGGAGACCCGGGCGATGGCCTCCTCGCGTTCGGCGACGAGCGCCTGCCGACGGCGGATCAGCGGCACCACGCACCACGCCGTCACGGCGATCATCGTCAGCAGTCCGACGACGAGCAGCGGCTCGTAGTGCCACAGCACCACCGAACCGAACAGCAGGGGAACGAGACGGCCCACGATCTGGAACGTGAGCGTGTCGACGAACTCCTCGTAGCGGGAGGCGAAACTCAGCACCCGCTTGGTCAGCGACCCGGCGAAGTTGTCGTGGAAGAACGCGGCGTCCTTGGCGAACAGCTCGTCCATGCCGATCACGTACAGATGCTCGATGCCGAGCGCGTCGAGGCGGTTCAGGCAGTGCAGCCCGACCCGCCACAGCGTCTCCGCGAGCAGCAGCACCCCGGCGAAGCCGAGCACGTACGGCAGCACCGGGCCGACCCCGGTGCCGGGCTCCCCGGCCAGCCGCCCGACGAGCTTCGCGACGACCAGCGGGGCGATGTAGTTGATGCCGATGTTGCCGAGCGCCGGCAGCAGCAGGGCGGGAACGGCCAGCCACCGGAGGCGGCCCAGCTCCCGTCCGTAGTACCGCAGTGCCAGCAGTACGGAGCCCTTCCCGGGCCTGACCTTGCGCGCTTGAGACGATCCCATCCCCACCCCGTGCGGTCGTCCGGCAACCGGCCGGGCCGGCCCTCGCAGTGTCCCGCGACGGCTCCGACGGAGTCCAAGGAATAACGCACCGGACGCCACCGGTGCTCCCGTGCGCCCCCGGAGGGCGACCGGGGCCGCCCCCCCCCCAGGCCGCGGACACGGCGAAGGCCGCCTTCTCGTCATGGAGAAGACGGCCTCGGATTCACGACTTCGAAAAGTCGGGACGACAGGATTTGAACCTGCGACCCCTTGACCCCCAGTCAAGTGCGCTACCAAGCTGCGCCACGTCCCGTTGCCCGTCTGACCTGGGGTTTCACCGGGCCGGACGTGCAGGGAAACAATACCGCACTCGGGTCGGTGATCGCGCACGCGTTTGTCGGGGCGGCGCTCACCGGGCGCCGCTCAGCCCTCCACCGGCGCCCCCAGTCCCGGGTGCGCCTCCAGCAGGTGCGCCGGGGCGGCCTGGCGCCAGGAGTCGGCGAGGATGTCCCGCAGCTCGTCCTCGTCCTCCAGGGCGGCCAGCCGGACCCGGACCCAGGCGAACTGGGCCTCGTGGTCGGCGATCCAGAACTTCTCCGGCTCGGCGAGGGCCAGCTCGTCGCGCTCCTCCTTGGGGCAGCGCACGGCGAGGGAGGTCTCGTCCTCGGGCAGGGTGGCGAACATCTTTCCCGCGACCCGGAACGTGGGCATGTTCCAGGCGGTCTTCTCGGCCGTGTCCGGCAGGGACAGGGCGACACGGCGTACGTCTTCGGCGTCCGGCATGCTGCGCAGGCTAGCGGCAGGCACTGACATTGATATTGCCGGGCAGGTTCTGGCGGCCGTGGCTCGGGCACCGACTGACGTCCTGCCGGGCTGTCAGTCACGCCGGGGTGAGGTGCTTGTAGTACAGGGTCGTCGGCCGCAGGACGCCGGACGGGTCGGCCGCGTAGTCGGGGATGACTCCCGCCCTGGTCCATCCCCCGGTGCGGTAGAGGTGTTCGGCGGGGCTGCCGGTCTCGGTGTCGAGATGGAGGAGGGTGACACCGGCAGCGGCGGCGGCCTCCTCGGCGGTGGCCAGCAGCCGGCGGCCCAGGCCCTGCCCCCGGGCGTCCCGGTGGACCATCAGCTTGACAAGTTCGGCGCGGTGACGGCTGTTGGGCTTGTCGGGGAGGGCCAGGGTGACGGTGCCGGTGACCCGGCCGCCGTCGAGGGCCGCCCAGACCGCCAGCCGCCCGGCGGCGACCCCCGCCGCGCGCCCCTGCCACCAGGCGAGGGCCTGCGCGCGGTCGAGCGGGGCGAGGAAGCCCACCGAGGCGCCGCCGTGCACCGTGTCGACGAGCAGGTCGGCCAGCCGGCCCGACAGGTCCAGCAGCCGGGAGGCATCGAGCCTGGTCGTCGTCACGGCAGCACCACCGCCAGCACGTACCGGGTCTCCTTCCCGCCCACGCACCGGAACCGCGTCGGCCCCCACACCCGCAGCCGCAGGCAGTCACCGGCGGCCAGGTGGTGCCCGGTGTCCCGCTCCGTCACCTCCAGGGCGCCCTCCAGGACCCAGATGTGCTGTTCCAGGCCGGGCACGGGCGGCCGGTCGTAGGCGAGGTCGGCGCCCGCGGCGAGCCGGCCCTCGACGAGTTCGCCGCGCAGCGCGGGGTGCGGCGGCGACACGGAGCGCCGGACGAACCCGGAGGCCCGGTCCTGCCAGACGGGCTGCTCACCGGCCCGCACCAGCGGTACCGGCTCGGCCTCGGCCTCCACCTCGCCGAGCAGCCGGGACATGGTCCGGCCGTAGACGTGGCACAGGCGGTTGAGCAGGGCGGCGGTCGGGCTGATCTCGGCACGCTCGGCACGGGACAGGGTGGAGCGGCTCACTCCGGTGCGCTCGGCCAGTTCCCCCAGCGACCAGCCACGCTCGGCGCGCAGCTCGGCCAGCCGGGCGGCCAGCCGGGCGTCGACCTCTCCCTCGGCGGACTGTCTCATATCCGGGATGCTATCCCGGATATGAGAACCTCAGGTGGGGGTGGTCTCCCCCAGCGCCTCCAGCACCGGACGGATCAGCGGATGCTCCTCGGACCCGCGGCGCACGGCCGCGAAGACGCGGCGGGTCGGGGCCGCCCCGTCGACCGGGCGGACGACCACGCCGGTCAGGTCCATGCCGCGCAGGGCCGAGCGCGGGACGAGCGCCACGCCCGCGTCGGCCGAGGCCAGCGCCACGACCGCGCGGAAGTCGTCCGAGGAGTGCTCCAGGCGGGGCTGGAACCCGGCGTGTTCGCAGGCCAGCACGACCACGTCGTGGCACGGGTTGCCCGGGTACGGGCCGATCCAGGGGTCCTTGGCCAGCTCGGCCAGCGGCACCTCGGCGCACTCGGCGAGGCGGTGGGTGACCGGTACGACCGCGTCGAAGGGCTCGGCGTAGAGCGGGACGTGCGCGAGGCGCGGGTCGTCGGCGGCGGGCGCCCCCCGGTACTCGACGGCCACGGCGACGTCGACCTGCCGGTCGAGGACCATCGGCAGGCTGGCGTCGCCCTCGGCGTCCTGGACGCGGATCCTGATCCCCGGGTCGGTGCCGGCGAGCCGGGCCACGGCGGGCGCGACGACCAGGGCGATGCCGGTGGCGAAGGCGGCCACGGTGACCGTGCCGGCCGCGCCCGAGCGGTAGGCGGCCAGTTCCGCCTCCGCCCGCTCCAGCTGGGCGAGGACCGCGTGGGTGTGGGCGAGCAGGATCTCACCGGCCGGGGTGAGCCGTACGCCCCGGGCGCCGCGGTCCACCAGGCGGTGGCCGGTCTCCTGCTCCAGGGCGGTGAGCTGCTGGGAGACGGCGGACGGGGTGAGGTACAGCGCGGCGGCAGCCGCCGTCACCGTGCGGTGGTCGGCCACCGCACGGAGGATGTGGAGCCGCCGCGCCTCGATCATGGAGCGATTATCGCAAGGTGCCCGGACCGGCCGGGTCAGGCCTCCAGTTCCGCCCGCGCCGCCACGAAGGCGTCCACGGCACGGTCGACGTCGGCCGTGGAGTGCGCGGCGGAGAGCTGGACCCGGATGCGGGCCTGCCCCTGCGGGACGACCGGGTAGGAGAAGCCGATCACGTACACCCCGCGCTCCAGCAGCAGCTCGGCCAGCCGGCCCGCCCGCGCCGCGTCGCCGATCATCACGGGCGCGATGGCGTGGTCGCCCGGGAGGACGTCGAAGCCCTCGTCGGCCATGCGGCGGCGGAAGAGGGCCGTGTTCTCGGCGAGCCGGACGCGCAGGTCGTCGGCCGACTCCAGCAGGTCGAGGACCTTGAGGGAGGCGGCGGCGATGACCGGGGCGAGGGTGTTGGAGAACAGGTAGGGGCGGGAGCGCTGGCGCAGCAGGGCGACGATCTCGGCGCGGGCCGCGACGTAGCCGCCGGAGGCACCGCCGAGGGCCTTGCCGAGGGTGCCGGTGACGATGTCGACGCGGTCCATCACGCCGTGCAGCTCGGGGGTGCCGCGGCCGCCGGGGCCGACGAAGCCCACGGCGTGGGAGTCGTCGACCATGACCATCGCGTCGTAGCGGTCGGCGAGGTCGCAGATCTCGGCGAGGGGGGCGACGTAGCCGTCCATGGAGAAGACGCCGTCGGTGACGATCAGCCGGCGGCGGGCGCCCCCTTCGGCGGCCTCCTTCAACTGCCGCTCCAGGTCGGCCATGTCGCGGTTGGCGTAGCGGAGGCGGCGGGCCTTGGACAGGCGGATGCCGTCGATGATGGAGGCGTGGTTGAGGGCGTCGGAGATCACCGCGTCCTCGGGGCCCAGCAGTGTCTCGAAGACACCGCCGTTGGCGTCGAAGCAGGAGGAGTACAGGATCGTGTCCTCCTGGCCGAGGAAGGCGGACAGCCGCGCCTCCAGCTCCTTGTGGACCTCCTGGGTGCCGCAGATGAACCGTACCGACGCCATGCCGTAGCCCCAGCGGTCCAGGGCCTCGTGGGCGGCGGCGATCACCTCGGGGTGGTCGGCGAGGCCGAGGTAGTTGTTGGCGCAGAAGTTGAGGACCTCGCCGGGCCGGCCGCCCGCGGTGACGGCGACGGTGGCGGACTGCGGGGTGCCGATGACCCGCTCGGGCTTGTGCAGGCCGGCGGCACGGATCTCGTCGAGGGTGGCGCGCAGGTCGTCGCGCACGGAGTCGAACATCGGGAAGCTCCAGGCTCCTAGAGGGCGGATGGCTTACGCGGTCCAGTCGAGGATGACCTTGCCGCCCCTGCCGCTCGCGGCGTCGGCGAAGGCCGCCTCGAAGTCGCGGTGGGAGTAGCGGCCGGTGATCACCGGGGCGAGGTCGAGGCCGCCCTCGAGCAGTACGGACATCGCGTACCAGGTCTCGAACATCTCACGGCCGTAGATGCCCTTGATGGTGATCATCGAGGTGACGATCCGGGCCCAGTCGACCGGGAACTCCTCGGCGGGCAGGCCGAGCATCGCGATCCGGCCGCCGTGCGTCATGTTGGCGATCATGTCGCGCATCGCCTCGGGGCGGCCGGACATCTCCAGCCCGATGTCGAAGCCCTCGCGCAGGCCCAGCTCGCGCTGTCCGTCGGCGATGGTCGCGCCCGAGACGTTCAGGGCGAGGCTCGCGCCGATCTTGCGGGCGAGTTCCAGGCGCTCCTCGCTGACGTCGGTGACGACGACGTTGCGGGCACCGGCGTGCCGGGCGACGGCGGCGGCCATCAGGCCGATCGGGCCGGCCCCGGTGATCAGCACGTCCTCGCCGACCAGCGGGAAGGACAGCGCGGTGTGGACGGCGTTGCCGAACGGGTCGAAGATCGCCGCCACGTCGAGGTCGACGGGGACGCGGTGCACCCAGACGTTGGCGGCGGGCAGCGCCACGTACTCGGCGAACGCGCCGTCGCGGCCGACGCCGAGCCCGACGGTGGCCCGGCACAGGTGGCGGCGCCCGGCGAGGCAGTTGCGGCACCGGCCGCAGACGAGGTGCCCCTCGCCGCTCA
Source organism: Streptomyces sp. NPDC048734 (assembly GCF_043198675.1). Lineage (NCBI taxonomy): Bacteria > Bacillati > Actinomycetota > Actinomycetes > Kitasatosporales > Streptomycetaceae > Streptomyces > Streptomyces sp. NPDC048734. The sequence continues at coordinate 144,032 of NZ_JBICUZ010000014.1, read as the reverse complement.
CCCGGTCGCCGGCCTTGATCTCGCCGACGTCCCGCCCGGTCTCGACGACCTCGCCGACGAACTCGTGCCCGAGGACGAGCGGGGTGCGGATCGTCTGCCGGGCCCAGCCGTCCCAGGACCGGATGTGCAGATCGGTGCCGCAGATACCGGTGCGCAGCACCTTGATCAGTACGTCACCGGGTCCGACGGCGGGCTCCGGCACGTCCGCGAGCCACAGTCCCGGCTCCGCCTTCTCCTTGACCAGCGCCTTCAACGCTACGGCTCCTGACGGTGAGACCCCCGCGCCGGGCATGCCGAAGGAGGCCCGCGGCGGGGGAAGGGGGTGGAATCCGGTAGCAATCTGCCGTACGGCGGCGGCACGGTCCATCGAGACTTTCTTAAGCGGCGCCACAGCTGCGCTTCACGCCCTGGTCCCCGTGCCACCCTGGAGGGAACCGACCGACGGGGAGCAGCCCATGACCACGGCTCAGGACCTGATGATCGTCTCGCTGGACGTGCCGCCCGCGCGCCCCGTGGAGCGGGGTGAACTCTCGCTCGCCCTCGCGGGGGCCGAACTGATCGACCTGCTGGAGGCGGGCGTGCTCGTCCTCGCCGACGACCGGGTGACGCCCGGACCGGCGCCGGCCCCGGACGACCGGCTCCTCGCACAGGCCGCGGCCTCGGCGGTGCGGCGGGAGCCTTACGAGTCGGTCGAGGAGTGGCTGTGGCGCCGCGGTAGCGGGCTGGCCGAGGCCTACACCGCCCGGATGGAGGCCGACGGCGTGCTGGCCCGCCCGCACGGCCGCCTGCTCGCCGGGCGGTCCGACCGGAGCGGGGCCGCGGACTCGCCGGCCCGGCGCCGCGCCGCCGAACGCTGGGCCGCGGGCGAGCCAGTCCTGGCGGGCCTGGCCACCGCCACCGGTGTCCGCGAGGAGGAGGGCGAGGGCTTCCCGGGCCCGCTGACCGACCGGGTGGTGACGGTGCTGGTCGCGGTGGGCGACGCGGTGACGGAGCTGACCGCCGTACGGCAGCGGCGGTCCGTGGAGGACGCCGCTTTCGACAACGTCTGGCGGGGCTTCTGACGGACCCCGGCCGGGCCGGCTCACCAGGGCGGCCCGCCGGCCTCCCGGTGTTCCAGCCGTCCGGCGAGGTCCGCCGCGGTCGCCTTGATGGTCTCCAGCCCCGCCCTGCCCCAGGGCCGGGGCGTCAGATCGGCCACGGACACGGTGCCGAGCACCATGCCGGCCCTGTCGATCAGCGGGGCACCGAGGTAGGAGCGGATGCCGTACTCCTCGACGACCTGATTGCCCGCGAACCGCGGATAGTCGCGGACGTCCTCCAGGACCAGTGCCTTGCGCCGCGCGACGACGTACGGGCAGTAGCCGTACTCGCGGGCGAGCCGGCGGCCCAGTTCCGGCCTGCCGCCGCGGGCGGCCCGGCCGCCGGGCGGTGTGTGCAGGCCGGCGAAGAACTGCCGTTCCACGTCGATGAAGTTGACCATCGCGTACGGGGCGCCGGTCATCTCGGCGAGGCGGTCCGCGAAGGCGTCCAGACCGGGCTCGGCCCGCTCCCCCAGGCCGAGGCCGCGCAGCTTCAGGGTGCGGGCGGGAGCCTCCTCGTCGTCGGGGGTGAGCAGCAGCCGACCGGCCGGGCGGGGCGGGTCGTGGCTCATGGGCGGACTCCGTCGCTGTGGACGTACGGCATGTGCGGCTCCGGTAGGGGGTGGTACGGGATCACCTGTGGGCGCCGCGGCTCGGCCGGGGTGCCGCCGGCGCGTGGGCGATGAGGTGGCGGACGAGGGCGAGCAGGGTCTGCACGCCCGAGGCGGAGATACGGGCGTCGCAGCGCACGATGGGGACGGCCGGGTCCAGGTCCATGGCGGCGCGCACCTCCTCGGGGTCGTAGCGGTGGGCGCCGTCGAACTCGTTGACGGCCACGATGAAGCCGAGGCCGCGCTCCTCGAAGAAGTCGACGGCCGCGAAGCACTGCTCCAGGCGGCGGGTGTCGGCGAGGACGACGGCGCCGAGGGCTCCCTCGGACAGCTCGTCCCACATGAACCAGAACCGTTCCTGTCCGGGGGTGCCGAACAGGTACAGGACGTGCTGCGGGTCGAGGCTGATGCGGCCGAAGTCCATGGCCACGGTCGTCTCGACCTTGTTCTCGATGCCGTCGAGGTCGTCGGTGGCGGCGCCGGCGGTGGTGAGCAGTTCCTCGGTGCTCAGGGGCGCGATCTCGCTCACCGCGCCGACGAGCGTGGTCTTGCCGACCCCGAACCCGCCCGCGACCAGGATCTTCAGCGCGGTCGGGAAGGGGGCGGAGCCGTCGTCGTGGTCAGAGCTGTCGTCGTAGTCCATCGAGCACTGCCTCCAGTAGGGCCCGGTCGGTGGGGTGGTGGTGGAACTCGGGGGGCTTGGTGGTCAGCGCCCCGCAGTCGACGAGGTCCGCCAGCAGCACCTTGGTGACGGCCGCCGGGAGCCTCAGGTGGGCGGCGACCTCGGCGACCGGGACGGGGGCACGGCACAGGTCCAGTGCCTGCGCGTGCTCGGGGCCGAGGTGGCCGAAGGGGGTCGTCCCGGTGGTCCTCACCTGTGACATGAGGTCCAGGGCGACGGTGGGTCTGGTGCGGCCGTTGCTGACCGTGAACGGACGCACCAGCCGTCCGGCCGCGTCGTCGAGCCAGGGCCCGTCGCCGGCCGCCACCGCCCTCAAGGTCCCATCACCGAGGGTTCGACGGCGTGCTGCCGGGGCGCGGTCACCAGGTAGGGCCGCACGCTCTTGACGAGCATCGCCATCTCGTAGCCGAGCACGGCGGCGTCGGCCTCGCGTCCGGCCAGCACCGCGAGGCAGGTGCCCGATCCCGCGGTGGTGACGAACAGCAGCGTCGAGTCGAGTTCGACGACGACCTGCCGCACCTCACCGCCGTCGCCGAAGCGGAGCCCGGCGCTGCGGCCGAGCGAGTACAGCCCGGAGGCCAGGGCCGCCATGTGGTCGGCGCTGTCGTGGTCGAGGCCGTGGACGGACTTCACGAGGCCGTCGCAGGAGAGGAGGACCGCGCTCCTCGTGTGCGGGACGCGCTGCACGAGGCCGTTCATCAGCCAGTCGAGATCGGATACCTGGCCGGTCGGCGCATCGCTCGCCATGGTGGATCGACTCCTTGGGGTACGAAGGTCAGCGGGAGCGGTGGGGACGGGGGTGGGGGTGGTGAGGGGGGCGGGGGTGGTGAGGGGGGTGCTCATCCGGCTGGTGTGCTCCCGTCGTGCCGGGTGGTGGACCGGTGGGCGGGGCCGCCGGACAGGCCGTGCGCGGTGTGCGCCCCGGCGTCGGGCCGGGGGGAGGCTGCCGTTGCGGGCGGTACGGCCGGGGCGGCCTGGGCGGCCTGGACCGGCAGGACGTCCGTCTCCGGGTTCTGCTGGGCCTCGGCGAGGCCGACGCCGCGCTGGAAGGCGGCCATCAGACCGGGGTCGTGCCCGGCGGGCCGCTCGGCGTCCGGGCGGGGGGCGGGGCCGCCGCGCAACTGGGGGGCGATGTGCTCCCGGGCACGGCGGCGGGGCAGTTGCGGCTTGCCCATGGTGCCGCGCACCGTGCTCGCGCGCGGGGTGGGCACGAGGCCCGCGACCTCCTCCACGGCGGCCCGGTCACCGGGCCGGATCCCGGGCACCGCCTCGGCCGGATTGGGCCGCTCCTCGTGCGCGCCGCGGACGGGCAGCGGGGCCGGACGGGTGCCGTTCGGGTCGGCGGTGTCGTGCTGGACGGAGGGCGGGGTGGAGGACGAGGTGGAGGACGGGACGGAAGGCGGGGTGGAAGGCGGGGCGGAATGCGGGGCGGCGGGTGCGTGCCCGGCGCCGCCGTGCGGATGCCCTTCCGGGGCGAGGCCGGGCCCCTGGAGACCGGCCTGGGGGGACGCGGTCCGCGGGTGGGCCGGGGAGTCGCTCCGGGGAGCGGACGGGGCGGGGGTTCGGATCTGATGACGCGTCAGCGATGTCTCGTTCGAAGCAAATTGATGTGACGTCAGCGAATCAGTTCGAGGAAGGAGTTGAGGCTGGGGTTGGAGCTGGGACTGGGACTGGGACTGAGGGTGCGTGCCCGGCTGGACCTGGCCCTGGACCTGGCCCTGGGGCCGTGCGCCGGCCTGCAGGGCAAGCGGCGGCCGCTCCCCGCCCCGCGGCACCCGTCCGCCTGCCGTACCCGCCGGCACCGCGCCCGCGCCGCTCTCCTCGACCTGCGGCGACGGCGGTCCGGCCGGTCCCAGGAGGGCCTGCGGGACGACGAGTACGGCCTGGACGCCGCCGTAGATGTTGTTCTGGAGCCGGACCCGGATGCCGTGGCGGCGGGCCAGCTGCGAGACGACGTAGAGGCCGATGCGGCCGTCCGCGAGCAGGCGGCCGACGTTGACCTGGTCGGGGTCGGCGAGCAGGGCGTTCATCCGGCCCTGTTCGTCGACGGGCATGCCGAGGCCGCGGTCCTCGACCTCGACGGCCAGCCCGGAGGTGACCAGGTTGGCGCGCAGCAGGACCTGGGTGTGCGGGGCGGAGAACACCGTTGCGTTCTCGACGAGTTCGGCGAGCAGGTGGATGACGTCGGCGACGGCGTGCCCGCGCAGTTCGCCGTCGACCGGCGGGACGAGTTTGACCCGCGAGTACTGCTCGACCTCGGCGATGGCGGAGCGCAGCACCTCGGTCATGGAGACGGGGTTGCTCCACTGCCGCCGGGAGACGGCGCCGCCGAGGACGGCGAGGTTCTCGGCGTGCCGGCGGATCCGGGTGGCGAGGTGGTCGACGTGGAAGAGGCCCTTGAGGAGGTCGGGGTCCTCGATCTCGTTCTCCAGCTCGTCCAGGGTGGAGATCTCGCGGTGCACGAGGGACTGAAGGCGCCGCGCGAGGTTGACGAACACCTCCAGTTTCTGTTCGCTGCCCGTCCGGCTGGAGAGCCGGGCGGCCTGGACGACGGCGGTGACGGCCCCGTCGTGGGCGCGGGACAGGTCGGCGGCGAGCAGCTCGAACTCGTCGGCGTCGCCGGGCGGGCCGCCGCGCGGCTTGCGGTGCGGCGGGGCCTCTCCGCGGCGCAGCGCGTCGAGCAGGGCGCGCAGGTCGGCCTCGCCGCGCGCGCTGCTGCGGCGCAGGGCGGTGATGCGGTCGCTGACGGAGCGGGCGGCCCGGTCCGCGGCCACGGCGGCCACGACGATGCCGACGCCGGTCACCGCGACGGCCCCGGCGAGGACGGCCCACAGGGTCGGCCCCGGCCTGACGCCGGTGGAGCGCACGGTGAACAGGACGGCCGCGCAGGCGCTGAGGGCGACGGCGGTCGGGGGCAGCACGGCGAGCCGCAGCAGCTGGGACCGTATGTGCCTCTCGGCCGGTGCGGGTGCGGTGCCGGCGACCGGCCTTCCGTGCCGTCCGCCCTCACGGCGGTCTGCGCGTGCGGCCGGTGCGCGGAGGTGAGACATCGGTGTCCTCGTACTGTCCGTCGGACCCGGGGCTCGCGCGGGGTGCGCTCCTCGGGCTTGCGCCATCGCGGTGTCGGTCGGGAGAGCCGAGGGATGTCGGAACCTTCCCACCCGATGGCGACTCACAGTAGTCGCCGACTCGACAAGCGCGATGGGCAGTTGACAAAGTCCCCCGGCGAGCGTCCCGCTCTGGTATGAGGCTTCGTACGACAGACCGATAAGCTCGCGAGGTGCCCGGACAGTTGAGGCGAGAGAATCGATCAGAGCTGTTCAGAGGTGTTCACGAACAGTCGGCGGGGGGCGGGGGGCAGTTGGCTCCCCGGCCCCCGCCGACGGACGGTCCGGTCCGGTCCGGAGGGCCGGACCGGCCTGCCGGGACGACCCTCCGGGGCACCCCCACCCCCGGCCGCACTCTTCGGAATGTCACTCACCGTATCGGCCGTGGCCTTGGCTTCCGGGTGCAGGCCGGGCCGGCCGGCGAGGGGCCGCCGAAATGGCTCAGTGCTCCAGGTCGCCGCGCATTCCGACGAAGAGTTCTCCCGCCTCGGCGAGCGTGCTGTTCTCGAAGAGCGCGACGGCCGCGGTGCCCTGGTCGGCCCAGCCGCAGATGACGTTGCCGTCCTCGCTCAGTGAGGCGAGCAGGCATTCCACCGAGCCGCCGAGCGGTCCCGGTTCCACCGGCCGGGCTTCGGGGTTCCCCAGTTCGGGGTCCCACCCGATGTGTTCGAGCATGCCCCGGAAGAGGTGCTCGCGGCGCTCGTTGGTGTCCTCGGGCACGTGGTCGACGCCCTCGAACAGTACGGGTGCGTCCTGCGCGTCGGGGTTGGCGTAGTTGCCGGTGACCAGGGTCATGCCGTCGCGCATCTCGCCCGGGTCGACGGGGACGTCCGTCAGGACTCCGTCCCCCGTCAGCTTGCGCAGGCCTCCGGCCGTGGGGGCGTCCACCAGGGTGCGTGGGCCGTTGCGTGACGCCGAAGGAGCCGGCGAAGCGGTCTCGGTGACCTGTTGGGTCGGGTACGCCTCCTCGGGAAGGTCCTCCGCGTTGTTCACCCGGCAGCCGCTGGTGGTCAGTGCCGCCAGTGCCGCGAGGGCCGCCAGGCCGATTCGTGCCGCAGATGCGTGCTTCATGGGATTCCCTGCTGTCGTGCTGTTCGGCTTGTGGTCTTGCGCTTGGTTTGTGGTGTTGCGCTTGGCTTGTGGTCTCGCGCTTGGCTTGTGGTGTCGCACGCCGCTTCGGACGGGGTGTCGATGGTCGGTGACGAGTCGTCGGGGGAGGTCGGTTCCCCCGGTTCTTCATGCCTGTCCGGTCCCGCCCCGCCGGCCTGTCGTCGCGAACCGGGAGCCGTCGTGCTGGCGGGCGACCAGCGCCGCGTAGGTGCCCTCGCGGCGGAGCAGTTCGTCGTGGGTGCCGGTCTCGACGATGCGGCCCGCCTCCAGTACGACGATCAGGTCGGCGTCACGGATGGTGGGCAGCCGGTGGGCGATGACCAGTTGGGTGCAGCCGAGTCCGGCCAGGTGGTGGCGCACGGTCTTCTCGGCGGCGGCGTCGAGGGACGACGTCGGCTCGTCGAGCAGCAGGATCCGCGGGCGGACGATCCGGAGCACCGTGCGATCGTGCTGTGCTACCGGGCCCACTTCCTCGCCGCGCGGGGCGACGGCACGGGCGCGGCCGAGTCCGGCGAACAGCCGCTCGCGCTGGCCCGCCGGGCGGCACAGCCGTGGGTCGAGGCCGAGGCGCTCGCGGTGCTCGGCCAGGTCGCGCGGGCGGGCGGCGACCCCTCGGCGGCGGACGCGCTGATCGTGCGGGCGGTGTCGACGGCGCACGCGGCGGGGCACGAGTGGGCCGCTCTGTCGTCCACCTGGATCGGCCTGAAGGTCGCGATGGACCTGGGTGACCGGGACCTGCTGCTGCGGCGCGGGCGGGAGCTCGCGCGGGAACTGTTCGAGGAGTGGGACGTCACCTCGTGGCTGGTCGGTCTGCACACCCTCGCGGGCTGCATGGCCGTGGTGGGCCGTCCGGCAGAGGGCGCCGTACTGCTGGGAGTGGTGGCCGCGCTCGGCGGACGGATCGGGTTCTTCCCCGAGCGGACGGACCCGATGGACGGACCGCGCAGCACGACGGCCGTACGGACGGCGCTGAGCACGGAGGAGTTCGACGCGCGGTTCGCCGAGGGGCGGGGGCTGTCACGCGCCGAGGCGACGGCGTACGTGCGGGAACTGCTGGGCAGAACCCGCCCGGCCGCCGCCCGGCACCCGACGCCGTCGGGCCTCCGCCGGGCGGTGGCGGGGAGCGGTGGCGGCGAGCGGTGGCGGGCGGTGACGTAGGGCGGTGACGGGCGGTGGCTTGGGCGGCCGGCACCCCACGGCCCGCACGAGCGGGCCGGGGAGCCACGCCGGACGCTTCCGTCGCTTCCGTTCCGCCGCGGTCAGCCCTCGCCCACGAGGTCGAGGTCGTCACGGGACACCTCGGGGGTGATCTCCGGAACGGGCCACTCGCGGTTCAGCGGCAGGGACACGTCCCTCCACCAGGGGTGCCCGGGGAGGTTTCCGGCGGGCTCGAAGGGCTGGCCCGGAACGGGGACGGCGACCGGCTGTCCGACCGCGTCGGCCGCGGCCAGCGTCCACTCGCCCGGTTCGGCCCAGGGATGCAGCGAGAGGTTGAACGTCCCCCAGTGGATCGGCAGCATGACACCGCCCGGCCGGCCCTGCTGCAGGTCGAGGTGGCTCCGGACTCCTTGCGAGGGGTTCATGTGGATGTCCGGCCACGCGCCGGGCAGGGGCGCGGAACCCGTGTGGTTCTTGGGCCACAGGTCCGAGTAAGCCCCGATCTGGATCATCGTGGCGTCGAACGGGCCGTGCTCGGCGCCGATGTCCTTGAAGCCGTCGAAGTAGCCGGTGTCCCCGCTGTGGAAGATCCGGTGCTCGTCGCCGGCGACGGACCAGGAGGCCCACAGGGTGTGCTGGCTGTTGCGCAGACCCCGGCCGCAGAAGTGGCGGGCCGGGGTGGCGGTGAGGGTGAGGCCGCCGATCCGGGTCGCCTCGTGCCAGTCCAGCTCGCGCAGCCGGTCGGCGGACACACCCCAGTGTTCGAGGTGGGCGCCGACGCCGAGCGGCACCGCGAACAGGGTGTCCGTGCCCGCCAGCGCCTTGACGGTGGGCAGGTCGAGGTGGTCGTAGTGGTCGTGCGAGATGACGACGACGTCGACCGGGCCGAGTGCGGCCAGCGGCAGGGGGGCCGGGTGCAGGCGCTTGGGGCCCGCGAAGGGGAAGGGGGAGCAGCGCTCGCCCCAGACGGGGTCGAAGAGCACCCGGTGCCCGTCGATCTCCGCGAGCACACTGGAGTGCCCCATCCAGGTCAGGCGCAGGCCCGTGGCGGGCGGCCGGGCCAGGTCGGCGAGGGTGGTGGGGTGCACCGGGACCGTGCCGGAGGGGGCGCGGCGGGGGCGGGTGTCCTTGTCGAAGAAGGCCTTGGCGAGGTCGAGCGGGGAGCCCGAGGGCCGGGTCCTCGCCTGCCCGCCGGGGTTCTGGAAGACCCCGTTCGCGAAGTGGGGTGATCTGCGGATGCGCGCCATGCGCTCACCGCTCGGGTCCGCGCCGAAGGCCTCGGGCTGCAGTGCGCGGAGCCCGGGACTCAGGGAACGGAATCCGGCCACGGTACCTCCAGGTGGAGTCGCTGAGGATTCCCATTATGGTCGGCCGGTCCGACAAACCTTCCGCTCGCCCGTCCGGAGGGCGGCAGCGACGCGTCGGCACGACGCCCGAAGGCTCCCGGTACCGGCCCGTTCTTCGGTGAAGGTCCCTGTCGGGGAGCCCTCTGTGACGGCGCGCTTCCTCGCGCGCGGGGCTGACGGTGGCGGCCGTCGCCGACGTCAAGGGCACGACCGGCCGACCCGGCGGGCCGCGCCCGGCGGGCCGCGACGTGAGGGCGCTGCGGGCCGCGACGTGGGAGCGCTGCGGGCCGCGACGTGAGGGCGCTGCGGGCCGCGACGTGAGGGCGCTGCGGGCCGCGCGGGACGCCCACGGCACCGTCGACCGCGGCACGCTGGGCCCGGGCTTCGGCGAACTCCCGGGCGACGCCCGGCTGTCGGCCGAGGCGGAGGAACTGCCGCACGCGCGCGGGTGAGTCGGCGGCACCACGGCGAGCACGGGGGCAAGCCCGGAACTGCTGCACGCGCGCGGGGTGAGCGTGCCGGCGGACGTCGTCGTCAACTCCGGGGCGAGCGCCTGCTGGTGGAGGCTGTCCGGCGACATCGGCGCGGACGCCGGGGAGGCGTTCGCGCGCGCCGCTCGACGCGCGCGCCGCCGCGGGTGGAACGCGTACTGGCGCGCGCGGAGACCGGCGGAACGCCGCCTCGCCAGGCCGCGCACGCCGACGCCGAGCAGCGGCTGCCGGTCGTCGCGGAGCGCTTCGGCCACCACCGCTGACGGCGTCCGCGCAGGTCGCAGGCCCTGTGTAGGGTGACGGCGTGGCAAAGGTCCGGTTGAGTGTGGCCGAGCGGCGCGAGGAACTGCTGCGGGCGGCCATCGAGCAGATCGAGGCGCGGGGCGTGGCGGCGGTCAGGATCGCCGACGTGGCCTCGGTGCTCGGCGTGAGCAACGCGCTGGTGCTCTATCACTTCTCCACCAAGGAGCGGCTCGTCGCCGACGCGTTCGCCTACGCCGCCGAGGGCGACCTGGCCCATCTGCGCAAGCTGCTCGGCCGCCGGACGACCGCGCTGCGCCGGCTGCGGTCGGCGGTGCGCTGGTACGCCCCCACGGGGCCGGCCAAGGGCTGGCGGCTGTGGATCGAGGGCTGGGCGGTGTCGCTGCGCGAACCCGCGCTGGGGGAGGTCGCCCGCGGTCTCGACCGGCGGTGGAAGGCGGCGCTCGCCGAGGTGATAGCGGAGGGGGTGGCCGCGGGCGAGTTCCGCTGTCCCGACCCGGCCGGGACGGCCCTGCGCCTGACGGCCCTCCTCGACGGCCTCGCCGTACAGCTCACGTCCTACGACGGCGCGGTGTCCCGGAGTCGCGCGCAGGAGTGGGTGGAGGAGGCGCTGACCCGGGAACTGGGGCTGACGGCGGAGTCGTCGGGCGCCCAGGAGGGCTGAAGCCGGACCGGCCGGGTCCGCACCACCGCCGTCACCCGCGACACGCCACCCGCCACGCGTGCCCAGCCACCCGTCACCACCCCCGTGACCCGTGACCAGCCACCCACCACCCGTCACCCCCGTGACCCGGCAGTCGCCGAGGCGGGCGAGGAGCGGGGCCGGCGGGTCGCGGACGGGACGGGCCGCCCGGCGCAGGCCGCCTGCGGGCCCGTACTCGCCGCGCTCACCTCGCTCGTGGCCCGGCCGGCCGCCCCCCGGGACCGGCCGGCCGCGCCTCCCTGCTCACGCCACCGTGGCGATCCGCATCCTGATGTCGTCGGGCGAGAGCGTGCCCTTGGCGGTCACGTGGTCGCCCGAGGACTGCCCGCGCAGCCGGCGCCCGATCCACGGCACCAGGTACTCGCGCGCCCACTGCACGTTGTCGCGCCGGATCTCCAGGGTGCCGCGCGGCGGGAGCTGCGGCCAGGGCTGCTCCGGGTCGGCGGGCACCTCCAGGCCGAGGACCTGACCGGCGCGCAGCGCCACACGCGTGTGGCCCTCCGCCCCGAGGTGGAGCCGGTCGCCGTCCCAGGCCCGCCGGTCCTGGATGGACTTCAGGGACCACAGGTCGAGGACCGGACAGCCGTACCGGTCGGCGACGGCGCGCACGTGTCCGTTGTAGGTGGCGATCTTGCCGCGCAGATGCTTGAGCACGGGGACGCCACGGGTGTCGAACCCGGTCGTCACCATCACGGTGCCGGCCACCGGGACGAGGGCCGCGATCGCCCGCTCGAAGCGTTCGGCGACCTCGTCGGGGTCGGTGCCGGGCCGGAGGATGTCGTTGCCGCCCGCGCAGAAGGAGACCAGGTCCGGCGCCAGCTCGACCGCTCGCGGAAGCTGGGCCTCCACGATCTGGTCGAGCAGCTTGCCGCGCACCGCGAGGTTGACGTACCGGAAGTCGCCTTCGGGCCGCCGGTCCGCGAGGAGTACCGCGAACCGGTCGGCCCAGCCGACGAACCTCCCGTCGGGGCCGGGGTCGCCGACGCCTTCGGTGAAGCTGTCCCCCACCGCCACGTACGACCCGATCACTGAACTGTCGTCATTCTTCGAATCGTCTGCCACAGCCGTTCATGATTCACCTTCGAATGTGACTTACGCGACCGTAGGCAGGGGTTGACGGGCGGTGAGATAAGCCACTCCTAAAGACTTGGCCAATGCGGGAATAAGGTCCTCGTCACCCGTGTCGGTGCAACGACCACACCCGGAAGCCGTCGATCCGGAAATGGCTCCAGGTGGTGCGGAAGGCGAAGTGCCCGGCGGTGTACGGCTCGGGGTCGGTGTGGTCGAAGACGAGCCGCCCGTTGTTCCACCAGCGGACGGTCGAGCCGTCGGAGACGATGCGGACGTGGTGCGGCGCGTTCGGCACCAGCAGCGGCTCGGTGTGGTCGGACAGCAGCGGCCGCTCCCCCGCCCGGCCGACGTAACGGCGCAGCCGGGTGGTGGTGTTGCCGTTGGCGCCGTAGCCGACGTAGTACGTCCTGAGGTGGTCGTACTCGGCGAGGGCGCCGCCGCGCGCGGTGGCGAAGAGGTCGTCCGGGGAACGGGCGTCGACGGCGTTCCAGAAGTTGTTGAGGTCCGAGACGCGGTCGTTGACGCCGCCCGCGGAGACCGGGGTGGCCGTGTACTCCAGGACGTACGGCCCTTCGAGCCGCTCCTTGAACCAGATCGTCGCGCCGGCGGGCACGTCGACCTCCAGGGTGCCGCGGGAGGCGGTGACGGTGCCGCCCCTCTCCAGTTCGACGGCCCACTTGCCGAGGCCGCGGTGGAAGTCGTCGTGGGCGATCAGGCGGCGGTGGCGGGGCGCGGCGCTCACGGCGGCCGCGGGGGCGAGGGCGGCCAGGGCGGCGCCGGCGGCCAGGGCGCCGAAGGCCCTGCGGGTGGTGGTCATGGGATGCGGCTCCTTCAGGGCGTGGTGACGCGGGGTTCGGGGACCCGGCGGGTCTCGGTGCCGAGGTAGTAGTCCGTGTACGTCGACTGCAGGTAGCCGCGCACGGTCCAGCCGAGCCGGTACGCCGGGTTCTGCGCGAGGGTGTAGAGGCGGGTCCTCGTAGGCTCGGTGGTCGTGTGGAGGCGCAGGGCGGTGTGGTCGGCGGTCTCGGCGAGGATCTCCTCGCGCCAGTCGCCGACCAGGTCGCCGTAGAAGGGGGTGGCGTTGCGGGCGCCGGAGACCACGCCCGCCGGTTCGAAGATCCGGGTGGCGGTCCCGGTGGCGGGGTCCCACTTCTCGACGTGTGTGAGGTCGAGCAGCTCCGACGCCTTGTCGCCGTCCCACCAGATGCGGAAGTTGACGCTCGGCGTGGTGCCGGAGACCTTGCCGTCGCGCACGTTGAAGACGCCCGCGCCGGGCCGGGTGACGTCGGCGGTGGAGGTCCAGTACTCGTAGCCGGGGTGGCCGGGGTCGATGTCGGCGGCGTTGCCGCGGCCCACGTCGAGGCCGGCGTCGCTCGCCGGGTTCGCCGGGTGGGCGCCGGTCGCCAGCCGCTCGCCGGTGTCGGCGTCGTAGTAGTACCAGGGGAAGTTCGACACGACGCCCAGTTCGGACTGCTGGACGGCGAAGCCCTCCAGGCCGGGGCGGGCCGGGTCGAGGTCGGCGATGTCGAAGCGGTCGCCGTGGACGGCCCCGTCGACGACGTAGCGCAGGGTGCCGTCGCCGTTGACGACGTAGTTGCCGTCGGCGATCTCGTCCCGGCCGTCCCCGTCGACGTCGACGGTGCGGATCTGGTGGAAAGAGGTCGCGCCGGAGGCCGGGTCCACGACGTACTTCCAACGGCGGGTCAGGTCGGTGCCGTCGAAGTCCCAGGTCTGGAAGAGGGTCCGGAAGGCGCCGCGGCGGGCGCCGACCCGGGTCACCAGCTTCGTCACCAGACTGGGGTGCACACCGTCGAGGTGGGCGATGCCGAAGTGGCCGCCGGAGGGACCGTCGGCGACGAGGTCGTCGGGGACGGGCTGCCGGGTGCGCTCGGTGCCGGCCGCGCCGTCGATCACCGAGACGAACTGGTCCGCGGGCGAGTCGGCGGTGACCCGGGCGCCGTCGGCGAAGGTGGTGCCGTCGGCCGTGTGCACCAGCACCTCGGCCCTGCCGTCGCTGTCGAGGTCGTACACGGTGACGTTGTCGTCGTTGCGGTAGCCGCCGATCGCGGTGGACCCGCTGATCGCCGCGGGTGCCGGGTCGTTGGCGCCGTTCCCGCCGGCCTGCCGGTAGGAGCCGGGACCGAGGTCGACCCGCCAGAGCCGCTCGCCGGTGAGCGTGTACGCCTCCAGCAGATCGGGGCGGTCCCGGGTCGGGGAGAGCCGGCTGACGACGAGCTCGTAGCGCCCGTCGCCGTCCAGGTCGCCGGGCCAGGCGTGCTGGACGGTGTAGCCGTCGGCGGCGGCGAGCGGGATCTCGGCGTACCCGTCGGCGAGGTCGAGGGCGGGCGGACTCGCGTCGGCCTCCGTCCCGTTGACGACCGCCCGGACGGTGTAGGTGCCCTTGCCCGGCGTGTCGTCGCGGTAGGTCGTGGAGCGCCGGACCGGTTCGCGGTTGAGACGACGGCCGTTCTTGTACACGTCGAAGGCGATCGCGTCACCGTGGCGGGCGTACTCGGTGCCGAGCAGACGCCAGCTGAGGAAGGTGCCCCCGGCGGTGGGCACGGCGACCAGTCCGCGGTCGAGGTCCTCGACGACGCGGCGCGGCCGCTCGGCGTGCGCGGAGGCCGCCCGGACGGTGGTCGGTGCGGCGATCAGCCCCGCCAGCAGGGCCGCCGCGGTCGCGCTGACGGTGACGGTTCTTCGGCGTGCGGTGGCGTCCACCAGAGGGCTCCTTCGTGACACGGGATCGCGTGAGATGAACGGGGCGCGAGACGAGAAAGCGCTTGCCGTCCTTTTCGATCACTGTGTCCCCACCCCGCCCCGCCTGTCGACGCCTCAGGCCGGCCCGCCACAGAACCGCAATGGAGCGATCACGAACGCGCAAGATCGCGCGGGTGCGGGCGCGCGTGCCGGCGCGGACGCGCGTGCCGGTGCGTGCCGGCGCTGGTGCCGGTGCCTGCCGGCGCCGGCGCCGGTGCGTGCGCACGCGTGAGTGGGTGCGTACGGGAACGCCGAAGGCCGGCCCCCGGGAGCGGGGGCCGGCCTTCGGTGGCGTGCCGGGCGGGAGGCCGGGCGGTACGTCAGCCGACGGAGACGCCGTGCGAGCGGAGGTAGGCGACCGGGTCGACGTCCGAGCCGTAGCCGGCACCGGTGCGGATCTCGAAGTGCAGGTGCGGGCCGGTCACGTTGCCGGTGGCGCCGGAGAGGCCGACCTGCTGACCGGCGGAGACGGACTGGCCGGCCGAGACGGAGAGCGAGGACAGGTGGGCGTACTGGGCGTAGAAGCCGTCGGCGAGCTTGATGACGACCTGGTTGCCGTACGCGCCGCCCCAGCCCGCGGAGACGACCGTGCCCGCGCCGACGGCCTTGAGCGAGGTGCCGGTGGGGACGACGAAGTCGACACCGGTGTGGTACCCGCTGGACCACATGCTGCCGGACATCTTGTACGGGGTGCCGACGGTCGCGCCGGAGACCGGGACGCTGAAGCCGGTGGCGGTGGTGGCGTTCCCGGCGGCCTGCGTGGTGGACGCCCGCGAGGAGGACGACTTCGAGACGTCCGAGGAGTTCGACCTCGAGGACGCAGAGGAGTTCGACGACTTCGACGACTTCGACGACTCAGAGGACTCAGAGGACTTCGCGGAGGAGCCCGAGGACTGCTTCGACAAGGAGGAGGAACCGGATGAACCAGACGAATCGGACGGCGACTTGGTCGTGCTCGTCGCGGCCTTCTTGCCGATCGACAGCTTCAGACCCGGGTGGATCAGCGACGGGTCGTCCCCGACGACCTCGCGGTTGTCCGCGTAGAGCCGGGTCCAGCCGCCGGTGACATCCTGCTCGTCCGCGATCTTGGAGAGGTAGTCGCCGGAACGCACCGTGTAGGTCGTGGCGGACTTCGCGGACTTCTGCGCCACGGGAACGGCCTGGGCGGCCTTCTCCGGAGCGGCGGAGAGCTCGGACACCGCGGAGACCGCCTGCGCCGCCGACTGCGACGGTGCGGCGTGCGCACCGGTGGCCCCCATGAGGGGGAGGGCGAGCGCGGCGCCGCCGGTTCCGGCGGCGGCGATGGAGCGGGTGAAGCGCTGGGGCTTCGGACGGCGGTGCTTACCCTTGGCGGGCATGACGAATTCCTCTCCGGCGCCTGCGAGGTGAGCTGTCGGGTGCGGACTGGAGATGTCCGGCCGCGCCGGGGCGCGGCTGTACCCCTAGCCGTTCCGGAGACCGGAACAGGCGGTACTGCCTGTGGGTCCCCCGCTCCTGCCGTTCACGGGTGAGTGTGCGGGCTCCGGGCGGCGGCAGGATTGGGCGTCCGTCCGGATTGGTCTGGAACGTAAGCGACCACGACGCACAGGGACAAGCGAAGGTTGTACTCGCCGAGGCTTTCTCTTGATCCCCGGCAGGAATTCCCGGTCACTTTCCGTGAATCAAGGGGCCGGTTTCACGATGAACAGCCTTGGAAAACAGCCGTATTACGTGAGCATGACGGACAACTCAGGGTCACGGATATGACGCTGCTCACGTGACGGATCCCCAGAGCCGCTTATTCCAGAGCGAGTTGGAACGAAGGCTTCAATTCAGACAGAAGCCTCAGATGCGACACGAACGGATAACCGGCACATCGGGGTCACCACATGTCGGGTGCGCACCCGGTCGGCCCTCCCGGGGCGGCCTCCACCGGCGGACCCGAGCGCCGGCCCCCTGGTGCGAACAGGACCGGCAGAGGCCTCGAACAGGGCTCGCGGAGGTCTCGAAGGCCTGGTCGAGGACCCGTTTGCCCCAGGCATCGATGTCGTATGGTCAGGGAAGTGTTCCGGTGGCCACGTCGAGCCGCGCCGGCCGGGACCGACGACCGGGAGGAGCCCCCGTGACGCAGCAGATCCCGTCGACCGAGCCCGAGCTGGCCGGAGTGCGCAACTTCCGGGACGTGGGCGGCCTGCCGACCGTCGACGGCCGGCGGGTCCGCCACGGCGTGCTGTTCCGCAGCGGACATCTCGCGCACGCCACCGACGAGGACGCCGCGTTCCTGGCCTCACTGGGCCTGCACACGGTCTTCGACTTCCGCAACGCGGCGGACCAGAGGCTGGAGGGCCCGGACGTCGAGCTGCCGGGCGTGCGCAATGTGAACCTGCCGCTCTCCGACCCGGCGGACGGGGCCGAGTTCTGGAAGATGGTCCGCGACGGCGACATCGACCAGCTGCGGGAGATCCTCGGCGGCGGCAAGGCGGCCGGCCGGATGATCGCCTCCTACCGTTCGGTCATGACGGAGCGCACGGGCGAGCACTCGCGCGTGCTGCACTCCCTCGCCGAGGACAGCGTCCCGGCGCTCATGCACTGCGCGGCGGGCAAGGACCGGGCCGGCCTGTCCATCGCCGTGACGCTGCTCGCGGTGGGCGTGGAGCACGAGGCGATCCTGGCCGACTACCTGGAGTCCAACGCCAAGCACCGCCGCTACAAGGTGCGCCGCAGCGGCACCTCGGCCGAGGCGTACTCCCCCGAGGTCATGGAGCTGCTGAGCCCCCTCTTCGACGCCCGTGCGGAGTACCTCGCGGCCGCGTTCGACACCGTCGAGGAGACCTGGGGCGGTGTCGAGGCCTACCTGGAGCAGGGCCTCGGCCTGGCCCCGGAGACCCGTGAGCGGCTCCGGGAGCGCCTGCTCGACTGAGCGGGCACTCCCGGCGTCCGGCGTCCGGTGCCGTCTACTGCTTGGCGCCGACCTCGAACAGCAGCCAGAGGAACCCGGCGAAGAGGTGCCCCACCGCGATGTAGATGATCAGCCGGATCCACAGGCTCCGGGGGAACTTCTCCTCCATGTCGGTCATGGCGTCTCTCCAGGGGTGGGGCCGAGGCACAGCGCGGCCGTCGGGCTCTGCAACAGGGTGTGGACGAACAGCAGGTCGACCCCGTCGGGGTCCTGGGCGGCGATGCGGTGCGGGGTCAGCGAGTCGAAGTGCGCGCTGTCGCCGGGTCCGAGCAGATGGGTGGTGTCCCCGAGCCGCAGCCGCAGCCGCCCGCGCAGGACGTGCAGCCACTCCTCGCCGGGGTGCACCCGCACCATGTCGCTCTGCGAGCCGTACGGCACCTGCACGTGCAGCGCCTGCATGCCCCGCCCCGGGGCGCCGGACTGCCGGTAGGTCCAGCCGCCCGCGTGGGTGGGCTCCATGTCGGCGGCACGCACGACGGCGTCCCGGCCGGCGACCGTCTCGCCGAGCAGTTCCGAGACGGTCGTACCGTAGACACGGGCGAGCGCGAGCAGCATCGGCAGCGAGGGCTGGCGCTGCCCGGTCTCCAGCCGGGAGAGGTGGGCCGGCGACAGCCCTGCCGTGCGGGCCGCGTTCTCCAGGGTGAGGGAGGCGCGCCGGCGCAGGGCGCGCAGCTGCGGGGCGACGACACCGAGGTCGTCCGCCGGCCCGGGCTCGGGCCCGGCCTCCGAAGCGGGGTGACTCATACCCTCATTCAGTCGCATCTTTGCCTCTCCGGCAAATTTCTTGCCTGAGAGGCAAAGTACCTCAGGGCCTCGTGGAAGGGACCACCGGTTGCCCTACCCGTTGGCCACCGCCTGTTTGACCAGTGTCCGGCCGAAGTCCCAGACGAGCCCGCCACCCTTGTGCGCGTCGTCCATCACCTCGGTGAAGGCGTCCACGAACCGGTCCACCTCCCGCTCCCCCACGACGAGCGGCGGGATGAGCTTGATCACCTCCAGGTGATCGCCGGAGACCTGGGTGAGGATGCGGTGCCGCTGGAGCAGCGGGACGACCACCATCTGCGCGAACAGGCCCTTGCGGGCCGCCTGGAGCATGGCCCAGCGGCTGCGCAGTTTCAGCGAGCGGGGCTTGCCGAACTCGATGCCGATCATCAGGCCCCGCCCGCGCACGTCGGCGAGCAGCTCGTACGTGTCGATCAGCGCCGTGAGCCGGGACTTCAGCAGCTCCCCGGTCACGCGGGCGTTCGCGACGATCTGCTCGTTCTCCATCACGGACAGCACGGCCAGCCCGGCCGCCATGGCCTGCGCGTTGGATCCGAAACTCGCCGAGTGCACCAGCACCCGGTCCATGGACGAGTAGACCTTCCTGAAGATCCAGTCCTTGCCGAGCGTGGCGCCGACCGGCACATAGCCGCCGGAGAGCGCCTTGGCGACGCAGACCAGGTCGGGTTCGACCCCCTCCTCGTGCTGGTGGGCGTAGAAGTCGCCGGTCCGGCCGAGGCCGGTCTGCACCTCGTCGGCGATGAGCAGTGCCTGGTGGCGGCGCAGCAGCTCCTGGGCGGAGCGCAGGTAGCCGGGCGGGGTCTCGTACACCCCCTTGCCCTGGATCGGCTCGACGATCAGCGCGGCCACATCGCCCTTGCGCAGCTCCCGCGCCAGCGCGTCGAGATCGCCGAGGGGTACGGCGGTGTCGGGGAGCAGCGGCGCGAAGCCGTCCCGGAACCCGCCCTCGCCGTTGACCGACAGGGAGCCCGTGGTCAGCCCGTGGAAGGCGTGGTCGCAGTACAGGACCCTGGGCCTGCCGGTGGCGTACCGGGCGAACTTCAGCGCGGTCTCCACGGCCTCGGTGCCGCTGTTGCCGAAGAAGACCCGGTCCAGGTGCGGGCTGTGGGCGAGCAGCTTCTCGGCCAGCAGTCCGGGCAGCGGCTGGCAGTCGAAGCGGGTGAGGTCGGCGAGCGAGGCGTCGAGGACGTCGTGCAGCGCCTTGCGGACGACGGGGTGGTGGCGGCCGAGGCCCATCACCCCGAACCCGGCGAGCATGTCCAGGTAGTCGTTGCCGTCCGCGTCCCAGAAGTACGCGCCCTCGCCCCGCTCGTAGACCTTGTCGAAGCCGATGGTGTGCAGCATCCGCGGCATCTGGTGGTTGAGGTACCTGCCGTGCAGCTCGTAGCGTTCGGCTCCGCGCTCGGCCAGCAGCGCGCCGAGGTCGAACTCCGTGGTCATCGCGTTGTCTCCCTGCCGGGGCCGTCGGTGGTCTTGTCGCAGGTGCCGCCGGCCGTCCCCTCGGCCGGGCCGCCGGTCGTGTTCTCGACGCTGCCGCGCGCTGCGTCCCCTCCGCCGGGCCGACAGGCGTCCTCCCGACGGCTGCCGCGCGCCGTGTCCCCTCCGCCGGGCCGACAGGCGTCCTCCCGACGGCTGCCGCGCGCCTCACGGGCGGTCGGGCTCGCGCTGATCCGTCCGGCGATCTCGACGGGCGTGCGGCCGATGCCGGCGAGCCGGGACCCCGGGGACACCTGGGGACACCCGGGGAGACGGCGGTCATGACGTCATTCCCGGTTCCCGGAGACCGTCTCGCGCATGGCGCGCAGCGACTCCTTGAGCGAACCCATGGTGGCGAGGACGGCGGTGGGCTCGTAGCCGCAGTGCGCCATGCAGTTGGCGCAGCGCGGGTCCTTGCCGCGGCCGTACTTGTCCCAGTCCGTCTCCTCGATCAGTTCGCGGTACGTCGGCACGTAGCCGTCGCTCATCAGGTAGCAGGGCCGCTGCCAGCCGAAGAGGGAGTAGTTCGGGATCGCCCAGGCCGTGCACGGGAAGTCGACCTTGCCCTCCAGGAAGTCCAGGAAGAGCGGCGAGTGGTTGAGCCGCCAGCGGCGCCGGTTGCCTCCGGAGAAGGCCTTCTTGAACAGCTCGCGGGTCTGTTCCACGCCGAGGAAGTGCTCCTGGTCGGGGGCCTTCTCGTAGGCGTAGGCGGGCGAGATCATCATCTCGTCGACCTTGAGGTCGTCGTTGAGGAAGTCGAGCACCTCGACGATGGTCTGCGGGGTGTCGGTGTTGAAGAAGGTCGAGTTGGTGGTGACCCGGAAGCCGCGCCGCTTGGCCTCCTTGATCGCCTCCACGGCCTCGTCGAACACGCCCTCCTTGGCCACCGACTCGTCGTGCCGTTCGCGCAGCCCGTCGATGTGCACGGCGAACGCGAAGTAGGGCGAGGGCGTGAACTCGTCCATCTTCTTGCGCATCAGCAGGGCGTTGGTGCAGAGGAAGACGAACTTCCTCTTCGCCACCAACTGGCGCACGATCTCGTGGATCTGAGGGTGCATCAGTGGTTCGCCGCCGGCGATCGACACCATGGGCGCACCGGATTCGAGCACCGCGCCCACGGCCTGGGCGACCGGCATGCGCTGTTTGAGCACTCCCGCCGGATGCTGGATCTTGCCGCAGCCCTCGCACTTGAGGTTGCAGGCGAAGAGGGGCTCCAGCTCGACGATGAGCGGGAACTTCTCCCGCTTGCGGAGCTTTTGTTCAGCCAAGTAAGTAGCGACCTTGATGGACTGGCGCAGCGGCATGGCCATCTGGCTCACCTCCGGGGGAGCAGCACGTTGCGGTGCCATTCGAAGAATGCGGGCAGGACGGAACGAAGGACGCGGAAAGCCGATATTCCACCGCGCACCGTTCCGATCCGGACGAGTTCATGTTCAGGAGCGTCCACGACCACCCGGACGGCCGCAACCGGGCGCGTGCCCGCGCGGACGGCGCTCAGGAGCGTGGCCGCCGACTCCATGTCGACCGCGATCGCGCCGGTGGCGAGCAGGTCGGACCGCTCCGGTCCGCGCACCACGTGGTCGGAGCCGGTCAGGGGGCCGGTGTGGACGGTGCGCCCGGGCAGGGTGCGCACGAGTTCCTTGACGAGCAGTTCGGTGTCCACGCACGGCACGGTGCCGCACGGGTCGCGGGTCTCCTCGGCGACCACCAGGTCGCCGGGGTGCATTCCGGGGGCCAGGCCCGCGCAGAAACCGGTGGCGAGCACGGCCGCCCCGCCGAGCACCGGGTCGGTGAGGACCCGGGTGACGGAGCGCTCGGCCGCCTTCGGCCCCATGCCGGTGCGCAGGACGGTCACCGGCCCGCCGGCCCCGCCGCGGTCGCCCATGCGCAGGGCGAGGTGCTCGATGCCGAGCGCGCAGGCGATCAGCAGCGGGGCGGAGGCGGGCTGGGCGTTCATCAGCTCCCCTCGGCCTCGGGGGGAACCGGCGCCTTCGGGGCGACGGGCTCGCCGTGGACGTACCGGCCGAGCGCGGTCAGCGGGAAGACCTGCCGGTACAGGTGGTAGTTGATGGAGAAGTCCCAGGGGAAGCCGGTGCCGGTGAACTGGGGCTCGTCCCAGGAGCCGTCCTCGCGCTGGGTCCCGGCGAGCCAGGCGACGCCCCGCTCGACGGCCCCGGAGTCCTTCTCCCCGGCCGCCAGCAGCGCCATCAGCGCCCAGGCGGTCTGCGAGGCGGTCGAGGCGCCCCGGCCGCTCCAGCCCGCCCGGTCGTCGTAGGAGCGCAGGTCCTCGCCCCAGCCGCCGTCGTCGTTCTGCACGCGCTCCAGCCAGGCGACCGCCCGCCGGATCGCCGGGTGCCGGGCGGGCAGTCCGGCGGCGGTGAGCGCGGGCACCACCGAGCCGGTGCCGTAGAGGTAGTTGACGCCCCAGCGGCCGAACCACGAGCCGTCCGGTTCCTGTTCGGCGAGCAGCCAGGTGATGCCGCGCCGGGTGCGCGGATCGTGGGAGAGGCCCTCGAAGGCGAGCATCTCGACGACGTGCGCGGTGACGTCCGCCGACGGCGGGTCGATCACCTCGCCGAAGTCGCAGAACGGCAGCCGGTTGGGGAAGGGGCTGGTGTTGTCGACGTCGAACGCGCCCCAGGCGCCGTTCCTCGACTGCATCCCGAGGTTCCAGCGCACCCCGCGTCCGATCGCCTTCTCCACCCGCTCCGGGTCGTGGTGGCGGACCCGGCGCAGCGCGAGGACCACCTCGGCGGTGTCGTCGATGTCGGGGTAGTTGTCGTTGTGGAACTCGAACGCCCATCCCCCGGGCGGGAGTCCGGGCCGTCGCACGGACCAGTCGCCGGGCCGCACGATCTGCTCGCCCAGCATCCAGTCGGCGGCCTTGACCAGTTGGGGGTGGTCGGCCGGCACCCCCGCGTCGGCCAGCGCGATGGTGGCCAGGCAGGTGTCCCACACCGGGGACTGGCAGGCCTCGATCATCCGGGACCCGTCCTCGCGCCAGACCGCGTACCGGTCCAGCGACTTCAGGCCCTCCCGCATCACGGGGTGTTCGAGGTCGTAGCCGAGCAGGTACAGGGCGATGACCGAGTACACGGCGGGCGGCTGGATGCCGCCCCAGCAGCCGTCGTTCTCCTGCCGCTCGATGATCCAGCGGGCCGCCGAGTTCAGGGCGGCCTCGCGCAGTCTGCGCACCGCGACCGCGCGGTAGCCGCGCACGACCTTGTCCAGCCGCTGGAACAGCCCGTCCCAGCTCGCCAGCGGCGCCGGCGGCCTGGGCGGGTGGGGAACGGCCGGGTCGGTGTGCAGCTCGTCGAGCCCGAAGGGCGCCGGGCGCACCGGGCGCTTCGCCGAGACGACGGTGAGGGGCACGATGGTCTGCCGGGCCCAGCAGCCGAAGTTGTAGATGCTGAGCGGGAACCACTTCGGGAAGTACAGCAGTTCCGGGGGGAGTTCGGGCAGGTCCTCCCACTTCCACCAGCCGAACAGCGCCAGCCAGATCCGGGTGAAGACCCGGGCGGCGGCGATCCCGCCCTGGTCGCGGACCCAGGCGGAGGCCTTCGCCATGTGCGGCGCGTCGGGCTCGTCCCCGGCCAGCCGCAGGGCGACGTACGCCTCGATGGTGGCGGACAGGTCGCCGGGGCCGCCGTAGAAGGTGGCCCAGGTGCCGTCATCGCGCTGCTCGCCGCGGACGAACAGGGCGGCGGCGCGGGTGGTCGCCTCGTCCTGGATGCCCAGGAACTGGCGGAGCAGCAGGTCCTCGGCGTCCATCGTGACGTTCGTCTCGAGGTCGCCCTTCCACCAGCCCTCGACGTCCTGCCGGGCGAGCAGGAAGTCGGTCGCGCGTCGCATCGCGCGCGCGGCGGCTTCTTGTCCCCCGGCCGCCGCGGGGATGTCGATGTCGATACGGGTTTCGCTGGCCGCGGCAGCACGGGGCGGGAGGGCCCCGGTGCTTCCGTCGGTCGTCGCTGTCATGGCTTCCCCTTCGTGCAGTGTGCATGGCGTTGCGTCTGCTGTGGGTCCGCCGTCGGCCGGTGCCTCTCTTCCCGCGACACCGGCCGGCGACTACGCGAGGGCTATTCGACCGATAGTGATCATCTCTTTCGTACGACGACGAAGTCGGCGAGCGCCGTGAACCGTTCCCGCACCTGCTCGGGCATGTCGACGGCGTTCAGGGCCTCGATGGCGACGGTGTGCTGGCGGCGGGCCTCCTCGGCGGTCCACTCACGGCCGCCGGCCTCCTCGATGAGCGCGGCACGGGCCGCGAACTCCTCCTCGGAGAAGTTCTCGAAGTCGCTGCGCTTGGCGTCGGCGGCGAGCATCTCCCCGAGCCGTTCGGAGGCGGGGCCGCCGGCGTCGAGCGCGGCCACCACCGGCAGGGACTTCTTGCGCTGGCGCAGGTCGCTCCAGGTCTGCTTGCCGGTGGCCTCCGGGTCCCCCCAGATGCCGAGGAGGTCGTCGACGGCCTGGAAGGCCAGGCCGAGGTGGTGGCCGTACCGCTCCAGGGTGTCGGCGGTGTGCGCGTCGGCGCCGCCGAGCACCGCGCCGACGGAGCTGGCGCAGGCCAGCAGTGCGCCCGTCTTGTTGCCCTCCATCTCCAGGCACTCCGCGACGCTGACGCGGTCGCGGTGCTCGTAGGAGATGTCCTGGGCCTGGCCGTCGATCAGGGCGCGGCTGGCGGTGGTCAGCCGCCGGGCGGCCCGGCCCGCCTCGACCGTGCCGAGTTCGAGCAGGACCTCGTTGGCCAGCGCGAACAGGGCGTCGCCGACCAGGATGGCCTGGGCGGGGCCGTGCACCTTCCAGACGGTGTCGCGGTGGCGGCGCTGCTCGTCACCGTCCATCAGGTCGTCGTGCAGGAGCGAGAAGTTGTGGACCAGTTCGACGGCGACCGCGCCGGGCACGCCCACCTCGGGCGCGGCACCGGTGACCTCGGCGGAGAGCACGGCGAGCGCGGGACGCACGGCCTTGCCGCCGTCCCCGTCGGTCGGGTTGCCCCGGGCGTCGATCCAGCCGAAGTGGTAGGCGGCGACCGTGTCCATGGGAGACGCCAGTCGGTCGACGGCCGCGCGCAGGACCGGTGTGGCCAGGGTCCGGCCGCGCTCCAGCAGCGCGGTCACGTCCACCGCGGTCCTCCTTGCGGCCTTCTCGGCCGGGGGCACAGTGGGCACAGTTTCTCCTCTTGTTGCGGTACCGGAGGGGGTGCGGGGGTGTGCCGAGCCGTGCTGGTCGAACGTCACCGGGTCCCACCTCGCAGGGGAACACCGGGGCCCTCCGGTTCTCGGCCGGGGGTCCGGCCCGCGGCGCGGCCGCCGTCGGCTGCGGCGTCCCCCGGGACGGTGCGGCGGGCCGCCTCCTCGAAGGCGAAGAGGCGGCGGGGGCGGGGCCGGCCGAGGGCGGCGAGGGCGGCGTCCGCCGCGCTCACGCCGCTGCGGACCGCACTCTCCATGGTCGCGGGCCACCCGGTGGCGGTCCACGCCCCGGCCAGGTAAAGGCCGGGTGACTCGGTGCGGGCGCCGGGCCTGAGCCGTCCGACGCCGGGGGCGGGAGCGAAGGTGGCCGTGCGCTCCCGGGTCACGAAGAAGTCCCGCACGGTGGCGCCGCGGGTGCCCGGCAGCAGCCTCTCCAGTTCGGGCAGGTAGCGCTCGCGCAGGGCGGCGACGGGCGCGTCGATGTCGTCCTGCGCGGCGGACTGCGACAGGGCGAGGTACTGGCCCTCGCGCAGCCCGGAGGCGTCGGTGCGGTCGAACACCCACTGCACCGGGGTGCCGAGCGCGGCGAGGAAGGGGACGCCGAGCACCTTGCGGTCGTAGACGACGTGCACGTTCAGGATCGGCGCCGTGCCGATCTCCAGGAGCCGCTCGGGAGCGTCGAGCGCCCCGTCCGGCAGCAGGTCGTGGGCCTCGCGCTGCGGTACGGCGAGCACGACGGCGTCCGCGCGGAGCGTCTCACCGGGAGCGCGGACGGTCCACGTGCCGTCGGCGGCGGCGGAGACGGCGGTGACGCGGGCACGGACCTCGGTGCGCACGCCCGCCGAGTCGAGTGCCCTGCGGGCCAGCCGGTCGTGGAGTTCGCCCAGCGGGACGTGGGCCCAGCCGATGTCGGCGGCGCCCGGGTCGGACAGCAGACCGGTCTTGAACACCATCGCGGCCAGGGCGAGGGAGGTGTCGCCGGCGACCGCGTTGAGGGTGGCGACCCCGACCAGGTCCCACAGCGCCTCGACGGCTCGCGGCGACTGCCCGTGGGCGGCCAGCCAGCTGCCGAAGTCCTGCGCGTCCAGGGCCGGATCGGCGGGGTCGAGGCCCTTGAGCGCGAGCGCGGCCCGGCCGACCGAGGCGCGTTCGGCGAGCGAGAGGTGCGGGTACGTGGCGAGGCTGCGGCCCAGGTGGAGGGGGACCGGCAGCGCGTCGCGCCGCAGCCTGCCGAGCCGTCGCCCCGCGGGCTTGTCGAGGTCGACGACGGGCACGTCGAGGCGGTCCTGGAGCGGCGCCAGCGCGGTGCCCTCGATGCGGTCGAGGAACCAGCGGTAGGCGGTGCAGCAGCGCAGGTAGACGTGCTGGCCGTTGTCGACGGTGAGCCCGCCGCGCCGGAAGGAGAAGGCCAGGCCGCCCAGCCGGGGCCGGCCCTCGAGCAGGGTGACGCGGACGCCCGCGTCGGCGAGTGCGAGCGCGGCGGTGACGCCGGCGAGCCCGCCGCCGATCACGACGGCGTCCCGCCCGGAGGTCTCCGGTTCGCCGGAGCGCGGCTCGTCGCTCATCGTGCGCCCTCCCCTGCGCGCCCGCCGTGCCGGTCGGACTCCGCACGGCGTGCCGTCGCCGTCAGGGACGCGGCATCGCGGCGGAGGGTTGCGTGCCGTTCCTCCCCGGTGACATCACCGTGGTCCGCGTGCTCACCCCGTGGGTCCATCAGATCGGCCTCCTGACGGTCAGCCGGGACACGTGGCGGGTGTCCAGACCGGAGAGGCCGCGGACGGCGACGTACGCCTTCTCCCGGCCGGGCAGGGAGACCCGGCCGCGCAGGACGGCCTCGGGGTCGCGCTCGATGCGGTCCAGCAGGCGGCGGTAGATGCCGGCCATGGCGGCGACGCAGGCGCCGCTGCGCCGGTCGAGCAGGGGCAGCAGCCGGTAGCCCTCGGCGAACAGTGCGCGGGCGCGCCGCACCTCGAAGTGCACGAGGCCGGCGAAGTCGGAGCCCTCCGGCGGCGTCGGCCCGTCGAAGCCGGCCGAGCAGCCGAACTTGGCGAGGTCGTCGGCGGGCAGGTAGGTGCGCCCGCCGGCGGCGTCCTCGCGGACGTCCCGGAGGATGTTGGTCAGCTGGAGGGCCAGGCCGAGGGTGTCGGCGTACTCCGGCGCCCGTTCGGCGCCGCGCGCCCCCGGTCCGGTGCCGAAGACGCCGAGGGAGAGCCGTCCGATGGCGCCCGCCACACAGCGGCAGTACGCCTTCAGGTCGTCCCAGGTCTCGTAGGTCTCGCCGCGGACGTCCATCAGGACGCCGTCGATCAGCTCGTCCAGGCCGCCCAGCGGGATCGGGAAGGTCCTGGCGGCGTGCGCGAGGGCGACCGCGACGGGGTCGGTGTCGTCCTCCTCGACCTCGCCCGCGCGCACCCGGGTGAGCAGCGCCCGCGTGTCCTGCAGCCGGGCGCTCTTGACCTCGCCGTCCAGCGCGCCGTCGCCGATGTCGTCGACGCGGCGCGAGAACGCGTACAGCGCCGACATGGCGCGGCGCTTCGCGGTGGGCAGCAGCCGGATGCCGTAGGCGAAGTTGCGCGCCTGCTGTCCGGTGACGGTCTCGCAGTAGCCGTAGGCGGCCAGTACCGGTGCGGACACGGGTGTCGGAGAGTCCACGGTCCGGATCACCCCTCTCCTCGCAGGGTCACGCCCACCTCGCGCAGCAGCCGGAGCTTGCCGGGCTTGGGCGGGCCGGGAAGAACGTCGTGGTGGGCGGCGGCGATCGCGTGTAGCGCCGCCCTTCCTCCCGCCACGAAGCCCGCGAGCAGCAGCCTCAGCCTTCCGTGGACGCTGCCCACGAGGGGGGCGCCTTCGTCCAGGAGGTCGCGGGCGCGCTGGGCCTCGAAGGCGACCAGGGCGCGCACCGACGCCCCCGCGGTCGCCGCGGCGAGATCCGCCTCCTGGACGTGGAAACGCTTCATGTCCGTGGCGGGAAGGTAGACACGGTCGCGGCCGAGGTCCTCGGCCACGTCCTGGAGGTGCTCGACGATCTGGAGCGCGGTGCAGACCGCGTCGGAGCGGCGGACGCGCTCGGGGGTCGTGGTGCCGGTGACGGCGAGGACCAGCCGGCCCACGGGGTTGGCGGACAGCTCGCAGTAGGCCAACAGGTCGTCGTAGGTCTCGTACCGGGTGACGAGCTGGTCCTGGCGGTTGGCGGCGATCAGGCCGAGGAAGGGTTCGGGGGTGAGCGAGCGGCGGCGCACGCTCGGCTGGAGGCGACGCAGCAGGGGGTGGCGGGGCGTGCCGTCGAAGACGCGCCGCAGGTCGGCCTCGAAGGCGTCGAGGAGGACCAGCCGGTCCTCGGCCTCGGTGGCCGGCACGCCGAGCAGGCGGGCGTCGGCGCCGCCGGGCGCGAGGTCGCCGTCACCGATGTCGTCGACGAGGCGGGCGAAGCCGTACACGGCGACCAGGTCCTCGCGCCAGTCCCGGGGCAGGAAGAAGGGGGCCACGGGGAAGTTCTCGTCCGCGGCCTTGGCGAGGGTGGAGCGCTCCGTGTCCGCGACGCCCGGCGCCGTCACCGTCGGCTGCCCGGGGCAGGGACGGCACATGCTGCGTTGAGCAGGGGAGTTTCCGTAGCCATCGCCGTCACATCTCCCGTTCTACACCGACAACCCGACACCCACTATTTCGGACACGCCGCCCGGCCGCCCGCGCGGCGTCGGCGCTCGAGGGTGTCGCGCATTATCGCCCCACTTGCCGCGTTTCGGGACCGGTACAGCTTACGTTGTACAGCGCACCAGGGCCCGCGCGGGTGTCCCGCACATCACAACAACACACCGATCCGCGTCAAGATTCCTACGAACGGCGGGAGTTGACGCTTCCTTTGCAGACGCGGGGCCCCACCGGAAGGTTCCGGCGGGGCCTCGACGGCACCGGTTCACTTCCCGGTGAACTTCTCGTACTCCTTGAGGACCTCTTCGGTCGGTCCGTCCATGCGCAGTTCGCCGCGTTCCAGCCACAGCACGCGGTCGCAGGTGTCGCGGATCGACTTGTTGCTGTGGCTGACCAGGAACACCGTCCCGGCCTGCCGGCGCAGCTCGCGGATCCGCTCCTCGGAGCGCTTGCGGAACTTCGCGTCGCCGGTGGCCAGCGCCTCGTCGATCATGAGGACGTCGTGGTCCTTGGCGGCGGCGATGGAGAACCGCAGGCGGGCCGACATGCCGGAGGAGTAGGTGCGCATGGGGAGGGTGACGAAGTCGCCCTTCTCGTTGATGCCGGAGAAGTCGACGATCTCCTGGTAGCGCTCCCTGATCTGCTCCCGGGACATGCCCATGGCGAGTCCGCCGAGGACGATGTTGCGCTCACCGGTGAGGTCGTTCATGAGGGCGGCGTTCACACCGAGCAGGGAGGGCTGGCCGTCGGTGTAGACCTTGCCGCTCTCCGGCGGCAGCAGGCCGGCGATGGCGCGCAGCAGCGTGGACTTGCCGGAGCCGTTGGAGCCGATCAGGCCGATGGCCTCGCCGCGGTGGGCGACGAAGGAGACGCCGCGCACCGCGTGCACCTTGCGCACCCCCCGCTCCTCGCCGCGCTTGACGATCCGGCTGAGGGCGGCGGTGGCGCTGCCCTTGCCCGTCCGGGCGCCGTTGACGCGGTAGACGATGTGCACGTCGTCCGCGATCACGGTGGGCACCCGGGGGCCCGGCGGCTGCTCAGCCACGGCCGTACCTCTCCTCCGCCTGCCAGAAGTAGACGAAGCCGCCGATCGCGAACAGCGCGGCCCAGCCGACGGCGACCGCCCAGACGTGGTCGGGGAGGTTCTCGGCGCCGTACTCCTCGATGAGGGCGAAGCGCATCAGGTCCATGTAGATGGCCGCCGGGTTCCACTGGAGGACGTTGGCCACCCAGGCCGGCTTGTCGGCGAGGAAGACCGGGATGGAGAACATCACGCCCGAGGCGTACATCCAGGTCCGCATCACGAACGGCATCAGCTGCGCCAGGTCCGGGGTCTTGGCGCCGGCCCGCGCGAAGACCAGCGCCAGGCCGGTGTTGAAGCAGAACTGGAGCGCCAGCACCGGGACGATCAGGGCCCAGGAGGCGTCCGGGTAGCTGCCGAAGCCGATCACCACCAGGAACAGCACGATCATCGAGTACAGCAGCTGCTGGAGCTGCTGGAGCGCGAAGGAGATCGGCAGCGAGGCCCGCGGGAAGTGCAGGGCGCGGACCAGACCGAGGTTCCCGGAGATCGCGCGGACCCCGCTCATCACCGAACTCTGCGTGAACATGAAGACGAACACGCCCGTGACGAGGAACGGGATGTACACCTCCTTCGGCATGCCCTTGCTGGCGTTGAGGATCACGCCGAAGATCATGAAGTACACGGCGGCGTTCAGCAGCGGGGTGGCCACCTGCCACAGCTGTCCCAGCTTGGCCTGGCTGTACTGAGCGGTCAGCTTCGCCCGGGAGAAGGCCAGGATGAAGTGACGACGCCCCCAGAGCTGGCGGACGTACTCCCGCAGCGGGGGCCGGGCACCGCTCACGGCCAACCCGTACTTGGCGGCCAGCTGCGCCGCCGTGAGGCCCTCGTCGGGCGACGGCGGCGCACTCACCGCGACTGCGCCGTCATGCGTTGTCTCACTCACCAGTAGGAAACTTTCGTCTTCGGGATGCGCGGCCTGAACCGGGCCGGCACGTGCCGGGGGGCCGCGGAACGGCCCGGGGCCCTCGGGGACGAGCTTGTCAGATGACGGGAGGCCGGCCCAGTCGGGTCAGCCGCCACACCGTACGCCACTTCATGGGCCGGCGCGGTCCGCAGGGTGTGGTCCACCCTTCCCGGAAACCACCGAACCACGCCTTCAGGGCCGGGCGCGAGGGGCGGCGCAGCAGGGTGAGCAGCAGCCACACGCCGAGGTAGACCGGGACCAGGGGAGCGGGAAGGTTGCGCCGGGCCAGCCAGACCCGGTTGCGGGCGACCATGCGGTGGTAGACGGCGTGCCGCGAGGGCGCGGTCGTCGGGTGGTGCAGCACCATGTCGGACCGGTAGTCGATCATCCAGCCCGCGTCGAGGGCCCGCCACGCCAGGTCGGTCTCCTCGTGGGCGTAGAAGAAGGCGTCCGGGAGGGCGCCGACCTCGGCGAGGACCTGGGTGCGCACCGCGTTGGCGCCGCCGAGGAAGGTGGTGACGCGGGAGGAGCGCATCGGGTCGGAGGCGCGCAGCCGGGGCACGTGGCGGCGCTGGGTGACGCCGGTCTCCGGGTCGGCGATGCGGAAGCTGATGATGCCGAGCCTCGGGTCCTCCTCGAAGGCCCGGCGGCACAGCTCGGCGGTGTCGTGGTGCGCGAGGAGGCCGTCGTCGTCGAGGAAGAGCAGGACGTCGACGTCGCGGCCGCTCGGACCGAACGCCTCGATGCCCACGTTGCGGCCGCCGGGGATGCCGAGGTTCTCGGGCAGCTCGACCGTGCGGACGCCGTCGGGGACGTCGGGGACGGGCGAGCCGTTGCCGACGACGACCACCTCGACCCGGTCGCCGTCCTGCCCCGCGATCGAGTCGATCAGGGCGCGCAGTTCGTCGGGGCGGTTGCCCATGGTGATGATCACCGCGCCGACCTTCACGGGCGCGCTCACTTCAGCCTGCTCGACGCGAGGATGGACACCAGGTGCAGCACGGTCTGCAGCAGGGCGATGCCCGCGAGGACGGCGACCCCGAGCCGGGTGAAGAAGAGGTCGCCGCGCGCCTGGTCCACGACCGCCAGGACCAGGATGAGCAGGGAGGCCTCGATGCCGAGGATCAGGCGGTGGAACTTCAGCATGGCGGCGGCCCTGCGGGCCAGTGCCATGCCGGAGGAGCGCATCTCCGCGGCCGCCTCCTGCACCGGCGGCTTCCCGGCCTGGTGGCGGGCGACGCCGACGAGGTCGGTCTCCGCCTTGATCAGGATCGCGCCGAGCGCGGCGAGCGTGCCGAGGAAGGCCCACAGCCAGTCGACGCGGCCGGTGCCCCACAGGTCGGCGGCGCGCAGGCCGAAGCCGGTGAGCACGGCGGCGTCGGTCAGGTAGGCGCCGACCCGGTCCAGGTAGACGCCGTTGAGGGAGTACTGCTTCTTCCAGCGGGCGATCTCGCCGTCGACGCAGTCCAGCAGCAGGTACATCTGGACGCAGACCACGCCGAGCACCGCGCCCGTGATCCCCGGCACCAGCAGGGCCGGGGCCGCGAGCACGCCGAAGACGGTCATCAGGTACGTGAGCTGGTTGGGCGTGACCCTGGTGTTCACCAGATAGCGGTCGACCCGCAGGGACACCTCACGCATGTAGAGGCGTCCCATCCAGTGCTCACCGCTGCGCCGGTCCTTCACCCCCGCGGGGTGGACGACCGGTCTGAGTTCAGCTACTGATGGCCTTGACATAGTCGGCGTAGGTGTCCTTGATCTGTTCGGTCTTGAGGTCGAGGTGTTCGAGGATCGTGTAGCGGCCGGGGCGGGTCTGCGGGGCGTACTCCACGACCTTGACGAACTCCTCCGTCGTGAAGCCGATCTCGTCGGGCAGCACCGGCAGTCCGTGCCGGCGCAGCACCTCGGCCATGTACGCCGACTCCTCGTGGGCTCCGCGCAGGTACATCGCGAAGGCCGCGCCCAGTCCGCACTGCTCGCCGTGGGCGGCGGCGCGCCTGGGGTACAGCAGGTCGAAGGCGTGGTTGATCTCGTGGCAGGCGCCGGACGACGGGCGGGAGTCGCCGGACACCGACATCGCGATGCCGCTGAGGACGAGCGCCTCGGCGAGCACCTGGAGGAAGCCGGTGTCGCCGACGCCGCCCGGGTGCCGCAGGACCGCCTCGCCGGCCTGCCGCGCGATGGCGGCGGCCAGTCCGTCGATCTTCTCGCCCTTGACGCGGTGGGCCAGCTCCCAGTCCGCGATCGCGGAGATGTTGGAGACGGCGTCACCGATCCCGGCCCGCACGTAGCGGACCGGCGCGTCCCGGATGACGTCCAGGTCGATCACGACGGCGATCGGGTTCGGCACTCCGTAGGAGCCGCGGCCCGCGTCGTTGTCGAGGGTGGCGACCGGGGAGCACAGTCCGTCGTGCGCGAGGTTCGTCGGTACGGCGACCAGCGGCAGGCCCACCCGTGCCGCGGCGAACTTGGCACAGTCGATGATCTTGCCGCCGCCCAGGCCCACGACGGCGTCGTAGTGGCCGGCCTTTATGTCACCGGCGAGCCGCACGGCGTCGTCGAGGGTGCCGCCGTCCACCTCGTACCAGGTGGCGCCGGACAGGGCGGGGGTGAGGCGCTCGCGCAGCCGGGCGCCCGAGCCGCCGCTGACGGCGACGGCGAGCTTGCCCGAGTGCGAGATGCGCTCGTCGGCGAGGACCCCGACGAGGTCGTCGAGGGCACCCGGACGGATGTCGACGACGACCGGCGAGGGGATCAGCCGGGTCAGTAGTGGCACGCGATCTCCCGTCCACGGGCGAGATCGTCGTGGTTGTCGATCTCGACCCACTCGACATCGCCGATCGGCGCCACGTCGATGCGGAAGCCGCGGTTCACGAGCTCCTGGTAGCCGTGCTCGTAGAACTGCTGGGGGTCCTTCTCCCAGACGGTCTTCAGCGCGTCGGCCAGGTCGGGGGCGGCGTCGCCCTCGATGAGGGTGACGCCGATGTACTCGCCGGTGGCCTCGGCGGGGTCCATGAGCTTGGTGATCCTCGTCATGCCCTTGGCGGGGTCGACGACGACCTTCATCTCCTCGTCGGCGAGGGACTTCACGGTGTCGAGCGCGAGGATGATCCGCCTGCCGTCGCCGCGGGCGGCGAGCAGGGTCTTCTCGACGGAGACCGGGTGCACGGTGTCGCCGTTGGCGAGGATCACACCGTCCTTGAGGGCGTCACGCCCGCACCACAGGGAGTAGGCGTTGTTCCACTCCTCGGCCTTGTCGTTGTCGATCAGGGTGAGCTTCAGCCCGTACTTCGCCTCCAGGGCCGCCCTGCGCTCGTACACGGCTTCCTTGCGGTAGCCGACGATGACCGCGACCTCGGTCAGACCGATCTCGGCGAAGTTGCCGAGGGTCAGGTCCAGCACGGTGACCGCATCGGGTCCGTCCTCTATGCCCGCGGGCCCCACCGGCACCAGCGCCTTGGGAAGGCTGTCGGTGTAGGGGCGCAGACGCCGTCCGGCGCCGGCCGCCAGCACGAGGCCGATCATGCGGGTTCTCCTTCATCGTGTACGGACGGGGCGCCTGCCCGGTGGGCGGCGACCCAGAAGCGGATGCTCTCGGCGAGCACCACGAGGGCGACGGCCACGGCGAGAACCGTGAGCGCGACCGTGAACTGCCGGGCGGTGAGCACCGCGGCGAGCACGGCCACGAGCAGCGTCCGCCCCTCCTGTCCCCCGACGGCGCGCACCAGCCAGGCCGGCGGCGCTCCGGCGTCGCCGCGGATGCGGTACACCGTGTCGTAGTGATGGTAGGCGACGGCGGCAACCAGCCCGAAAGCGGCCGGTAGTGCTCCGTTCACGTCGGCCTTCGCCGCGAGGATCAGCACCGTGCCGTACTCGGCGGCGCGGAAGAGCGGGGGGACGAGCCAGTCGAGGGCGCCCTTGAGGGGGCGGGCGACGGCTTCGGAGGACACCAGCGCGTAGACGACGGCACCCAGGACGACCCCCCAGCCGGCTCCCTGGATCCAGGCCCCGAGCGTCAGGAGTGCCGCCCCGCAGGCGGCCCAGACGACCGGCGGGAGGAAGCGGGTGGGCGGCAGGACGCGGGCGAACAGTTCGGCCAGCGGCCCGCTGTCGGAGAGGTCCGCCAGGGCCTGCGCCGCCCGGTCCGTGCGGCGCGCCTTGCGGGTGAGGGAGCGCAGGACCCGGCCCGCCGTGGTGTACGCGGCGGCGAAGGCGCAGCCGACGAGCAGGACGCAGAAGGTGATGCGGGGGGTGGTGGCCGCGGTCAGGACGGCGATCATGGCCCATCGTTCGCCGATGGGCAGCACTATCATCCGGCGCACCCAGACCGTCCAGCCGACGCTGTCCAGCTTGCCGGAGAGGGCGGCGGTGGGGCTGGTGTTGGCGGTGGCGTCGTGATTGGCCTCGTTGAAGGAGAAGTCCACGACGTGCCGGCAGGTCTGCAGGACCATCGCGCCGAGGGCCAGCGCCCAGACGTCGTCGCCGCCGCGGGCCGCCCCGAGGGCGAGGCCCGCGTAGTAGGCGTACTCCTTGGCCCGGTCGAAGGTGGCGTCCAGCCAGGCACCGAGGGTGGAGTACTGGAGCGAGTAGCGGGCGAGCTGGCCGTCGGTGCAGTCCAGGACGAAGGAGAAGATCAGCAGCAGTCCGGCGGCGACGTAGCCGGGGCGGGTGCCGGTGGCCGCGCAGCCGGCCGCGATCAGCGCGGTGACCAGCGAGGCGGTGGTGACCTGGTTCGGGGTGAGGCCCCGGCGGGCGCACCAGCGGGCGAGGTAGCGCGAGTAGGGGCTGATGCAGAACGTCGTGAAGAAGCCGTCGCGGGCCTTCACGGCCGACTTCAGGCGTACGGCCTCGTCGTCGACGGCGTCGACGGCCTGCCGCGCCTCGTTGCGGGCCTGCGGGTCGACGGGGACGGCGGCGACCAGGCTGCCCAGTTCGGGCCGGTGGACCTCGCCGCCGTCGGCGTCGAGGGCGGTGGCGATGCGGTCGGCGAGGCTGTCCGCATCCCCTGCGTTCCCCACGCCCGGCTTCGCCCGCGCGGGGGCGCCCCCGTGCGCGGTGCCGCCGTCCGCGGAGTTCTCGCGGGCCATCGCGCGGGTCAGGGCCCGGCGGCCGGCCGGCCGGGCGGTGACGGCGCCGGGGACCGCGGCGAGCGGGAAGCGGGGGTCGGTCAGGCCGAGGCGCAGCGCGTGCCGGTGGCCCACGAAGCGGGTGTCGACGACGGCGACCCGCTGGTCCTCCGGGACGGCGGCGAGGAGCGTCTCCGCGTCGGCGGCGTCGGCGGCGGTCCGGACGTCGAAGCCGAGGGACCGCAGGTCGGCCTCGATCGACGAACCGGGGACCGGCTGACCGGTGAGGATGGCGGTCGACAACCGAACTCACTCCCTGGGTCCGGCGCGCGTGCGCCGGTCTTCTGCATGGTGGGCTCTGCATGGCGGGCGCCCCTGTACGGCACCGGTGACGGCACCGGGCGCGCGGCATTCGGCAGAGGCTATCGGATGCCGGGAAGGCCGTGTTCACCGGCCGTTCAGGTCCGATCCACGCGGTCCGGACCGGCCTTCGCCGAGATCATCATGTGCGATCGGCGGCCCCGCCCACAAACCGCGCTCCCCCACGGCGGACATCCGGGACATTGCGCGCGGACCCGGGGCCTCGGCATAGGGTTGGCGGCCATGACGTGGCTGATCACCGGCGGGGCCGGATACATAGGGGCACATGTGGCGCGGGCCATGACCGGCGCCGGCGAACGCGTCGTCGTGCTGGACGACCTGTCGGCCGGCGTCCCCGCGCGGCTCCCGGCGGACGTGCCCCTCGTCGCGGGTTCGGCGCTCGACGCCGGCCTGCTGGAGCGGGTCCTGGCCGAGCACGCGGTGACCGGGGTGGTGCACCTGGCGGCACGCAAGCAGGTCGCCGAGTCGGTGGCGCAGCCCACGCGCTACTACCGGGAGAACGTCGGGGGTCTGGCCACCCTGCTGGAGGCGGCCGCCGGGGCCGGTGTCCGGCGGTTCCTGTTCTCCTCGTCCGCGGCCGTCTACGGCAACCCGGACGTGGACCTCATCACGGAGGACACCCCCTGCGCCCCGGTCAACCCGTACGGCGAGACCAAGCTCGCCGGGGAGTGGCTGGTGCGGGCGGCGGGCGAGGCGCACGGCATGGCGACGACGTGCCTGCGCTACTTCAACGTGGCCGGGGCGGCCGGGCCCGAGCTGGCCGACACGGGCGTCTTCAACATCGTCCCGATGGTCTTCGACCGGCTCACCCGCGGCGAGGCCCCGCGCATCTTCGGCGACGACTACCCGACCCCGGACGGCACCTGCGTACGGGACTACATCCACGTCGCCGACCTGGCCGAGGCGCATCTCGCGGCGGCCCGCCGGCTCGGCGCGCCGGACGCGTGCGGCGATCTGACGGTGAACATCGGCCGCGGCGAGGGCGTCTCGGTGCGCGAGCTGGTCACCCTGATCGGCGAGGTCACCGGCGACACCCGGCCGGCCGTGGTCGAGGGGCGCCGCCCCGGGGACGCGCCGCGCGCGGTGGCCTCGGCCGCGCTGGCCGCCCGGGAGCTGGGCTGGACCGCCTCGCGCGGGGTGCGCGAGATGGTCGGTTCGGCCTGGCGGGGCTGGCGGCTGCGCCGGTCGGCCGAGTTGCCGGAGGACGCCTGACCTGGACTTCGTTTCCGCAGGTCAGGGGAGATGACAACGGTGTTCAGTGCCGCGTTGCCGGATACCCCCCGCCCGTAGTTCACTGGGGTCCCGGGCCGATCGCAGGAGGCTGTTTCCCATGGGGGCTGGGCACGACCACGGACACGGTCACACGCACGTGCCGGCCACGGGTACGGCCGCGGCGGCGTACCGCGGCCGGCTGCGGGCCGCGCTGGCGATCACGCTCACCGTCATGGTGGTGGAGATCGTCGGCGGCGTGCTCGCCGACTCCCTCGCCCTGATCGCCGACGCGGCGCACATGGCGACGGACGCGCTGGGTCTCGGCATGGCACTGCTGGCCATCCACTTCGCGGGCCGCCCGCCGACCGGGAACCGCACCTTCGGGTACGCCCGCGCCGAGATCCTGGCCGCCCTCGCCAACTGTCTGCTGCTGCTCGGCGTGGGCGGGTACGTCGTGTACGAGGCCGTCCAGCGGTTCCTCACGCCGGCCCCCACCGAGGGCGCTCTGATGATCGTGTTCGGCGGGATCGGCCTGGTCGCCAACATGATCTCGCTGACGCTGCTGATGCGCGGGCAGGCCGACAGCCTCAATGTGCGGGGCGCGTTCCTGGAGGTGGCGGCGGACGCGCTGGGCTCGGTCGCGGTGCTGCTGTCGGCGGTGGTGATCCTGACGACGGGCTGGCAGGCCGCCGACCCGGTCGCCTCCCTCGTCATCGGCCTGATGATCGTGCCGCGGACCGTGAAGCTGCTGCGCGAGACGCTGGACGTGCTGCTGGAGGCGGCTCCCAAGGGCGTCGACATGGCCGAGGTGCGCACCCACATGCTGGCCCTGGACGGGGTGGAGGACGTGCACGACCTGCACGCCTGGACGATCACCTCGGGAATGCCGGTGCTGTCGGCGCACGTGGTGGTGCGCTCGGACGTGCTGGACGCGATCGGCCACGAGAAGATGCTGCACGAGCTCCAGGGCTGCCTGGGCGACCACTTCGACGTGACGCACTGCACCTTCCAGCTGGAGCCGCACGGCCACGCGCAGCACGAGGCGCGGCTCTGTCACTGAGGACCCGGGCGGCCCGGCGTTCGCACATCCGTTCCGGACGGTTCGCGTGCGCGGCACCGGGCAAGATCACCCACCGGGCCCCGTTTCCGGCCACGAAGTGGTGACGGCCGCGGTCACGCCGTGCGGCAGGACATGCGGGCGTTCGCGCGGAAGTGCCGGGAGCGCCGTGTGCGTACGGCAGACTGGGGGCGCGAGGACCGATGTTAAGGATGGGTATGCCGATCACACCTGCCACCGCGACGACCGGCTCGTCGAACGGCACCGCGGACGCGATTTTGCTGGAACTGGTCGATGAGGACGGCGTGACCATCGGCACCGCGGAGAAGCTCGCGGCCCATCAGGCGCCGGGACGGCTGCACCGGGCGTTCTCGGTGTTCCTCTTCGACGAGCGGGGCCGGCTGCTGCTCCAGCAGCGGGCGCTGGGCAAGTACCACTCCCCCGGTGTCTGGTCCAACACGTGCTGCGGTCACCCCTACCCGGGTGAGGCGCCGTTCGCGGCGGCCGCGCGGCGCACGTTCGAGGAGCTGGGGGTGTCCCCCTCGCTGATGGCGGAGGCGGGCACGGTCCGCTACAACCACCCGGACCCGGCGTCGGGCCTGGTGGAGCAGGAGTACAACCACCTGTTCGTGGGGATGGTGCAGTCCGCACTGCGGCCGGACCCCGAGGAGGTCGGCGACACGGCCTTCGTGACGCCCGCCGAGCTGGCGGAGCGGCATGCGAAGGACGTGTTCTCCTCCTGGTTCATGACCGTGCTGGACGCGGCCAGGCCGGCGGTGCGGGAGCTGACGGGTCCCTCGGCCGGCTGGTGAGCTAGCGGTTTCCCGCGGGTTCGAGCGGCAGGGCGGCCCAGATCACCTTGCCGCCGCTCGTGGTGTGTTCGACGTCGCACACGCCGCCCGCCTCCCGGGCGATCTCCCGCACCAGCAGCAGTCCCCGGCCGCCCGTCCGGCCGTGGTCGGCCTCCAGCGCGGTCGGGCGGTAGGGGTGGCTGTCCTCCACGGACACCCGCACCCACTCGGCCCCGACGGCCACCTCCACCGCGAGGACCGGCGACAGCAGTGCCGCGTGCCGTACGGCGTTGGTCACCAGCTCGGAGACGATCAGCAGCAGGCCCTGGACCAGGTCGTCCGAGGCCGGCACCCCCTGCCGGTGCAGCAGGTCCCGCACGGCGTGTCTCGCCTGCGGGACCGAGGCGTCCACGGCGGACGCGGTGAACCGCCAGACGCCTTCGTACGGCTGCGGTTGCGGTTGCGGTTGCGGTTGCGGTTGCGGTTGCGGCACTCTGCCGGCCGGGGGGTCCTCCGTCGTTCCGGGGGGCGCCCCCGCCTGGCCCTCCGGGCGTGGGCCGGGCCCGCGCCCCTGGTTCTCCATCGTCCGGTCGCCGTCCTCGCGCTCGATTGTCACCACACGTCGAGTGTTGGCAACCGGGCGCCTCCCCCGGACGTCTGAACAGAAGTCAGCCGGTATAGAGCGCTCTCGACCACCCCGGCCTCCTTCTGCCCGAAAAGTGACCACTTTTGTTGTGCTCACGTTGTCTTCACTCACTCTTCGGGTTGTACGGGTTCGGCGGGGCGCCCTCGCCCGATTCGCCCCCGGGGCGGGTTCCCGGCCGTGCGGGTGTCCGCGGGCCGCCCCGGCAGCCTTCCACCCGCCCCTTTTCCGCCGTCCGAGCCCTTCGCTCGCGCCGCATGGCACAGCACCGCGGAGTCCGGTGGCCGTGGAGAACAGCGGTCATCAAGGTGCGATTCCACGAGAGACGGGGGCCATGCCTTGCAGGAAGCAGCACAGATCTCACCCGAGATCCTGGAATCGATTTCGACTCCCGAGCGGGTCGAGACACAGCTGGGATCCCTCGATTTCCCCCTCGGCGTTCCCACCGAGGAGACGGCTGACCGCCTGTACGACCACGTGGACCACGTACGGGCGGTCACCGCCTTCCTCGACGCGTATTCCGGCGTCAGCCTGTGGGCGGCCCGCAAGGGATTCCTGGAGGCGGGAATCCAGGACCACGACGTCATGTTCTGCTCCGAATTCATGGGTCCGAAGACACTCGTGCTCACCGGCAACGCGGACACCGTCTATTTCGTGACGTTCCTCGACCTGACCGAAGGGCCGCTGGTGGTGGAAATTCCACCGCTCTCCCTCTGTTTCCTCAACGACATGTGGTTCCGCTGGGTCGCGGACCCCGGCATGGCCGGTCCCGACCGCGGTGCCGGCGGCAGGTACCTCTTCGTGTCGCCCGGCCACGAAGGCCCTCTTCCCGAGGGCGGGTTCTTCACGTGCCGGACGCGCACCACGCGACTCATCCTGGGCGGGCGTTCCTGGAGGGCGACGACCCGAAGCCGGCGGTCGAGCGCATCAGGCAGGGGCTGCGCATCCACCGCTACGTCCCCGGGTTCTACGGGACGAGCATCGGGGAGATCGTCACCGGTGGCACGGCGCCGCCGCTGCCGTGGACCGCCGAGACCTGGACCGCCGCGCTCCGGAGAGCCGATCCGCCGCGCTTCGTCGAGGGCACCGGGCTCCTCGTGAACATGATCCCGCCCGCCGTTGGAGTGCTCGGGGTGGCCGTCCAGGATGCGGCCCATCGCCGCGCGGAACACGCGCTCGTGCGCACCGGAGCACACCCGTGCGCGCTCCACCGCCAGCAGTCCACACCCCCCGCGGAGTTTCGCCGCCTCGCCCCGGGGCCGGGGGGACGTGTCCTTGGGCGCCTCCTCGCTCCGCTCCCTCTTTGATCCCTTTTGCCCTCGATTCCTCCCTCGGTGTCGTGCCGCTCACCCCACCGGGCGTGATCGGGTGCGCGGCCGCACGATTAGCATCCGGGCCATGGAGCCCGAACTGCTGCACGGTGTCACCGACGCCGTCGCCACCGTCGTCCTGCACCATCCGGCCAAGCGCAACGCCATGACGGCCGCGATGTGGCGGGCGCTGCCGCCGCTGCTGGCGGAGCTGGCCGCCGATCCCGGAGTGGGGGCGCTGGTGCTGACCGGCGCGGGCGGCACGTTCTGCGCGGGGGCCGACATCTCCACGCTCCAGGGCTCGCCGGACGAGGCCCAGGCGCTGGCCGTGCGGGCCGAGGAGGCCCTCGCCGCCTTCCCCAAGCCGACGCTGGCCGCCGTGAAGGGGCACTGCGTGGGCGGGGGCGCACAGCTGGCGGCCGCCTGCGACCTGCGGTTCGCCGAGGAGAGCGCGCTGTTCGGGGTGACGCCGGCCAGGCTCGGGATCGTCTACTCCTCCTCGGCCACCCGGCGGCTGGTGACGCTGGTGGGGCCGGCCGCCGCCAAGTACCTGCTGTTCTCCGGCGAGTTGATCGACGCGGCGCGGGCGCTGCGCACAGGCCTGGTCGACGAGGTGCTGCCGGCCGGCGAACTCGACGGCAGGGTGCAGGAGTTCACACGCGTGCTGGTGTCCCGTTCGCGGCTGACGCAGGCCGCGGCGAAGGAGTTCGCCGACGGCCGCACGGACCGCGACGCCCACTGGGCGGCGCAGGCGCGCGGCAGCGGCGACACCGCGGAGGGGGTCGCCGCCTTCCTGGAGCGCAGGGAGCCGCGCTTCACCTGGACTACGTCAGGATGAACCGGCTCGTGGCGCGGAACTCCTCCACGAGGTGGGCCGGCGCCTTGTGCGGTGATCCGGCGTCGTAGGGCGGCCGCGGGTCGTACTCGGTGAGCAGCTGGACGGCCTGGGCGTGTTCGTCGCCGGCGATCCGGCCGAGCAGGGTGAGTCCCATGTCGATGCCCGCGGGGACGCCGGCCGAGGTGGAGACCTGCCCGTCGCGCACGTAGACGGGGTCGGGGTCGACCTCGATCGCCGGGTGGTGACGGGCGAGGGTGTCGCAGTAGGCCCAGTGGGTGGTGGCGCGGCGGCCGTCCAGCAGGCCCGCGCGGGCGAGCAGGATCGCGCCGGTGCACACGGAGACCAGCCGCGCGGCGCGCGGGCCGTGCTCGCGCAGCCAGTGGGTCAGCCGCGGGTCGGGCCCGCGGGTGCCCTCCCCGCCCGGCACGAGGAGCGTGTGCGGTCCGGGCACGTCGGCGAGGGCCGTGTCGGGCACCAGGGTCAGGCCGCTGGAGGTGCGCACGGCACCGCCGTCCAGGGACGCGGTCCGTACGCGGTACGTGCCGGGAGCGTGCCGGTCGGCCCCCGCGAAGACCTCCACGGGGCCGGTGACGTCGAGGCTCTGGACGTCGTCGAAGAGGACGACGAGGACGGTTCGCTGGGCCATGCGGTCGATTCTTCGCGGGCCGCGCGACGGCCGCAACGACGAGTTCCCCACCTTTCCCGCCATGGGCGGCCGGTCGCCGCCCGCGGACGGCCGAGCGGGCGATCACCGGCGAAAGCGGACGAATGCCCTGGTCGCGAGGATGGTGGCAGCCGGACACGCATGATCGGCCGCGGTCGAGGTAGACGGAGGTTCCGGCCGCGACGGCCGGAGACGACAGGGTCCGGCCATGACGGCCGGAGACGAGAGGAGACTTCCGTGTTCCGTGCGATCGCAGATGTACTGCGGCAGATCGGTGGAGCGATCGCCACAGTGGTGACGCTGCCCTTCCGGGCCGTGGCCAGGCTGTTCGGCGGGGCCTCCTCGAGCACGCGGCACGGCCGGGCCTGAGACCCGCCCGGACACGCCCCGGTCCCCGGGTGTCGGCGCCGCCTGCCACAATTGCCGCGCAACCCCAGTGGAGAAGGCGGTACGGGATCGTGACGACACCCGGGTCCATCGAAGTAGGGTCCATCGAAGGCAGGATCGCCGAGGAACTCGGCGTGCGGGAGCGGCAGGTGAGGTCCGCCGTGGAGCTGCTCGACGGCGGCTCCACGGTGCCCTTCATCGCCCGCTACCGCAAGGAAGCGACCGAGATGCTCGACGACGCGCAGCTGCGCACGATCGAGGAGCGGCTGCGCTATCTGCGGGAGCTGGAGGAGCGCCGGACGGCGATCCTGGAGTCCGTGCGCGAGCAGGGCAGGCTCAGCGACGAGCTGGAGGCGCGGATCCGGGGCGCCGAGACCAAGGCGCGGCTCGAGGACATCTACCTGCCGTTCAAGCCGAAGCGCCGGACGAAGGCGCAGATCGCGCGGGAGGCGGGCCTGGTGCCGCTCGCCGACGGGCTGCTCGGCGACCCGTCGGTGGAGCCGCTCGCCGCGGCGGCCGCCTTCGTCGACGCCGACAAGGGCGTCGCCGATCCGCAGGCCGCCCTGGACGGCGCCCGGGCGATCCTGACCGAGCGGTTCTCGGAGGACGCCGACCTGATCGGCGAGTTGCGCGAGCGGATGTGGGTGCGGGGCCGGCTCGCCGCGCGGGTGCGGGAGGGCAAGGAGGAGGCGGGCGCGAAGTTCGCCGACTACTTCGACTTCGCCGAGCCGTTCACCGCGCTGCCCTCGCACCGGATCCTGGCGATGCTGCGCGGGGAGAAGGAGGAGGTCCTCGACCTCGTCCTGGAGCCCGAGGAGGCGACGGACGGGCCGTCGTCGTACGAGGGGATCGTGGCGCACCGGTTCGGCATCGCCGACCGGGGGCGGCCGGGCGACAAGTGGCTGAAGGACACGGTCCGCTGGGCCTGGCGCACCCGCATCCTGGTGCACCTCGGCATCGACCTGCGGCTCAGGCTGCGCACGGCCGCCGAGGACGAGGCGGTGGACGTCTTCGCGGCGAACCTGCGCGACCTGCTGCTCGCCGCCCCGGCCGGCACGCGCGCGACACTCGGCCTGGACCCCGGCTTCCGTACGGGCGTGAAGGTGGCCGTCGTCGACGCGACCGGCAAGGTGGTGGCCACCGACGTCGTCCACCCGCACGTCCCGGCCAACAGGTGGGACGAGGCGATCGCCGGGCTCGCGCGGCTGGCGAAGAAGCACGCGGTCGAGCTGATCGCGATCGGCAACGGCACCGCGTCCCGCGAGACCGACAAGCTCGCCGGGGAACTCATCGTCAAGCACCCGGAGTTGAAGCTCACCAAGGTGATGGTGTCCGAGGCCGGGGCCTCCGTGTACTCGGCGTCCGCGTTCGCCTCGCAGGAGCTGCCCGAGATGGACGTGTCGCTGCGCGGCGCGGTCTCGATCGCGCGCCGGCTCCAGGACCCGCTCGCCGAGCTGGTGAAGATCGACCCGAAGTCGATCGGCGTCGGGCAGTACCAGCACGACCTGTCCGAGGTGAAGCTGTCGCGTTCGCTGGACGCGGTGGTGGAGGACTGTGTGAACGGCGTCGGCGTCGACGTCAACACCGCCTCGGCCCCGCTGCTCGCCCGCGTCTCGGGCATCACCTCCGGCCTCGCCGAGAACATCGTG
This sequence comes from Streptomyces sp. NPDC048734, assembly GCF_043198675.1. Taxonomy (NCBI): domain Bacteria; kingdom Bacillati; phylum Actinomycetota; class Actinomycetes; order Kitasatosporales; family Streptomycetaceae; genus Streptomyces; species Streptomyces sp. NPDC048734. The sequence continues at coordinate 99,633 of NZ_JBICUZ010000014.1, read as the reverse complement.
GCGCACCGGGACGCCAACGGGCCGTTCACGTCCCGGCAGGCGCTGAAGAAGGTGCCCCGGCTCGGCCCGAAGGCGTACGAGCAGTGTGCGGGCTTCCTGCGGATCCGCGGTGGCGACGACCCGCTGGACGCCTCCAGCGTGCACCCTGAGGCCTACCCGGTGGTGCGGCGGATGGTGAAGACGTCCGGTCAGGAGGTGGCGTCGCTGGTGGGCAACACGGCGGTGCTGCGTTCGCTGCGGCCGGCCGACTTCGTGGACGAGACGTTCGGTCTGCCGACCGTGACCGACATCCTCAAGGAGCTGGAGAAGCCGGGGCGCGACCCGCGGCCGGCGTTCAGGACGGCCTCGTTCAGGGAGGGCGTGGAGAAGATCTCCGACCTGGAGTCCGGGATGGTCCTGGAGGGCGTGGTCACGAACGTGGCGGCCTTCGGGGCGTTCATCGACATCGGCGTCCACCAGGACGGGCTGGCGCACGTGTCCGCGTTGTCCAGGACGTTCGTCAAGGACCCGCGGGACGTGGTCAAGCCCGGTGACATCGTCAGGGTGAAGGTCCTGGACGTCGACATCCCGCGCAAGCGGATCTCGCTGACGCTGCGGCTGGACGACGAGGCGGCCCCGAAGAGCGATCCGTCGGGCGAGGGCCGACCGCAGCGCGGCGGTCGTCCGCCGCAGCAGCGCCGGCAGGGCGGGCAGCGGCAGCAGGGCGGTCAGCGCGGCGGGGGCGGGCGGGCCGACGGCTCGCGTCAGGCGCCGCCGCCGGCCAACAGCGCGATGGCGGACGCCCTGCGCCGGGCGGGCCTGACCGACGGCCCGAAGGGCAAGCGGTAGGACGCGTGCGCCGGGCCCGGTTCCCCGCACTCCGCGGGGGCCGGGCCCGGCGGCGTGTGAGCACCTCGCGTGGACGCACCCCGGCGTACCGGCGGCGGGGCCCCGGGAGCGTCCGGGCCGAACCTGATCGGCGGGTGAGCTGCCCCGGGCCCTGTCGTCACCTTCCCGCCGTCCGTCCGCAGAGCAGGCCCTAGCGTTCCGTCACCTTGCCGTCGGCGACCTCCAGGCGCCGGGTGACGTGGACCGCGTCCAGCATGCGGCGGTCGTGGGTGACCAGCAGGAGGGTGCCCTGGTAGGCGTCGAGGGCCGACTCCAGCTGCTCGATGGCCGGGAGGTCGAGGTGGTTGGTGGGCTCGTCGAGGACGAGGAGGTTCACCCCGCGGCCCTGGAGGAGTGCGAGAGCCGCACGGGTGCGTTCACCCGGTGACAGGGTGGCCGCCGGGCGCAGCACGTGCTCCGCCTTCAGACCGAACTTGGCCAGCAGCGTGCGTACTTCCGCCGGTTCGGTGTCGGGGACGGCCGCGCCGAACGCGTCCAGCAGCGCCTCGGGTCCGTGGAACAGCTTGCGGGCCTGGTCGACCTCGCCGACCAGGACGCCCGAGCCGAGGGCGGCGTGTCCGGCGTCCAGCGGGACCCGGCCGAGGAGCGCGCCGAGCAGGGTCGACTTGCCCGCGCCGTTGGCGCCGGTCACCGCGACCCGGTCGGCCCAGTCGATCTGGAGGGTCACCGGACCGAGGGCGAAGTCGCCGCGCCGCACCTCGGCGTCGCGCAGGGACGCCACGACGGCGCCGGAGCGCGGGGCGGACGCGATCTCCATGCGCAGCTCCCACTCCTTGCGCGGCTCGTCGACCACCTCCAGGCGTTCGATCATGCGCTGGGTCTGGCGGGCCTTCGCGGCCTGCTTCTCGCTGGCCTCGCTGCGGAACTTGCGGCCGATCTTGTCGTTGTCGTTGGCCGCCTTGCGGCGGGCGTTCTTGACGCCCTTGTCCATCCAGGAGCGCTGGGTCTGCGCGCGGTCCTGGAGGGCGGCCTTCTTGTCGGCGAACTCCTCGTAGTCGTCGCGGGCGTGCCGGCGGGCCACCTCCCGCTCCTCCAGGTAGGCGTCGTAGCCGCCGCCGTAGAGCCTGATCCGCTGCTGGGCGAGGTCGAGTTCGAGGACCTTGGTGACGGTCCGGGTGAGGAACTCGCGGTCGTGGCTGACGACGACGGTGCCGGCGCGCAGGCCGGTCACGAAGCGCTCCAGGCGCTCCAGGCCGTCCAGGTCGAGGTCGTTGGTGGGCTCGTCGAGGAGGAAGACGTCGTAGCGGGACAGGAGCAGGGAGGCCAGGCCCGCGCGGGCCGCCTGGCCGCCGGACAGGGAGGTCATCGGCTGGTCCAGGTCGACACCGAGGCCGAGGGAGTCGGCGATCTCCGCGGCGCGCTCGTCGAGGTCGGCGCCGCCGAGGTCGAGCCAGCGCTCCAGGCTGGTGGCGTACGCGTCGTCGGAGCCCGGCGCACCCTCGACGAGGGCCTGGGTGGCCTCGTCCATGGTCCGCTGGGCCTCGGCGACGCCGGTGCGGCGGGCCAGGAACTCCCGCACGCTCTCGCCGGGGCGGCGCTCGGGCTCCTGGGGCAGGTGGCCGACGGTCGCGGTCGGCGGGGACAGGCGCAGCTCGCCCTGCTCGGGTGCGGTGAGCCCGGCGAGGAGCGTCAGCAGGGTGGACTTGCCCGCGCCGTTGGCTCCGACCAGCCCGATCACGTCACCGGGGGCGACGACGAGGTCGAGCCCGGAGAAGAGGGAGCGGTCGCCGTGGCCGGCGGCGAGGTTCTTGGCGACGAGGGTGGCAGTCATCAGAGGGTAGATCCTAGTCGGCGGCCGGGGCCGGGATCGCACCGCACCGTCGGCGGTCGGGGCCGGGGCCGGGGGCGTCACCGGCGGTACGCGGGTCGGCTCGCCGTCGGTCAGCAGGTACGCGCCCTCGGCGCCGGCCGTGGCGCTCCGCGGGCCGGGTATGGCCGGTCGCGCGGTTCCCCGCGTCCCTGGGGTGTTTCCACAGCCGTCCGCCGACAGATCGGACGGCGCTTCGGCGAGGTCCCGGCGGCCGTTCGACGGTCCGCGTCACAGAGCGTCCCTCCACGCGAAGGGATCTCCGTGGCGCGCCCACGGGTTTCACAGCACTGGTGTGACAGCGATACTGCTGCGCATGACGATCGAGACCGAGGAGCCGGCCCTCACGGTCGACGAGCTGGCCGCTCGCGCGGGGGTCACCGTGCGGACGGTGCGGTTCTACAGCACCAAGGGGCTGCTGCCGCCGCCGGTGATCGGTCCGCGCCGGGTGGGGCGCTACGGGCAGGAGCACCTCGCGCGCCTCGCGCTGATCGAGGAGCTGCAGCGGCAGGGCCTGACGCTGGCGGCGATCGAGCGCTACCTGGACCGGCTGCCGCCCGGCCTCGACGCCCGCGACCTGGCCGTGCACCGGGCGGTGGTGGCGTCCTGGGCGCCGGGCGCCGTGGAGACGGTGTCGCGGGAGGAGCTCGAGCGGCGGGCGGGGCGGGCGCTGGACGACGAGGACGTGGCGCGGCTCACCGCCATGGGCGTGCTGGGCGAGCGGACCGGCGACGGCTCGTACCGCGTCGACGCCGGGCTGCTCAGGCTGGGCGTCCGCCTCCTCGACGTACCGCTGTCCCAGGAGGCGATCCTCGCGGCCCGCCACGTCCTGGTGGACCATGCGCGGGCGGCGGCGCACGAGCTGTCGCGGCTGCTCCGCGAGGACGTGGCGGAGCGGGACGCGCGGGCGGTGCGGTCGCTGTCGGCGCACATGCAGCCGCTGGTCGTGCAGGCGCTGCTGACGGCCTTCCAGCGGTCGCTGACCGAGGAGGTGCGGGAGTGGCTCGGGGAGCCGCCGGAGACGGGCGGCTCCCCGTGACGTGCGGGACCGCTCAGCGGGCGTCCGTGAAGGTCTCGCCCTTCTCCGCCTTGGCCACCAGCAGCGCGGGCGGGGTGAAGCGGTCGCCGTAGCGCTCGGCGAGTTCACGCGCGCGTGCCACGAATCCGGGCAGGCCGCCGTCGTAGCCGTTGATGTACTGCAGGACGCCGCCGGTCCAGCCGGGGAAGCCGATGCCGAACAGGGAGCCGATGTTGGCGTCGGCGACGGACGTCAGGACGCCCTCCTCCAGGAGCCTGACGGTGTCGAGGGCCTCGGAGAACAGCATGCGTTCCTGCATGTCCTCGAAAGGCACGGTCTCGGAGGGGGTCCGCGCGTCGTCGCGGGTGAAGTGCTCGCGCAGGCCCGGCCACAGTCCGGCCCGCCGGCCCTCCTCGTCGTAGTCGTAGAAGCCCGCGCCGCCGCTGCGGCCGGTGCGGCCGAACTCGTCGACCATGCGGTCGATGACGGCCTCGGCGGGGTGGCCGGGCCAGGTGCCGCCGGCCTCCTCGACGGCACGCTTCGACTCGCCCCGGATCTTGCGCGGCAGGGTGAGGGTCAGCTCGTCCATGAGGGAGAGGACCTTGGCCGGGTAGCCGGCCTGGGCGGCCGCCTGCTCCACGGACGCGGGCTCGATGCCCTCGCCGACCATGGCGACGCCCTCGTTGATGAAGTGGCCGATGACCCGTGAGGTGAAGAAGCCGCGCGAGTCGTTGACGACGATCGGCGTCTTGTTGATCTGCCGGACCAGGTCGAAGGCGCGGGCGAGGGCCTCGTCGCCGGTGCGCTCGCCCTTGATGATCTCGACGAGCGGCATCTTGTCGACGGGCGAGAAGAAGTGCAGCCCCACGAAGTCGCCCTGCCGCTCGACGCCCTCGGCGAGGACGGTGATGGGCAGGGTGGAGGTGTTGGAGCAGAGCAGGGCGTCGGGCTCGACGATGTGCTGGATCTCCTGGAACACCTTGTGCTTGAGCGAGGTGTCCTCGAAGACGGCCTCGATGACGGCGTCGCAGCCGGCCAGGTCCTGCGGGTCCGCGGTGGGCGTGATGCGGGCGAGGAGGGCGTCCGCCTTCTCCTGGGTGGTGCGGCCGCGGGAGACGGCCTTGGCGCAGAGCTTCTCGGAGTACGCCTTGCCCTTGAGGGCCGCTTCGAGGGAGACGTCCTTGAGGACGACGTCGATGCCCGCGAGGGCGCACGCGTAGGCGATGCCGGCGCCCATCATCCCGGCGCCGAGGACGGCCGCCCTGCGGACCTGGCGGGGCTCGACGCCCCGGGGCCGGCTGACCCCGGAGTTGACGGCCTGGAGGTCGAAGAAGAACGCCTGGATCATGTTCTTCGACGTCTGTCCGGCGGCCAGTTCCACGAAGTAGCGGGCCTCGATGACCTGCGCGGTCTCGAAGTCGACCTGGGCGCCCTCGACGGCGGCGGCCAGGATGCCCCGCGGCGCCGGGTAGGGGGCGCCGCCGGTCTGCTTGCGCAGTGTGGCGGGGAAGGCGGGCAGGTTCGCCGCGAACTTGGGGTGGGCGGGGGTGCCGCCGGGGATGCGGTAGCCGGGCCGGTCCCAGGGCTGCTGCGACTCGGGGTGGGCGTCGATGAAGGCGCGGGCCTTGGCGAGCATCTCCTCGTGGGTGTCGGCGACCTCGTCGACCAGGCCGTTCTCCAGGGCGCGCCGCGGGCTGTACTGGGTGCCCTGGAGGAGGACCTTGAGGAGGGCGTCCGCGATGCCGAGCAGGCGGACCGTGCGCACGACGCCGCCGCCGCCGGGGAGCAGTCCGAGGGTGACCTCGGGGCAGCCGATCTTCGAGCCGGGCGCGTCGAGGGCGACGCGGTGGTGGCAGGCGAGGGCGAGTTCGTAACCGCCGCCCAGGGCCGCGCCGTTGAGGGCGGCGACGACGGGCTTGCCGAGGGTCTCGATGCGGCGCAGGTTGCGCTTGATCTCCAGGCCGCCGTCGAAGAGCTCCTGGGCGGTGTCGGGGGTGACACGGATCAGGTCGCGCAGGTCGCCGCCCGCGAAGAAGGTCTTCTTCGCGGAGGTGACGATGACGCCCCGGACGGTGTCCTTCTCGGCCTCCAGACGGTCGGCGACCTGCGCGAGCGAGGCGCGGAACGCCTGGTTCATGGTGTTGGCGGACTGGTCGGGGTCGTCGAGGACGAGGGTGACGAGGCCGGTGCGGTCCTGTTCCCAGCGGATGGTGGTGCTCTGTGTCATGACAGGGTCTCCGTAGCAGTCTCTTGGTTCCGCCGGGGTGGTCAGACGCGTTCGACGATCGTGGCGATGCCCATGCCGCCGCCCACGCAGAGGGTGGCGAGGCCGTAGCGCTTGTCCTGGCGTTCCAGTTCGTCGACGAGGGTGCCGAGGATCATGGCGCCGGTGGCGCCGAGGGGGTGGCCGAGGGCGATCGCGCCGCCGTTGACGTTGACCTTGTCCAGGGACAGGCCCATGTCCTTGACGAAGCGCAGGACGACGGCGGCGAAGGCCTCGTTGATCTCGACGAGGTCGATGTCGTCGATGGTCAGCCCGGCCTTGGCGAGGGCCTTGCGGGTGGCGGGCGCGGGGCCGGTGAGCATGATCGTGGGTTCGGAGCCGGAGACGGCCGCGGAGACGATCCGCGCGCGCGGGGTGAGGCCGTACCGCTCGCCCACCTCCTTGCTGCCGACCGCGACGAGCGAGGCGCCGTCGACGATGCCGGAGGAGTTGCCCGCGTGGTGGACGTGGTCGATCCTCTCGACCCAGTGGTACTTCTGCAGTGCCACGGCGTCGAAGCCGCCCAGTTCGCCGATGTCGGCGAAGGAGGGCTTCAGCCTGGCGAGGGAGTCGGCGGTGGTGCCGGGGCGCGGGTGCTCGTCGTGGTCGAGGACGACGAGGCCGCTGCGGTCCCTCACCGGCACGAGCGAGCGGTCGAAGCGGCCCTCCTTGACGGCGGTGGCCGCCCGCTCCTGGGAGAGGGCGGCGTACTCGTCGACGTCCCGGCGGGAGAAGCCCTCGATGGTGGCGATGAGGTCGGCGCCGATGCCCTGCGGCACGAAGTTCACGGCGAGGTTGGTCATCGGGTCGTTGAACCAGGCGCCGCCGTCGGAGGCCATCGGCACCCGGGACATCGACTCCACGCCGCCCGCGAGGACGAGGTCCTCCCAGCCGGAACGGACCTTCATGGCGGCCAGGTTGACGGCTTCGAGACCGGAGGCGCAGAAGCGGTTCTCCTGCACGCCCGCCACGGTGTCGGGCAGTCCGGCGGCGATGGCGGCGATCCGCGCGATGTCGGAGCCCTGGTCGCCGACCGGCCCGACGACGCCCAGCACGATGTCGTCGATCGCGGCCGGGTCCAGGTCCGGGAAGCGCCCGCGCAGTTCGTGGACGAGTCCGACGACGAGGTCGATGGGCTTCGTGCCGTGCAGGGCGCCGCCTGCCTTGCCGCGCCCGCGCGGGGTGCGGATCGCGTCGTACACGTACGCTTCGGTGCTCACGGGGAGGCCTTTCGGTGAGGGGCGGGGGGCTGGGTGTCCGGTGGGCCGGCGAGCCGGGGCACGCCCCAGTCGCGGGCCACGGCGGCGGTGTCGGCCCCGGGCCGCGCGGGCGCGCCGCGCACGGCCGTCGGGGTGACGGAGAAGCGCGGGGCGGGGGCGGGCTGGGTGAGGCCGTCGTGGTCGGTGAAGGTGCCGCGGGCCGCCAGGTGCGGGTGGTGCGGGGCCTCGCGCAGCGACAGCACGGGCGCCACGCACGCGTCGGTGTCCTCGAAGACGGCCGTCCACTCCGCGCGGGTGCGGGAGGCGAAGCGGGCCGTGACAGCCTCGCGCAGCTCGCCCCAGCGGGTCCAGTCCGTGCGGGCGTCGGCGAAGTCGTCGAGGCCGAGGAGCCGGACGAACTCCTCGTAGAAGCGCGGTTCCAGCGCGCCGACGGCCATGTGGCCGCCGTCAGCGGTCTCGTAGGTGCCGTAGTAGGGGCAGCCGCCGTCGAGGAGGTTGGCGGCGCGGTGGTCCTGCCAGCTGCCGGCGGAGAGCATGCCGTGGATCATGGCGGAGAGGTGGGCGGTGCCGTCGACGACAGCGGCGTCGACGACCTGTCCGGTGCCGGTGGCGCGGGCGTGGTGCAGCGCGGCGAGGACGCCGACGACGAGGTAGAGGGAGCCGCCGGCGTAGTCGCCGAGGAGGTTGGCGGGGGCGGGCGGGGGCGTGCCGGGGGTGCCGATCATGCCGAGGGTGCCGGTGAGGGCGATGTAGGTGATGTCGTGGCCGGCGCGCCGGGCGAGGGGGCCGTCCTGGCCCCAGCCGGTCATCCGGCCGTAGACCAGCCGGGGGTTGCGGGCGTGGCAGGCCTCGGGGCCGACGCCGAGGCGCTCGGCGACGCCGGGGCGGTTGCCCTCGATGAGGACGTCGGCGCGGGCGGCGAGGTCGAGCACGCGCGCGGGGCCGTCCGGTGCCTTGAGGTCCACGAGCACCGAGCGCTTGTTGCGGTTGGTGACGTCGTGGTCCGGGTCGATGCCGAGGGAGGGGCCGCCGGGGCGGTCGACGCGGACGACGTCGGCGCCGAGGTCGGCCAGCAGCATGGCCGCGAAGGGACCGGGCCCGATGCCGGCCAGTTCGACCACGCGCACCCCGGCGAGCGGGCCGGGCCCCGCTGTCCCTGCCGTCGTCGTCATCCGGCTCCCTCACTGTGACACAACCGATGTAACACCAGTGATGCTAAGAACGTGTTCCAGCGGGCACAAGACGTGGCGAGCAAGCGCTTGGCCAGTTTCCGGGAGCCGGGGCCGGTCCTCGGCACCGGGGTCGGCCGGTCCCGCCGTCCTCACGCTAGCCTCAGCCGGCGACAGCGGCACGGGCTGCGGGACCAAGGAGTGTCATGAGCAGGCTGAAAACGACGGACCGTCCCTACGACATCGTGCTCTTCGGGGCCACCGGCTTCGTCGGGACGCTCACCGCGGAGTACCTGGCCGCCCACGCGCCCGGGGAGCTGCGCTGGGCGATCGCCGGCCGCGACGAGGAGAGGCTGCGGCGGCTGCGCGACCGGCTGCCGGGCGGCGCGGAGCCCGGTGTGCTGCGGGCGGACGTGTCCGATCCGGCCTCGCTGCGCGCGCTCGCCGGCCACGCGCGCGTGGTCGCCACGACCGTCGGCCCCTACGTGACGTACGGCGAGGAGCTGGTGGCCGCCTGCGCGGACGCCGGCACCGACTACCTCGACCTCACCGGTGAGCCGGAGTTCGTGGACCTGACGTACGTGCGGCACGACGCCCGCGCGCGGGAGACGGGCGCCCGGCTGGTGCACGCGTGCGGGTTCGACTCGGTCCCGCACGACCTGGGCGCGTACTTCACCGTCCGGCAGCTGCCGGAGGGCGTGCCCCTGACGGTGGACGGCTACGTCAGCGTCGACGCCGCCTTCTCGGGCGGGACGTTCGCCTCCGCGCTCGGCCAGTTCGCCCGCGGCCGCCAGCTGTCGGCCGCGGCCCGCGAACGGCACCGGCACGAGCCGCGGCTGATGGGCCGCCGGGCCACGGCACCGCTGGGGGCACCCCGGTTCGCGCCGGAGGTCGGCGCCTGGGCGCTGCCCCTGCCGACGATCGACCCGCAGGTCGTGCGCCGGTCGGCGAGGGCCCTGGAGCGCTACGGCCCCGACTTCCGCTACCGCCACTACGCGGCCGTGCGACGGTTGCCCGTCGCGCTGGGCGGGACCGCGGCCGTGGGAGCGCTGTTCGCCGCCGCCCAGGTGCCGCCCGCCCGGCGGTGGCTGTCGGACCGGCTGAAGCCCGGACAGGGCCCGAGCGCCGAGAAGCGGGCGCGCAGCTGGTTCTCCGTCCGGTTCGTGGGCGAGGGCGGCGGCCGGCGGGTGTGCACGGAGGTCTCCGGCGGGGATCCCGGCTATGACGAGACGGCGAAGATGTTCGCCGAGGCCGCGCTGGCCCTGGCCCTCGACGAGCTGCCGGAGACGGCCGGGCAGGTCACGACGGCGGTGGCGATGGGCGACGCGCTGACCGGGCGGCTGCGCGCGGCGGGCGTCCGCTTCCGGGTGGCGTCGAGCCGCTGACCGCGGGCCGGCCGCGGGGTTTCCGGTCCGGTCGCGGGCCTTCCGGTCCGGGGCCCGTCCGGTGGGTCGTGCCCTAGACCGGCCACTCCACCAGCGTGTAGATCATCCCGGCTATCCAGCCGAGTCCGGCCAGCACGGCGAGGACCAGCGCGGCGTTCACGGCGCGCTCGACGGGCCGGTCGGGGTCGGCGAGGGGCTTCGGGGCTCGGTGCGTCGTCATACGGCTCAGAGTGCCCGGCATGCGCCGGACCTCACATCCGTACGGGTACTCAGTTCGGCGCGCTCGGGCTCCGGAAAGCGTCGACGGCCCCTACGGCCCCGGTCACCGTGTCCCGGAGCCGGGCGGCGGGCCGTCGGCGCGCGCCGGGCGGCCGGTCAGTGGCGGGTGGTCGCCTCCCGGAGTGCCCTGCGGCACAGCGCGTCCGCCCGCCGGGTCGACTCCGGCAGGCGGAACTCCGGTGTCAGTGCCAGGGTGTGGGCGCAGGCGTTGTCCAGGCTCACCCGGTGGCCGACCGAGACGAAGACCGGCTTGACACCCGCCCGCGTGCGCAGGGCCCGGCCCACCTCCTCGTCGCCGGCCAGCAGCGGCGCGGCCGATCCGCGCGCGGCGGCCGGATCGGCGCAGGAGAAGGCGAACGGGTTCTTGGCGACGCCGATCGTGGGCAGGCCGGTGAGGACGCCGAGGTGGCTGGCGAGGCCGAAGCGGCGGGGGTGGGCGAGGCCGTAGCCGTCGCAGACGACCAGGCCGGGCCCGCCGGGCAGGGCCTCCAGGGCGGCGAGCACGGTGGGGATCTCGCGGAAGGCGAGCAGGCCGGGGACGTAGGGGAAGGAGATCCGCCCCACCGCGGTGGCCTCGGCGACCACGTCGAGGCTCGCCGCGTCCAGCACGACGGCCGCCGCCGCGACGACGTCCCGCTCGTCGTCGTAGGCGACGTCGACGCCGGTCACCCGGCCGGTGCCGGGCGGCGGCCCCGCCTCGCCGAGCACCACCTTGGCCCGCAGCTCGTCCTGGACGGCGCGGGCCTCCTCCTCGGTCGCGGGCCAGCCCGCCGGAACGTCTACGGTCGTCATGGTGAGGGCGAGCCTACGCGGGCGGCCCCGGACGGCGTAGGCTCGCGATCATGTTCGTAATGGAACTGACCTACACGGCACCCCTGGACGCCGTGGACGCCGTCCTGCCGGCCCACGTGGCCTGGCTCGACGAGCAGTACGCGCGCGGGGTGTTCCTGGCGTCCGGGCGCAAGAACCCCCGCGACGGCGGTGTGATCCTCGCCGTCGCACAGGACCGCGCCACGATCGAGGGGATCGCCGCGGGCGACCCCTTCGTCGTGGCCGGCGTGTGCGCGTACCGCGTCACGGAGTTCGCGGCGACCAGGACGGCTCCCGAACTGGAGCGGTACCGGGAGACGCCGGGCTGACCGCGTCGGCCGCGTCCTCAGTCCTTGCCCAGGGCGCGCCGCAACTGGCCCTTGTCCATGTCCGAACGGCCGCGGACGCCACGGCGCCTGGCCTCCTCGTACAGCTGGTCGTAGGTGGGCCCCCCGGAGCCCTTGCCGGACCGCCGTCCGCCCCGCTCGCCGGACGACATGTCCTCGGTGGAGGTGCGGCTCGCGGTCTTCGACTCGCCGGACCGGGCACGTTCCTTGTTCACCGTGCGGGCGGCGATCTCCTCCGCCCGGCCGGCGCTCTCACCCCGTTCCCGCGCGCTCTCCTTGATGTGCTCGTACTGGCGCTCCCGCTTGGGGCTGGAACCGCGTGGCATGTGCGCTCACTCCTCTCGTGTCCGCACCACCCGGGTACCCCCCGAACCGCTCACCTCTCCAGGCGTGCCACCCGCCCCTGTTCACCGGCGGCCCAGCAGCCGTGGTCCGGGGCGCAGTCGACGGTGTCGTACGAGCCGGTGTCGAGGGTGCGCCAGGTGCGGCCGGCGTCGGTGGTCAGGTCGGTGCCGGTGGGGCCGACCGCGAGGGCGGTGGTGCGGCTGTGCGGCAGCCAGGCGACGCCGGAGCGGTAGGCGGGCGGGGGCGTGCCGGCGGGCCGCCAGGTCCGGCCCGCGTCACCGGTCGTGGCGGCGGCCGACGGGGAGGGCTGGTCGGCGCGGTGGTCGCCGCCGACCGCGAGGCCGTGACCGCGGTCGCGGAAGGCGAGCGCGAACACCCCGCGCGCGGGGTCGCCCGCCGGGATCGGGGCGTCGGCGACCGTCCAGGTCCGGCCCCGGTCCGCGGAGTGCAGCACGCGCGCGCGTGCGGCGCCGCCGGTGGCCAGCCACACGTCCCGGGGACCGGCCGAGACCAGGCACTGGCCGCTCGCCGCGAAGCCCGCCTCGCCCGGCAGGGCGGGCGGCATGCCCGCGTCCGGCAGCACCGTCCAGGAGCGGCCGCCGTCGCTGGTCGACAGGATGCGGAACCTGCCGTCCACCGGGTCGCTCATCGCGAGGCCGTGGCGGCGGTCGAAGAAGGTCAGGCAGTCGTAGAAGGCCCGTGCGTCGGTGTTGCGGAAGGACTCCGTCCAGGTCGCCCCGCCGTCGGCGGTGCGATAGACCCGGGAGGCCTCGCCCTCGCCGATGGCCAGCACCACGGCGTGCCGTGCGTCGAAGGCCTCCACGTCCCGGAACTGGAGGTCGGCGGCGCCGGGCGGGGAGACGTTCCGCCAGCTCGCGCCGCCGTCGGTGGTGCGCAGGACGGTGCCCCGCGTACCCGCCAGCCAGGCGGTGTCCCGGTCGACCGCGGCCAGCCCGCGGAAGCGGACGGCCGGAGTCCCGGTGTCCTTGGGCGCCCACGCGGGCGCGTGGCCGGGCCGCCCCGTGGCTTGCTCCCGCCCGCCGGCGTGCGCCTGCGCGGGTACGGCCGTCAGCAGTGCCAGCACCGCCGCGCAGGCCGCTCCCACCGCCGCCGTCCGCCCCACGCGCCTCGCCGGTGCCGTGCGGATCGTGTGTCGCGTCTTCCCCGAGGGCCTCATGGCGGGCGAAGCTAGTCCACCGCTCCGGTGACGTCCAGATGCCCTCCCCCGCCTCACCGGTCCGCGCGGGCACTGCAGGAGAGGTGGGTCACTCGTGTGCATGAAAGGCGGTGACCGAGGTCACTCGGACTGCGTGTGCACGCATCGGCCGGTTCCGGCGTCTCTTCCAGTGTCCGGCCTGACCCACCCGGTAGTTCGCCCCGCCGTCACAAGGGAGCAAGGCGTTGTCCATCGTCATCGAGCAGCCCGTCGAGGCGCGCCTGGTCGCCGCCGCGCCGCGGATGCAGAGCATCCCCGCCACGCTGCACTACGACCGGCGTGACCCCTTCGCCGTCCGCATGACCTTCCCGGCCCCGGCCACCCTGGAGGGCGTGGACGTCTGCTGGACCTTCGCCCGCGACCTGCTCACCGCGGGTCTGCACGACGCCGAGGGCGACGGTGACGTGCGCGTGCGGCCGTACGGGTACGACCGGACGGTGCTGGAGTTCCACGCGCCGGAGGGCACGGCGATCGTGCACGTGCACTCGGCGGAGATCCGGCGCTTCCTCGAGGCCACCGGCGAACTCGTGCCGGCCGGTCTGGAGCACCTGCAGTTCGATCTGGACCGCGACCTGGCGGAGCTGATGGGGGACGCCCTTTAATCCGTTGACAGCCCCTCCCGGCCCCTCCTACGGTCTGTCACGCATCTGTTGCCGCCGATAGGAGAAGGACGTTGCTCGTCTGAGGTCCTGAGACACCACGCCGCACCCCCAGGGGTGTGGGCGTAGCGTGCGACCTCGGCGTTCGAGCCGTCCTTGCGGAGCCAAGGGTGCTCCCACGGGTTCCCGTGGCGTTCCCCACGGCCCCGCGTTCCCCACGGCCCCGCGCTCCCCCGCTCCCGCGGTGGTCGCCGCCCTCCGGTGTCTCGACACGCGTCGTCCCGACCGCACACGCGACCGCGAGGCCCCCTTGTCACATTCGATCACCTGTACGTCCCTGTCCTTCGCCTGGCCCGACGGCACCCCCGTCCTCGACGGGCTCGACGTCGCCTTCGGTCCCGGCCGGACCGGACTCGTCGGCGTCAACGGCGCCGGCAAGTCGACCCTGCTGAAGCTGATCGCCGGCGAACTCACCCCCTCCGACGGCACCGTCCGCACGGCGGGCGAGATCGGCCACCTCCCGCAGAACGTCACGCTCGACACCTCCCTCCGCGTCGACGAGGTCCTCGGCATCGCCGCCCGCCGGGCCGCGCTGCACGCCATCGAGGGCGGCGACGGGGCCGAGGAGCACTTCGAGACCCTCGGCGACGACTGGGACGTCGAGGAACGCGCCCTGGCCACCCTCGGCGAACTCGGACTCGGCCGCATCGGCCTGGACCGCACCGTCGGCGAGGTGTCCGGCGGCGAGTCCGTCCTGCTGCGGCTGGCCGCGCTGCTGCTGCGCCGGCCGGACGTCCTGCTGCTCGACGAACCGACCAACAACCTCGACCTGTACGCCCGGCGGCGGCTGTACGCGGCCGTCACGGCCTGGCCGGGCGTGCTGGTCGTCGTCAGCCACGACCGGGAGCTGCTCGAACTCGTCGACCAGATCGCCGACCTGCGCGCCGGGGAGGTGGCCTGGTACGGCGGCAACCTCTCGGCCTACGAGCAGGCGCTCGCCACCGAACAGGAGGCCGCCGAGCGCATGGTGCGCGCCGCGGAGTCCGACCTGCGCAAGCAGAGACGCGAACTGTCCGAGGCCCACGTGAAACTGGCCCGGCGCAAGCGGTACGGCCAGAAGATGTGGGACCAGAAACGCGAGCCGAAGATCGTGATGGGGGCGCGCAAGCGGGCGGCGCAGGAGTCCGCCGGCAAGCACCGCATCCTGCACGAGGAGAGGCTCGCCGAGGCCAGGGAGCGGCTCGACGAGGCCGTCGAGGCGGTCCGCGACGACGACGAGATCCGCATCGACCTGCCGTACACGGCCGTGCCGCCGGGCCGTGAGGTGCTCACCCTGCTGGACCTGCGGCTCGCGCACGGCGCGCGCGTGGCGGGCGGTCTCGACCTGCGCGGGCCCGAGCGGGTGGCGCTGGTGGGGCGCAACGGCGCGGGCAAGACGACGCTGCTGCGCACGATCGCCGGGGAGCTGGATCCGGTGGCGGGCGAGGCACGCGCGCACGTGCCGCTGCGTTTCCTGCCGCAGCGGCTGGACGTCCTCGACGACGGGCTGACGGTCGCCGAGAACGTGGCCCGCTTCGCGCCGGACGCCACGAACAACCGGATCCGGGCCCGGCTGGCCCGCTTCCTGTTCCGGGGCGCCCGCGCCGACCAGAAGGCGGCGACGCTGTCCGGCGGCGAACGGTTCCGGGCGACGCTCGCGGCCCTGATGCTGGCCGAGCCCGCGCCGCAGCTGCTGATGCTGGACGAGCCGACGAACAACCTCGACATGGCGAGCGTGCGGCAGCTCACCTCCGCCCTGGAGTCCTACGAGGGCGCGCTGATCGTGGCCGGCCACGACCTGCCGTTCCTGGAGTCGATCGGCATCACGCGCTGGCTGCTGCTGGACGGGGAACTGCGGGAGACCTCGGCACAGGAGCTGGCGGACCCGGCGTAGCGTGGCGGGTCTCAGGAGGGCCACAGCCCGGCGGCCAGGGTTTTGCCCCGCTGGACCGGCCCTGCATGATGGCTGACCGGCGCCCCTCACCCGGCGCCGGTCAGCCACCGCCGATTCGGAGATCTGGACGTGCCCAGCAAGAAGGCCCTCATCCGCCGCCCCGGCCCGCGCCTCGCCGAAGGTCTGGTGACGCACGTCGAGCGCGGGACGGTCGACGTGGGCCTCGCCCTGGAGCAGTGGGAGGCCTACGCCGAGGCCCTGCGGTCGGCGGGCTGGGAGACCGTCGAGGTCGACCCCGCCGACGACTGCCCGGACGCCGTGTTCGTCGAGGACACGGTGGTGATGTACCGCAACGTCGCCCTGATCGCGCGGTCCGGTGCCGAGTCCCGGCGCGCGGAGACCGCCGGGGTCGAGGAGGCCGTGGCCCGGCTGGGCTGCTCGGTCAACTGGATCTGGGAGCCGGGCACGCTGGACGGCGGTGACGTCCTCAAGTGCGGCGACACGGTCTACGTGGGCCGGGGCGGCCGCACCAACGCGGCCGGCGTCCAGCAGGTGCGGGAAGCCTTCGAACCGCTCGGGGCGCGGGTCGTGGCCGTCCCCGTGAACAAGGTGCTGCACCTGAAGTCGGCGGTCACCGCGCTGCCCGACGGCACGGTGCTCGGCCACATCCCGAAGGTGGACCGGCCGGCGCTGTTCCCGCGGTTCCTGTCGGTGCCCGAGGAGGCGGGCGCCCACGTGGTGCTGCTCGGTGGCCCGAAACTGCTCATCGCCGCGAGCGCGCCGAAGACCGCGGACCTGCTCTCCGACCTCGGGTACGAGCCCGTCGTGGTCGACATCGGCGAGTTCGAGAAGCTCGAGGGATGTGTGACGTGCCTCTCGGTACGGCTGCGGGACCTGTACGCCTGACCGGGTGACCGTGTCACCGGTCGACTCCACGACCCGCGTGTCCCGGGCCCCTCGGGGTACCCGGAAACCTCCCTGGGCGTCCGGCGGGACAGGTGCTGATCAGCGGTCTTTTACGAGAACCTTAACCTACGGCTACGTAACCTACGGGTTCGTAGCCTACGATCCCGTAAGTTGTAGGTTCAGGCACCGCCCGCCGGACGCAGTCCGCTTCACATCACGTCCCCTGGAGTACCCGTGACACTCACCTCCCCGCACCTCGGCAGCCCCTCCGCCGTCTGGACCGACGCCCGGCTGCTGTACGCCCTGGAGGAAGTGGTCGAGACGGAACTGAACCGGCACCTGAAGGTCGCCAAGGACTGGATGCCGCACGAGTACGTGCCGTGGAGCGACGGCCGCAACTTCCCCGGTCTCTTCGAGGACGGCGAGGCCTGGGACAAGGAGCAGTCGAAGGTCACCGAGATCGGCCGGATCGCGCTGGTCGTGAACCTGCTCACCGAGGACAACCTCCCCAGCTACCACCACGAGATCGCCTCGCTGTTCGGCCGTGAGGGCGCCTGGGGCACCTGGGTGCACCGCTGGACGGCGGAGGAGGGCCGGCACGGCATCGTGATGCGCGACTACCTGCTCACCTCGCGCGCGGTCGACCCGGACAAGCTGGAGGCGTTCCGGATGTCCCACATGAGCGAGGGCTTCGAGTCGGACAACCGCCACTCGATGCTGCACTCGGTGGCCTACGTCGCCTTCCAGGAGCTGGCGACCCGCATCTCGCACCGCAACACCGGCCACCAGTCCGGCGACCCGGTCTGCGACCGCATGCTGGCGCGCATCGCGACCGACGAGAACCTCCACATGGTCTTCTACCGCAACCTGCTGAAGGCCGCCTTCGAGCTGGCGCCCGACCTGACCATGCAGGCGGTGCGCGACGTGGTCGTCAACTTCCGCATGCCCGGCCACGGCATCCCCGGCTTCGAGCGGGCGGCGGCGCAGATGGCGATCGGCGAGGTCTACAACATGCGCATCCACCACGACGACGTGCTCCAGCCCGTCCTGCGCCACCTGAAGGTCCTGGAGCTGGACGGCCTCGGCCCGGAGGGCCTGAAGGCACAGGAGGAACTCGGTCTGTTCATGGGCGGTCTGGACGCCGAGGCCCTGAAGTTCGACGAGAAGCTGGCGGCACGCAAGGCCCGTATGGCCGCCCGCGCCGCCGGCTGACCCACCGCCACCGCGACACCTCGCGAACGGCCCGCACCCGGGCGTGCTTCCCGGTGCGGGCCGTTCGCCGTCCGGCCCCCACCGCGTCGGCCCCCACCGCGTCGGCGTCCGGCACCCCGGAGTCAGGTGCGTCCGGCACCCCGGCGTCAGGTGCGTCCGGCGCCGCGGCCGCCCGTCGCGGGGGAAGGACGCGGCGACCTCGGCCCACCCCCGTCGACCACACCCCCGCGGTGCGGTCGTACGGATGCGCCGGCTCCCCGCCACCCACCCGTTCAGCGCGAGGCACGGCGCAGGTGCAGGCGTTCCTTCTCGGACAGGCCGCCCCACACGCCGAAGCGTTCGTCGTGGGCGAGGGCGTAGTCGAGGCACGCGGACCGCATCTCGCACATGCCGCAGATGCGCTTGGCCTCCCGAACCGAGCTGCCCGGTTCCGGGAAGAAGAAGTCCGCCCCGGTCTGCGCGCACAGGGCCTGCCGCTGCCAGTCGAGGTCGGGGGAGGGAATCGTGTCGGTGTACATGGGCAGCATCGTGACGCGCGGCGAAAAACGTTCCCTCAACGGCGGATATACGCGCTCCGGCAGGGCCCCGGCCGCACTGATGGTGCCCCCCGGGAACGCCGCGGCGCACGGCGGCGCGCCGGGCCCGCCGTCCCGGCTCCGGCAGCGGTTGTCGGTGGGCGGTGCGAGACTCGGCAGAGCGGAGAAATAAGAAGCAGCGCACGCGAGCAGTGGGGAGAACCGGACTCCCGAGGAGGAGGGCGAAGATGCTCACCACCCGTTTCGTCGACGGCGCTCCGAACTGGCTCGACATCGGCACGTCCGACATCGACCGCGCCGCCGCCTTCTACCACGCCCTCTTCGGCTGGCGGTTCCGGTCGGCGGGACCCGACGCCGGCGGTTACGGCTTCTTCCAGCTGGACGGGAGGACGGCGGCGGGCGGTATGCAGACCGCTCCCGAGCAGGGCCCGCCGTCGTGGACGGTCTATTTCCGGACAGCCGACGCGGACGCCACCTGCAAGGCCGCCGAGCGGGCGCACGGCAGGACACTGTTCCCACCGCTGGACGTCATGGGCCAGGGCACGACGGCCCTCGTCGCCGACCCGGCGGGTGTGCCCTTCGGCGTCTGGCAGCCGGGCCGGCTGGAGGGCGTGGACGTGGCGGGCGAGCCGGGCTCGCTGTGCCGGGTCGAGCTGTACACCCCGGACATCGCCGCGGCGGCCGCCTTCTACCGCGCCGCCCTGGGCCTGGAGACCGCGGGCGTCGCCCTGCCCGCCGGCACGTACACCAGCGTGAATCCGGCCGGGACGGGCGAGGAGTCCGCGTTCGGCGGGTTCGTGCCGCTGGCCGACGACCCCGCGGAGGCGCCGTACCCGGCGTACTGGCTGCCGTACGTCGAGGTGGCGGACGTCGACGCGGTCGCGGCACGGGCCGGGGAGCTGGGTGGTGTCGTGCGGACGGCCCCGGCGGACGTGGCGGGCGTGGGCCGGACCGCCAGGCTGGCCGATCCGGACGGGGCGCGCTTCGCGGTGATCAGGAGCGAATCCCGGGACGGGTGAGGGCACAGGCGCGCCGCCCCGTGCCCTGCCGTCCGGAGGCGGCCCGCGCTACGCGGAGGCGCGGCACACCAGGGTGGTCGGCAGGACCAGACCGTTCGGGGCGGCGGGTTCCCCGGGGTACGGGGCCGGGGAGGGCTCCGCGGTGTCGCGGCGGTCGGGGCCGCGCAGCAGGAGGCGGGCCATGACGCGGCCCATCTCCTCGATGTCCTGACGGACCGTGGTCAGGGGCGGGTCGGTCTGTTCGGCCAGCGGCACCATGTCGTCGAAGCCGACCACGGCGACGTCCTCGGGCACCCGCAGTCCGCGTTCGCGCAGCACGCGCAGGACGCCCGAAGCGGTGAGGTCGTTTGCGGCGAACACGGCGTCGACGTCCGGGCAGCGGTCGAGCAGCTCGCGCATGGCGCGTTCACCGCCGCCGGGGGTGAAGTCGCTCTCCACCACGAGCCGCGGGTCGGCGTCCCCCCGCACGTCCCGGAAGCCCTGGAGCCGGTCCGCCGCGGAGGTCTGGTCCAGCGGCCCGGTGACGTGCGCGACGCGGGTGCGGCCGAGCCCGACGAGATGCCGTACGGCCTCCCGGGCACCGCCCCGGTTGTCGCTGTCGACGTACCTGACGTCGCGCGTGCCGTCGCCCCAGCCGGGGCGGCCGCCGAACACCGTCGGCACCCCGGCGCCCTGGATCAGTCCGGGGAGCGGGTCGTCGACGTGGAGGGAGAAGACGAGGGCGCCGTCGACATGGCCGCCGGCGAGATAACGGGCGACCCGGACGTGGTCGTCGCGGCCCTCGGTGAGCAGCAGCACGAGTTGGTTGTCGTGAGCGGTCAGCTCCTTGCTGATGCCGCGCAGTTGCAGGGCGAAGAAGGGGTCGGCGAAGACCCGGGTCTCGGGTTCGGCGATGACTACGGCGACGGCGTCGTGCCGCCTCGTCACCAGGCTGCGCGCGGCCTGGTTGGGGACGTACCCGAGTTCGTCCACCGCGCGCCGGACCCGCTCGACGAGCGGCTCGCGGACCCCGTCGCCGCCGTTGACGACCCGTGAGACGGTCGCCCGCGAGACCCCCGCCCGCGCGGCCACTGCCTCCAGCGTGGGACGGGGCGCTGTGTCGCTCACTTCGGGGCTCCTCCTCGGTGCGGTGCGGCTCAGGATAACCGCGGCGGGAGGAGGGGACGGGGGCGCTTTCGCCGCCGGGGGCGGTGGGTCCGCCGTCCGGGGTCCGTCAGTGCTCGTGGGATTCCTGCGGGTCGTGGGAGGCATGGGGGTCGTGGGGCTCGTACCCGGGGATCGTGCCGTCCGGTTTGCGCACCAGGAACAGGCCCACCATCCCCATGTCGGAATGGCTCTGCACATGGCAGTGGTACATCCACGCGCCGGCGCCGACCCCCTCCCCCGCGATCACCTGGAAGCCGAAGGAGTCGGCCGGGCCGACGATCTTGTTGTCGACGACCTGGCTGGAGTCGTCCGGGCCGGTGAGCGTGCCGGTGCGGTTGTCGGCCCAGCGATGTCCGTGCAGGTGGAAGGTGTGGTAGTACTCGCCGTGCGTGATCATCACGAACTCGACGCGGTCGCCCACGACGGCCTCGAAGTCCGGGCCGCCGTGGGCGGGCCTGTTGTTGATCGTCATGTCGTTGAAGACGATCGTGTGGGTGGCGTCGGGCAGGACGTCGCCCTCGCGCCGGACGATCACCGGTCCGTAGAGGCCCTTGCGGATGCCGCCGGTGCCGTGTTCCGTGCCGACGACGTGGTCGTGGTAGTGCCAGTAGCCCGCGCTGCCGGCCCGCCAGGTGCCGTCCGCGCGGCGGCCGGGGAGGTGGGTGCGCCAGGTGTAGGTGCGCGAGCCGCCCGGTTCCACGTCGCTGTGGTTCAGTGCCGTGCCGTCGCTGGAGGTCTCGTAGTCGAGGCCGTGCACGTGCAGGCTCGCCGGCACGTCCAGGGTGTTCTCGAACTCGATGTGGACGGTGTCGCCCTCGTTCACCTCGATCAGCGGGCCGGGGATCGTGGCCCGGCCCTTCTCGAACCCGTAGCCGAGCTGCCCGTCGGGGAGCCTCTCGGCGTACAGCCTGAGGTGCCGCACCTGGCCGCCGGCCGGAGCCGCCGCGGCCCGGGTGCCGGCACCGGCGGCCCGGGAGGCGGTCAGTGACAACGATGTCGCCGCCGCGGCGCCGCCGAGCAGCACCCGCCGGTTGAAACCGCGTCTGTCCATACGGAACTACCCATCCTGGTAAGGGACTTGTGGAGGCGTACCGGTGATGCCCGTGATGAGCCCGTGTGACGGTACCGGTCGCCGCGCCGTTCATCCACACCCAGGACAAAGTTCGTGCCATTGCGGTCATCGGTATTGGCGAGCCGGGCAAAGGGGTCTAGCTTCCTTGGCGCTGCCGCCGCGACCAGGGAGGTGCCCATGCACTTACGAGGGTTGAGCACGACAAGGGTGAGCGAGGCGCGAAGGGCCGGGCGCCGCAGGAGACGGGCCAGGGTGGCCGCCGTGGCCGCCGGGGCCGTCACCGCCGGGCTCCTGTCGGGTCCCGCCGCGCAGGCGCGCCCGGCGCCGGAACCGCCGCTGACAACGATGTCCGTGAAGTCGCCGCCGGGCGGTCCGGGGGTGAACGTCCTCGTCTTCCACGGCTCCGCGGCCGCCGGGGAGGAGTCGCCGGTCGTCGACGCCGGCATCGAGGCGATCGAGGCGATCGGCCTCACCGGGGCGGCGGGGCAGCGCTTCGAGGTCGAGGCCACCGGCGACGCCTCGGTCTTCACCGACGGGGCGCGGCTGGGCGGCTACAACGCCGTCGTGTTCCTGACCGGGGGCGGCGACGTCCTCGATCCCGAGCAGGAGGCGGGCCTGGAGGCCTACATGGAGGCGGGCGGCGGTTTCGTCGGCCTCCACGACGCGGCGCGCGCGGAACCGTACTCGGACTGGTTCACCGGTCTGATCGGCGCCCGCCCGGCGGCGAACGGTCCGAGCGCCGTGCAGCGGGCCACCGTCGAGGTGGGCGACCGCCGGCACCCGGCCGGGAAGGACCTCCCCGTCGAGTGGAAGCGCCCCGACCGGTGGCCGAACTGGACGCGCAACCCCTCCGGCACCGTGCACACCGTCGCCCGGGTGCGCGAGTCGACGTACCGGCCGGGCGCTAGCGCCAACGGCGCCGACCACCCGATCAGCTGGTGCCGGGACTACGACGGCGGCCGGTCCTTCTACACGGGCATGGGCGGCACCGCGTCCTCGTACGACGAGACGGACTTCCGCGCGCACCTGCGGGGCGCGCTGCTGTGGACGACCCGGCTGGCGCAGGCCGACTGCAAGGCGACGATCGCGGCGAACTACAGGGCCGAGCGGCTGACCCGGCCCAACCGGCCGGGCCAGAACGACCAGATCGGTGAGCCGCACGGCCTGGTCACGGCACCCGACGGGCGGGTGCTGTACATCGGCCGCGGCGGCGCCGACTCCTCCCGGCCCGTGATCACCGACTGGAACGATCCGGACGTCGGCAAGGGCCTGGGCGAGATCCACGTCTACGACCCGGCGACGAGGGAGGTGACCCTGGCGGGCGCGTTGACCGTGTTCGGCAACAAGGGCGGCGGCGACGAGCTGGTCAAGGTCGAGGAAGGGCTGCTCGGCATCGAGCTGGACCCGCGGTTCGAACAGAACGGCTGGGTGTACCTGCACTACACGCCCCACGCGGGGGTCGACCGCGAGAAGCGGACGGCCGAGCGGCGCGTCTCCCGTTTCACGCTCGACCCCGCCACGGACAGACTGGACCTCGGCAGCGAGAAGGTACTGCTGAAGTGGCCGGTGCAGGTGCACAGTTGCTGCCACGCCGGCGGCGGGATGGCCTGGGACTCCAAGGGCAACCTGTACATCGCGACCGGCGACAACAACTCGAGTGGCTTCAGCGGTGGTTACTCCGGCAACAACCCACAGCCGAACTACAAGGGCGTCTCCTTCGCCGACGCGCGCCGCACCGCCGGGAACACCAACAACCTCAACGGCAAGATCCTGCGCATCCACCCGGAGCCGGACGGCACGTACACGCTCCCCGAGGGCAACCTCTTCACCGGCCGGGAGACCGACGAGGGCGGCGGCAAGACGCGCGGCGAGATCTACGTGATGGGAGTCCGCAACCCGGCCCGCATCTCGGTCGACCGGCAGACCGACGTCCTGTACGCGGGCTGGGTGGGACCGGACGCGAGCGCCCCGTCGACGACGTGGGGCCCCGCGAAGTACGACACGTTCGCCGTCATCACCAAGGCGTCCAACCGGGGTTGGCCGTACTGCATGGGCAACAAGCAGCCCTACCGCGACCGCAACCTGCCGGACCCGACGCAGCCGCTCGGCTGGTACGACTGCGACCACCCGAGGAACGAGTCGCCGAACAACGACGGTCTGGTCGACCTGCCGCCGGTCACCGGCAACAACATCTGGTACTCGCCCCAGGGCGGCGCCCCGGACTATCCGCGGGACGCGAGCGGCATCCCGTCGTACAAGCAGGAGGAGGCCCGCCATCTGCTCCCCTGGCTGAAGGGCGGCGGTCAGGCCGCGATGAACGGGCCCGTCTACCGCTACGACGCGGCGAACGCGAACCCGGCCAGGTGGCCCGCCTACTGGGACGGCAAGTGGTTCGTCGGCGACTTCTACGACGGCGACCAGCCGCGCGACGCGGTGCTGATGAACCCGGCGACCCAGGGCGACGGGGGACTGCCGGTGCACTCCGAGTCGTTGAAGAAAATCGTGCCGGTCGGCAACGACGGCATCAAGAACCTCATGGACTGGAAGTTCGGCCCGGACGGCGCGCTCTACGTCCTCGACTACGGGCGCGGCTTCTTCACCTCCGACGCCAAGTCGGCTCTGTGGCGGGTCACTTACACCGGCGGCGGGCCGACCCCGGCCGCGGGGCAGCTCGTGAGGGGGACGCTGTGACGGGGCGACGGAGGGTGTGGACGGCGCTGCTGGCCGCCGTACTGACGGTGCTCGGGCTGCAGGCCGCGCCGAGCGCCGCGCGGCCCGGGCAGGACCTGCCGTCCGCGCCGCCCGCCGCGGCCGCGCAGGTGCTGACCTGGACGGCGGGCGACGACATCACCCGGTACACGACGGCGCCGACGACGGCGGTGGCGGGGCCGGCGACGGTCGTCTTCGAGAACAGCGCGGCGACCGGCAACACCACGGGAATGCCGCACACGTTGACGTTCGTGACCAGTGACCCCGAGTTCAACGACGACGTGCGGCTGAACATCCTGGCCAACCCGAACGACGACACGGGCGGCCGGCACACCGCCGAGGTCACGCTCTCCCCGGGCCGCTACCTCTACCACTGCACGATCCCCGGGCACGGCCAGATGCAGGGCATCCTGGTGGTGACCGAGGGCAGCGGCGAGGACACCACCGCGCCGGAGACGGCGGCGCGGGTGAGCGGGGTACAGAACGCCCAGGGCGAGTACGTCGGATCGGCGAGCGTGACGGTCTCGGCGACCGACGACGCCGGCGGGTCGGGGGTCGACCGGATCCAGTACGCCGTCGACGCCACGGGCGACTGGCTGCCGTACACCGCGCCCGTGGTCGTCGACCGGGTCGGCGGCCACACGGTCCGCCACCGCGCCTTCGACAAGGCGGGCAACGTCTCCGCCGAGAAGAGCGTGACGTTCACCGTGGCTGCCCCGCCCTCCGACGACACCACCCCGCCGGAGACCTCGGCGACGGTGAGCGGGGAGCGGAACACCGACGGGACCTATGTCGACATGGCGACCGTCACGGTCACGGCGTCCGACACGGGGTCGGGTGTCGACCGCATCCAGTACGCGGTCGGCACGGCGGGCGACTGGACCCTGTACACCGCCCCCGTCATGCTCCATCAGGCCGGCACCCACACCGTCCGCTACCGGGCCGTCGACAAGGCGGGCAACGCGTCGGCCGAGCGGGTCGTCACGTTCACGGTGGTCGCCGCGCCCCCGCGGGACACCACTCCCCCGGTGACCGGCGTGACCGTCGAGGGCACGCGCAACTCCGCGGGCGCCTACGTCGGCAACGCCCGCGTCACCGTCAGCGCGAGCGACGAGGGCGGCTCCGGGGTCGCGGCCGTCGAGTACTCGCTCGACGGCGGGCCCTACCTGGCGTACGGCGCACCGGTGGTCGTCGACCGGGCCGGCACCCACACGGTGGCGTACCGGGCGAGCGACAGGGCGGGCAACACCGCTGCGGCGCGCAGCGTGAGCTTCGCGGTGGCGGCCGGCGGCGGGGTGCCCGCGCCCGACTGCCCCGAGTGGGACGAGCGGTCGACGGTGATCGTCGGCACGGTCGGCACCGGGGTGCCGAACCGGGTGACCGACAACCGGTGCCGGATCAACGAGTTGATCGAGGACGAGCGGGAGTGGACGTCCCACGCCCTGTTCCTCAAGCACGTGCGGACCGTCCTGGACGGGCTGCTGCGGGGCGGGGTCGTCGACGAGCGGGAGCACGGCGCCGTCCTCGACGCGGCCCGCGCGTCCGGGATCGGCAGGCCGGGGCAGACCGAGGGCTACCGCACGATCATGGACGGCAGCGCGGAGTCCCTCGCCCGGTGGGAGCACGTGGGCGGCGGCTCCTTCGCCCCGAACGGCGACGGCTCGATCACCTCGGGCACCACGAGGGACGGTCTCGGGATGCTGTGGTTCCCGCAGCGCAGGTACGGCGACTTCTCGCTGCGGTTGCAGTGGCGGGACGACGCGCCGGGCACCGGGAACGCCAACTCCGGTGTGTTCGTGCGCTTCCCGTGGGTCCACGGCCAGGCCGAGGAGCCGCGTCCGGAGTGGGCGGCCATCAAGTACGGGCACGAGGTGCAGGTGCTGGACCGGCCCGACGGCGACCTGTACAAGACCGGCTCGGTCTACGGCTTCGACCGGGTGGGCCTGGCCGGGGCCGGCGTGACCCAGAAGGGCACCTGGAACGACTACGAGATCCGGGTGGTCGGCCAGCACTACTCGGTGTTCCGCAACGGTGTGCTGATCAACGAGTTCGACAACACGGGTGGCCAGGAGTTCTCCCCGCCGCGGGCGGACGATCCGGGCACGGACGGGCGGCGGTTCGCCTCCGGCTACCTGGGCCTCCAGGTGCACGGCACGACGGACGTGGTGTCGTACCGGGACATCCGGATCAAGGACCTGTAGGTGCCCGCGACCGGAGTCGTGTCGCTGTGGCCCGGCCTCGGGGAACACCGGTACAGCGGTTGCCGGTGAGACGGTCATGGTCCGATCGGTGTGAGGGTGCTGACGCGGTTCTCGTATTCGCGGCAGGCCTTGCGCTGGGCCGGAACAGCCGGGACGCCCCGGCCGCCGTCGAGCGGCCGGCGGCGGTCGAGGAGCCGGCGGCGGTCGAGGAGCCGGCGGTGCACGGCGGGACAGCGCTGACGCGCAGGCTGTAGCCCTGGCCGCGTCGTACGGCCGCCCCTTGATCGAGCGTGGCGCGCTCGGCGGGCTCCAGTTCGGTGGAGCGGAAGAAGTCGGCGCCCTTGCCCGGCATGTCGAGGGTGACCGGCAGCTCCGGGGCGGGGGCGTCCTCCTCGATGGCGGCGTGGTCGGGCAGGAGGCCGGCGACGGCCATGCGGATCGCGCGCCGCGGCTGACGCCGTGGTCGCGGGTGAGGGCGGCTGTCGAACGCCCTTCCAGGTAGGCGGTGCGCACGGTCTCGGTCTTGTCGGCCGCCACGGCGGGGCGGCGCCCACCCTTGCTGCCCCTGGCCCCGGCGGCGCGCAGTCCGTCGTAGGTCAGCTCGCGCTGGAGTCCGCCGGCGGCGGCGAGGGTTTGCACCATGAACTTCACGGTGGACAGCAGCTCGCCGGTGCGCGGGTGGCGGGCGGTGAGGTCCATCGCGGAGAACGCGCCGTCGTGGACGCGCAGGGCGAGGCGGTCGCGGCGCAGGACGTCGAGCACGTCAAGGATGTGCCTGGTGCCGCGTACGAGGCGGAACATCTCGGAGATGTGCGCGGTGTCGCCCGGCCGCACGTACGCCAACGGCTCGCCGGACTTCGGCTGCTGGAGGGGGTGCAGGCGGCTGGAGGTGTCCGGGTCCTCCTCGAAGACGACCGGGTCCTCGATCCCGGATTCCTGAAGGACGAGGTTCTACCGGGCGGTCGACGTCTGGGTTGAATGCCCCATGTCCGCCCGGTGGTCCAGTGACCTCTGGAGTGACCTCGTGGCCGATCCGATGTTCATCCGGCTCACATGCAAGCACGTCAAGCCACTGATGGGTGCGGGCAGGCAACGGTCCTGCGGGACTTCCTCCCTGTGCGTCGAGTCGTGCCGGTTCGCCGTCAGCCCCAGCGTTTACGATCTTGAGACCCATGATGTGAAAGTTCGATGGGCGAGTCGTGTTACCGCAAGGGAGAAATGATGAAGCGAAGAGCGGGGAACGGGGTGCTCCGTCAACGGCGCAGACCGTCAACGGCCTTGCGCCGAATAGCCATGGCTGTGGCTGCGGTCATGGCGACCCAGGCCGCGACGGTGTCCGTCGCGACAGGTGGGGCGTTCGCGGCTGACTCGGGTGGAGCGGAGGCCATCACGGCTTCCGCGGAGACGAAGTCGGCTGCCTCGTCGGCGGATTCGGTGGCCGCGGCGCTGCTGATGGCCCGGATGCAGGACCGGAAGATCGAGGTGACCTCCGAGCGGACGGACACCTCGACGACCTACGCCCTGCCCTCCGGGGAGTTGCAAACGTCTACGTATGCCGGGCCGATCCGGCAGCAGGTGGACGGCAAGTGGCAGGACATCGACACCGATCTGTCGGACACCGGCGCGTCGCTGGAGCCCGGCGTGGTGGCGGCCGACATTGCCATCTCCGACGGCGGGGACACCGCGCTGGTGTCGGTCGGCAACGGGTCCAAGTCCTTCGGACTGGGCTGGGAGTCGAAGCTGCCGACCCCGTCGGTGAAGGACGACACCGCTTCCTACGACCTGGGCGACGGCCAGACCCTCACGGTCACCGCGCTCGCTCAGGGCTTCAGCCAGAACGTCGTACTCGACAAGGCGCCGGACCAGGCGCCGGTGTACCGGATCTCCCTGAATCTCAAGGGACTTGAGCTGTCGGTGGCCGACTCCGGGCATCTGCTGCTGAAGGACTCCGGCGGCAAGCTGGTCGCCGAGGCGCCCGCGCCGATGATGTGGGACTCCTCCAAGGACGACGCGTCCGGCGAGTCGAAGCACCAGGTGCCCGTCACCACCAAGGTCGAGACCGCGGATGACGGCTCCCAGGCCTTGGTCCTCGCCCCGGACGCGGACTACTTCGCGCAGGACCTGACCTACCCGGTCACCGTCGATCCCACTTCCACCCTGGCCGTGACCACGGACACCTGGGTGGCGACGAACTACACCGACTCACAGGTCTCCTCGACCGAGCTGAAGTCGGGGACCTACGACGCCGGTTCGACGAAGGCCCGGTCGTATCTGAAGTTCGATGTGTCGGCGTTCAAGGGCAAGCACATCACCGACACCAACCTGGCGCTGTACTCGTACTACTCCTCGACCTGTTCCACCTCCGGCGCGGGGACGCAGGTGCGGCGGATCACTTCGACGTGGTCGTCCACCGACATCACCTGGGCCGACCAGCCGTCCACCACCACGACCGGCGCGGTGACCAACACCGCGGCCAAGGGCTACAGCAGCACCGACTGCCCGGCTGGCACGATGAACTTCGACATCGATGCCATCGTGCAGGCCTGGGCAGACGGCTCGGCCAACTACGGGCTGCAGATCGCGGGCGCGAGCGAGACCGACAGTCTGACCTGGCGGCGTTTCCGCTCGGCGAACACGTCTCCGGGGACGGCTCGACCGAGCCACACCTGACGGTGACGTACAACTCCTACCCGTCGGTGCCGACGGCGACGGCCATCTCGCCGTCACAGGTCAACGCCTACAGCGGCAGGCGGTATGTGACGACGTACACGCCAACGGTGTCGGCGAAGGTCACGGACGTGGACGGTTCGTCGGTCAAAGCACAGTTCGAGATCACCAACGACCCGGCCTACTCCGGGGAAACGTCCTACTCCTACACCGGCACCTCGGCCTCGGTGGTGTCCGGCGGGACGGCGAAGCTGACCATCCCGTCGGCGAACCAGCTGGCCGCGGCGCATCTGCGGATGCGGGTGCGGGGCTATGACGGCACGGACTACGGATCTTGGTCGTCGTACCTCTACTTCGTGCCGAACGTCGCCAAGCCCGTTGCCCCGACCGTCACCTGCGACACATACACGCAGAACAACTGGACAGCCAAGGCCGACGCTGCCGTGTCCTGCACCCTGGACACCACGTCCTCCGACGGTGCGGGCTACCACTGGGGCCTGGACAACAGCAGCCTGCCGAACAAGAAGCTGGACACCACCAACGGCAACGGCGGTGACGCACTCACCGTCTCCATCGACCCCGCGAACGGCTGGCACACGCTGTACGCGCGCACGGTCGACTCCGGAGGAAACCTGTCTTCGGCCACGACCGCCTACAGCTTCGGCGTGGGCGCGGACGGCGCGGCGATCCTGTCTCCGCAGGACGGCGACGACACCGCCCGCCGCCTCACCCTGTCCGCCAAGGGCCTGACCTCCTACACCGGGGTCACCTGGCAGTACCGCCGCGGGGAGGAGGACTCCTGGCGCACCGTGCCAGTCGGTGACGTCACCGCTTCCGGCAATGCCGTCTCCGCCTGGCCGGTAGCGGTCGCCTCCGGCACCGCGACCAAGCTGGTGTGGAACACGGTGAACACCCTGTCCGAGGACGGTGTGATCGAACTCCGTGCCGCATTCACCGACGGCACCACCACCGGCCACACCCAGACCGTCGAGGTCACCCTCGACAGGGACGCCGGCACCGCACCGAGCGCCCCCGTGGGGCCCGGATCAGTGAACCAGCTGACCGGTGACTACACCCTGGCCGCCACCGACGCCTCGGCGTTCGACACGACGGTGAGTCGGGTCTTCTCGTCCCGGGCGAACGACACGGACGACGAGGGCCAGGCGCAGATCTTCGGCCCGGGATGGATCTCGTCCGTCGCTTCCCAGGGCGCTGCCTACACGCAGGTGCGTGCCACCTCCAGCACCTCGGTCGAGGTGCTGAGCGCGGACGGCAGCACCATCGCGTTCACCAGCACCACCGGCGGCGGCTGGAAGGCCCAGCCGGGCCATGAGTCCCTGACCCTGACGGGCACGCTGTCGGGGACGAAGTTCACCCTCACCGACACCGATGCCAACAGCACAGTGTTCGCCAAGGCCGCCTCCGCGGTCTCGACCTGGACCCTGTCGTCCACGGCTTCCGCGATGGGCGACTCGTCCGTCACCATCGCGTCGGAGTCGGTGGTGGTCGGCGACGACACGCTGGCCCGTCCGAAGTACGTCATCTCTCCGACGCCGGCGGTCACCACGGCCGGCTGCCAGGCGGACCCCTCGACGAAGGGCTGCCGGGTACTGGAGTTCGTCTACGCCGACAGCACCACCGCCACGAGCAGTGCCCTGGGCGACTACAGGAACCGGGTCAAGGCCGTGAAGCTGTGGGCAACCAGCCCGGGTGCCTCCGCTGCCACGACCGAGACGGTCACGTCCTACGCCTATGACGCTTCCGGGAACCTGCGCGGTGTGTGGGATCCGCAGATCAGCCCGGCGCTGAAGACTACCTACACCTACGACTCGGACGGCCGCCTCGCGACCCTCACCGAGCCGGGGGAGCTTCCCTGGACCTTCAGCTACGGCACGGCCGGCTCCACGCTGACCTCCGGTGCAGGCATGCTGCTGAAGGCCTCGCGCTCCGCGCTCACCCAGGGGTCGAACAGCGACGTCTCCGGTACGGCAGTGACCAGCGTCGTCTACGATGTCCCGCTGTCCGGCATCACAGCTCCGTACCAGCTGGACCAGGACACCGTCACCGGCTGGGCCCAGGACGAGGCACCGACCGACGCCACGGCGGTCTTCCCGCCCGGCTCGTCGCCTTCCTCCCACACCGGGAGCGCCCTCGCCGCCGACGCATACACCACCGCCACCATCACCTACATCGACGCCAACGGCCAGGAAACCAACACCGCCACACCCGGCGGCTCGATCACCACGACCGAGTACGACGAGTTCGGCAACACGGTTGCCGAACTGAGTGCCGCCAACCGTGAACTGGCGCTGGGTACCGCTACTGGTGCCGACACGCTGGCCGCGCTCGGTCTGGCCGACCTGTCCACCGCGGACCGCGCCCGGCTGCTGGCCGTGGTCTCCGAGTACTCCTCCGACGGTGAGCGCCTGCTGGACGAGTACGGTCCACTGCACGAGGTCACCCTCACCAGGCAACTGGCGGGTTCCACCGCCGAGTCCACCCTCCCGGCGGGATCGGTCGTCCCCGCGCGCACGCACACCTCGTACGCCTACGACGAGAACCGTCCCTCCGACGCCGAGTTGTCGGACCTGGTGACCACCACCAGGACCGGCGCCTTTGTCGACGGGTACGGTACGGACGCGGATGTCCGCACCGTGACCACCGCCTACGACTGGTCCACGGGCCAGACGACGGCCAGCGGCGGCGACGACACCACCGGCACGGTCGCTACCTACGACTCCGCCGGGAAGGTGGCCACCACCCGTACCGCGGGATCCAGCGGAGCGGACGCCGCGACCGTCAAGTACGAGTACTACACCGCCGACGGCACCGGCACCTACGAGAGCCGACCGGAGTGGGCGGGCCTGGCCTGCCGCACCTCACCGGCGGCCGACATCACCGAGGGAGGAACCAACCCCGACGAGACGGTGACCACGGTCTACACCTACGACCGGTGGCTCCAGCTCGCCACGAAGACCGAGACCGCCAATGGCGTGACCCGCACCACGACCATCACCAAGGACAACGCGGGACGGCCGGTAAGGACGACCATCAGCGGCGGCACCGGAAAGGACGTCCCGGCCACGACGGTCACCTACAACGAGACCAACGGCCGACTGTCCCAGCGGACCGCGAACGGGCAGACCATCGCCTACACCTACGACACCCTCGGCCGTCCGACGTCGTACGGCGACGGCGCCGGCAACGTCACCACCACCTCCTACGACATCCTCGACCGGCCCGTGAAGGTCACGGACTCGGCTCCGTCCACCGTGACCTACGCGTACGACACGGCCGGCAACCGAAAGTCGCTCACGGACTCGGTCGCGGGAACCTTCACCGCGTCGTACGACGCCGACGGCACCCTCGTCTCCGAGTCCCTGCCCGGCGGCACCACGCTGACCATCGGCACGGACACCACCGGCACCGAGACGGGCCGGGTATACGCCGATGCCAACGGCACGGCGATCGTCTCGGACACCGTCCGCCACAACGCACGCGGTGAACAGGTCGGACACACCCAGACCGACGGCTCCACCACAGACACGGCCTACACCTACGACAGTGCCGCACGCCTCACCCAGGCCACCGACACCACCGCCACCGGCTGCACCACCCGCGCCTACACCCTTGACGCGAGCAGCAACCGCACCGCGCTGAAGACCACCACGGACGACTGCGACAGCAGCACCGACGATGCCGCCACGGCCTCGACGTCGTACGACCACGACAGCGCGGACAGGCTCATCGCGTCCGGCGTGGCCTACGACGCGTTCGGCCGAACCACCACCAGCGGCAACAGCACACTGACCTACTACGCCAACGACCTCGTGAACAGCGAGACCGTCGGCACCAGCCGCCGCACCTGGTCCCTGGACCCTGCCGCGCGACTGGCCGTGTCCGCCGACCAGACCCAGGCGACGGACGGGTCCTGGACCACCACGGGCAGCATCACCAACCACTACGGCTGCGACTGCGACAGCCCCAGCTGGAGCAAGTCCTCGTCAGGCGCCGTCAGCCGCAACGTGGCCGATCTGACCGGCACTCTCGCGGCGGTCACCACGGCCTCGGGTGACACGGTGCTCCAACTGTCCAACGTCCACGGGGACATCACGGTCCAGCTCCCGCTGGACACCTCCGTAGCGCCGACCGTCCAGCAGTACGACGAGTACGGCAACGCACTCGACGGAACGGTATCGACCGCATACGGATGGCTGGGCTCCTACCAGCGGGACAGCGGCACGCTCAGCGGCATCACGCTCATGGGCGTCCGGCTCTACGACGCCGGAAGCGGCCGCTTCCTCCAGAGCGACCCGGTGTACGGAGGAAACGACAATAGCTACGAGTACTGCCGCGGAAACCCCGTCTCCTGCACGGACCTCAGCGGCGCCTACTCCTACACGTTCACCTACTACATCGGTGCGTACTTCAGCTCCGCCAAGACGGTGTTCAAGTGGATCCGCAATCATTTCTGGGTGTTCCCCCTCAGCGGATGTGGCGCCACCCTCAACCGAGGCGAGCGATGCAACCTCAAGCCCGTGCTCGGTCCCGTCAAGGTGGAGAAGCTGACCTCGACCTACTTCCAGTTCCTCTCCCTGAAGGGGCACTTCGAAGGACCCGGCAAGCGGCTGAGGTTCACCTTCAGCAAGAGCCGGGGAGTGATCTCCATGAAGGTCAAGGCATGGGGCCCCAACAACACCAGATGCAACAACAACACGCTCTGCTCGACAGCCAACAAGATCGCGGCGCGGACCGGATTCGCAGCGTTCGCTTCCAATATCGCGTTCTACACGTCGCTCTACGGGATCTGGTGATCACACGATGAACGCACAGATTCATGAACCGGCGAGGCCCGTCCTCACCTCTCTGGTGATCACGACGCTCGCGGCGGTTCCCTGGATCCTCGCCGTGCTCCCGCTCACCCTCAACGGCATGCAGCAGATAGAGGAATCCGGCGGTTTGGGAACCCGGTCCGTCGGACTGGGCATCACGATGCTGGCGCTTGCGGCACTGCCGCTCGTCGCCTCGGCACTGGTCCTCACATATGGGCTGACCGCCCGGATGGAGGTCCACAAGATGGTGCAGATCACGGCAGCGGCCCTCTTCTTCGGAGGCCTGGTGTCGTTCCTGTTCGCCGTCCTGCTCGCCATGGCGTAAGCAGGAGGCGGTAAGCACGGTGGTGGGGGGGGCCCCCCCCCCCCCCGCCCCCCCCCCCCCCCCCCCCCCCCCCCCCCCCCCACCCCAACCCCCCCCCGCCAG
>NZ_JBICUZ010000014.1:0-65617 GCF_043198675.1 Streptomyces sp. NPDC048734 | reverse complement strand
TTGCATTTCCGGGCGGCGGCCTTTTTGTGGGGTGGGGGGTGGTGTTTGGGTTGCGCGGGGGGGGGGGGGTGGGGGGCGGCGGGGGGGGGGGGGCGGGGGGGGGGGGCCCCCCCCCCCCGGGGCGCCCCCCACCACCCCCCAGAGCGCGTGTCAACCAGTCGTCCAACGCGGCTGGAGATGCGCCCGCCCACCCGAGGTGGGCGTCGGGGCGAACGAGCATGACGGTCCGTCTCCCGCCAGTCTCCGAGAGTGCGGCCACCGCGGTATCCGCGCCCAGGTGTGTGCGAGCGATGTCCGCAAAGGCCGACGCGACAGGGGCAGGAGCGACAATCGCCCACCGGTGACCGAGCTCCCCGTGCAGACGGGTGCGGCTGCCGTCCTCCCGGAGGCAGGCCAGGTCGGGTACGCGATCGCCCGCGCGCGGTCCGACACCGGTCCGAAGGCGCGACCACCGGCCTCCCAGAGGTCCGTTGCGGTAGCTGATCCTGAGCTGCGAGGACTTCTCCCAGAGCAGCCGTTGCGCCGTCTGGAGACGGAGCAACGGAACCAGGGCACGATCACGGACGGCGCGCATCACCCTGTTGTCAGCGACGGCCAGACGCGTAACGCCGCTCGTCGAAGCCATCACCTCGCGGGCCACCGGACGCCGTTCGCCTTCATAGGTGTCCAGCAGGCGGCTGTGGGCTCTGCCCGAGGCGACCAGTGCGAGCTTCCAGGCCAGGTTCTCGGCATCACCGAGCCCGGTGTTCATGCCCTGTCCACCGAACGGGCTGTGCACGTGAGCGGCATCTCCCGCCAGCAGAACTCGGCCGGACCGGTACCTAGTGGCCAGGCGGCGCTGAATACGAAAGGTCGAAGTCCACAGGTCCGTCCATCGCTCGGGCGGTTGGATGCCGGCGTGCTCCTGAAGGGCCAGCCTCAGCATGTCCGACACCCGATCGGAACCGATGTCCTCGCCATCCACGGGAGCCGACGCCACCAGCCGCCAGACACCGTCCCCGGGCAGAGGAAACACCCCGAGCATTCCCTCCCGATGCAGCCACGCCGACACCACGTCTCTGGGAAACGGCAACGACGCGCGCACATCCGCGAGGGAAAATCCGTCCATCATGGGTGCTCCGGGAAAGCCGATGCCCGCCGATGTGCGCACATGGCTGTGCGCTCCGTCGCAGCCCACCAGCCACCTCGCGCGCACCGCTCCGTCGTCGAACTGAACGGTCACGCTCTCCGCATCCTGATCAGCGTCGACGAACTTTCGGCCCCACTCCACCTCGACACCAAGCTCGCGGAGCCGCCGCAGCAACTGCGCTTCCACCTCCGCCTGCGAATTGACGAGCACAGGGCGATCCACCAGCGCCGCATGCGCGCCGACCTTCAGACGCATCAGACACTTGCCGTTGACGTGCGTGACGAACTCCGCGACTCGCACCGAACGCTCCGGCAGTCCTTCCAGAGCTCCGAGCCGGTCGAGGACTTCGGAGCCCCGCGGCTGGATCCCCAGAGCACGTGACGCTGTCGACGGCCGCTTCGCCTTGTCGACAATCCTGACCGATATCCCGGCCAGGGCCAGACCGCATGCCAGGGCCAGCCCGGTCGGCCCCGCGCCGACCACGACCACCATCGGACCTTCCACCTGGCATCCTCCGCGACTGAGATCCGACGTGGCTGGAGTGTCGAGCCTAGTGCGAGGGAGAGTTTCGCCGTCCACCGCCACCCACGTTCCGCAGGGCTCCGGCAGCCGAACTTCGATGGGACCTGAAGCCCGCCGCCGGGCAAAGGAACCGCACGCCCAAGGGTCCGAACTGACGCTTCGAGCAAACCGGGGTCTTGGGCCGGCCGCACAGACCGCCGAACTCGTCCAGGACGGACCGCGGTTCACCTGCGGCGCGGACGGCGTCGGCGCAGTCGGTGCCGGGCTGCGGCCTGCCGCCCGGTACGGGGCGACGGGTGGCACCCGTCCCGTAGTGCCGCCCGTCCGCCCGGACCCGGCGCCCGGCCCAGCGCCCGCACCCGGGTCACCCGCCTCACGGCGTCATCAGGATCTTCACGGCGCCGTCCCGCTTCTGCTGGAACATCTCGTACGCCTTCGGGGCGTCCGCCAGCGGGATGCGGTGGGTGGCGAAGTCGTCGACGCCGAGCGGGTCCTCCTCGGTGAGGTAGGGGAGGATGTCGTCGACCCAGCGCCGCACGTTGGCCTGGCCCATCCGGATCTGGATCTGCTTGTCGAACATGGTGAGCATGGGCAGCGGGTCGGCCATGCCTCCGTAGACGCCGGTCAGGGAGAGCGTGCCGCCGCGGCGGACCAGCTCGATGGCCGTGTGGAGGGCGGCGAGCCGGTCGACGCTGAACCGTTCGGAGAGGGGGCCGCTGATCTTGCGCGGCAGCAGGGCGGAGGCGTTCTGGATCAGGCGGGCGGTCGCGCTGCCGTGCGCCTCGGTCCCGACGGCGTCGATCACGGCGTCCGGGCCGCGCCCGTCGGTCTCGTCGCGGATCGCGGCGACCAGTTCCTTCTCGCTGTCGAAGCTCCGGAGGTCGTACGTCTCCACGCCCCGCGCGCGGGCCCGGCGCAGCCGGTCGCCGACGAGGTCCACGCCGAACACCCGTCCGGCGCCGCGCACCTGGGCGACGCGGCAGGCCATGTCGCCGATGGGTCCGAGGCCCAGCACGGCGACGCTGCCGCCCTCGGGGATGTCGGCGTACTCCACCGCCTGCCAGGCGGTGGGCAGGACGTCGGAGAGGTAGACGAAGCGGTCGTCGGGCGGGCCCTCGGGCACCTTGATCGGGCCGTACTGGGCCTGCGGGACGCGCAGGTACTCGGCCTGGCCGCCGGGCACCGCGCCGTACAGGCGGGTGTAGCCGAACAGGGCCGCGCCCATGCCCTCGGCGGTGACCTGGGTGGTCTCGCACTGGGTGGGCAGGGAGTTGAGGCACATCCAGCAGTCGCCGCAGGCGATCTGGAAGGGCACGACGACCCGGTCGCCGACGCTGAGGTCGACGACGCCGGCGCCGACCTCCTCGACGATGCCCATGGGTTCGTGGCCGAGGATGTCACCGGGGGTCATGAACGGGGTGAGCACCTCGTAGAGGTGCAGGTCGGAGCCGCACAGTCCAGTGGACGTGACGCGGATGACGGCGTCCGTCGGTTCCTGGATCACCGGGTCGGGCACGGTGTCCACCCGTACGTCCCGCTTTCCCTGCCAGGTCACTGCCTTCATCGTGCCGCGCTCCCTCCACCGGTTTCGGGGGCCCGCCGTGCCGGGGCGGATCCCGGAGTGCGGGCCGGGTACCCGGCGCCCTGGATCCGAACCGCGCCGCACCGACCTGCCCGCCGACCTGCCCGCCGGCCGGTCCGCCGGCCGGTCCGCCGGTCCGCCGGCCGCTCGGCGCCGGGTGGGCCGAGCGGCCCGCGGGGCGCATCCGATCGGGGACGGTCGGGTGTGGCCACCGGCAAGCAGACAAGCGCACAATCGGATCACGGAACGGGGTGGCGATGGTGGACACGACGGTGGACGGCACGACGGGCCCGAGACCCGGCGGGCGGCTCCGGCCCCCGTGGGAGCGCAGGAGGAGGCGCCGGGGCGCGCGCCCCGGGCGTGATGCGGCGGCCGCGCTCGCCGCGGCGCTCGCGCTGTCCCTCGCGGCGGGCTGCACGGGCGGCAACGGTCCGGCCGACGACGGCCGCGGCAGCGACCGGCCGCCGGGCGGCACGAGCACGGCCGCTCACGGCCAGGTCCTGGCCGTGAAGATCGACAACGTCCGGGCGGCCCGCCCGCAGACCGGTCTCGACGCCGCGGACGTCGTCTACGTCGAACAGGTCGAGGGCGGTCTGAGCCGGCTGCTGGCGGTCTACGCGACGCGGCTGCCGGAGACGGTCGGGCCGGTGCGCAGCGCCCGCGAGTCGGACCTGGAACTGTTGCGCCAGTTCGACCGGCCGGTGCTGGCCTTCTCCGGCGCGCAGAGCAAGCTGCTGCCGCTGATCGGCAGGGAGCCGTTGGAGGCCGTCACCCCGGAGGGCGACGAGGACGCCTACTACCGCGGCACCGGCCGGGCCGCCCCGCACAACCTCTACCTGCGCCCCGGCCGCGTGCTGACGTCCGCGCCGGGCGAGGCCGCGCTGACCACCGGGTTCCGCCACGGCCCCGCCCCCGAGGGGGGCACGCCCACCGCCTCGCACACCGTGCGCTATCC
Organism: Streptomyces sp. NPDC048734; assembly: GCF_043198675.1. Lineage (NCBI taxonomy): Bacteria > Bacillati > Actinomycetota > Actinomycetes > Kitasatosporales > Streptomycetaceae > Streptomyces > Streptomyces sp. NPDC048734. Next base: position 61,429 of record NZ_JBICUZ010000014.1, on the reverse strand, counting down.
CGCGGCCCGCTTCACCTTCACCTGGTCCGGGGAGCGGCGGCGCTGGGAGGTCACCACGGACGGCACCCCGACGGTGACCGCCGACGGCCGCCGGCTCGCCCCGGCGACGGTGGTCGTGCAGTACGTGAACGTGCGCGGGTCCGGCTACCACGACTCGCTCGGCAACCACACGCCGTACACGGAGACGGTCGGCTCCGGGACGGCCCGGGTGCTGCGCGACGGGCGGACCCACGACGTGCGGTGGCAGCGCCCGCGGGCGGCGGACGGGACCCGGTTCACGACGCGGGACGGCACGCCGGTCGCCTTCGCCGAGGGCCAGGTGTGGGTGGTGTTCGCGCCGGCGCCGTGACGCCCGGGAGCCGGCTCGGGCGAGGGCGTGGCCAGGATCCCGGTCAGGTGAGGGCGCGGCCCGGGTCCCGACCGCTCGCGCCCCGCCCGGCCGGGGGCTCCGCCGGGTTGCGCAGCTCCTCCGCCGCGTCCGCGACCCGGCGGATCAGGTCGAAGAACACCGTCTGCTCCTCGCCGGACAGCGGGGCGAGGAAGACCTGGCTCATCCGGGCCGCGCGCACGGCGAGCCTGCGGTGGACGCGCAGGCCCTCGTCGGTCAGGCGCAGCAGGAAGCGGCGGCCGTCCTGCTGGTCGCGGACCTTGTCGAGGAGTCCGCGCCGGATCAGCCGGCCGATCACCTCGGCGACGGTGGAGCGGTCCAGGCCCACCCGCTCCCCCACCGTGCGCTGGTCGAGGCCCGGCTCGGCGACGAGCGCGTTGAGGACGGCGAACTGCGGGGAGGTGGTCTCCTCGGACACCATCGCGTTCCACAGCAGGTAGTGCGCCTGCTGGAGCCGCCGGGCGAGGTGCCCGGGGTGGGTGTTGAGGTCCGCCGCGGCCATGCGCGCTCCCGAAGTAGATTCGAACGTGCACTGAACGATACTCGGAGAGCAGGCTGCTGTCTGCTCGCGGGAAAGAGCGTTTGACCTCAGCTTTCCGCCAAGTCTTGACGACCCGGCCCGCCGATGGCAGCGTGAAGGACACCTCGCCAAAATAGTCAGTGCCCTGATTAATTGAGGGCTGAGGTGCACGGAGAGAGATGGGGCTGCACGCATGGACAAGGTGGTCGCCACGGCCCTGGAGGCGGTGGCCGACGTGCCGGACGGCGCGTCGCTGGCAGTGGGCGGTTTCGGGCTGAGCGGCGTACCGGGCGTCCTCATCCAGGCCCTGTACGAGCGGGGCGTCACCGGGGTCTCGGTCGTCTCCAACAACTGCGGGGCGATGGAGTCGGGCCTCGCCGTCCTGCTGGCCGCCGGGCGGATCGCCCGGGTGACCGGGTCGTACATCGGGGCGAACAAGGAGTTCGCGCGCCAGTACCTGTCCGGGGAACTGGAGGTCGAGATGATCCCGCAGGGGACCCTCGCCGAGCGCCTGCGGGCCGGCGGCGCCGGCATCCCCGCCTTCTACACCCCGGCCGGGGTGGGAACCCAGGTCGCCGAGGGCGGGCTGCCGTGGCGCTACGACGGCGAGGGCGGCGTCGCGCTCGCCTCGCCGCCGAAGGAGGTGCGGGAGTTCGACGGCACCGAGTACGTGCTGGAACGCGGCATCCGCACCGACTACGCCCTGGTCAGGGCCGCGAAGGGGGACCGGCACGGAAACCTCGTCTTCAACAGGTCCGCCCGCAACTTCAACCCGCTCGCGGCGATGGCGGGGCGGATCACGATCGCCGAGGTCGAGGAACTGGTCGAACCGGGCGAGCTGGACCCGGACGCCGTGCACCTGCCGGGCGTCTTCGTGCAGCGGGTGGTGGCCCTGACGCCCGAGCAGGCCGCCGACAAGAGGATCGAGCAGCGGACCGTCTCGGCGCCCGCCACGAGGGAACGGGTGAACGGCTGATGGCCTGGACACGCGAGCAGATGGCGGCCCGCGCCGCGCGCGAACTGAAGGACGGGCAGTACGTCAATCTCGGCATCGGTCTGCCGACACTGATCCCCAACTACCTCCCCCCGGACGTCGAGGTGGTCCTGGAGAGCGAGAACGGCATCCTGGGCACCGGCCCCTACCCCACCGAGGACCAGGTCGACCCGGACCTGATCAACGCCGGCAAGGAGACCGTCACGGTGCTGCCCGGCGCCTCCTTCTTCGACTCGGCGCTCTCCTTCGGCATGATCCGCGGCGGCCACATCGACGTCGCCGTGCTCGGCGCGATGCAGGTGTCCGAGCGGGGCGACCTCGCCAACTGGGCGATCCCCGGCAAGATGATCACCGGCATCGGCGGGGCCATGGACCTGGTCCACGGCGCCCGTACCGTCATCGTCGTCATGACGCACACCGCGAAGGACGGCAGTCCGAAGATCCTCGCCGAGTGCGCGCTGCCCCTGACCGGCAAGGGCTGCGTCGACCGCATCGTGACCGACCTCGGCGTCCTCGACGTCACCGAGGACGGCCTGGTGCTCGTCGAGACCGCGCCCGGGGTGGGCGTGGACGAGATCGTCGCGAAGACGGACGCCGAGGTCCGCGTCCCCGAGGAGGACCGGCAGTGAAGAGCGTCTACATCGTCGACGCCGTCCGCACCCCGGTCGGCCGCTACGGCGGCGCCCTGGCCTCGGTGCGCCCCGACGACCTCGCCGCCCACGCGATCCGTGAACTCCTGGCCCGTACGCCCGCGTTGGACCCGTCCCGGATCGAGGACGTGTACGTCGGCAACGCCAACGGTGCCGGTGAGGAGAACCGCAACGTGGCCCGGATGGCCGCCCTGCTGGCGGGCCTGCCGACCTCCGTGCCGGGCGTGACCGTCAACCGGCTGTGCGCCTCCGGCCTGGAGGCGGTGATCCAGGCGGCCCGCGCGATCGCCGTCGGGGACGCCTCGATCGCCGTGGCCGGCGGTGTCGAGTCGATGACCCGCGCGCCCTACGTGCTGCCCAAGGGCGACCGGCCGTTCCCGGCGGGCCACGCGGAGCTGTACTCGACCACGCTGGGCTGGCGGATGGTCAACCCGCGGATGGACCCGCAGTGGACGATCCCGCTCGGCGAGAGCGCCGAGCTGATCGCCGACAAGCACGGGATCAGCCGTGCGCGGCAGGACGAGTTCGCGCTGCACAGCCACCGCAAGGCGGCGCGGGCCCAGGAGCAGGGGTTGTTCGACGTCGAGCTGGCCCCCGTCACGATCCCCCGCCGCAAGGGCGACCCGCTGGTGTTCGCGGCCGACGAGTCGGTGCGGCCGGACGCCTCCCTGGAGGCGATGGCGAAGCTCGAGCCGTCGTTCCGCACCGAGGGCGGCACGGTCACCGCCGGGAACGCGTCGCCGCTCAACGACGGCGCGGCGGCCCTGCTCCTCGTCGACGAGGAGGGCCTGCAGGCCGTCGGCCGTGAACCCCTCGCCCGGGTGAGCGCCACCGGGGTGTCGGCCCTCGATCCGCAGTACTTCGGACTCGCCCCCGTCGAGGCGGTCAACCGGGCCCTCGCCAAGGCGGGCAAGGGTTTCGACGACCTGTCCGTGCTCGAACTGAACGAGGCCTTCGCCGCCCAGGTGCTGGGCTGCGTGGCCGAGTGGCCCGAGTTCGATCCGGCGATCCTCAACCCGCAGGGCGGCGCCATCGCCCTCGGCCATCCGCTCGGCGCCTCCGGCGCCCGCCTCGCCGGCACCGTCGCCCACCAGCTCGCCCGCCGCGGCTCCGGTGTCGGTGTCGCCACCCTCTGCATCGGCGTGGGCCAAGGCCTCGCCCTCGTTCTCGAACGCCAGTGACCCGGGACTCCTCATGACTCTCACGCAAGCCGACATCGACCAGGAGATCGCGGCCGAGCACGCCGCGTACGAGAAGCGGGTCGCCGACGGCGCCCCCGTCGAGCACCATCCGCGCCGTGACTACGCGCCCTACCGTTCCTCCCTCCTGCGCCATCCGCAGCAGCCGCCGGTCGCCATCGACGTCCGCAAGGACCCGGAGCTGGTGGAGCTGGCCTCGCCGGCCTTCGGCGAGCGGGACATCACCGAGATCGACAACGACCTGACCCGGCACCACCGCGGCGAGCCGGTCGGCGAACGCATCACCGTCTCCGGCCGGCTCCTCGACCGCTCCGGGCGGCCGGTCCGCGGCCAGCTGGTGGAGATCTGGCAGGCCAACTCGGCCGGCCGGTACGCCCATCAGCGCGAGCAGCACGACGCCCCGCTGGACCCGAACTTCACCGGGGTGGGCCGCACGCTCACCGACGACGACGGCCTCTACCGCTTCACCACGATCCAGCCGGGCCCGTATCCGTGGCGCAACCACGTCAACGCCTGGCGGCCCGCGCACATCCACTTCTCGCTGTTCGGTTCGGCGTTCACCCAGCGGCTGGTGACGCAGATGTACTTCCCGAACGACCCGCTGTTCCCCTACGACCCGATCCTGCAGTCGGTGACGGACGACGCGGCGCGGCAGCGGCTGGTCGCCACCTACGACCACAGCCTGTCCGTGCCCGAGTTCTCGCTCGGGTACCACTGGGACATCGTGCTGGACGGCCCGAACGCCACCTGGATCGAAGAAGGACGCTGACCCGCCATGACGAAGATCGACACCAGCAACCCGGAGAGCGTGCCGCCCACCCCGTCGCACACGGTCGGCCCCTTCTACGGCTACGCGCTGCCCTTCCCGGGCGGCGGCGACATCGCGCCGGTCGGCCACCCCGACACGATCACCCTCCAGGGGTACGTCCACGACGGCGAGGGCCGGCCGCTGCCGGACGCCTTCGTCGAGCTGTGGGGCCCGGACCCGGACGGCCGGGTGCCCACCGTCGACGGCTCGATCCGGCGGGACCCCTCGACCGGCGGCTACCTGGGGCGCAACGGCGTGGAGTTCACCGGCTGGGGCCGCGTCCAGACGGACGCGAACGGCCACTGGTACGCGCGGACCCTGCGGCCCGGCGCACGCGGGCGCAGCGCCCCGTACCTCAGCGTGTGCGTGTTCGCGCGCGGACTGCTCGTCCACCTGTTCACCCGGATCTACCTGCCCGAGGACACGGCCGCGCACGCCACCGACCCGCTGTTGGCCGGGCTCGACCCGGCGCGCCGCGGCACGCTGGTCGCGGCCGGCGACGGCGCGGGCACCTACCGTTTCGACATCCGCCTTCAGGGCGAGGGCGAGACGGTCTTCCTGGAGTTCCGGTGACAGCTGACCAGTCGGACGCCGGTCTGCTCGCCCCCGGGTGGACCGGCTCCCCGGCGGCCTCCGCCACGAGCGACGCGGCCTACCTGCGGGCGCTGCTCGACGCGGAGGCCGCGCTGACCCGTGCGCAGGCCGCGCTGGGCCTGGCCCCGTCCGCCGCCGGGAGGGCCGTCACCGAGGCCGCCGCGGGCACCTTCGACGTACGGTCCCTCGCCGCGCGCGCGAGGAGCGGCGGGAACCCGGTGATCCCGCTGGTCGCGGACCTCACGGCGGCGGTCGGCACGGAGTACGGGCCGTACGTCCACCGGGGGGCCACCAGCCAGGACATCATGGACACGGCGACCATGCTGGTCGCGGGGCGGGCGATGGAGGCGGTCCTCGCCGACCTGGACCGTACGCAGCGGGCGCTGGCGCGGCTGGCCGCCGAGCACCGGGACACACCCGTGCCGGGCCGCACGCTCACCCAGCACGCCGTCCCGACGACGTTCGGGCTGAAGGCCGCCGGGTGGCGGTCGCTGGTGCTGGACGCGCGGGACCGGATCTCGGCCGTACGGGACTCCCTGCCCGCCCAGCTCGGCGGCGCGGCCGGGACGCTGGCGGCCTTCACGGCGTACGGCGCCGCGGACGCGACCGAGCTGCCCGCCGCCTACGCGCGGGAACTTGGCCTGCGCGCACCGCTGTTGCCGTGGCACACGCTGCGCACCCCGGTCGCCGACCTGGCCGGGTGCCTGGCCTTCACGGCGGGGGCCCTGGGGAAGACGGCGGCCGACGTGCTCACCCTCTCCCGCACGGAGGTCGCGGAGATCGCGGAGGGCAGCGGCGGCGGTTCCTCGGCCATGCCGCACAAGGCGAACCCCGTGCGGTCCACGCTGATCGCCGCCGCCGCGCTGCGGGCCCCCCAGCTCGCGGCGACGCTGTACGGCGCCCTGGTGGCGGGCGACGAGCGGCCGGCCGGGGCCTGGCACGCGGAGTGGGAGCCGCTGCGGGACCTGCTGCGGCTGGTCGGCGGGGCCGCCCGGGACGCGGCGGAGCTGACGGAGGGGCTGCGGGTGCACGCGGACGTCATGCGGGAACACCTCGGACTCACCCACGGGTTGATCGTCTCCGAGCGGCTCTCCGCCGAACTGTCCGCGGTGCTGGGCCGGGCCCGTGCCAAGGAGCTGTTGACCAGGCTCGCGCCCCGCACCTTCACCGAAGGCCGCTCGTTGCGCGAACTCCTTTCCGAAGAAGCGGCGTTGGAGGACGTCGACCTCGACGGCCTCACCGACCCCGCCCGTTACACCGGCTCCGCCGGAGCCCTCACCGATCGTGCGCTGGAGCGACGTTGACCGAGAAGCTGCTCAACCACCGGTCCGAGGGGCCGACTTCCGCTCCCCCGCTGATCCTCGGGCCCTCCCTCGGCACCTCGTACGCGCTGTGGGACGAGGTCGCGCCCGAACTGTCCATCGGGCACCGGGTGATCCGCTGGGACCTGCCGGGGCACGGCGGCTCGGCCGCCGACCTGATCGGCCCCGGTGCCACCGTCGGCGACCTGGCCGCCCTCGTGCTGGCACTCGCCGATTCCCTCGGCCTGGAGCGGTTCGCCTACGCCGGCGTGTCGCTGGGCGGGGCGGTCGGCCTGCACCTGGCGCTGCACCACCCCGAGCGGGTGTCGTCCCTCGCGGTGATCTGCTCGTCGGCCCACTTCAACGGTGCCCGGCCCTGGCGGGAGCGGGCCGCGCTGGTGCGGCGCGAAGGGCTGGCCCCGGTCGCGGAGAGCGCGAACTCCCGCTGGTTCGCCGGTGATTTCACGGTGCCCGAACTGATCGCCGACCATCACCGCGCCGATCCGGCGGGCTACGCCGCCTGCTGCGACGCGCTGGCCGCGTTCGACCTGCGCGAGCGGCTCGCGGAGATCACCGTGCCCACGCTGCTGGTCGCCGGACGCGAGGACCCGGCGACGCCGCCGGCGCATCTGCGGGAGATCGCGGACGCGGTGCCGGGCGCCGCGCTCGTGGAGATCCCGGGCGCCTCCCACCTGGCCCCCGCGCAGTGCCCGCAGGCCGTACTGACCGCGCTGCGCGCCCACTTCGGCGAGGGCGCCGGGCGGGGCATGCGGGTCCGGCGGGAGGTGCTCGGGGACGCGCACGTGGACCGGGCGCAGGCCCGCCAGACGCCGTTCACCGCCCGCTTCCAGGACTTCATCTCCCGCTACGCCTGGGGAGAGATCTGGACCGACCCGACGCTCAGCCGCCGTGAGCGCAGCATGATCACCCTGACGGCGCTGGTCGCCCACGGCCACTACGACGAGCTGGCCATGCACGTCCGGGCGGCCCGGCGCAACGGGCTCACCCCACAGGAGATCGGCGCGGTCCTCCTCCAGACGGCCGTCTACTGCGGGGTCCCCGCGGCGAACTCCGCCTTCGCGACGGCCCAGCGCGTCCTGGCGGAGGAGACCGACGAGGGGTGACCGTGCGGGGCCCCGCGCCCCGGCTCGGCCGGCGTCCCTGCGTTGCGGGCCCGGCCCCGCGGGGGTCCCGGGGCGGCTGGAGCCGGACGCCGCTCCACCAGGGGCTTCGTCCTCCGTGCGACGAGGGCCGGCCGCTCGGACTCCGTCAGGCGACGACCGGGAGCCCGGCACGGCGACGGCCGGGAGCCCGGCACGGCGACGACCCGGAGCCCGGCACGGCGACGGCCGGAAGGAGGCCTCCCTGCCGGGCCCGTCGCTTGCGGCCCTGCCGGGAGCCGGCCTCGCCGGGGCCCTGGTGGGCCCTGGGCCGGAAGCCGCTCCCCGGGTTCCTGGTTCCTACCTGCGGGTCTGGCCCGGTACCAGGCCGGCCGCCGGGGCGCCGAGGGCGTCCAGGGCGGTCTGGGCCTGGAGGGCGAGGCCGTCCGCGTCGCAGGAGCGGGCCAGTGTGAGGCCCCGCTGGAGTTCGGAGGCCGAGCGGGAGGCTATGCCGTACTCGACGCGGGCGGCGGCGTGTTCGTACTGGCAGGGCGAGGCCTCCAGGTAGGCGACCGCCTGGGCGGCGAGGCGGACCGCGCGCCGGCCGGTCTCCAGGGCGGCGGCACAGCGCAGGGCCTCGCCGATGGCGGTGTCCGTGCCGAAGCGTTCGGCCTGGCGGCGGGCGTCGGAGGCCAGCCGGGCCGCGCGGGCGGGGTCCTCGCCGGCGAGGGCCTTGGCCAGGTCCGCGGCCCAGGGCACCATCACCGGGTTGAGGTGACCGCGGGCGGCCGCCGCCTTCTCGGCCTCCTCCAGCTCGTTGACGCCGTCCTGGGTGCGGCCGACGGCCAGCAGCAGCCGGCCGCGCACCGACCGCGGGTCGGGCAGCACGATCGTGGACGGGTAGGGCGGGGCGAAGCCGTACTGCTCGGCGACGTCCCAGGCCTCCTGGACGTGTCCGCGGGCGAGCAGCGTGTCGACGAGGTTGCAGGTGGCCGACCAGTACAGGGGCAGGCCACGCCCGACGCGTTCGGCGATGCGCAGTGACTCCCGCAGGGACTCCTCCGCCTCCCTCAGCCGGCCCCGGCGGCGCAGGCCGAGTCCGAGGTAGGCGTGGGCCAGGGCGAGGTGGCCGCCGCTCCAGCCGGCGGTGACGTAGGCGCGCAGGGCCTCGTTGAAGAGGGCTTCGGCGCGGTCGAGCCGGTCGGTGTAGGCGTACGAACTGGCCAGCATCATCAGCAGTTCGAGGCCCCACTCGGGGTCGGTCCAGCCGAGGCCGGGTGCGAGGCGGCCGTTGACGAGTGCGCGGTCGCACAGTTCGACGACCACTTCCGCGTTCTCGCCGTGGGTCATGGCGTCGAAGCCGCGCAGGATGAGCAGGGCCCGCTCGGCGTTGTCGCGGCCGGTGCAGGTGGCGGCGAGCCTGCTGAGTTTCGCGGAGCGGCCGGGTGAGGTGCTCTCGCCGGCGTGGATGCCCTCCCACATGAACTGCACCGCCTGGAGCCGCATCCGGGCCGGTCCGGCGGACTGCCGGGCGGCCTCCGCCTCGACGGTGCGGACGGCCTCCTCCAACTGGTCGTTGTGCGTGAGGGCCTGGGAGAGGCAGTAGACGGCGTCGACCCGCTCGGCGTCGTCGAGGCCGGGCACGGCGAGCGCGGTCCGCAGGTGCTCGATGGTCCTGGCGGGCGAGATGAGGAGGGTGGCGCAGCCGAGTTCGTAGAGGACGTGCGGGTGCACGTCGGGCGCGGGCGGTTCCGCCAGGGCGCGTTCCAGGCAGCGGCGGGCCGCGTCCGGGGCGCCGACGGCGAGGTGTTCGCGGGCGGCCTCGCGCAGTTGCTCCACGAGTTCCTCGTCGTCGTCCGCGTGGACCTGGAGCAGGTGCCGGGAGGCCGCCGCGAGGCCCTTGCCGGCGTCGATGACGATCTGGGCGGCGATGCCGTGCATCGCCTTGCGCAGCCCCTCGGGGATGGAGTCGTAGACGGCGGTGGCGATCAGCGGGTGGACGAACTCCAGGTCGCCGTCGTCGGCGGGGGCGGCCGCCGCGTCGGGTGTGGTCAGGAGGCGGGCGGTGCGCAGCAGTTCGGCGCAGCGGACCGCGACCTCGTGGCGCATGCCCGCCAGCCGGGCCGCCTGGTCGACGGTGATCCCGGCGCCGAGGATGGCGGCCGCCATGGCGAACCGGGTGGCGTCGACGCCCAGTTGTTCCAGGCGGTCGACGAGGCCGCCGCCGCGCGCGGAGCGGTTCAGCGGGCGCAGTTCGGTGGCGGAGGACTCGCCGGGTATGAGAGCCCGGTCCTGCACCTTGGCGAGGAGTTCGACGGTGTCGTAGGGGTTGCCGCCGGTGACGGCCCAGACCTCGCGGCAGAACGGGTCGTCGGCGTGCTGGCCGAGGGTGGCGCGGGTGAGGCCGGCGACCGCCTCCGGGGTCAGGGCTCTCAGGCTGGTGACGGACTGCCCGGCGACCGCGGCGACCGCGTCGAGGTACTGGACGCCGTCGCCCTTGACCCCGCTGGTCCTGCAGGCCACGACGACCAGGACGGACAGGTCGTCGAGGCGCTCCACGAAGGCGGCGAGCCAGCGCAGGGTCTCCTGGTCGGCCCAGTGCGCGTCGTCCACCAGCAGGACGAGCGGCCAGTCCCGCCGGGCCAGCCGGGTCACGGCGGCGACGAGGCCGTCGCACACGCCCTGCGGGTCGGCGTGGCCCTCGCCGGGTTCGGCGATACCGAGGGCCGGCCCCGCGATGTCGTACCAGTCACCGAGGTACTCGCGGGCCTCCTCCGGGTGCAGTGACAGCAGGGCGGGCTGGAGCAACTGCCGCACCACGTTGAAGGGGACGGACCTGAGGGTCTCGCCGCCGCGGGCCGACCACACCGTACAGCCGCGGGCCTCGGCGATGCGCCGGGTCTCGGCCAGCAGTGCCGTCTTGCCGAACCCCGCGTCACCGCGCAGCAGGTGCACCCGGCCCGCCGAGGAGCGGTCGGCGCACAGCCGGTCCACCACCCTCTCGATGACGGCCACTTCCTCGTCGCGCTCCCACAGGGGGGCCGAGGCGGCCGCCGCCGGCCGTACCTCCGTCATCCCGCTACCTCCCCAAGTCGCCCGAACGACGTACCGGACCTCGAGCGTAGCCGTCCGGCGGTCCGCGCGGAGGGTGGTCGGCCCAGCTGTTGCCCCGGCGGGTGACGGGCGGCGCCCCACCGGGGCCCGGCGGGCCTGTGGGTGAGGCCCCGAACGTCAACGAGGCGGAGCCCAAGGCGAATTGACGTCGATTTTACGCCAGCGCGGCACGGAGTGCCGGACCGGCCTCCGAAGAGGGAGCGGGAGAAGAGCCGATCCCTCTCATACGACTTTCACCGATGCCTCATACGGTGGGGGCATGACGCAGGTGACTCCCCCCGGGTGGTACCCCGACCCCGGGCAGACGAATGACGCCCCGCCCACCGAGCGCTGGTGGGACGGCGGGGCATGGACGGACCAGACCCGTCCCGCGGGCTCGGCGGCCACGTGGGGTGCGCCGGCGCAGGCCCCGACGGTCGGAGCCTTCCCGGCATACCCGGCATACCCGGCGCATCCGTCCGGGCCGCCCGCCGGTTCGCGGCGCGGGCTGCGCACCGGGGCGGCCGTGGTGGCGGCCGCCGCGGTCCTGGCCAGTATCGGGGTCGGCGTGTACGTGCTGACCGAGGACGACGGCGGCTCCGCCGGGTCCGGTACGGCGCAGGGGCCCGGCGGCCGGGGCGGTCCCGGCGGCTCCGGCGGGCAGGACCCCTTCGGCGACCCGGGGGGCCCGGGCGGCTCCGGCGGCTCGGGGGGCGCCTCGCCGGTCCCCGAGGGGTCGGAGGCGCCGAAGATCGAGAGCGGCGCGGTGACCGACGCCCTCAACGGCATCAGCATCCCCATCCCCGACGGCTGGAGCGGGCAGGAGCTGAACGTGGGCGCGCAGATAACCTCCGAGTCCTCCTACAAGTGCCCCGGCGACACGTCGAAGACCTGCACCAAGGGCGGCGTGTACTCGGCTCCGGCCCAGGTGCCCGGCTCCACGGCGGAGGCGGTCGCCAAGGCGGACATCGAGGTCAACGCCGAGGAGTCGTACGGCGGCACCACGTACGGCGAGATCACCTCGCACCAGGTCCTCGCCTCGCGGGCGGTGACCGTGGCCGGCCAGAAGGGCTACCTGGTGCGCTGGAAGGCTGTCACGAGCAAGGGCGCCGACGGCTACGTCGAGTCCCTGGCCTTTCCGGCGCCCGCGGACACCAAGCGGATCGTGGTCCTGCGCTTCGGCGTCGACGCCGACCAGGAGGTGTCCGTCATCGACGAGATCACCAAGGGCATCAAGGTGTCGACGGGGAGCGGCAGCGGACAGGGGGTCTGAGTACGGACCCGGCCGGGCCGGGCCGCGCCGCGTGGGCGCGCGTCCGACCGGGCTGACGGGCGCCGGCCGGCACTCGCTGGGCTGAGCGGCTCGGCCGGGCTTCGTCCGGCCCGGCTTCGTCCGGCCCGGCCCGGCCGCCGCGGAGCGGCTCGAACCGGCGCGGTCGGGTCGACCGTCCGGCCCGCCGCCGTGTCCGGGCCGCCCGCGACACACGAGCGGCCGGGTGGGACGCCCCTCCGCTCAAGGGGCGTCCCACCCGGCCGGGGGTGCGCGCCACCCCCGTCCCCACGGTGCGGCGCGAGCAGGTCACCGTCCGGTCATCCCGCGGACGGCGGCCTGGGTCCTCCCGCTCCGAGGCCGAGTGCCGGCAGCACGGCGGCCTCCACGAAGCGCAGCAGGTACTCCTCGTCGGCGTACTCCCCGTCCACCACGGGACGGGCGCGGACGACGCCGAACATCTGGGCCGGGACGTACTCCAGCGCCGGGTGGCCGGCCGCCACCTCGCCGCGCTCGACACCCCGCCGCAGGATCTCCCGCAGGGCGGCGATCTCGGGTTCGACGATGGCCTCGCGCAGCGCGCCCGCCAGCTCCGCGTCCTGGGTGACGGCGTGCCCGAGCGCCTGGAGGAGTTTGGTGTCGGTGATGGACCACCGGGCGGCGCCCCGCGCGGCCTCGCGCAGGTCTCCGGCGAGCGATCCGGTGTCGATCCCGGCGAGCCGCGACCGGCGGCGGGAGCGCAGGGCCGCCACCACGAACTGCGGTTTGGTCTTCCACTGCCGGTACAGCGTGGACTTGCTGCACCGGGTGCTGGTGGCGACGCCCTCCATGGTGACGGCGTCGTACCCGCACTCGCGGATCTGTTCCAGGACGGCGTCGAAGAACTCCTGCTCACGCTCGGGCGTGAGCTTGGAGCGGCGCGAGGCGGCGACCGATTCCGGTCCGTCCGCGGCCTGCGACGTCATCGGCGCTTCTCCTCACTGCTGTCCACTGTTGTCCGGTGGCCCTCGGACGGGCCGCTACCAGTGTGTCGCATGTCGATCGATACGCCAGTGTACCGGTACTCGAGCGTATCGGTACACTGACGTATCGGTACACTGGCGTATCGGTACGACGTCGTATCGATGCTGCGCGCGGGTCACGGACCCGCACGTCACACGCACCGGCACACACCTGAGCCCGCCACGCATCGGCACGGGTACGGGCACGGCACTCGCGCGGCACACGCACCACTCACACGCACCACTCATACGCACCACGTCAGCGAAGGGGCCGGGGGATGAACGCCCGCACCGAGCCTGAAGAAGCGGAGCCGGCCACACCGGCGAGGCCGCCGATGGTCCGGGAGCTCCTGCTCGTCGCCGGACTCTTCCTCGTCTACAAACTCGGCCGGCAACTGGCCACGGGCCATACCGCCGAGGCCTTCCGCAACGCGCACCGCGTGTGGGACGCGGAACGGTGGCTGCGGCTGCCGGACGAGGACGCCGTGCAGTCCCTGCTGCTGCACGGCGACGGCCTCGTCCAGGGCGCGAACACCTACTACGCGACCGTCCACTTCCCCGTCACCGCGGCCTTCCTGGTGTGGCTCTTCCTGCGGCGCCCCGCGCACTACGTCTGGGCCCGCCGGGTACTGGCCGCCGTCACGGCCGCCGCCCTGGCGGTCCATCTCACGTTCCCCCTCGCGCCGCCCAGGATGCTCGCGTCGACGGGACTGATCGACACCGCGCGGGTGTACGGGCCCTCGGTGTACGGACCCCCGCGGACGGACACCTTGTCGAACCAGTTCGCGGCGATGCCCTCGCTGCACTTCGGCTGGGCCCTGATGGTCGCCGTCGGGCTGATCGTCGCCACCCGGTCGCGCCTGCGGTGGCTGTGGCTGCTGCACCCGCTGGTCACCCTGCTGGTGATCGTGGGCACGGCGAACCACTACTGGCTGGACGCGCTCGTCGCCTCGGCACTGCTCGGGATCGCCCTCGCGGTGATCCGCGCGCCGCGGCGCGCGGTGGCGACGGCCGGACGCGGTGCGCCCGCGGGCCGGGCCGGCGAGTCCGGCGACGAGAAGGTGCTCGTGGGGGCGGGCCGATGAGCGCCGCCCTCGTCGCCGTCGTCCTGTCGCTGTTCTCCGCGGTCTCCTACGCCGCCGCGGCGGTCGCCCAGGAACGGCTGGCCGCCCGCGCCCCCGGCACCGGGTTCGCACGGCTGCTGGGCAGCGGATCCTGGTGGGCCTCGGTGGGGCTCAACGCCGGGGCCGCCGTGCTGCACGTCGTGGCCCTCACGTACGGCCCGCTGACCCTGGTGCAGCCGCTCGGGGCGCTCACCCTGGTCGCGGCGGTGCCGCTGGGCGCGCGCATCGCAGGACGGCGGGTCGGCGCGGCCGAATGGCGGGGCACCGCCCTGACCCTGTTCGGACTGGCCACGATCCTGGTCACGGCGTCCGGTCCGGCCCCCGACGACGTGCTGAGCGGGTCCGAGGCGGTCGCGGTGGCGGGGGTGACGGCGGCGCTGATCGGGCTGTTGGCCCGGCCCGGCACCCGGCCCGGCCTGCGGCACGCCAGCGCGTCCGGCTTCGCCTCCGGAGTGGCCTCCGCGCTCACCCAGACCGTGACGGTGGCCGCGACCGACCGGTCCGGACCGGTGCTCGGCGCACAGGTGATCGGGGTGGCGCTCCTGGTGGCCGCCTTCGCCACGGGCGGGCTGCTGCTGTCGCAGACCGCCTACCGGGGCGGACTGGGCGCCCCGCTGGCGGTGGTGACCCTGGCGAACCCGGTGGCCGCCGCGGTGATCGGCATCGCGCTGCTGGGCGAACGGCTCCAGGGCGGGACGGCGGGTGCGCTCCTCACGGCCACCGGAGCGGGACTCTCCGCGTGGGGCGTGGTGCTGCTGTCCCGCGCGACGCCGGAACCGGCGTCGGGACCGACCGCGGCGCCCTCGGCGGACCCACCCCGGGGGCACCCTGCCGCGTACTCCTCGGAGCGCCCGTCCCGGCGGGGTTCGCGATACGGCGGGAGGCGTGCCGAGGACCACGGCGACGGGCGCCGCGGACACGAGGACGGGCACGCCGCGCATCCGGTGGCCGCGCTGCTCGCGCTGGAGCCGGAGACGGCCTCGGTCGAACCCGCGCCGCTGCCCCGGCCGGCCACGGGACCGGGGCACCTCACCGCGCTGTGACCGGCGTCAGCCGAGGCCGCGGGAGTCCTGCTTCAGGGCCGTGTCCACCGTCAGGGCGGTGGCGACGACCAGGCTCAGCAGGGGTTCGGGCAGCTGGTAGTGGATCTGCAGGACGTAGTTGTCCGCGGTGGTGAAGAGGGTCTTCGCCAGGCCTTCCCAGGTCTTGGTGATCCGGGCGACCTCGTTGTCCGCGTGATCGACGATCGCGAAGTTCCAGGCCCGCCAGTTCTCCGCCCTGATCGCGCCGACCTGGCCGCCACCGGCGTTGATGGCGAAGTTGATCTTCCCGAAGACGTTCTGCTGGACGATCTCGCCGACCGGCTGCCCGTCGGGACGCGTCACGAGCACCCGGGACTTGAGGAACTTGCGCGGGCGGGTCAGCAGCAGGACCGGCCGGCCGTGGGCGTCGCGGATCTCCAGTCTGTGGGTCATGAACTGGTCGATGCTGGCGACGAAGCGCAGGACCTTGCGCAGCGCGCTCTGCCCCACCTGCACGACCGAACCGAGCTGATTGCCCTGCTGGTCCATGACCTTGTACTCGTTGGTCAGCTCGATCAGCTTGGCCTTCTGGTTGACCACCAGCACCGGCTCGCTGAACAGCGTGCCGCCGCCGGGGCCGCCCGCGGCGACCCCCGCCTGCTGCTGCACCTGGTGCTGCACACGGGGGTCGGGTCCGGCGGCCGGCTGCGCGGGCACCTGGGGCTGGGCGGGCTGCGCCGGGACCGGCTGCCGGTCCGGCGTCTGCGGTAGACCCCGCGCCGGCTGCTGCTCGGCGTGGGTGTGCTCGGTCCACCGGGAGCCGTCCCAGTAGCGCAGGGTCCGGTCGGCCCCGTGCGGGTCCGGGTACCAACCTGAAGGTGTGTTCGAATGCGTGGTCACCGGGGCACACTATCCCGAACCCACGCGGACCTGACGGCCCACGCCCGCACGCGGGGCGGCCGGAAAGCGGCGGACGGCCGGGAAGCCGCCTTCCGCCCGCGCGTCGGGCACGGGCCGGGTGCAGCCGTACGCGCCAAATCCCCCCGGGCGGCCCCCGGGTCCGGACGTCCCCGCCCGCACCCTCGCTCCCCTGCGTCACGGACCGGACACCGTGCGCCTTCACCGGTCCTCCGGTGCGAACACAGGTCCGCCACACCGTCTTCACGCGGGGCACACTTCCGGCCGATCGAGGTTCCCTGCCGGTCGGCGGGGCAGACGGTGGCGACCGCGCCTGCCTAGCCTCCCGGCTCATGCGATCACCACTGATGAGACGCCTCGGACTCAGCACCGTTCTCGCCCTCGTCCTGGCCCTGTTCGGCCTGGCGCCCGCCGCGAGCGCGGACCCGGCCCCGGCCACGCTGACGTTCACCACCGACAGCGCGACCACCACGCCCGGCAGCACGGTGAACCTGTCGATGACGATCACCAACCACAAGACCCACGACATCTGGTTCGTGTACCAGACGATCGACCCGACCTGGCTGACCACCCAGCGCCCGGACCTGAAGTACGACTTCACCGGCTGCTCGCTGGCGACGGCCGCCGGCGCCACGCCCTGTTCCGGGACCGGACCGGCCGACCTCGGCGCCAACTACGGCACCACCGTCCCGCCCGGCCAGAGCCGCACCGTCACGCTGACGCTCCAGATCGCGGCCGACTCCGGCTGCAACGGCAACATCGGCTTCTACTCGTACTTCTACGCCGAGTTCAGCGACACCACCAGCCTCAGCGGTGGGCCGATGTACACGCCCGAGACCCGCGTCCTGTGCGCCTGAGGGACCGGCCCCCCGTCCCGTCCGGGCGCCTCGGCCCCGGTGGGACGACCCTGACGGATCCGGTCAGACGGACCGTCAGAAACCTTCTGAAAAAGCCAAGTTGACCTGAAGTCGGCCCGTGATCCGAAACCGGCCTGTGAGCAGTCCCACATCGCCACCGGATCGCGGGCCCCGGGCACGGCGGACCGGGCCGGCTCACCGGCACCACCCCCGGGCCCCCGACCAGCGGGCGTTCCCCTCACGTCACCTGGTCGCACGGAGCACCGGCGGACGGATCCGCGCCCTTTCCGGTTCCACCGGCGCCTCACCGGTCACCTGCGCTTTTCCGTCATGTTTCGCCGCGCCATCACAAAAGCCACACAAAGACATCACCATGTGACGCGACGGATGCGTCGACGACCGGCTTCTGAGGGGGACGCCGGAGTCGCGCGAGGGGGTGCGTCCGCTCCACGGGAGCCGTGCTCGCCCCTGCCCGGGGAGGGGACTTCACCGCATGAAGCGGACCATACGCACCACCGTGCTCACGGTCGGCGCGCTCATCGCCGCGCTCGGCCTGCCGGCCGGCCCGGCACACGCCGACACCACCGCGCCCCGCGTCGACCTGCGGGTCCTGGTGGTCAGCGACGGCGGCCCGGCCACCGACGCCATCGCGGCCGAACTCGACACGGCCGGCACGCCGTACACCGAGGTCGACCTGACGCAGCCGGGCCGGCCCGTGATCGACGGCGGTTTCCTGGCCGACACCGTGGACGGCCGGCCACGCGCCAAGTACCAGGCCGTGGTGCTGCCGAACGACAACCCGTTCCCGGCCGGTTCCACCGAGATGGCGGCCCTCGCGGCCTACGAACAGACGTACGCGGTGCCGCAGGTCGACGCCTACACCTACGCGCGCCCGGAAGCCGGCCTGCAGTATCCGGTGTACGGCGGCTACGCCGGCAGTCTCGACGGCGTGCGGGCCTCCGTCACCACCGCCGGCCGGGCGGGCCCCTTCGGCTACCTGGACGGCTCCGTCCCGTTCGAGGACAACGACCCGGTCATCGGGGAGAGTTACGCCTACCTGTCGACCCCCGTCGCGGGCGCCGACTTCACCTCCTACGTCGACGCGCCGATCCCCGGCCGGGCGACGCGCGGTTCCCTGGTGGGCGAGTACCGGCACGACGGGCGGCGCGAGCTGGTCGTCACGTTCGTCTACAACCAGTACCAGCAGCAGTTCCGGCTGCTGGCCCGCGGCATCGTGGAGTGGATGACCGGCGGTGTGCACCTGGGCGCCTCCCGGAACTACTTCGCGGTGCACGTGGACGACGTGTTCGCCGCCGACGACCGCTGGAACACCGCCCTGAACTGCACCCCGGGCGACGTCGACTGCACGGACCCGAACGCGGTCCCGGACCCGATCCGGATGACGCCCGGCGACGTCGACCACGCCGTCTCCTGGCAGCGGGAGCACGGCTTCACCCTCGACTTCGCCTACAACGGCGCGGGCAGCGTCGACCACCGCGAGGACCACGGCGGGGCCGACCCGCTCGCCGACCGGCTGATCGCCGGACGCGACGCGTTCCGCTGGATCAACCACACCTACACGCACGCGTTCCTCGGCTGTGTGCAGGACACCTCGGTGGTGCCCTGGAAGTGCGCCATCGAAGCCGACGGCACCACGCGGTGGGTGAGCCGCAACGGGGTCGCGGACGAGATCGCGGCCAACCGGGTGTGGGGCCGAACGGCGGGACTCCCCCTGGAGAACGACGAGTTGGTCACCGGCGAGCACTCGGGGATGAAGGTGCTGCCGCAGCAGCCGGTGGACAACCCCAACCTGGCGCTCGCCCTCGACGACAACGACATCACCTGGCTCGGTTCGGACAACTCCCGTGAGCCCGAACAGCGTTCGGTCGGCCCGGCCACCACCGTCCCCCGATACCCGATGAACGTCTTCTACAACGCGGGCCGCGCCGCCGAGCAGGTCGACGAGTACAACTGGATCTACACGAGCCGCGCCCAGGGCGGCAGCGGCATCTGCGAGGACAACCCGGCCACCACCACCTGCCTCGCGGCCCCGCTGGACCCGGCCACCGGCTACACCGGGCACATCGTGCCGCTGGAGACGCGGATCGCCCTCGGACACGTGCTGTCCAACGACCCCAGGCCGCACTTCATCCACCAGTCGAACCTCGCCGAGGACCGCATCGCCTATCCGGTGCTGAGCGGCGTCCTCGACGGCTACGCGGCACTGTTCGCGGACGACACCCCCGTGGTGAACCCGCGGATGAGCGAGGTCGGCACCGAGCTGGCGCGCCGGGCCGCCTGGCGCGACGCCCTGCGAAGCGGCCGGGCCACGGCCTACCGCATCGGCGACACGGTCACCGTCGAGGCACCGGCCGGAATCCCGCTCCCCGCGACCCTGCCCACCGGCTCCACGCTGAACGGCGCCGCGTTCGGCGCGCCGTACGCGGGTCTGGTGTCCGGCTGGACGCCCTCCGCCGGCACCCCGCTCACCCTCACCCTGCCGGCCTCCGCCCCCGCTCCGACCGTCCCCGCCCCGGTCACCGGTACTCCCGCCGCCGCGGTCACCGAGCCGGCCCCGGACACCCTCGTCCCGGAGGGCGTCACCGAGCCGGTCGCGTCCTCCGCCAGGAACTGAACGGCGCACCGACCCGCGTCCACCGAAGGTCCCGGCCGCCCACCCGCGGCCGGGACCGCCACTGGCGAAACGGTTCCCCGGAGGAACCTGCCGCCGCGCACGACCACCCCACACCTCGGCCGTGGAGCCCCTCGATGCACGTTCCCCACGGCGCGCGACGCCCCGGCGCGACGCGCGTCACCCTGCTCACCGAAGGCACCTATCCGCACAGCCACGGCGGCGTGAGCGTCTGGTGCGACCAACTCGTCCAGGGCATGCCCGACCTCGACTTCGACGTCCTCGCCGTCACCGGCACGGGACGCGAACCCCTGGTGTGGGAGCTGCCCGCGCACGTCACGCGGGTGCGGTCCGTCCCCATGTGGGGCGCCCCGCCCGCGGGACGCCCGCCGCGCGGCCGGTCCCGCGACCGGCTCGCCGCCGCCTACGAGCGGTTCCTCACCGCGCTCCTCGACCCGTGCGCGCAGGACGGGTTCGCGCCCGCCCTGTACGCCATGGCGGGGGCGGCCGGGGACGGCGGGCTGAGCGCGTTCCTGCGGGGCGACCGGGCGATCGCCCTGTTGTCCTCGGTGTGGAACCGTCCCGGTCTGGCCGTCCGCGAGGCCCGGCCGACCGTCCATGACGCGCTGACCGCGACGTCCCTGCTGGAACACGCCCTGCGCCCGCTGGCCGTAGCGCCGCCGGAGAGCGGGGTCGCGCACGCGGTGAGCGGCGGCGTCGCGGCGCTGCCCGGTCTGGCCGCGCTCGACCGGCACGGTGTGCCGCTGCTGTTGACCGAGCACGGCGTCTACCTGCGTGAGCGCTACCTCGGTTACCGCACCGCTCCCTACCGCTGGCCGGTGAAGGCGGTCGTCCTCGGCTTCTTCCGGCTGCTGGCGGAGGAGACCTACCGCCGGGCCGCGCTGATCACCCCGGGGAACCGGTACAACCGGTTGTGGGAGGAGCAGGGCGGCGCCGCCCCGGAGTCGATCCGCACCGTCTACAACGGGGTGGACCCCGCCGCGTTCCCGCCGGCCGGGCCCGAGCCGCAGGCGCTCACCCTCAGCTGGGCGGGCCGGGTCGACCCGATCAAGGACCTGGAGACCCTGATCCGGGCCTTCTCCCTGGTGCGGGCCCGACTGCCGGACGTGCGACTGCGGTTGTTCGGCGGGACGCCGCGGGGCGGGGAGGCGTACCGCGAGCGGTGCGAGGCGCTGGCCGCCGAGCTGGGGCACGCGGACGCCGTCACCTTCGAGGGCCGCGTCGACGACATCAAGGACGCCTACGCGGCCGGCAACATCGTGATGCTGTCGAGCATCAGCGAGGGTTTCCCGTTCACGCTGATCGAGGCCATGTCGTGCGGGCGGGCCACCGTCTCCACCGATGTGGGCGGAGTCCGGGAGGCGGTCGGCGAGACCGGGCTGGTGGTGCCGCCGCGCGATCCGGCCGCGATGGCCGCCGCCGCACTGGAGCTGCTGGGCGACCCGGCGCGGCGCCGCGCGATGGGCGAGGCGGCACGGCTGCGGGTGATCGAGCAGTTCACCCTGCGGCAGACCATCGACACGTTCCGCGCCATCTACCGGGAACTCCCCACGGTGAAAAAGGAGTTTCCCGATCGGATCGTCCTGCCCGCTCCGGCGGTCACCGGCACGGGGAGCCTCGCCGGATGAGCGGACCGATGTTCCTCGAACCCGGCGGCGCCGAACAGGACACGCTGGCGCTGCGGCTGGCGACGCCCCGGCCGCCGCGCCGCCGCCCGCGTTGGGCCCTGGACGAGGACACCCTCGCCGTCCGGCTGCCCCGGCGGGGTGCCGACGAGGAGGCGGTCAGCGCCCTCGCCGCCGAACTCGCCGACCGCGTCGGCCCCGCCGTCCACCCCTACGAGGTGGCCGCGCTGCTGGAGGCGGAGGGCCTGTCCGCCTCCGTGATCAAGGAGCGGTACGGTCATCCGGACCTGTTCTCGCTCGCCGCCGCGCTGTACGAGAGGGTGCCGCGGACCTTCCCCGAGCCCGCGCCCGGGCCCGACCCCTGGCGCCCGGACACCGTGCGCTGCCTGCTGCGGGGCGTCCTGTTCGCCCTGCCCGGCCTGGTCTACCCGCTGACCGCGCCCCTGTGGGACGCCGGCCGTCACCTCGCCGTGCTGGTGGTGGCCGGACTGCTGTCCTGGGCCTGGGGGCAGGCACTGGGGCACCGGGCCCACCTGCGGATGGCGGCCGGGCGGCGGGAAGCCGGCCGTACCCTCCTTCTCGGAGCGCCCCTCGGGGCGGCGGTCGCCACGGCCGCCGCCGCGCTGCCCGCCGGGGGCGGGCCGGTGACGCTGGTGGCGGCCGCGCAGTCGGTGTACCTGGCGGCGGCCGGCGTGCTGCTGGTGCTGGGCCGGGAGCGGCTGCTGCTGGCCGCGCTCGGTCCGCTGGTCGCCGGTGGCGCCGTGCTGCCGTGGTGGGACCTCGCGCCGTCGCTGCGGGCCGGGCTGCCGCTGCTGGCGCTGCTGGCCGTGCTCGCCGTCACCGGCCACGCGCTGCGCACCGTCCTCGCCGTCCCGCCGGCGCCGGCCGGGACTCGGCCGGGGCTGCTGCGGTCGCTGCCGTACGGGCTGTTCGGGCTGGCGGCGGGTGTGCTGGTGCTGCTGGAGGGCCACGAGGAGCCGTACGCCGTGATCGTGCTGACCGTCAGCATGGGACCGGCGGAGTGGTTGCTGTACCGCTACCGCGGGCTGTCCGTCGCCGCGCTGCGCGCCGCCGCGACGCCCGCCGGCTTCCTGCTGCGCTCGGCCGGCGTCCTCGCCCTCTGCCTGCTCGCGTACGTCCTGCCGCTGCTGCCCGCGGCGCTGCTCACCGGCGCCGATCCGGCCGTCCTGCTGCCGCTCGCCGCCGCCCTGTGGACCGCGCTGCTGCTCCAGGCGTTCGGGGCGGCCTGGCCCTCCGCCGCGATCTGCCTCACGGCCGCGGCCGGCGCCTCGGCGGTCACCCTGTTCCGGCTGCCCCCCGGCCCGGCCGCCCTGCCCCTGTGCTGCGGCGCCGCCGCGCTCTGTCTGGCCGGGTGCGCACTGTGGCTGCTGGGCCGTCCGGCCCCGCACGCCTGACGGCACGCCCGCTCCGCCGCCCAAGCCCCGACGACCGGCAACACCGACGACAACCGGCCCCACCGCCCATGACCGTCAACGACCTTAAGGAAGAACCGAGTTGACCTCCACACCGCTCGCCGCCGTCACCGGAGCCGAGGGTTTCATCGGCTCGCACCTCACCGAGGCGCTGGTCGCCTCCGGCCACCGGGTGAGAGCCATGGCCCAGTACAACTCCTTCTCCTCCTACGGCTGGCTGGAGACACTGCACCCGGACGTCCTGGACCAGGTGGAGATCGTCCTCGGCGACGTCCGGGACCCCGGCTCGGTCCGCGCTCTCCTCGACGGCGCCGACGTGGCCTACCACCTGGCCGCGCTGATCGCGATCCCGTACTCCTACCAGGCACCCCACAGTTACGTGGACACCAACGTCACCGGCACCCTCAACGTGCTGGAGGCGGTCCGCGCGCTGGGCACGCCCCGGCTCGTGCACACCTCCACCAGCGAGACGTACGGCACCGCGCGGACCGTGCCGATCACCGAGGACCATCCCATCAACACCCAGTCCCCGTACGCCGCCTCGAAGGCGGGCGGGGACCGGCTCGCCGACAGCTACCACGCGAGCTTCGGCACCCCCGTGGTCACGCTGCGGCCGTTCAACACCTTCGGGCCCCGCCAGTCGATGCGCGCGGTCGTTCCCACCGTCATCGGGCAGGTGGCCGCCGGGGAGCGGACGATCACCCTCGGCGACCTGCGTCCCACGCGGGACTTCACGTTCGTCGAGGACACCGCGCAGGCGTTCCTCGCGGTGGGCACGGCACCCGCCGAGCAGGTGGTGGGCCGCACCTTCAACGCCGGCACCGGCGGCGAGATCTCGGTCGGGGACCTGGTCGCGCTGATCGGCAAGGTGATGGACACCGCGCTCGACGTGCGCGAGGACCCCGCCCGCATCCGGCCGGCGAACTCCGAGGTGCTGCGGCTGGTCGCCGACGCGAGCCGGCTCGCCGCCGCCACCGGCTGGCAGCCCGCCCACACCCTGGAGGAAGGCCTGGCGCACACCGTGGAGTTCTTCCGCGCCCCGGGCAACCTCGCGCGCTACAAGACCGGCATCTACAACATCTGACCCGTCCGGCACGTCCCCGCACAGGCATGAAGGAGGAGCCCCATGCACGCAGTGATCCTGGCCGGAGGCAAGGGCGTCCGGCTGCGGCCGTACACCACCGCGCTGCCCAAGCCGCTCGTCCCCATCGGTGACCAGCACGCCATCCTGGAGATCGTGCTGCGCCAGCTCGCCACGGCCGGCTTCACCAGCTGCACCATCGCCATCGGCCACCTCGGCGAGATCATCCGCGCCTACGTCGGCGACGGCACCCAGTGGGGCCTGGCCGTCGACTACGCCACCGAGGAGAGCCCGCTGGGCACCATGGGCCCGCTGCTGACACTGCGCGACCGGCTCCCGGAGACGTTCCTGGTGATGAACGGCGACGTCCTGACCGACCTCGACTACGCCGACGTCCTGCTCCGGCACCGCGAGTCGGGCGCGCCGCTGACCATAGCGACGTACGCCCGCAGGGTGCACATCGACTTCGGGGTGCTGACCACCACCGACAGCAAGGTCGTGGCGTTCACCGAGAAGCCGAGCATGGACTACCGGGTGTCGATGGGCGTCTACGGTCTGACGCGCTCGACACTGGACGGGTACACGGCCGGACTGCCGCTGGGTTTCGACGAGTTGGTCCTCGACCTGCTGAAGTCCGGCAACGCGCCGCACGCCTACGACTTCGACGGGTACTGGCTCGACATCGGCCGTCCGGACGACTACGACCGGGCCAACGCCGAGTTCACCAGCCGCCGGTCGCTGCTGCTCAAGGGAGCCTGAGCACCACATGCGCATTCTCGTCCTCGGCCACACCGGCTACCTGGGCACCCACGTCGCCGAGCGGCTGCGGGCCCTGCCGGGCACGCGGGTCCTCGGCGGCGGACGTTCGCCCGCCGCCGAGTTCCCCGTCGACCTCGCCGCCGTCCGCCCGGAGCAGCTGGCGAAGACCCTGGCCTCGGCCGCGCCCGACACCGTCGTCAACTGCGCGGGCGCGACCGGCGGTGACGCCGTGACCCTCGCGGAGGTCAACGCCCGCGGCCCCGCCGTCCTGTGCGCGGCGCTGCGCGCGGCGGCCCCGGCGGCCCGCCTGGTCCACCTCGGCTCGGCCGCCGAGTACGGACCCGGCACCCTGGACACCCGGGTGACGGAGTCGGCGGCCACCAGCCCGGCCGGCCCGTACGGCGCCACCAAGCTCGCGGGGACGGTCGCGGTGACCGCGTCCGGGCTGGACGCGGTGGTGCTGCGGGTGGGCAATCCGGTGGGGCCGGGGGCGCCCGCCTCGGGGCTGCCGGGCCGGATCGCCGGGCTGCTGCGGGCGGCGGGCCCGGACCCGGAGGCGGTGCTGAGGCTCGGCGACCTGTCGGCGTACCGCGACTTCGTGGACGTACGCGACGTGGCGCGGGCCGTGGCGCTGGCGGTCACGACGCCCGGTCCGCTGCCGCCCGTCCTCAACATCGGCGGCGGGCGGGCGGTCCCGGTGCGCGAGCTGGTGCGGCGGATGGTGCGACAGGCGGGTTTCACGGGCCGGGTGGAGGAGGACGCGGCGGGCTCG
Source organism: Streptomyces sp. NPDC048734 (assembly GCF_043198675.1). Lineage (NCBI taxonomy): Bacteria > Bacillati > Actinomycetota > Actinomycetes > Kitasatosporales > Streptomycetaceae > Streptomyces > Streptomyces sp. NPDC048734. The sequence goes on along the minus strand of NZ_JBICUZ010000014.1, from coordinate 36,267 downwards.
GTCCGGTCCGCCCGGGTGTCCTGGCAGTGCTCGGACATCGGCGCCGCCGCGCGGGCCCTGGGCTGGCGCCCGGTCCACACCCTCGACGACGCCCTCGCCGCGCTGTGGGAAGGGGGCGGTACGCCGTGAACCTGCTGATTCCGCTGTACGTCCACCCGGCCGAGGACCCGGGCGCCTGGCACCGGCTGATCAGGTCCGCCGCCGGTACCTACGGGGTCGTCCTCAACCCGGCGAACGGGCCGGGCGAGGGACCCGATCCGGCGTTCGCGGCGGCGGCCTCGGCGCTGCGCGCGGCGGGGGCCCGGCTGCTGGGGTACGTGGACACCGACTACGGGATCCGGGACGACGCGGAGATCGCCGACGAGGTGCGCCGGCACCGTGAGTGGTACGCGGCCGACGGCTGTTTCCTCGACCGGGTGACGGCGACCGCGGACGGCCTGTCCGCCTGCCGCCGGCTGGTGCGCGCGCTGCGGCGGCAAGGGGCGGGGACGGTCGTGCTGAACCCCGGGGTCCACCCGGCGGCCGGGTACGCCCGGCTGGCCGACCTGACCGTCACCTTCGAGGGCCACTGGTCGACGTACGTCTCGGCCTTCAGCAGACCGGAGTGGACCGCCCGGCAGGCGCCCGGGCGGCTGTGCCACCTGGTCTACGGGGTGCCGGAGGCGCTGGTGCCGCTCGCCGTGCGCACCGCGCACGAGCGCGGCGCGGCGGTCTGCGGTCCCGTCACCGGTGAACTCCCCAACCCGTGGTCCGAGTTGAGTCCGGCGCTGAGCGGGGTCCGGCCGTGAGGCGGGCGGTGGCGGGCCCGGCGGTACTGGCCACCGTGCTGGTGACGGCGCTGAGCGGCTGTTCCGGTGACGGCCGGACCGGCGGTCCGGACCCGACGGCGAAGCCCCGGTGGCAGCCGCGCCCCGGCCTGGCCTGGCAGTGGCAGCTCGACGGCAGGGTCGACCCGTCGGCCGACGTGCCCGTGTACGACATCGACGGCTTCGAGAACTCCGCGGCCGACGTGGCCCGGCTGCACCGGGACGGCCGCAAGGTCATCTGTTACGTCAACGTCGGCGCCTGGGAGAGCTTCCGGCCCGACAAGGACGCCTTCCCGCGCGCGGTGCTCGGTGAGCCCAACGGCTGGGCGGGCGAACGGTGGCTGGACATCCGGCGGATCTCCGTCCTGCGACCGTTGATGGCGAAGCGTTTCGACATGTGCCGCGACAAGGGGTTCGACGCGGTGGAACCCGACCTGATGGAGGGGTACGGCAACGAGACCGGCTTCCCGCTCACCGCGCGCGACCAGCTCCGCTACAACCGCATGATCGCCGGGCTCGCCCATGAGCGCGGCCTGTCGGTGGGACTGAAGAACGACCTCCCCCAGATCCCCGAGCTGGTCGCCGACTTCGACTTCGCGGTGAACGAGGAGTGCGCCCAGTACGACGAGTGCGGCCGCCTCACCCCGTTCGTCGCGGCGGGCAAGGCGGTCTTCCACGTGGAGTACACGGAGCCGGCCGGGGAGTTCTGCCCCGAGTCCCGCCGGCTGCGCCTGTCGTCGATGCTGAAGAAACCCGAGCTGGGGGTGTGGCGCAGGCCCTGCTGAGCGGGGCGCGGGGCCGGGCGCGGGCGCCGTCGGGAGCACGGGGCGCGGGGCCGGGCGCGGGCGCCGTCGGGAGCACGGGGCGCGGGGCGGGCGCCTCACGGGCGGACCGGAGCGAAACGTTTGCGTTTCGCTCGCCGGACCTCTAGGCTAGGTGTACGAAACGGTTTCGTTTTACCTGTTCGTAACCGGCGCCGTCACCGATTTCGCCACCGACTTCGCCACCGACTTCGCCACCGACCACGACTGGAGTACGTCCCCATGGCTCAGACAGCCGCAGCACCGGACACGGTGTCGCCCGGCAGGATCGGCTCACCGGCCGAGGCCGCCGGGCCCCGCCACCGGTGGTGGATACTCGCCGTCATCGGGCTCGCCCAGCTGATGGTCGTGCTGGACGCGACCATCGTGAACATCGCCCTGCCGTCCGCCCAGGCCGACCTCGGCTTCTCCGACGGCGACCGGACCTGGATCGTCACCGCCTACTCACTGGCCTTCGGCAGCCTGCTGCTGCTCGGCGGCCGGATCGCCGACCTCTTCGGCCGCAAGCCCGCCTTCCTCGTCGGCGTGAGCGGCTTCGCGGCCGCCTCCGCCGTGGCCGGCGCGGCCACCAGCTTCGAGATGCTCGTCGCGGGCCGCGCCCTCCAGGGCCTGTTCGGCGCGCTGCTCGCCCCGGCCGCGCTCTCCTTGCTGACCACCACCTTCACCGACCCGAAGGAACGCGCCAAGGCCTTCGGCATCTTCGGCGCGATCGCCGGCTCCGGCGCGGCCGTCGGCCTGCTGCTCGGCGGTGTCCTCACCGAGTACCTGGACTGGCGCTGGACCCTCTACGTCAACCTCTTCATCGCGGCCTTCGCCATCGTCGGCGGCTCGCTGCTGCTCCGGCGCACGGCCCGTGACCCCGGCGCCAAGCTCGACATCCCCGGCACGGTCCTCGTCACCACCGGCCTGTTCGGCATCGTCTACGGCTTCTCCAACGCCGAGTCCCACGACTGGAGCTCGCCGCTGTCCTGGGGCTTCCTCGCCGCCGGCACCGTGCTGCTGGCGCTCTTCACCTGGTGGCAGACCAGGGCGTCGCATCCGCTGCTGCCGCTGCGGGTGCTCCTGGACCGCGACCGCGGCGCGTCCTTCACCGCCATGCTGATCTCCAGCGCCGGGATGTTCGGCGTGTTCCTCTTCCTGACCTACTACCTCCAGCTCAGCCTCGGCTTCTCCGCCGTCCGGACGGGCCTGGCCTTCCTCCCGATGGTCGGCGCCCTCATGGTGAGCGCCACCCTGTCCACCAGCGTCCTGCTGCCGCGCGTCGGGCCGAAGACCGTGGTCCCGCTCGGCATGGTGCTCGGAGCCGCCGGCATGGTCTGGCTGACCGCCCTCGGCCTGGACAGCACCTACGCGGCCGACGTCCTGCCCCCGCTGCTGGTCACCGGTCTCGGCATCGGCCTGATCATGGCCCCCGCCATGAGCGTCGCCACCAGCGGTGTGGCCACCGAGGACGCCGGAGTCGCCTCGGCCTCCGTCAACACGATGCAGCAGATCGGCGGCTCCATCGGCACGGCCCTGCTCAACACCCTCGCCGCCAGCGCCGCCACGTCGTACCTGGCCGGCAAGGACCCCTCCGACAAGCTGACCCAGGCCCGGGCCGCGCTGGAGTCCTACTCCGCCGCCTACTGGTGGTCGGCCGGCTTCTTCGCGGTCGGCGCGCTGGTCACGGGGCTGCTCTACCGGCGCGGCGTCCCGGCGGTCGACGCGGACGCCGCCCCCACCGTCCACATGTGAGCGGCATGTGGTGATCCGCGCCGGCCCGTGGGGACGGGGAGGGCGCGGCCGACGGGCCCGGTGCTTTCGAGCACCGGGCCCGTCGGCATGCCGCACCGCTTCTCCCGCGACGCCGGCCGGGCTCCCACGGCCGGCGGAAGCCGCCCCGCGGGACCGCCGGCCCCACAGCCCCGGGTCCGGCCACGGCACGCGGGGCCAGGGTCTTTCGTTTGGATCAGGCCGGATCAGGCCGGATCAGGCCGGATCAGGCCGGATCAGGCCGGATCAGGGAGCGGGGTCCGGTGCCGGGGGCACCTCCTGCGCCTTTCGGGCAGTGGGGGAGCCTCGCAAGGCGGAGGAGCGAGTAAGGGCGGAGCCCTGGCGACCGACGGCAACGCGGCGAGGGGCGGTGCCGGGCCCGCGAGCCCGGCATGATCCAAACGAGAGGCCCTGAGGCACGCCGTCGGCCGGGACGGGAACGCCCTGCGCGCCCGACCGTCCTCGGCGAGAACGTGCGGTGCGTCCCGCTGACCCGGGCGCCGTCGGCGACCTGAACGCCGACGGTGCCCGGTCAGGCCTCGGGGGCGGGCACCACGCTGAGGTGTCCCGCGGTGCGGCGCGGACGCCGTCCCCCGCGGGAGGCCGGCGCGGGTGCCTCGCGCAGCACCATCGTCAGCCGCGTGTACCCCATCTCACGCAGCGTGCGCGGAGTCTCACCGACGATACGGCACTCGGTGGCGGGTCGGCGCGGGTCGGGGTGGAGCAGGGTGCGGACCGCCCCGTCGTGCTCGACGGCGTCCTCACCCATGGCGCGCACCCAGTGCGGCAGTCCCTGCCGGTAGGCGGCCTCCATCAGGGGGTCCTGGGCGATCTCGCGGCGGATCGCCTGCAGGACGGGGTCGTGGCCGTGCCGTTCGAGGGTCGCGGCGAACCGGGCGAGCACGGGCAGGCACCAGCCCGCCTCGTGGTCGCCGAGGACCGACGCCGCGTCCGGGTGGAAGAGGACGAACCGCAGGAAGTTGTCGTCCGGCAGCGCGGTCGGATGCGGGCCCACGTCGCGGAAAAGTGACGCGAAAGCGGCGTTGGCGAGAACGACGTCCCAGCGGTGGTCGAGAACGACGGAAGGAAAGGGCACGGCCTCCAGGTACGCGGCGTAGTCCCGTAGGTAGGACTGGGCCTCGGGACTCGCGGGGACGGGCCGCGGTACCGACCGCTGCCCACCTGCCTGATACGCCATCGGGAGGTCACCCCTCTTGCCTCTGCGGCCTTCACGCGGCGTGCCGATCCTGCTGCCCTGCGCGCGGCGTGTCAACTATCGTGGCATTCGGCGGTCGTTGACGGCTGAAATTGGCCACAGTTGTGGCGAGACCTGGATGTGAGTTCGAAAGACCGGTTACTCTCCGGGCAGTTCACGGCGATCGCGTGTGCCCGTGAGAGGCTCGTGAGAGACGTAGGAGACCTGTCGGTGACGGATGGCTTCGAGGTTCCGGGCGCCACGGCGACGGTGCTGTTGTCAGCCGTCGTCGCCCGCGTCACCGCTCTCGCCGACCGGCTCGGCGTGCCGCACGCGGAGGTCTTCGGCACCGCACGGCTGTCCATCGCCTCCGGCGTGCCCGAGTCCGTGGTCAAGGCCCTGCTGAGCGGCCGCCCGGCGGGGGAACCGGACGTGCAGGCCAGGTTCCTGCAGCGGCTGGACCTGTTGCGCCGCACCCGGCTCAAGCCCAACGGCCGCAAGTACACCCAGCAGGAGATCGCCGACGGCGCCGGCATGTCGCGGCAGCAGGCGGGCGCCCTCATCAACGGCGACCGCCGCCCCACCATGGAGCACTGCGACGCCCTCCAGCGCTTCTTCCGCGTGCACGCCGGCTTCCTCACGGCCGAGGACCCCGAGGCCCTGGCGGGCGCCCTCCAGCACATCGAGCAGGAGTTGCTCCAGAAGCTCGCCGCCCGGGAGGCGGCCGCGGCCGCCGAGGACCCGCTGGAGCGGCTGCTCCAGGACCACGGAGTGCGCGGGATCGCGTGGCGGGCCGCCCAACTGCCCACCGATCAGCACCGTGACAAGGTCGCCGAGTGGCTGGACATGCTCCTGGAGAGCGTGAAGCGGCCGGAGTCGTGATCCGGGGGAGAACTGGGAGGACTGTGGGCATCGCCAAGGACATGCGCCGGCTGTGCGGCGAACTGGTCGCGGAGCTGACCCTCCCCGCCCCCGCCGCACCCGCCGACCTGTACGCGGCCCTGTGCGAGGGCATGAGCCGCCGCCGCGGCCGCCCGGTCGTCTTCCGTACGGCCGCGTTCCCGCCCGGCACCGCCAGCGGTCTGTGGCTCGACATGACCGACCAGGACCTCGTCGTGATCGAGGAACGCACCGCCCCCGACCACCAGTTGGTGATCCTGGGCCACGAGCTGTGGCACATGAAGGCGGGCCACTGCGGTCACCATGTGGAGGGCGCCGCGGTCGCGGCCCGGCTGCTCCACGACGAGGCGGACCTCCAGGCGACGGTCCGCAGCGTCGCCGCACGCACCCGGTTCGACCAGGCCGAGGAGCGGGACGCCGAGAGCTTCGGCCTGCTCCTCGCCAGCAAGTGCCGTACCTGGCTGCCCGGTTCGTCGCCGCGCGGCCGCGGGCGGCGCGATCACCTGGCAGGCCGGATCGAGGCGGCGCTCGGGTACCTCGGGCCGCAGGACCGGGCCGGCGGCTGAGACGGGCCGCGAGTCGGGGCCGACGGCTGAGACGGGCCGCCTCGGACCGCGGGTCAGGCCTGGCGGCCGAGCGCGGGGCCGCACGGTCCGGCGCGACGGTCCGGCCGGAGCGGGTCGGCCGGAGCGGGTCGGCCGGACCCGGTGCCGTGGACGGGAACCGGCGCGGGGCCGTCACCGGCCGTCGGCTTTCCCGGAGGGGGCTTTCGGTGACGCCCCGCCTCGGCCGAGCGGGCGAACCGCTGACCGGGAAAGCCGGATTGTCAGTGGTGGGCGGCAGGCTTGAGGGTGCGCCGCCGTACGGGGGCGCACGCGCCGCGGGCGGCGCGTGGGAGACGACGCCGACACGGGGAGAGCCGACCGATGCCCACTGCCGTACCGACCGACCGCGAGCGCACCGCCGTGCAGGCCTACCTGCGGCTGCTCCACACCGTGCGGGCTGCGCTCGGGGACGACGCCGGCGGTCCGCCGTACGACCGGCTGCCGCCGGTGGTCCCGCCCGCCGTTCTCGCCGAGGCGGAGCAGGCCCTGGCGGCCGCCGGTCTCACGGGCGGCGAGGAGGAGTTCTTCCGGCTGCTGCGCGACCGGTTCCCGGAGCGGTGACGGCGGGGGCGACCGGTCGGTGGGGCCGCGGGCCCGCGGGGTTCAGCCGTGCGGGACGGTGATCGCCGTCGCCACCAGTCCGCGACCGACGGTCCAGCCGCCCTCGAAGTGTCCGAGGCGGTGACCGCCGACCACGGGCCCGGGGACGAGGAGCCGGGCCCTGAGGGTGCCCTGTGAGCCGCCCGCGGGTCCGGCGTCGATCTCGATGTCGGCCTCGGCGAAGTCCAGCCACTTCCGGGTGAGGGGGAACCACGCCTTGTAGACGGATTCCTTGGCGCTGAACAGCAGCCGGTCCCAGTGCACCTCGGGCCGGTCGGCGGCCAGTCGGCGCAGCCGTTCCTGCTCCGCGGGCAGGGCGACGGCGGACAGCACGCCGTCGGGGAGCGGCTGGTGCGGTTCGGCGTCGATGCCGAGCGAGGCCAGGTCGGCGGCCCGGACCAGGGCGGCCGCCGCGTAGCCGTCGCAGTGGGTCATGCTGCCGGCCAGTCCGGCCGGCCATCCGGGGGCGCCGCGTTCGCCGGGCAGCACGGCCTGCGGGGGCACGCCGAGCTTGTCCATGGCGCGGCGGGCGCAGGAGCGTACGAGGGTGAACTCCCGGCGCCGTTTGGCGACGGCCCGCGCCACGAGTGCCTCCTCCTCCGGGTAGAGGGGGTCGTCGCCGAACTCGCGGACGCCGTCCTCGCCGTGCGCCTCCACCGCGACCACCGTCTCCGGCAGCAGCTCCTCGATCACGCGTTCTCGTCCTTCCAGGGCAGGATGCGGCGCGGCCGGCCCGGCGGCTGCGGGCGTTTGCGCCACTCTCGGGGGTAGCCCACCGACACCTCCTCGAAGCGGACGCCCTCGTGCCAGGTGGTCCGCGGGATGTGCAGATGGCCGTAGACCATGGCGGCGACCCGGAAGCGGCGGTGCCAGTCGGCGGTCAGCCGGGTGCCGCACCACATGGCGAACTCGGGGTACCACAGGACGTCGGTGGGGTGCCGGTCCAGCGGGTAGTGGTTGACGAGGACCGTGGGGAGGTCCTCCGGGAGGGCGGCGAGCCGGCGCCCGGTCTCGGCGACGCGGGCCCGGCACCAGTCCTCGCGGCTCGGGTAGGGGTCGGGGTGCAGCAGGTACTCGTCGTTGCACACCACGCCCGTCCCGTGCGCGTACTCCAGGCCCTCCTCCTTGGTGGCGCAGTCGGCCGGGAGGAACGAGTAGTCGTACAGCAGGAACAGCGGGGCGACGGCGACGGGACCGCCGGGGCCCTCCCAGACGGGGTAGGGGTCCTCGGGGGTGGTCACGCCCAGCTCGCGGCACATCTCGACGAGGTGCTCGTAGCGGGCGACGCCCCGCAGGGTGACGGCGTCCTTGGGGTGGGTCCACAGTTCGTGGTTGCCGGGGGCCCAGACGACCTTGCGGAAACGGCTCGCGAGGGTCTTCAGCGTCCAGCGGATGTCGGCCACGCTCTCCGAGACGTCACCGGCTACCAGCAGCCAGTCCTCGTCGCTCTCCGGGGCCATGCGCTCGACCAGGGCCCGGTTCTCGGGATAGCCGATGTGCAGATCGCTGATGGCCAGCAGTTGCCCGGCTCCACCGGCCGTCGACGTCACGCTGTGCTCCGTTCCCCGGCTCTCACCCGTCACCGCGCGCACCGACGGCACCGCGGCCGTCCCATCCTTACCCGCGCTCGCGCCCCGTACGAACATGATCGGAAAATCCGTAACACGCGCGTTGCACGCGGCACCTCCGGGAAGCCGTATGATCGCCCCAACACCACCGCCCCGACCTGCCTTCGAGCAGGGCGGTTTGGTGTCCCTCCAATCCCCCCTGCCCGGGCCGGGCCTGCTTCGCCCTGCCCGCGAACCGTGAAAGGCGGCCTGCATGGTCTCTCGCGTACGCGTCTGGCTCAACCGCACGTACGCGGAGAACGTGTTCTTCATGGATCAGCTGCGGCGAAATCCGAGCGACCGGGCCGTGGACATCCACGCCACGCACGGTGACGTCGACTCGCCCGTGCTGGCCGCCGCCGACACCGCCGACCTGGAGCCGGAGGGCCTGTCCCCCGCCGCGTACGTCGAGTACGCCCTCGACCAGTGCCGGCGCCGCGGCATCGACGTGTTCGTGCCCCGGCTGCACCAGGCGGCGATCGTGGCGCACCGCGCGGACTTCGCCGCGGCCGGGACGGCGCTGCTCGCCCCGACGCCGGAGGCCGTCGCGGTCTTCCACGACAAGGTGATCGCCTACGAGGCGGTCAAGGCCATCGGCGTGCCCGTGCCGCCGTGGTGGCGGGTCCGGACGGCGTCCGAACTCGTCGCCGCCGTCGAAGAGTTGGAGGCCGGCGGACACAAGGCGTGCTTCAAGCCGGCGTCCGGCGCGGGCGGGGTGGGCTTCCGGATGATCACCCGTGCCCCCTTCTCGCTGGCTCAGCTCAACGGTTTCCCGTCGCCGTACGTCCAGCTGGACATGGTCGTCGACGCGCTGGAGCAGGCCGAGGAGCAGGTGGACTGGCTGGTGATGCCTCGGCTGGAGCAGCCGGAGGTGTCGGTGGACTGCCTGACCGGCCCGGACAACCTGGTCCGGCTGTCCATCGGCCGCACCAAGAACGGCCGCCGCCGCGGCTTCACCCTCCAGGAGCAGTGGCTGGAGCCGGCCCGGCGGATCGCCGAGGGCTTCGGACTGCACTACCTGTCCAACATCCAGTTCCGGATGTTCGGTGACGTCCCGGTCCTGATGGACGTCAACACCCGTCCGGCCGGCGGGCTGCACCAGCTGTCCCTGTGCGGGGTCAACGCGCCGTGGGCGGCCGTACAGCTGGCGCTCGGCGAGGACCCCGGCGAGATCGTGCCGCCGTTCCTCGGGCAGGACTACGCGGTGGTGTCGGGGCCGCGCCCGCTGGGTGCGGTGCCGCTCGCCCCGCAGCGGACGGAGGAGACGGAGCCCCTGCTGTCGGCCGTGCCCGCACCGGTCGGCTCCGTCGAGGTGGGTCAGGCGGCGCAGGCGCTGCCGCTGTAGACCCCGGCTGCCCCGCCGAGCGTGAACTCGGCGACGAACGCGACCGGGGTCAAGCGGTACACACTGGTGTTCGCCCTGCCCTCCGGCGTCCGCAACCCGGCCCGGAACGGGCGGGCGAGCAGAGGGCGCTCACCGGCGGCGACGGACAGAGCGTCGTCAACGCGATCCGCCGAAGTCCCCCGGACGAAAAGTCCGGGGGATTTTTTCCTCCCGGGGTGTATCAGGGCCCGGGGTGCGCGCTCTTAACGGTGTAACACCGAAGGCCCACGGAGGAACGACGGGGAGCACGGGGGCGACGGGGGTCACGGGGGACCTTCGTGGGAGCAGGAAGGCACGACGAGCACCACCGCACGGGGGAGCACGGGGGAACCGGGGATCGACGGGGGATCCCCGGGGAAACGGGGGATCGGGCCGGCCGGCCGCTGTCACGGGGAGCGACCGGCCGGCCCGAGCACGTCAAGCAGCACCACGATCGAACACCCCTGCCGCGCAAGGGACTTCGCGGCGAGCGGCGGGCCCGTCCGGTTCCGGTCCTGTCCGGTTCCGGTCCGCCCAGCCGGACGGTCAGGGCCGGTGACCGGTGGTGGCGCGGCTCAGCCGGAGCGTCAGGATCTGGAAGGGCCGCAGCCGCACGGGGACGCCGTTCCCGCCGTCGGTGCCGGCCGGCTCCAGCGGTCGCTCCAGCAGGTCCGTGACCTGCGCGCCGACGAGCGGGAAGCCGGTGCGCAGGGTGCCGGTGGCCCGGCCGCCGCGCGACTCGTAGAGCCGGACGACGACATCGCCGGACGCGTCGTCGGCGAGCTTCACCGCCTCGACGGTGATGCCCTCGCCGTCGACGGAGACGACCGGGGCGGGCGCGCCCGCCGCGTCGGCCACCCGCAGCGGGAGGTTGAGGGCGTAGCCCTCGGCGACCGCGTCCTCGACGCTCGCGCCGGGGAGCAGCGCGTAGGTGAAGCGGTGCCTGCCCTGGTCGGCCTCGGGGTCCGGGACGCGCGGGGCGCGCACCAGGCTGAGCCGGACGGTGGTGGTCGTGCCGCCGTCCTCGCGGACCGTGCGGGAGACGTCGTGGCCGTAGGTGGAGTCGTTGAGGACGGCCACGCCGTAGCCGGGCTCGCCGATGTGCACCCAGCGGTGGCAGGACACCTCGAACTTCGCCGCCTCCCACGTGGTGTTGGTGTGGGTGGGCCGCTGGACGTGGCCGAACTGGATCTCGGCGGAGGAGTGCGGGGCGCGCACGTCCACCGGGAACGCGGCCTTGAGGATCTTCTCGGTCTCGTGCCAGTCGATGTCGGTCTCGAAGTCGACGCGGGGGCTGCCGGCGCGCAGGGTGACGGTCTGGGTGATCGTCGATCCCTTGCCGAAGGAGCGGGCGACCCGGACGGCGCCGACGAGCGTGCCCTCCTCCACCACCTCGACGGAGTCCGCCGTCAGGAGGTCGGTGTACCGGTTCCGGTAGTGCTTGTCGATGTCCCAGGCGTCCCAGTTGTTCGGGAGGTCGGTGTGCAGGCGCAGCAGGTTGCCGGTGTCGGCGAGGACCTCACGGCCGGCCCGCAGGTCGAACACCGAGGACAGCGTGCCGTCCTCGGCGACCTCCACCCGTACCAGCCCGTTGTCGAGGACGCGCCCGCGGACCCTGACCGGCTGCGGGGGTTCGGCGTCCGCCAGGGGGGCGCTGCCGCCCGCCGGGACCTTCACGAAGACCGGCGCGCCCGTGCCGGTGCGGACCACCTCGGCGCGGTCGTAGGGGCTGGTGTTGAACACCCGGGGCCCGCCGCCGCCCAGCGCGCCGAAGGCCTCCGTCGTCAGCTCCTCCAACTCCCCCGCCACGCGGGCGTACTCGGCCTCCGCCTCGCGGTGGACCCAGGCGATCGACGAGCCCGGCAGGATGTCGTGGAACTGGTGGAGCAGGACCGTCTTCCACAGCCGGTCGAGCCTCTCGTGGGGGTAGGCGTAGCCGGGTGCGTGCAGCGCGGCCGTCGTCGCCCACAACTCCGCCTCGCGCAGACGGTGTTCGGAGCGGCGGTTGCCCTGCTTGGTGCGGGCCTGGGAGGTGTACGTGGCGCGGTGCAGCTCGAGGTAGAGCTCGCCGTTCCACACCGGGGCGTCCGGGTACTCGGCGCGGGCCTTGGCGAAGAAGTCGTCGGGGTGCTCGACGACGACCTTGGGCGAGCCCTCCAGGTCGGCGAGCCGGCGGGCGCGTTCCATGATCTCGCGGGTGGGGCCGCCACCGCCGTCGCCCCAGCCGAAGGGGGCCAGGGAGCGGGTGCCGACGCCCTTCTCCGCGTAGTTGCGGACGGCGCGGTCCATCTCCACGCCGCTGAAGCGGGCGTTGTAGGTGTCGATCGGGGGGAAGTGGGTGAAGATGCGGGTGCCGTCGATGCCCTCCCACCAGAAGGTGTGGTGGGGGAAGGTGTTCGTCTGGTTCCAGGAGATCTTCTGGGTGAGGAACCACTCGTTGCCGGCGAGCTTGGCGAGCTGCGGGTAGGCCGCGTTGTAGCCGAAGGAGTCCGGCAGCCAGACCCCCTTGGTCTCGATCCCGAAGTGCTCGATGAAGAACCGCTTGCCGTGCACCAGTTGGCGGGCGATGGCCTCGCCGCCGGGCAGGTTGCCGTCGGACTCGACCCACATGCCGCCGACCGGCGCCCACTGTCCCTTGCGCACCGACTCCTGGATGCGTGCCCAGACCTGGGGGTGGTGGTCGCGCACCCACTCGTACTGCTGGGCCTGTGAGCAGGCGAAGATGAAGTCGTCGTACTCGTCGGCGAGCGCGGTGACGTTGGAGAAGGTGCGGGCCGTCTTGCGCTTGGTCTCGCGGATCGGCCACAGCCAGGCGGAGTCGATGTGCGCGTGGCCGACGCCCGAGACGGTGTGCGCGCTGGCGTGGGCGGGCCTGGCCAGGACGGGGGCGAGGACCTCTCGGACGGCCGTGGCGCTGCCGGAGACGTCGTCCAGGTCGAGGGCGTCCATGGCCCGGTCGAGGGCGTGCAGGATCTCGTGCCGGCGCGGCTCGTGCTCACCGAGGTGGACCATGAGTTCGCACAGGACCTGGAGGTCGAGGTCGAGGTGCCAGACCTGCTCGTCGAGGATCGCGAGGTCGGCGCTGCGGAACGTGTACAGCGGACGGTCGCCTGCGGTCAGTACGTCGCCGAGGGGCGTCGGAGCCGCGAAGCCGTTGGCCAGGATGTCGGGGTTGGAGGCCGCCTCGACCAGGTAGTCGACCACCTCGCCGCCGGTCGCCGGGTTGCCGATCGGCACGTACTGGTTGAGCGGGTTGACCGCCTTCAGCGGGGTGCCGTCGGTCAGGTGGACCAGGGCCTCGGCCTGGTTGCCGGGCCAGTCCTCGGTGAAACCGAGGTCGATGACCGCCTCGACCCGCCGGCCGGCCCACTCGGCGGGCACCCGGCCGCGCATCAGGAACCAGGTGGTCCCCCAGGGCGGCCCCCAGGACGTGCCCATCACGAAGGGCTCGTACGGGGCGGCCGCGGCCTGTGCGAACGGTACGGGCTCGCCCCGCGCCTGCCAGACCTCGACGTCCAGGGGCACGGTGGCCGCGTAGACGGCGGGCTTGATGCGCTGGGTGTGGACGCGCTCGACGCGCTCCTCGATCCGGCGGCGTTCGTCGTGCATGGGAAGTCTCCAGGGAGCCGGGAAGGCGGATGGCTGGAACCTACGGCAAGGAGAAGGAGAGGGAAAGCGCTTACCCCGGGTGACTCACCGGAGGTACGAGCGGGTACGCAGGCCGGGCGTGCACTGTGCCCACCCCTGCATTGTGCAGGGGTGGGCCTGCCCGTGATGGGCCTGCCTGCGGTGGCACAGCTTCATAAGGACACGTTCACTCCTCTGCCCTGAGTGCCATGAAGGCCTCCGTCAGAGCCCGCCGCGTCGGCGTCTGTCCGAGAACCAGTGACGACCGCCTGAAGGACGAGAAGGGCGTCGAGCGCCAGGAGGAATGCCGTCTTCCCGCCGCCGCAGCCTGATCGAACAACCTCAGCGGAGAACGTCAGATCGTCGCTCTACGGGCGATGCGGTACAGCACGTTCGGACACAGTGGCCCTTCGGGCTCGATGGGGTCGTCGATGTCGTCAGCCGGGTCCCGGGTCATGCCGATCCGGCCGCATCACCGCCTGGCAGCGAAGGTCGGTGGCCGTTGTGGCAGCGAGGATCTCAGGAAGCTCAAGAGCCTCGAAGCCGTGGGCCAGGACTGTCAGCGCAACCTCGGTGGCGTAGCCCTGGCCCAGGCCGAGCGGGCGAGCCGCCAGCGGATCTCCACTCCCGTGAACGGCATGTCGTCGTCCACTTCGTCCAAGCCTGCGAAGCCGATGAACTTGCCCGTGGCCTCCACCTCGACCGCCCACCCCCCATAGCCTCGCCGGTCGAACTCGGCCTGAAATCGGGACACGGAGGCATCGCCCTGTGCGCGGGTAAGCAGGTCACCCAAGTGCTCCCGGACCTCGGGGTCGGCATTCATCGCCGCCCACGGTTCAAGAGGGAGCGGATGGCTGCCTGCCTGTCGTCACGGTTCGAGTGCCCGATGGCCCTACGGGCGTGGGCGAGAGAGGCGAAGAACGGGTCCCGCTTGGTGATCGAGGTGGACTGGGCGGCCCGGGCGGAGTCGACAGCCTCTGTGTGCTCCCCGCGCTGGTGGGCGAGCATGGCGTAGGAGTTCCAGACCCTCAGCTCTGCCACGGGATCCTGGGCCATCCCCGCCAGGTACAGGGCCTTGCCCAACAGGGCGTACGCACGGCCGGCCTGACGAGCGTCCAGGGCGCTCCAGGCGGCCGTGGCGGTGTAGTCGGCGGCCACGGAGAAGAGCCGGAGCCGGATGCGCTGGGTGGCCCCGAGCTTCTGCTTCTCCAGGGCTTCGGCGGCTCCGGCCAAGGCCGCCCGCTCCAGGCCTTCATGGCCGCCCATGGCATCGTCCAGGGCCATCAGGGCATCCAGGCCGCTGCGGAGCCGGAGGACGTCGGAGGTGCCCACCTGGGGCGGCGCTCCGACGAAGGGAACCGCCACGGCGGCCGTGGTGCCGCTGGCGGCTGTGAGGAAGTTCCGGCGTCTCACGGGCTCCTCCGCAGGGTTTGAGGTGCGTCGTCTTCGCGCCGGTGGGGTGAAGCCCAGCTCTCCAGCGGCGGCCCCGAACGGATACGGACTCGGGGCCGCTGCCCGGAGGGGGTCGAAAACCTTCAGGTAGATACGTTCGAGCGAAGCCGCGGTACCCTACCCGAGGTACGCCAGGCCGGGGTGGACGGCGGTGTAGCCCTCGACCAGCCTGCGGGCCACGTTCACGGAGTCGACCAGCGGGTGCAGGGCGAAGGCCTTCACCGCGTCGGCGCGCGAGCCGGATTCGGCGGCGGCCAGCACCTCGCGCTCGACCCCCTTCACCGCGCAGACCAGGCCGGTCGCGTGCTCCGGCAGCGGGGCCACCGCCACCGGATGGGCTCCGTTGGCGTCGACGAGGCAGGGCACCTCGACGACCGCGTCCCCGTCGAGCACCGAGAGCGCTCCCCGGTTGCGGACGTTGAGGATCAGGGTGGTGCGTTCGTCGCGGGCGATGGCCCGCATCAGGGCGAGGGCCACCTTCTCGTAGCCGCCGGAGAGGTCGTCGGCGTCGCGTTCGCCGGCGCCGGCCGTCTCGCGGTTCTCGGCCATGTAGGTCGCCTCGCGCTCGGCACGGGTGCGCTCCCAGACGCTCAGTGCCGGCGCGTCGGGCCGGCGCATCTCCTCGTAGAAGCGGGCCTGCTGGTCGCGCAGGAAGGCGCCGCGGGTCTTGTCGGCCCGCTGGTAGGCGTGCACGGTCTCGCGGTTGAAGTAGTAGTAGTGCAGGTATTCGTTGGGGATCGCGCCGAGCGAGCGGAGCCAGTCGGCGCCGAACAGCTTGCCCTCCTCGAACGAGTCCAGCAGGTCGGGATCGGCGAGCAGGCGCGGGAGTTCGTCGCGGCCGGCGATCCGCAGGCCGCGCACCCAGCCGAGGTGGTTGAGGCCGACGTAGTCGATGAACGCCTCGTCCGGCTTCGCGCCGAGGACGCGTGCGATGCGGCGGCCGAGGCCGACGGGCGAGTCGCAGATGCCGATGACGCGGTCGCCGAGGTGGCGGGACATGGCCTCGGTGACCAGGCCGGCCGGGTTGGTGAAGTTGATGACCCAGGCGTCGGGGGCGAGGCGGGCCACCCGCCGGGCGATGTCGGACGCGACGGGCAGCGTGCGCAGACCGTAGGCGATGCCGCCCGCGCCGACCGTCTCCTGACCGAGGACGCCCTCCGCCAGGGCCACCCGTTCGTCGTCCGCCCGGCCCTCCAGACCGCCGACGCGGATCGCGGAGAAGACGAAGTCGGCGCCGCGCAGGGCCTCGTCGAGATCGGTGGTCGTGGTCACGGTGGGGGCGTCGGCCACCGTCGACGCCTGTTCGGCCAGTACCCGGGCGACCGCGTGCAGTCGGCTGTCGTCCAGGTCGTGCAGGACGACCTCCGTGACCCGCCCCTCGGCGTGGTCCGTCAGCAGCGCCCCGTACACCAGCGGCACCCGGAACCCCCCGCCGCCCAGAATCGTCAGTCTCACGCTCACACCTCTCCTGCCAGGACCGTCTCGGCCCAGGACCATCTCGACGCCCGTCTCCTCCGAGGAGGACCGGGTCGCCGGATCCCCCGGCGCGCCGGTCACCACCACGTCCGGTTCCGGCTGACCGCGGGCCCACCGACCGCCGGGTGGTCGACGCGGGCACGCGCCCGGTCGTCGTCACCGGCCGGCCCCTGCCCGGTAACCGTAACCACTGCCGGGCCCGGGAGGAATCCGGAGCCGGAGCGGTGGTGGGCCGGCTGCCCGCCGTCGCCGTCGTCCCGGCCGTGCGCGCCGCCGGGACCCGGTGGCCCGGCCGCCGCCGTCGCGCCTGCTCCTGCGCGCCGGAGAGCGCCGGTGAGGGTGGGTGCGGCTGCCACGCCTGTGAGAACCCGCGGAAGATCACCGGCGCGGGCCGCCGGTAGGGTCGGCCGGTATGACCGTCGCCCGTTCCGTCGCCCTGTTCGTCGTCGCCGCCCTCTTCGAGATCGGTGGCGCCTGGCTGGTGTGGCAGGGCATCCGCGAGCACAGGGGCTGGATCTGGATCGGCGCCGGTGTCATCGCCCTCGGCCTGTACGGCGTGGTGGCCACGTTCCAGTCCGACGACGACTTCGGGCGCATCCTGGCCGCGTACGGCGGGATCTTCGTGGCCGGGTCGATCGCCTGGGGCGTGGTCGCCGACGGTTACCGGCCCGACCGCTTCGACGTCATCGGTGCCCTGGTGTGCCTCGCGGGCATGGCCGTGATCATGTACGCCCCCCGCGGTCACTGACCGTGGCACGGCCTGGCCTGGCCCTCAAAAAACACACTCCGCACGGACCACGGCCGACGGTGCGGTGCGCGCTGCGGCTGCACGGTGTGGATCCAGGCCGGCCCGCAGAAGGTCCCGGCACCGGCCGGGCGGTGGGAAGGGCGTCCACGCGTCGGAGCACGAGCGGGAGCTGGCCGAGGCCCAGCGGGAGCACTGGCAGCGGACGTACGGCGAGCATCCCGGCATGTACGGCGAGGAGCCGTCCGAGCCGGCCGTCCACGCTGCCGAGGTGTTTCGCGCGGCCGGAGCGGTCGACGTGCTGGAGCTGGGGGCCGGGCACGGCCGCGATGCCCTGTGCTTCGCCCACGAGGGCTTCACCGTGCGGGCCACCGACTTCAGCCCGACCGGCCTCGACCGGCTGCGGGACGCCGCCCGAGCCCAGAGCATCGAGGAGCGGGTGACGACAGCGGTGCACGACGTCCGTGAGCCGCTGCCGCTGCCGGATGCCTCGGTGGACGCGGTGTTCGCGCACATGCTCCTGTGCATGGCCCTGTCCACCGGGGAGCTGCACGCCCTGGTCGCCGAGGTCCGCAGGGTGCTGCGGCCCGGCGGGGTCTTCGTCTACACCGTGCGGCACACCGGTACACCGGGCGGCACACCGGCGACGCGCACTACGGCGCGGGCACCGGGCACGGTGGCGGCATCTGGGAGCACGGCGGCTTCGCGGTGCGCTTCTTCCCCCGCGACCTGGTCGACTCCCTCGCCGACGGCTGGCAGCTGCGGGAGGTCCACGCCTTCGAGGAGGGCGGCCTGCCCCGCCGTCTGTGGCGCGTCACCCAGACGTCACCCAGACGTCGCCCCGGTACCGGCGGCACGCCGCTCTCGGCCCTCGTGGTGCTGCCGGCGGTGAGCGTCCCGGCCGTACCGGACGACGCGGTCAGGCAAGGGAGAGGAAGAGCTTCTCCAGCCGGGCCCGCATCTGCGTGGAGTCGCGCACCTCGGGGTCCTCGCTGGTCATGCACTGTTCCAGCCCGGTCGCGATGATCGAGAAGCCGGCCCGGTCCAGGGCCCGGGAGACCGCCGCGAGCTGGGTGACCACGTCCTCGCAGTCCCGGCCCTCCTCGATCATCCGGATCACTCCCGCGAGCTGGCCCTGCGCCCGCCGCAGACGGTTGAGCGCCGACTTCAGCTCCTCGGCCGACATGTCGAGTTGCACACTTCCTCCTCCTATATACCCCAGTGGGTATCTTACCCGCTGGGGTACAACACTTCAGGAGGCGTTTCTGTTCCGTGCCCGACCCGGCGGCAGCGGCCCCCGGGCGGCCCGCTCCCCCACACCCGGCACACCGGCTGCGGTCCCTCACCCCCGAGCCCCTCACGGCCCTCTCCCCTCGTGACTCCTCCCCCGGCTGAAGCAGGGAATCTCAGCTCCCACCCGCCGGTTCGAGAACCGGTCCTCAGCTTGTCTTTTAACCTCCGCGCCGGGTGCAACCTGAGGCTTGCCATCTTGACGCGTAACTTATGGGTTACGCTTTTGGTGTGGACGACCTGAGCAAGGTGGCCGGCGCCATCGCCGATCCGGTGCGCCGGGAGATCCTGATGATGTTGCGCCGTACCCCACTGACGGCAGGCGACATTGCCGCCCGGTTCGCCGTCAGCCGACCCGCGGTCAGCCGTCACCTGCGCGTGCTGCGGGAGAGCGGCCTGGTCCGGGACCAGCAGATCGGACGCCATCGGCGTTACTTCCTCGTCCGCTCCCGGCTGGGTGACCTGGCCGCCTGGCTCACGCAGTTCGACACCCAGCGTGTCGACTGGTCGCAGCGTCTGGCGGCGTTGGAGACCGAGGTTCACCGCACCCGACGGGACCGCAATCGGGCTGAGCCCGCCAACGATCAGCACACCGCGCGCCACTCCAAGGAGGACACGGCATGACCCTTGAGCCCACCGGACAACTCATCCCCACGCCGACGGGGCACGACCTGCTCCTCACCCGCAGCTACCGCGCCTCCGCCGATGACGTCTGGGCGAGTGTCACCGAGTCGGAGCGCACCGCCCGCTGGTTCGGCCCGTGGCGCGGCCAGGCGGCGGCCGGCCGCACCGTCGAAGTGCAGATGGTGTTCGAGGAGTCGGCGCCCTGGTGCCCACTGCGAATCGAAGCCTGCGAACCGCCGCGCCGACTCGCCGTCTCGATGGAGGACGAGGCCGGATCCTGGTCGCTGGAGCTGCTGCTGGCCGAGAGCGACGGCACCACCGAACTCCGGCTGGTCCATCATCTCGCCTCCACAGAGCACCTCGGCCAGACCGGCCCGGGCTGGGAGTACTACCTGGACATGCTCACCGCCGCACGCACGGGCAGGCCACGGCCTGACTTCGAGGACTACTACCCCGCGCGGAAGGCATACTTCGAGTCCCTGGCCTGAGCTTGTCTTCTAACCTCCGAGCTCGAACAGTGCGTCGCACGACGTCACCCATCTGGGGATTCGCAGGGCAGGCGGACGGCCTTCGCATGATCACGCGTTCCGCCACGGAACCACTGCTCACACGAAGGCCGCAGAGGTGGGCTTGCTGCATGACGACGCCCGGCACGACGCGTTCGACTTCACATCACACTTCCTGGAGGACTTCCATGCGTGCCTGACGCGGCGCGGTGACACGCTGTTCGAGCTGTGCGACGCAATGCTCTGCGAGGACGGACCGGTCACCTCGCCGGTGGAGCTGACGCTGCCGGCCGAGCACCGTCGCGGTCATGGCCGTGTTCTCGTATAGCCGCCGCCAGGTGGCGAGTAACGCTGAGTAATCACACGGGGCTGCGGTCGCGCTGCTGGAGGGCGGCGAAGTCGGCGTGCGCCGTTTCGACGGCCTCGGGATACGCCTGGTTCTTCTCGTGCTCGGCCAGCGCCCGGTAGCTGCTGGAGAGGCTGGGGCTCTGTCCCTTGCGGCGGCCGGTGGGGATGAGCAGGTCGGGCTGGATGTCCTCGACGGTCTCGCCGTTCGCGCGGCGGCGGAGCACGGTGTGCAGCATGTCGTCGGTGATGACCGGCGGCCGGCCGCCGTGGTTGCCCTTGCGGGCCGCGGCGTCCAGCCCTTCGAGGGTGGACTCCCGGATGCTCTCGCGCTCCGTCTCCGCCATCGCCGCGAAGAACCCGAACAGCAGACGCCCCGGCCCGCTGGGGTCGTACATCCCCTGGAGGGGGCCGGCGAGCATCTCCAGCACCAGGCCGTGGGCGGTGAGGTGATCGGCGAGCGCGGTCAGCTCAGCGGCGTCGCGCCCCAGCCTCTTCATCTCATTCACCGTGAAAATCACCCGGCAGTGCGGGGCGTGTGCCTTGATCTCTCTCGCGGCGGCGAGCGCGGCCTCGAACTGCGGGCGCACCCGGACCCGGGTGCTGATCTTCTCGGCGAAGATCTTGTCCCGCGGGATGCCGTGTCCGGCGAGCGCGTCGAGCTGCAACTGGAGTTCCTGGGTGAGGCTGGAGCACCTCGCATAGCCGATGCGGATGTCAGCGGTCGGGGTGCCCGGGTCGATGGGCGCGGGCGACTGGGGTGCCGGGCCGCCACGGCTGGCCGGGGCCGCGGTCGGCGGGCGTCGGTACGCGCAGGAGTTCCGCAAGCCGGGGCACCTTGGTGAAGCGCCCGGTGTGATAGGTGCCGGCGACCGCGCCGGAGCGCGAGCGGCAGGGTGAGCCTGGCGATGCGTGACAGCGTGGGCATTCGTGGCGCTCGACGTCGTCACCTTCGGACTCGAGTGCGGTTTGAGGGTCCGTCACGACCCCGGACACTGTCACAAACATTTCCCAGAACGGGCCTGAGTCCACTTTTGAGTGAGAGCGAGTTGTGACAGTGAATCCGCGTTCCGGACCGCTTCCGCCGACCGCTCTTGATCTTGATCCGGGAAAGGGTCGTTCTTGGGACCACCTGTCCCGCGTGCCTGAGCGCAAGGCGATGGGGTGGCGGGGTCCGGACGCGTCGGACCGCCGGATCAGTCGTGGGGGGTGTCGGCCGGATGTGTAGTCGGGGCGGGGGCGGTCTGCCAGGAGCTGAGGATCCGCAGTGCGTGGTCCTCAGGGGTGCCGGGTTCGGCGGTGAGGACCATGAACATGACGTCGGGGTCGTTCGGACTGGTCCAGGTGTCGCAGTCGAGGGTGAGGGGGCCGACGAGGGGGTGCCGGAAGCGTTTGAGGCCGTAGGTGGTGTCGGAGACGATCCGTCCGTTCCACCACTCGCGGAATTCGGGGCTGCGTACCGACAGCTCGCCGACCAGTGTGGCCAGGCGCGGGTCGTCGGAGTTGCTGGCCGTCTCCATCCGCAGCAGTGCCGCGCTGAGCCGGCCCGCGCCCTCCCAGTCGGTGAAGAGGCTGCGCATGGCCGGGTCGAGGAACAGCAGTCTGGTGAAGTTGCGCTCGGATGGCGTCAGCTTGCCGAAGTCCTGGTAGAGGGCCGCTGCGGCCGTGTTCCAGGCGAGGATGTCGTTGTAGCGGCCCAGCACCATCGCCGGCAGGTGGCCGAGGGCGTCGAGCATCCACTGCACCGACGGCCGCACCCGATGCCCGGCGCGGCGGCGCGGGGCGGGGGTCTTGCCCGCCAGCTCGTACAGGTAAGCCTGCTGTGCCTCGTCGAGCCGCAGCGCCCGCACCAGGGAGGCAAGGACGGTCGCGGAGGCCCGCACGCGCCCCTGCTCGACGCGGGTGTAGTAATCGGTGCTCATCGTGGCAAGGCGGGCGACCTCGTCGCGGCGCAGCCCCGGGACACGCCGCAGGGTCCCGTCATCGGCGAGACCCACCTGCGCGGGCGTCAGCTCGGCCCGGCGAGCCTTGAGGAACGCACCGAACTCGGATCGGGATGAACGCGAATCGGACATGACACCACTATGCTTCCACTGTGCCGCGGACTCGTGCCATCAAGGGGGGAAAGAATCTTCCCCGGCACGCCTTTCCCCAGGCAGGAACCTTCCTCTCCCGCACACGGGTCACAGCGGGCACGGTGGGGTCATGCGAACCGATGTGACCTTCACCAGCGCCGGGATCACCCTCGCCGGCCACCTGTACACGCCCGGCACCGCTGCCGACGGCCCGCTCGCCGCCGTGGTCGTCGCTCACCCCGGCGCCGGCGTCAAGGAGCAGACCGCCGGCGCCTACGCCCAGCGACTCGCCGACGCCGGATTCGTCGCGCTCACCTACGACGCCGCCTACCAGGGCGAGAGCGGCGGCACCCCCCGCGGCACCGAGGACCCCGCCCAGCGTGTCGAGGACATCAAGAACGCCGTCTCCTACCTCACCACCCGCCCGGAGATCGACTCCGACCGGATCGGCGCCCTGGGCATCTGTGCCTCCGGCGGCTACGTCATTCCCGCCGCGGTCACAGACCACCGCATCCGCGCGGTCGCGACGGCCAGCGCCGTCGACCTCGGACTGTACTTCCGGGTCGGCCCCGACGGCGCCCAGGACCCCGCCGTCCTCCAGGCGCTGCTCGACGCGGCGGCCGCGGCACGCACCACCGAGGCGGCCGGCGAGCCGCTCCCGACGATGTCCGTGCGCCCAACTGAGGAAGAGGCACGCGCCGGCGGCCGCTACTCCTACGAAGCCTGGGAGTACTACAGCACCGACCGCGGCCGGCACCCGCGCCAGGCCGACGAGTTCACCTTCTCCAGCGTCGACAAGATCGTGAATTTCGACGCCTTCCACCTCATCGGCCTGCTCGCCCCGCGACCGCTCCTGATGGTCGCCGGCAACGAAGCGGCCACCGCCTGGATGTCCGAGGAAGCGGTCAAGAAGGCGAACGAGCCCAAGCGGCTGCACTGGATCGAAGGAGCCAGTCACGTCGACCTCTACGACCGCTACGTACCCCAGGTCACCACCGAACTCCTCCCGTTCTTCACCCAGAACCTCGCGGCGCAGACCGCGCACGCGACGGTCTGACACCCCATCCCCCCGGCGGAAGCGGTCGCGTGGCCCGGGCGGCACTCGCGGGCCACGCAACCGCTCCCGTTCGCCATGAAAGGGGAGCGGTTCGGCGTCAACCACCTCGGGCACTTCGCGCTCACCGGCCTCCTGCTGGAGGTACTGCTGCCCGTGCCCGGCTCGCGGGTGGTGACCGTCAGCAGCTTCGGCCACCGCATCCAGGCCGACATCCACTTCGACGACCTGCAGTTCGACCGTTCCTACAACCGCGTCGCCGCCTACGGGCAGGCCAAGCTCGCCAACCTGATGTTCACCTACGAACTCCAGCGCCGCCTTGCCCGGCACCACACGACGATCGCCGTCGCCGCCCACCCCGGCGCCGCCGCCACCGGACTCCAGCAGAACCTGCCCCGCCCGCTGCGCAAGGCCGCGGACCTGGCGCTCCCGCTGATCACCCAGCCGGCCTCCATGGGCGCCCTGCCCACCCTGCGCGCGGCCACCGACCCCGCCGTCACCGGCGGCCAGTACTACGGCCCCGCAGGCATGGGCGGAACCCGCGGCCACCCCGAGCCGGTCGCCTCCAGCAAGAAATCCGACGACACGACGGTCCAACAGCGCCTTTGGGTCGCATCCGAGCAGCTCACCGACGTCCGCTTCCCCGTCTGACCCATCCAAGGCAATCCGGCCGACCACCCCGTACGGCAGAAAAAGGATCACTGTGCGCATTGTCATCTTCGGAGCCACCGGCATGGTCGGGCAGGGAGTGCTGGAAGCCTGCCTGCGCGACGAGGAGGTCACCGACGTCCTCGCCATAGGCCGTACATCCACTGGTCGCGCCCACCTCAAGCTCCGCGAACTCCACCACGAGGACTTCACCGACTTCACCGCCGTCCAGGACCATCTGGCCGGTTTTGACGCCTGCTTCTACTGCCTGGGCACCTCCGCCGTCGGCATGAACGAGGCCGACTACCGCCTGGTCTCCTATGACTTCCCCCTGGCCGCCGCCCGCGCCCTGCGGGCCGCCAGCCCCGGCCTCGTCTTCACCTACGTCTCCGGCGCCGGCACCGACGGCACCGGCAAGACCCGCATGATGTGGGCACGCGTCAAGGGCGATACGGAGAACGCCCTGCTGGAGCTGTCACCGCGGGCCCACATGTTCCGCCCCGCGTTCATCCTTCCTCTGCCCGGCACCACGGCGAAGACTGCGTCCTACGTCCTGCTGTACAAGGTGATCGGCCCGCTCTACCCGTTGCTGCGGCGCATCGCGCCGCGCTACGTCACCACGAGCCTGCAACTGGGCCAGGCCATGATCCGGACCGCACGCGGCGGCGTGTCCCGCCGCGTGCTGGCCACAGCCCACATCAACCAACTCGCCGCCTCCTGATGGCCGGCACCGTGACGACCACGGCGGCGACGCGGCAGAGAGGGAACCCTCCGATCTTCAAAGAACCTTCGTTTCTTGAAGCTCGGAGAAGGAGGAGAGGCCGGTCCTCCACCCCGTGACACGAGGGTGTCACGCCGGGGCTGCGGCCTCCTCCTCCTGCGGGGCGCGCGGGCCTGGCACCGCGGCCCGGATGGACAGGTCCAGATCGAGACGGCTGTTCATGTCCAGCTGGTGCCGGCTGCTCGACGCGGTCCGCCTCGGCCCGGACGACGATGTCGCCGAGGTCACCGCCGCCCAGATCCGCCGTGTGGTCACCGACCTGACCGAGGGCGGCCAGTGGGAGGTGGGTGACCCGGACGTCCCGGTCGTCTTCGACGCCGGATACGACGCCCCGCGCATGGCCTACCTCCTCGATGGCCTCCCGGTTGAGGTACTGGGACGGACGCGCTCGGACCGGGTGATGCGCAAGCCCGTCCCCGTCCCGTGGATCTCGCCACCGCAGGGCGGTCGGCTGCCCGAGCACGGCAAGGAATTCCGCTTCGCCAAGCCCGAGACCTGGGGCGAGTCGGACGCGGCGACGACCCAGGGCACCGACCGGTACGGCACTGCCCAGGTCATGGCCTGGGACCGCATCCACCCCCGGCTCACCACCCGCTCCGCGTGGATCGACCACGAAGGCGAGCTCCCGATCCTCGAAGGCACGCTGATCCGCCTGGAGGTCGACCACCTGCCCGGCGGCCAGGACCCGCTGCCGGCCCGGCTTACCCCGGCCCGCGTCCGCCGGAGTTTCGGAACCCCCGCCCGCACCCGCACTGCCCCGCCCGTGCACCCAAACCATCAACTCCCGGACCGGGAAGTCCACTTGGCTCGAAGAACCGTCGTCCCGCCACCCGCTACGACGTCGGCAAGACCACCAAACGCCCCGGAAGCATCACCGAGCGAAACCAGACCAAAGCTCGCAAAGGTTAAAGAACATCGATCCCGCAGACGACCTCGCCGACGTTGTCCTGCACAGCGATCGAATCGCGTATCCCAATTAGCGGTCGAGTCGTCGCGGGGCTCCGGGCGGCCAAGTTCTTTGAGCCATCCAACGGCGACAAGCTCACAGCCACACCCAGAACCCCCGGGTCCGCCGATCTTACGAATGACCAGCTCAGACCCACGCTTGGAAGGTAGGACAAGCTCAGTCGCACAGACGATCCCACGGCGGTCCCCGCGTCCGTAGGTGCGGGGCGCCGCTCCACCACGGCCGCGTGACCGCCGTCCTGCGCACCGTCCGCCCGAACCCAGCCGTGTGACCGGTACGAACGCCGGATGCTTCCGCATGAACAGTGGGCGAAGCCCTGTCACGGAGGGTTCTTGGTCACCGTGCCGGAGCCCTAGCCTCCACACCATGTCCGACACCTCCCGCCGCAGGATCCTCGGCGCTCTCGCCGGCGGCACCGCGCTGTCCCTCCTGCCTCCCTCGCTCCTCAGAGCCATGGCCGCGCCGATGCCGCGCGGCGGCATGAACGCGATCGAGCACGTCATCGTGCTGATGCAGGAGAACCGTTCCTTCGACAACTACTTCGGCACCCTCAAGGGTGTGCGCGGTTTCGGCGACCGCACCCCCCTGCGCCTGCCCGGTGGCGCCGACGTCTTCAGGCAGCCGCGGACCGGTGGCGACGTCCTTCCCTTCTCGGCCCGGCAGGCGGCGGTCGACGCCGGCCGCCCGGAGAGTGACATCCAGTACCTGGGCTCGCTCCCGCACGGCTTCCCGGACGGCGTCCAGGCACGGGCGAACGGCTGGTGGGACGACTGGATCGCCGCCAAGGGGCAGAGCACCATGGCCTTCTACGACCGGCGGGACATACCCCTGCAGTACGAACTGGCCGACCGCTTCACCATCTGCGACTCCTACTTCTGCTCCGTGTACGGCTCGACCAACCCCAACCGCAACTACCTGTGGACCGGCACCACGGGCTTCGAGCCGGACGGCGTGAGCAGGGCCGTCACCAACGCCGCCTACTCCTACACCCACGCCGGATACGACTGGACCACCTACCCCGAGCGCCTGGAGAAGGCCGGGATCCCGTGGCAGATCTACCAGGAGTGGGACAACTTCACCGACAACGCGGTCGAATACTTCCGGCCGTGGAAGCAGATCGGCCGGAAGATCCTTTCCAAGGTCGACGGACAGTACTCCACCACCGAGCAGTTCTACGACAGCCTCTGGGGCAAGACCTCCGCACAGCGGCAGGAGGCCCTCGCCCGGTTCCAGCAGGGCGTGGACTCCCTGACCGGGGCCGAGCGCCGCCTCTTCCTGCGCGGCGCCTACCGCTCCGAGCCGGACACCCTGATCTCCCGGCTGACGGCGGACATCGAGAACGGCACGCTGCCCAAGGTGAGTTGGGTGGTACCCACGGCGGCGCTCTCCGAGCATCCCGGGTCCTCCACCCCGGTCGGCAGCGCCAACCTCGTCTACGACCTGCTCGACGCCCTCGCGAGCGACCCCGAGACCTGGTCGAAGACGGTGCTGTTCATCAACTTCGACGAGAACGACGGCTACTTCGACCACGTGCCCGCCCCGGTCGCGCCCGAGCCCGCCTCCGGCAACAGCGACGACTGGTTGGACGGCCGCCCGGTCGGCCCCGGCCCGCGGGTGCCGATGACGGTCGTCTCGCCGTGGACGGTGGGCGGCTTCGTCTCCTCCGAGGCGTTCGACCACACCTCCGTGATCCGCTTCCTGGAGCGGTGGACCGGGGTCCGGGAGCCCAACATCAGCGCCTGGCGCCGCAGCGTCTTCGGCGACCTCACCTCCGTCTTCGACTTCCACCGCACCCATCCGCAGCCCGAGGTGGAACAACCCGGCCCGGTACCGGCGCCGGTCGGCCGCTGGAACCCCGTTCCGCCGAAGGAGCAGGCGCTCCCGGAGCAGGAGGCGGGCACCCGCCCCACCCGTCCCCTGCCGTACCGCCTGTCGCTGCGTGCCGACGTCACCGACGGCCGGGTCCGGCTGCGGCTCGGCAACACCGGCACCGCGGCCGCCACGGTCACCGCGTACCCCGGCGACGGTGGCGAGCCGCGGACCTGGACGGTCGCCGCGGGCAGGAGCACCGTGGACACGGTCGCCCACGGGTCCGACGGCTACGACCTCCAGGTGCGCGGCCCCGGCTGGTCGACGTGGGAGCTGCGCGGCACCGGCCCCGGCCCCGAGGCGTACCTGGTCGAGCACGCCGCGCAGGGCCAGGTCATGGTCCACTGCGCCAATCCCTCCTCGACGACCCGGACGCTCCTCGTCGGCGAGTCGGTCTACCCGCGCGCCGCCGGCGACCACGTCCGGACCGTCACCCTCGCGCCCGGGCAGAAGCGGATCGTGCCGGTCGGTCTCTCCCGCCACGGCTGGTACGACATCGTCGTGGTCGACAAGCGCGACCCTGCCTTCCTGCGCCGTATGACCGGCCGCCTGGCCGACGGCAAGCGGGGTGTCACCGACCCGGCCACCGGCGTGCTCCCGGCGCTGGCCGCCTCGGTCGCCCTGCCCGAGCCGCTGCCGCCCCTGGACACCCCGCTCGTCCAGGGCAGCCCGGCCGAGGTCGTCGTCACCCTGACGAACCGGAGCACGGCCGGGCTGGACCGCCTGACGGTCGCCCTGCTCACCCCCTCCGGCTGGACCGCCGAGCGGTCCGGGTCCGCGCCGCGGTCACTGGCCGCCGGGGATTCCGCCGACGTCCGCTTCACGGTCACGCCGGCCGCGGACGCCACCGTCGGGAGCCTGATCGTGGCCGCGCACGCCGACGGCGGCGGCCTGCTGAAGATCGCCGACGCGCGCGTGCGGACCGAGGTCGCCGCCGCGATGAGCGTGGCCCTGACCGGCCCGTCGGCCTCGCCGAAGACCGACGGCGCGGTGCTGTCCCCGGGCAGACCGCTCACCGTGACCGCGACCGTCACCAACGCCGGCGGCGCTCCGCTCACCGGCGTGGCGGGCGCGCTCACCCTGCCGGACGGCTGGACCGCCACTCCGTCGGCCCACACGCCGACCACAGTTGCGGCCCGCTCGTCCGCCGCGCTCACCTGGGACGTCGTCGCGCCCGCGTCGGCCGCCCGCACCTCCGCCACCGTCGAGGCCACCGTCACCGCGAGCCTGGGCGGGCGGACCGAGGAGCAGACGGCGTCGCTGACCGCCGAGGTCGGCCCCGTCATGACCGGTCACCTGCTCGCCGAGGACTTCGAGTCCGTCGCCCCGTCGCTGGCGACGGCCGTCGACCTCAGTCGTCCCGGGCTGACGGGCTGGACGCGGACCGCGCCCGAGGGCTGGACGGTCACCAACGCGCCGACGATGCCGCAGGGCACCAGGGAGCTGCAGGGCTGGTCCTTCCTCTCCAAGCAGTTCTGGTTCCCGGCCGGGCAGGACCGGCCGGGCTTCGGCCGGGGCCTCGGGATCGTCGCGGTCGCCGACCCCGACGACTGGGACGACACCGGCAACCCGGCGAGCCGCGGACGGTTCGACTCGACGCTGACCACTCCCGCGGTCGCCGTCCCGCCGGGCACCTCGACCCTCCATCTGGGCTTCGACTCCCACTACCGCCAGGAGAGCCCGCAGGAGGCCGAGGTCACGGTCGAGTTCGACTCCGGCCCGGCGACCCGCGTGCTGCACTACTCCAGCGCGGCCTCGGGGAACACCAACAACGGCCAGGACCAGCAGAACCGCCTGGTCGAGCTCTCCTTCGCGGTCCCGTCCGGAGCGACGTCGGTCAAGGTGAACTTCCGGCTCCACAACGCGGGGAACAACTGGTTCTGGGCGATCGACAACGTCCGCCTCGGCACCGGCCCGCTCACCGACGCGTGAGTCGTGCGCCCGCGCGGGGAGCCGACCGCCCCCGCGCGGGCCCGCCGGAGGTGGGGGCGGCACCACGCCTCCCCCGACCGGCGGCCGCGGCGTCCACCTGCCCCTCACCAGGGGCCGGCCCGCCGACTTCGTGAACGTGAACCGGTTCGACTTCGGTCACTGAGGCCGCCCAGGCCACCGAGGCCACTGGGGCCACCGACGGCCCGCGTGAGGCCGCCGACGGCCCGCGGGGCGGGACCGCCGACCCGGCGGCGTCTCAGCGCAGTTCCGCGCGGAACGCCGCCGGCGTCATGTCCGTGTGCTGGTGGAAGAACTTGGAGAAGTTCGCCGGGTCGGGGAAGCCCACCGCCGCGCCGACCCGGCCGATCGGCAGGTCCGTGTGGGCGAGGAGCCGCTTCGCCTCCAGGACCACCCGCCGGTCGATGAAGCCCTTGGGCGTCTGGCCGGTCGCGGCGCGCACCGCGCGCACGAGGGTGCGGCGGGAGTAACCGAGCGCGTCGGCGTACGCGCTGACGCTGTGGTTGGTGGCGAAGTCCCGTTCCACGGCCTCCCGGAAGAGGGTGAAGGTCGTGTCGGCCTGACGGCCCGCCGCCTCCGCCGAGCTGGCGGCGAGGTGCGCGAGGCGCAGCAGAAACGCCGTCAGACAGTGCCGCAGCACCGAGGTGTGCAGGCCGGGGGGCAGGGTCGCGGTGTCCTCGTACTCCCGTTGCAGATGCGCCAGGGCCGCGCGCAGGCCGGCCGACCGGTCCTCGTCGGGGTGGAGCAGCGGCGGCAGGTCGTAGCGGTACAGGCCGGTGGCCTCGACGGTGGCGCGGGGCAGGAAACCGGGCTGCATGGTCAGGACGGTTCCGCGGTACCCGCTGGTCTTCGAGAAGCGGTGGACCTGGCCCGGACGGATCCACAGGACGTCACCGGCCGCGGCCTCGTACTCGGCGAAGTCGACCATGTGACGGACGGGGCCGTCGGTGAACAGCAGGACGGTGTGGAAGTCGATGCGGTGGACGCGCTCCAGCGGCGCGTCGGCGTGCCAGGTGCGGCCGGCGCCCATGGGGCCGACCTGCATGCCGACGCCGCCGACGCTGAGGCCCGCCGGGAAGGGGAACGTCCTGATCGCGTCGCCGTCTCCGACGCCGGTGTCCGCCATGTCGCTCTCGTGCCGCCTCGTGCCCGCCCGGCGCCGCCGGGGTGTCCCACTTTCACCACAGCGTGACACACACCGACCTTCCCTCGAAAAAGTCAGACTTTTACTTTTGAACGCGTCAGACCAGCCAATCCGCTCGGATCGAGGATCTCTTGAAGATGAGCACGCAGTCACCGGACAGTCTCGAATGGACCGAACTCGACCGGCGTGCCGTCGACACCGCACGCCTGTTGGCGGCGGATGCCGTACAGAAGGTGGGCAACGGGCACCCCGGCACCGCGATGAGCCTCGCACCGGCCGCGTACACGCTCTTTCAGAAGGTGATGCGGCACGACCCCGCGGACCCGGAGTGGACCGGGCGTGACCGCTTCGTGCTCTCCCCCGGCCACACCTCGCTGACCCTGTACACCCAGCTGTTCCTGGCCGGCTACGAGCTGGGGCTGGACGACCTGAAGGCGTTCCGCACGCACGGTTCGAAGACGCCGGGCCACCCCGAGTACGGGCACACCGCCGGGGTGGAGACCACCACCGGGCCGCTCGGCCAGGGCGCCGCCAACGCGGTCGGCATGGCGATGGCCGCCCGCTACGAGCGCGGCCTGTTCGACCCGGAGGCCCCGCGGGGCGAGTCCCCCTTCGACCACACGGTCTGGGCGATCGTCTCCGACGGCGACCTCCAGGAGGGCGTCTCCGCCGAGGCCTCCTCGCTCGCCGGCCACCAGAGGCTCGGCAACCTGGTCTTCCTCTACGACGACAACCACATCTCCATCGAGGGCGACACCGCGACCGCCTTCTCCGAGGACGTCCTGAAGCGGTACGAGGCCTACGGCTGGCACGTGCAGCGGATCGCGCCGCTGGAGAACGGCGACGTCGACGTGCGCGCCCTGTACGCGGCCCTGACCGCGGCGCGGGCCGAGACGGGCCGCCCCTCGATCATCGCGATGCGCACGGTCATCGCCTGGCCCGCCCCGAACGCGCGGAACACCGAGGCCTCCCACGGCTCCGCCCTCGGCGACGACGAGGTGGCCGCCACCAAGCGTGTCCTGGGCTTCGACCCGGAGCGGTCCTTCGAGGTCCCGGGCGACGTGCTCGCCCACACCCGCGCCGCCCTGGACCGGGGCGCCGAGGCGCACGCCGCCTGGGACAAGCGGCTCGACGCGTGGCGCGCCGAGCAGCCGGAGCGGGCGAAGCTGCTCGACCGGGTCCTCGCCGGCCGGCTCCCCGAGGGCTGGGAGGACCACCTGCCCGTCTTCGAGGAGGGCAAGGAGGTCGCCACCCGCGCGGCCTCCGGCAAGGTCCTCCAGGCGCTCGGCCCGGTGATCCCCGAACTGTGGGGCGGCTCCGCCGACCTGGCCGGCTCCAACAACACCACCATCGACAAGACGTCGTCGTTCCTCCCGGCGGACAACCCGCTGCCGGAGGCGAGCCCGTACGGCCGCACGGTGCACTTCGGCATCCGCGAGTTCTCGATGGCCGCGGAGATGAACGGCATCGCGCTGCACGGCAACACCCGCGTCTACGGCGGCACGTTCCTCGTGTTCTCCGACTACATGCGCAACGCCGTGCGCATGTCGGCGCTGATGCAGCTGCCGGTGACGTACGTGTGGACGCACGACTCCGTCGGTCTCGGCGAGGACGGTCCCACCCACCAGCCGGTCGAGCACCTGGCGTCGCTGCGCGCGATCCCCGGCCTGAACGTGGTCCGCCCCGCCGACGCCAACGAGACGGCGATCGTCTGGGCGGAGATCCTGCGCCGGCACGGCACCCGCCCGGCGCCGCACGGGCTGGCCCTCACCCGGCAGGGCGTGCCCGTGTACGCGCCGAACCCGGACGCGGCGAAGGGCGGTTACGTCCTGCGGGAGTCCTCGAAGGACACCCCGGACGTGATCCTGATCGCCACCGGTTCCGAGGTGCACCTGGCCGTCGCCGCGCGGGAGGCACTGGAGGCCGGGGGGATCGGCGCCCGGGTGGTGTCGATGCCGTCCGTGGAGTGGTTCGAGGAGCAGTCGCGCGAGTACCGCGACGGAGTCCTGCCGCCGTCGGTGCGGGCCCGGGTCGCCGTCGAGGCGGGCATCGGCCTGACCTGGCACCGGTTCGTGGGGGACGCGGGACGCATCGTCTCCCTGGAGCGCTTCGGTGCCTCCGCCGACGCCGCGACCCTGTTCGCCGAGTTCGGCTTCACCCCCGAGAAGGTCGCCGCCGCGGCCCGGGCCTCGTTGAATTCGATCACGGGCCTTGCCGCCGCCCGCGGTTGATCCGATCGCCAGAAAGAAGATGATCACAGTGACCGAAGCAACCGCCGCCGCGGATCCCCTGCAGCGCCTCTCCGACGAGGGCGTCTCGATCTGGCTGGACGACCTGTCCCGCAAGCGGATCGAGTCCGGCAACCTGGCCGAACTCGTCGCCGGCCGGCACGTCGTCGGCGTCACCACCAACCCGTCGATCTTCCAGGCCGCCATCGGCTCCGGCGAGGGCTACCAGGAGCAGCTCGCCGACCTCGCCCTACGGGGTGTCACGGTCGACGAGGCGGTACGGATGATGACGACCGCGGACGTACGTGCGGCCGCCGACGTCCTGCATTCCGTGTACACGGCCACGGCCGGCCGCGACGGCCGGGTCTCCATCGAGGTCGATCCGCGTCTCGCCCACGAGACCGCGGCCACGATCGCCGAGGCGAAGCAGCTGGCCTGGCTCGTCGACCGCCCCAACGTCATGATCAAGATTCCGGCGACGAAGGCCGGTCTCCCCGCGATCACCGAGGTCGTCGGTCTCGGCATCAGCGTCAACGTCACGCTGATCTTCTCCCTGGAGCGCTACCGCGAGGTCATGGCCGCCTACCTGGCCGGCCTGGAGAAGGCCGCCGCGCGGGGCGTCGACCTCTCCACGGTCCACTCCGTCGCCTCCTTCTTCGTCTCCCGCGTCGACGCCGAGATCGACAAGCGCCTCACCGTCCTCGGCACCGACGAGGCCCTTGCGCTGCGGGGACGGGCGGCGCTCGCCAACGCGCGGCTGGCCTACCAGGCGTACGAGGAGGTCTTCGCGGGAGACCGCTGGACCGCCCTCGCCGGGGCGGGGGCGAACAAGCAGCGTCCGCTGTGGGCATCCACCGGTGTGAAGGATCCTGCGTACAAGGACACGCTGTACGTCGACGAACTCGTGGCGCCCGGCACCGTCAACACCATGCCGGAGGCCACGCTGAACGCCACCGCCGGCCACGGCGCCGTTACCGGCGACACGGTCACCGGCGGCTACGCGCAGGCCCGTGCGGACCTCGCCGCCGTGGCGGCGCTCGGCATCTCCTACGACGAGGTCGTCACCCGGCTGGAGGAGGAGGGCGTCGCCAAGTTCGCGGTGGCGTGGCAGGACCTGCTGGACGCGGTCACGAAGTCGCTGAGCACCGAGACGATCGGCACCGAGGCACTCGACACCGAGGGAGTTGACGCGGAATGAGCACTGCCGGCACCGACGCCGCCTGGGACAACCCGTTGCGGGATCCCCGCGACCGGCGTCTGCCCCGTATCGCCGGCCCGTCCGGGCTCGTCATCTTCGGCGTGACCGGCGACCTGTCCCGCAAGAAGCTGATGCCCGCCGTCTACGACCTCGCCAACCGCGGCCTGCTCCCGCCGGGCTTCTCCCTCGTCGGCTTCGCCCGCCGCGACTGGGAGGACCAGGACTTCGCGCAGGTCGTCCACGACGCGGTGCGCGAGCACGCGCGGACGCCGTTCCGCGAGGAGGTCTGGCAGCAGCTCGCCGAGGGCATGCGGTTCATCCCGGGCGACTTCGACGACGACACGGCGTTCGAGCAGCTGCGCGACGCCGTCGAGGAGCTGGACCGGTCCCGCGGCACCGGCGGCAACTTCGCCTTCTACCTGTCGGTCCCGCCGAAGTTCTTCCCCAAGGTCGTCGAGCAGCTCAAGAAGCACCGGCTGGCGAACGCGCCGGACGGGTCGTGGCGGCGGGCGGTCATCGAGAAGCCGTTCGGGCACGACCTGGCGAGCGCGCGGGAGCTGAACGCGATCGTGCACGACGTGTTCGAGCCGGACCAGGTGTTCCGCATCGACCACTACCTGGGCAAGGAGACCGTCCAGAACATCCTGGCGCTGCGCTTCGCCAACCAGATGTTCGAGCCGATCTGGAACCGTTCGTACGTCGACCACGTGCAGATCACGATGGCCGAGGACATCGGCATCGGCGGCCGGGCCGGCTACTACGACGGCATCGGCTCGGCGCGCGACGTCATCCAGAACCACCTCCTGCAGCTGATGGCGCTGACCGCGATGGAGGAGCCCGCCTCCTTCGACGCGGCCTCGCTGCTGACCGAGAAGCTGAAGGTCCTCCACGCCGTGAAGCTGCCGGAGGACCTCGGCCGGCACACGGTGCGGGCTCAGTACGCGGGTGCCTGGCAGGGCGGCGAGAAGGTGCGCGGCTACCTGGAGGAGGACGGCATCGACCCGTCGTCCACCACGGACACCTACGCCGCCGTCCGGCTGAACGTCGACAACCGCCGCTGGGCGGGCGTGCCGTTCTACCTGCGCACCGGCAAGCGCCTGGGCCGCCGCGTCACCGAGATCGCGGTGGTCCTCCAGCGGGCGCCGCACTCCCCCTTCGACTCCACCGCCACCGAGGAACTCGGCGCCAACGCGATCGTCATCCGGGTCCAGCCCGACGAGGGCGTCACCGTCCGCTTCGGCTCCAAGGTGCCGGGCACGTCGATGGAGATCCGGGACGTCACGATGGACTTCGCGTACGGCGAGTCCTTCACGGAGTCCAGCCCGGAGGCGTACGAGCGCCTCATCCTGGACGTGCTGCTCGGCGACGCCAACCTGTTCCCGCGCCACCAGGAAGTGGAAGAGTCCTGGAGGATCCTCGACCCGATCGAGGAGCACTGGGCACGGCACGGCAGGCCCGCGCAGTACGCCTCGGGCAGCTGGGGACCCGAGGAAGCCGACGAGATGCTCGCACGAGACGGACGGAGCTGGCGCAGGCCATGAAGATCGACCTGACCGACACCACGGCAAGCAAGATCAACAAGGCGCTGGTGAAGGGTCGCCGCGCCATCGGCACACCGGCCGTGGGCATGGTCCTGACGATGGTGATCGTCACGGACGAGGAGAACGCCTACGACTCGATCAAGGCGGCCGAGGAGGCCTCGCACGAGCACCCCTCGCGCACCCTGGTCGTCATCAAGCGGCACGCCCGCACCCCCCGCGAGCGCACCCAGTCGCGGCTCGACGCCGAGGTCCGGGTGGGTTCCGAGGCCGGCACCGGGGAGACGGTGATCCTGCGGACCTACGGCGAGGTGTCCGAGCACGCCGACTCCGTGGTGCTGCCGCTGCTGCTGCCGGACGCCCCGGTCGTCGTGTGGTGGCCGGTGGACGCGCCGCACAACCCGGTCAAGGACCCGCTGGGCGCGCTCGCACAGCGCCGGATCACCGACATGTACGCCGTCGAGCGGCCGCTCCAGGCGCTGGAGGCGCGCGTGCGGTCGTACGCGCCCGGCGACACCGACCTGGCGTGGACCCGGCTGACGCCGTGGCGTTCGATGCTGGCGGCGGCGCTGGACCAGGCGCGGGTGCCGATCGTCTCGGCGGCCGTGGAGAGCGAGGCGGACAACCCGAGCGCCGAGCTGCTCGCGCGCTGGCTGGAGGCCCGGCTGAAGGTGTCCGTGGACCGGGTGGAGACCGCGGGCCCGGTCGTCACGGCCGTACGGCTCGGCACCGGTGACGGCGAGATCGTCATCGACCGTCCCGAGGGTCCGCTGGCCACGATGTCCCTGCCGGGCCAGCCCTCGCGGACCCTCGCGCTGAAGGTCCGCCCCACCTCCGAACTGATCGCCGAGGAGCTTCGGCGCCTCGACGCCGACGAGATGTACGCCGTCGCCCTGCGGGGCGAGGCCACCGAGGAGACCCCCGCCCATGTCTGACACCCCCGTACTCACCCGGCGGCCCGAGTGGGCCGCGCTGGAGGACCACCGCGCCCGCCGGCCCACGCGGTTGCGCGAGCTGTTCGCCGCCGATCCCGGGCGCGCCGAGCGGTACGTCGTGCGGGTGGGTGACCTGCACATCGACTATTCCAAGCATCTGGTCAGC
>NZ_JBICUZ010000013.1:0-186152 GCF_043198675.1 Streptomyces sp. NPDC048734 | reverse complement strand
GCCCCTCCCAATCGTCCACTGCGTCACCGGCCCAGCACTCGCCGGCCCGTCTTCCCCGCAAGGGCGCGCCTACCCCCGACCACGCCGACCATTCCCCCGAACTTCCACGGAACGGCTCACACGGCCGGAATCGACCACTGGTGACGCACCGCCGCGGCTCGTTGTACGCGGGGTGGCGGTCCGTGTACGAGACGCGCGGCGTGACGACTTCGCCGGGACGCGCGTTGGGTCGGGGAGGTGGTGGCGACGACCGAAGGTACGGACGAAGGGGCCGAGGCCGTGGTGGCAGGCGACGCGGGAGAGGCGGCGGCGGACACGTCCGGCCAGGGGGTGGTCACCGCGTTCGGGCAGACGCTGAAGACGCTGCGGTGCGGGCGGGGCTGGAGCGCGAGGAGTTCGGACGGCGGATCGGATACTCGGCGTCCACGGTCGCGTCGTACGAGCAGGGGCGGCGGATCCCTCTCCCCGGACCATCGAGCGGGCGGACGAGGTCCTGGACGCCGGCGGGTTGCTCACGGTGTGGAAGGAGCAGGTGGAGCGGGCTCGGTATCCGGTGTTCTTCCAGGGGATGGCGAAGCTGGAGAAGGAGGCCATCGAACTGCTCGCGTATGACGCACTCGTGGTCAAAGGTCTGCTTCAGACCGAGGAGTACATGCGAGCACTGCTCGCCATGCGGCGCCCGGCCTTGGACCATGTGAACACCGCTGAGTCATCGGCCGCCGCGTCCGACCTCGCCTGGTTCAAGAGCAGCTACAGCGGAACCGAGGGCGGCGACTGCGTCGAGGTCGCACCCGACATGGGAGTCGTACGCATCCGGGACTCCAAGGCCGTGACCGGCCCCGTCGTCCGTGTGTCGCGTGAGGCGTGGGCGGGGTTCCTCAGGGAGGCGGTCGTACGTGAGGTGAGGGTTCTGCCGCCCCTCCCGGGCGGCAGAACGATCAGTTCGTCCGCTGCACCGCGCAGATCGTCCTCGCGCCGTTGAAGACGTCCCACGAGAGCGTCTGCCTGCCGGTGACTTCGGGACAGTTGCGGCTGCTCAGCACCGCCGTGATCACCATGACCGCGTTGTAGCCGTCCGGCACGTCCGTCCGGTCGCAGCCCCACACGGTGAACAGCCGGCCCTGGCCGTTGAGGGACCCGTCGGCCCCTCTCTTCAGGATCGCGGGGAAGCACTGTCCCGCCGCGTACACCCGGTCCAGGCACAGGGCGATGAGCGAGCCGTCGTCGTTGACGTGGCCCCAGCCCCACCGGCCGACGCCCGCGGGGCAGTTCGCCGCGGCCGTCGTCACCATGGTGACCTTCGTGAAGGCGAAGCCGGCACCGCAGTCGACGGCGGTCGGCCGCTCCTGGTTCAGCTCGCCCCAGCCGGCGTCGTACGCGCCGAGGCAGGTGCCGACCCCGACGGACGCGAAGGCCGCGTCGTCCGGGTCCGGCGGGTCGGGGGCCGGGGAATCACCGGGAGACGTCTCCGGCTCCTCCGGTTCCGGCGGCTCCTCCTCCTCGTCGCCGCCGGTGGGCGCGGGCTCCCGGTCCGGTGCGGGCCGGGCGGAGGCCCCGCCGGGGGACTCCGGTCCCGTCGAGGTCCGCGCACGGTCCCGTTCGCCGGTCGCGGCCGTCTCCTGCCACGGCTGCCACACGCCCACGAGGAGCACGAGGCCCACGAGGGCGGCGAGCGCCGCCGACGAGGCGCTGACGACGTAGGTGCTGTTGACGTCGCGGCCGGCCATGGTGACCCTGGACCGGCCGTCCGCCTGTGCGCTGATGTGTGTCCCACCACCGTCGGCGCCGTCCCGGCGGGAGCCGTCCGGGGCTCCTGCGGAGTTCACGACGGTCACCCCCCGGTGATGTTGACGTCGCGACCGGCCATGGTGACGCGCGACCGCCCGGACGCGTGCGCGGTCAGGTGGACGCCGCCGGAGCGCGGTTCCTCCTTCTCGACCACGGGCAGCAACTCGTCGACGACGGCCCGGACCTCGGGCACCATCTCGGGGTGGGCGGCCAGCAGCCGGCGCAGCCGCGTCCGCCATTCGCCGACGAGTTCCCGCTCGGCCCCCTCGTCCCCGGTCCGCCGGGCGTCGAGCACCTCGGCGCGTGCCTCGTCCAGTTCGGCCAGCACCGTGTCCTCCCGCTCGGGGTGCACCCGGCGCCACAGCCCGCCCATCGCCCGCTGCGCGCTCTCCCAGCCGGCCGTGGCCATCGCGCCGACCACCGTCGACGCGGCCAGCTGCACCAGTGCCGTCAGTTCCGCTTCCATCGCCGTACTCCTGTGTCCGTGTGTCTGTTACGTCTGTTGTGTCTGCGCGTCTGCGCGTCCGCTCGGGGAAGGGCCGCGGCTCAGTCGTCGTCCCGCCCGGCGCGGGTCAGGTGTTCGGTGAGGGCCCGCAGGACGCACGGGTTCGGGATCCCGGTGACGGCGGCCCACACCCGGCGGCGGCCGACGGCGTGGACGGTGACGGAACCGTCGAGGACCTCGATCCGCCGGACCTGCGCCCAGCGCAGCGCCGTCCCGCCGGAACCGACCTCCTCCCCGGTGATCCACACGGGGCCGAAGTCCAGCCGTGCCCCCCGGCCCAGCGCGGCCAGGGCCCGCGGCACCTGCGCGTCGGTGACGGCCCGGCGGATCCCGGGCCACCATTCCCGGGGCCGGCCGAAGTCGCCGTGGCGCAGCACGATCCGCTCGCCGTCGACGTCGACGAGGACCAGGGCGCGGGTGACGCCCCGCGCGGACGGCACCCTGCACCGGCGCACCACCGTGGTGTCGAAGCGGACGGCGTGGATCCGACTGCCGCGCACCGCCGTGATCCCGTGCTCGTACAGGTCCAGCCGCGCGCCCGTCCCCGGGGCCGGCCCGCCGACGGCCCGCAGCAGACGCCGCGCGACCGCGCCGACGGCGGCCCACCGGGTGCCCGGCCCGGTGTCCGGTGCCCGGTAGGTGGCGCGTCGCCTGCCGAGCCCTGCCCGGCCGGCGGCCGCGGAGATCCGCGCCAGCAGCAGTTCCTCGTCGCGTCCGTGGCCGGCGGCCGCCCCGGTCACGCCGCGCCCGCCCGGACACGGCCGGTGCCGGCGGCGTCCCCGTGCAGGACCGCCCGGCGTGCCCGCAGCAGCACGTCGCCCGGTGCCACCCCCAGGTCGCCGGCGAGGCGCCGCGCGGTGCGGTCGAAGACGGCCAGCGCCTCGGCCCGCCGGTCGCCGTGGCGCAGCGCGTGCATCAGCGTCGCGGCGACCGGTTCGTCCAGCGGCTCCTCCAGGGCGAGGGCGGACAGTTCGGCGATCGCCTCGGCGTGCCGGCCGAGCGCCAGCTGCCAGTCCGCCTTCCGCCGGGCCAGGGCGACCCGGCGTCCGGCGAGCCGCAGCCGCTCCGACTCGGCCAGCGGGCCGGGCAGTCCGGCCAGCGGCTCCCCGCGGAACAGTTCCAGCGCCCGGGCGCACAGCCGTACGGCCTCGGGCAGGTCGCCGGCGCGTTCGGCCTGCCCGGACCGGGTGACGAGGTCCTCCACGCACAGCACGTCCACCTCGGCGACGCCGCGGACCAGCCCGTAGCCGTACCGGTCTCGCCGGATCACCGAGTCCGGGCGCTGCTCCCCGAGGCGCAGGCTCTTGCGCAGCCGGTACACGTAGACCGGGACGACGTTGCCGTCCGGCATCTCCTCGCCCCACACGCCGTCCAGCAGTTGCCGCCGGCTGACGGAGCGGCCCGCGCCCAGCGCCAGCGCCGCCAGGACGGCCTGCTGCCGCAGGGGGCCGGCGTCCACGGGCCGTCCCGCGAGCGTCGTCCGCAACGGGCCGAGCAGCGACACCCGCAGCCAGGGGCCGGACCCGGCGTCCGTCCGGCGTCCCGTGGTGTTCCCCGGCGCCCGCGGCTGCCTGCGCGGGCCCTGTCCCGGTACGACCAGACCGCAGTCGAAGGCGTGCACGACGGCGGCGGCCCGGTCGCTCAGCCCCAGCTTCTCCAGGACGCGGCCGATCCGCTCGCCCACCGCGTGCGCGGGCAGGGCGAGGGCGTCGGCGATCTCGGCGTCCCCCAGGCCGCACCCGAGTGCGTAGAGCACCTCGCGTTCGTCGGTGGTGAGGACCGTGGCGCCCGGGACGCCCCGGGCCGCGGTCGTCGTCGGCATGGCGACTCCCTGTTCTCCGGACCGGTCGATCCGCTCGGCCGGTCGATCACGTCGATGGCGTCGAGACTGGCCGCGGTGCAGGAAATGTGGACAGAGCATTGAACCGGCCATATGTGACCGGTCTCCGCGTTAGAGTCCTCACCTGCTGAAACACCGACAACTCAGGGGGAAGGCCGTGACTTGTGGCCAGTGAGTTCGGCATGGTCCTGCGACGACTGCGCGAGAAGGCGGGGCTGACCCAGGAGGAGCTGGAGCGGCTCTCCGGGATCAGTGTGAGCACCATTCGCGGTCTGGAGAGGGGCAAGCGCGGCAATCCGCGGATGACGACGGTGCAGAGCCTGGCGGACGGGCTCGCCCTCGGCCGCGAAGGCCGCGAGGAGTTACTGCGCGCCGCCGTCCCGGGACGCCCGGACGGCGACGTGGGTGCCGTCGGCGGACCGGGACTGCGGGAACAGGTGTCCGAGCCGGCCTCCGGGCCGGGGACGGACGAACGAGCGTCCGGGCCGTCGGCCGTACGACAGCCGGCCGGCGGGCCGGGGACGCGGGAACAGGCGTCCGAGTCCCCCACCGCGTCACCGCCGGCACCCGCGGCGCACCACGCGCTGGCGGACGCGGCCGAACAGCTCGCGAAGGCGGTGGCCGCCCGCTGGCAGCGCGAGGAGGAACAGCGCCGGATCCAGGACCCCTACCCGCTGCCGGTCCGCTGGAAGGCCGCCTCCGAGGCGCTCACCGACCACTGGGCCAACATCCGCCGCCTCCCGCCGGGAGCCCCGAGCGGCCCCCTGGACCTGGACGGCCGGCTGGAGGAGATCGCACGGACCTACCGGAGCGTCCCCTCCGGGCGGCTGGTGGTCCTCGGCAGGTCCGGGTCCGGGAAGACGGTCCTGACCCTGCGCTTCGTCCTCGACCACCTGACGTCGCGGACGCCGGACGAGCCCGTCCCGGTGATCTTCAGCATCGGCGCCTGGGACCCCACCGCCCGCACCCTGCGCGACTGGCTGACCGAGCGGCTGACGCGCGACCACCCCGGCACGGCCGCCCGGGGGCCGGGCGGGGTGAGCCTGGCGGGCGCGCTGGTCGACTCCGGCCGCGTCCTGCCGGTGCTGGACGGATTCGACGAGATGGCCGACGGGCTGCGGCGCCCCGCGCTCGAGGCCCTCAACGCCA
Source organism: Streptomyces sp. NPDC048734 (assembly GCF_043198675.1). Taxonomy (NCBI): domain Bacteria; kingdom Bacillati; phylum Actinomycetota; class Actinomycetes; order Kitasatosporales; family Streptomycetaceae; genus Streptomyces; species Streptomyces sp. NPDC048734. The sequence continues at coordinate 180,870 of NZ_JBICUZ010000013.1, read as the reverse complement.
CCACCCTCCCCCTGCTGCTCACCAGCCGTCCCGCCGAGTACGCCGCCGCGGTGGCGGAGACCGACGTCCTGACCTCCGCCGCGCCGGTCGAACTCGTCGACCTCACCCTCGACGACCTGGACCACTACCTCCCCCGCACCACCCGCAAGACCGACCGCGCGGACCCCGCGGCGGGCGCCTGGGACACCGTGCTGAAACACCTGCGCGAGCCGTCGCCGGACGGGGCGGCGGCCCCGCTCGCCACCGTCCTGTCGACCCCGCTGATGGTGGCGCTCGCCCGCACCGTCTACAGCGACACCCCGGACCACGATCCGGCCGCCCTGCTCGACACCGAGAGGTTCGCCAGTGCGCAGGAGCTGGAGGAACACCTGCTCGACGACTTCCTCCCCACCGTCTACGGCCGCCGCCCCGGCCCGGGTTCGCGGGAATGGGACCCGGACCGCGCCCGGCGCTGGCTCGGCCACCTCGCCCACCACCTGACGGAGCGCGGGACGCCCGACCTGGCGTGGTGGCGGCTCGGTGACGGCCTGCGCACCTCCACCCGCGTCCTGGTCACCGCCCTCGTCACCGGAGTGGTCATCGGAGCCCTCGACGTCGTCCCCGCCCTCTTCTACCTCCCGCGCCTCCCGAGCCTCGTGGACGCGGCGTCCGTCGGGCTCCTGGCCGGCCTGCTGTTCGGGGCCGTGCACTGGATCGCGTACACGGTCCTGGGCAAGGCGGTCGCACCGTCCGCCGTGCGCCTGCGGATCCGGGGCCGGTCCGGTCCGCCCCGGTGGACGGCCGGCCCGCGGCTGGTGCTCGGCACGCTGGCCGGCACGGCCTTCGGCTGCATGTACGGATTCTCGATCGGTCTGGTGAACGCCTACCGCTGGCAGGCCGGGCTCTCGTCCGCGCTGGAGGCCGGACTCGTGAACGCGATCGTCCTGGGCCTTGCCTTCGGCGGCGCCGCCGGACTCACCTTCTGCCTCCTCGGCCTCCTCGAAGCCCCCCTCGACATCGCCTCCGCCGTCAGCCCGCGCAGTGTCCTGAACGCCGACCGACGGACAACCCTCACCCAACTGGCTTTCTGGGCACTGGTGTTCGGCGTGACGGTCGGACTCGGGGTCGGGGTGGTGGTCGACCTGCTGCAGGGGCACCTGGGCCTGCTGATCCTGGACACCGCGGGCCGCATCACGATCGGCGCCGTCAGTGGTGTCGGGGGCGCTCTCGGCTACACCCTGAGCATGACCGCCTGGGGCCAGTGGTGCGTGTTCTCCCGCCTCTGGCTGCCGTTGACCGGACGCCTCCCCTGGGCCGTCGTCGCCTTCCTCGACGACGCCTACCGGCGCGGCGTCCTGCGCCGGGCCGGCGCGGTCTACCAGTTCCGCCACGCCCGGCTGCAGAGCCACCTCGCCCGGGCCCACCGACGCGGATGAGCCGCCACCGGCTCCGGTTTCATCGCGATGTCATCGCCGTTGCCCAACATCCGTCACCGGTGCGCCGAGAGGTCCGTCACCGGTGCACCGGCCATCAGAACACCATCGATCCCGGGGGGACCCCATGTCGAAGACCAGCCGACTCGCCCGCCGTGCCAGGGCCGTCGTCCTGACGACGGTGCTGGCGGCGGCCGCCGCCCTCACGCCCGCCGTCGCCCACGCCGAGGAGGCCCCGCACCACTACTACATCGAACTCGGCGGCACCGGCTCCGCGGCGGACGCGCCCGGCTGCACCATCACGTTCGGCTACGCCAACCGGCACCTGGACGGGGGCACGCCCGTCCCCGTCTGCTACCCGGCCTCCGCCGGCCCCTGGCTCAACGGCCGCAACACGCCGGACCTGTTCGCGCCGAGCTACGACAGCAGCGTCGCCCAGGGCTACACCAACCTCCTGGCCGCCGTCGAGGAGACCCACCGCAAGGACCCGACCGCGCGGCTCACGATCGTCGGCTACTCCCAGGGCGCGCAGGCCGCCGACGCGGTCCTGGAGACCATCGCGTCGGGCGCCACCGGCATCCCGCGGGAACTGGTCAACGGCATGCTGTACGCCGACCCGAAGCAGCCCGGCACCGGCATGTGGGCCAAGGTCCCCCAGGGCGTGGGCGCCCTCGGCTTCACGTCCGCGGGACCCGGCCCCGAGAGGTTCGCGGGCATTCCGGTCGCCCGCTTCTGCATCCGCGGCGACCTGGCCTGTGACGCCACGACGCCCGCGGCCGCCTTCGACTTCCTCCTCACCGACACGCACGCGCGCTACGTCCTGGACGGGAACGTCATGACCCGGACCATCGCCCAGGACGGCCTCGACGGGATCTTCTGGTACGAGGCGTAACCCTGCGTCCGGCCCGCGGAAGACCTCACGGAGCGGCGTGCCCGCCCCGCGCCGGCCGTGCGCTCGGAGCCTCGACCTCCCCGCCGGCCCGTGCGGACCACGCGTACGGGCCGGTGCCGGTCCGCCCGGCGGCCGGCACCGAACCGGAACCGTGGACACGCCGCCTTGCGCGGCGCGCCCGCGGACCGGGCAGCCGTTCGGCAGCGGCACCTCGTCGTGCCGGCCCGCGGTGCGCCGCGGGCCGGCACGGCTGTCGGTGTCCGCGCCGTGGGGACGGCACGCCGTCGTCCGCCCGGGACGGCTCCGTCCCCGCACGGCCGGAGGGCTGCCGCCGCTCGACGGACCGCCGGGTCGTCGTCGACGTCGGCACCCGGCGGGTGGTCGTCGTCGACCGGCCCGTGACGGGACGGCGGGAGAGTGGCGGGGAACCGCCGTGCGCACCGGCGACGTCGCCGGGATTCCGATGACGGCGGCTTTCCCGCCCGTGCGTGCGCAAGGGGCACGGCATACGGGCGCTCGCGCTCGTCCGGGAGCCGTCGGACGCGGGCGTGCTCGACATGCCCGACATGCCCGTCAGTGGTCGTCGGCGGCCGCTTCCGGGTGGAGCGCCTCACCGGACGGGCAGGCAGGCCTCGTCCGAACAGGCGAGTTCGTCGTCGGAGGGCTTGTCGAGCAGCACCGTGGTGGCGGAGCGCCGGTCCGAGGACCAGTCGGCGTGGCGCAGGAGCTCCGGGTCGGCGCCCGCGATGACGGTGAGGGGGACACGGACGGGCAGCCGGGCGATGAGGCCGACGAGTTCCCTGGCCGCCGTGTCCTCCAGGTGCAGGTTGTCGATGATCAGGACGATCGGGCCGTCGTGGGCGACGGCTTCCAGGAAGTACCGCCAGACCTCCCGCCACTCCTCGGCGCCCAGCTGCTCGGGCGAGCGGTGCGACGTCTCGAGGACCGAAGTGCAGCGGTCGACCAGCCAGTCGATGCAGCTCCTTCCGGCGTCCAGGCGCTGGACGGTGGCGCTGACCTTGCGGCGGACCGCCCGGGGCGGGTCGGACTTCGACAGTCCCGAGAACCTGGAGATGATCCCCCGGTGCAGGCCGAAGGGGCCCGCCTCGGCGGCGTCCTGGCCGTTCCAGCTCAGCACCTGGGCCCCGTCGAGTGCCGAGCCGGCGAAGTCCCCCAGCTGGTCGAGCATCCGGCGGCGGGGGGCTTCCTCGGTGCTCAGCACGGTGATCAGGTGCGGCTGGGACCAGCGGTTGCTGTGGGTCATCACCCCTTGCAACAGGTCGAGTTCGCGGTGGTGGGCGTTGTCGTCGGCGGACTCGGGTCCGATGGGTCCGAGCAGCCTCCAGCGGATGGGCGTGCCCGGGATCTCCTCGTACGCGAAGTGCTCCTTGGTCTGCTCGCGCGTGCGGTCGCAGACGTGGGTCCCGTCCGAGGTCGCCAGGGCCAGCAGCGCCTCGCACTCCTTCACCGTGGCGCCGTAGACCCTGGGCGGCCTGCTGCCGCCGAGCGACTGGCTCACCAGCACGGCACCCGTCGCGACGGCCGTGCGCAGCTCCGTGCGGGCGGTCACGGGGGCGCCCGCGCGTGAGGCGGACGCGGTCAGGGCCGTGCGCAGCGCCGTCGCGGCGCGGGCCGCGCGCAGCGGGTACCCGGTGTCGTCCGGGTCTGCCGGGAACAGGGCGAGGGTGAGCGCGTGCAGCGAGAAGACGACCGTACCGCCGCAGCGCTCGATCTCCTGGTGGATCAGGGTGCCCACCCCGTCCATCACGGCGTCGAGCTCACCGGCCTCGGTCGAGGCGGGGTCGGGTTCGGCTCGTACCAGCAGGAGGCTGGCCTCGCTGCGCACCGCGGAAGCGACGGTGGGGGTGCCGGTGTCCGCCTTCGGCAGGTCCCGGGCGGGGGCGCGGTGCGTCGTCGTGTCGTTCTTCGGCGCCGAACCGTTGACGGGGGACAGCGCCTTGGGGGGCGACGCCGGGGCGGGGGCGGAGAGGACGGCTCTCAGGGCCGGGTGGTCGGGCCCGGGTCCCGAACCCTGGACGGGCGGCCGGGGCGGGGCCGGGAGCGTGCCGTCGGTCGGGGATCTGGCGCTGTGCGGCTGGAGCGGGGCCTCCGCGAGCGTCAGGGTCGAAACGGGAGCGGGCCGGACGCCCGCCGGGTCGTGGTGGTCCGGGCGGGGGGCGGCCGGGTTCTGGAGGGAGGGCTGGGGCGAGGCGGTGGCCGCGCTGTCGGGGACGGGGCGCGGACCGGGCGGCCGGGACGCCGTCCCCATCGCGCTGGGCAACAGGTCCGCCGTGCCCTGCACGGAGTACGGGCCGCCGGGGGCCGGCACGAGCTGGAGGGCGAGGTCGTGGGTGAGGATCGCCTGCTGGAGCTGCTGGAGTTCCCGGCTGGGTTCGAGACCGAGCTCCTCGACCAGCTGGGCCCGCAGCCGGCTGAAGACCCCCAGCGCGTCCGACTGGCGCCCGCAGCGGTACAGGGCACGCATGAGCTGGCCGCAGGCGCGCTCGCGCAGCGGCTCGTTCTCCACCAGCGACTCCAGCTCGCCGAGCACCGCGTAGTGGCGCCCGCAGGCGAGCTGGGCTTCGAAGACGTCCTCCAGGACGTCCAGCCGCATGTTCTGGAGTGTGGTCAACTCCGGCCACAGCAGGCCGACTTCGGTCAGGTCCGCGAGGGCCGGCCCGCGCCACAGCTGCAGGGCGTCACTGAGCAGCGTGGCCGCCGCGTCGGGTTCCCCCGCCTCCAGTCGGGTACGGCCCTCGCGCACCCACCGGTGGAAGAGGTGCAGATCCACGCGTTCGAGGGCGACGTCCAGGGAGTAGCCGGGAGGCTGGGTGCGCAGCGCCACGGGCGCTTCCGCGGCCGCGCCGGTGACGAGTTTGCGGCGCAGGCTCCAGATCGAGTTCTGCAGGATCTTGCGGGCCGTCATCGGAGCTTCTTCGACGCTCCACAGGGCCTTCAGCAGTTTGCTGATGGGTACCGTCTGGTTGGGGTGGAGGAGGAGATATCCGAGCGTCGCCCGCTGTTTGCTGCCCCCCAGCGAGATGGGCTGCCCACCGGATATGACCTCCAACGGACCTAACACCCTGAACCACATAGTCCCTCAGCATGGTCGGCGTGCGGCGCAGGGCTCACCCCCCTTTACGCCGGGAACACCGCCAATGCTACTAAGAGGACGAGCCAATACCACAGCGATCCGTGTTCGGCGCCCCACGAGTCGGTGGTTCTCCCGACGCTGACGGCGCCGACCCGTCCGCCGCGGCGGGACGTTGTCCGTCCGCAGACCGAACTCCTGGCGAACCTCCCGTTCACCGGCCCCCACGGGCGCCGGCCGGACGACCGCGATCCCCCTCAACCGATCGCGCGCCCGGCCGGTTGCCCGTCACCCACCCCGTTCCCCGGCGAGGTGACCGGTCCGGATCCGTCCGGGATCAGCTCGTCGCGGGGGCCGCGGCGGCGGTCAGGCCGGCCGCGAGGCCGACGGCCCGGACGCCGGTCTCGACGGCGCCGTCCGCATAGCCGCCCCAGCCGGTCGCGATGTCGCTGCCCGCGAAGACCAGGCGGCCGTGCGGCTGCCGGACGGCGCGCAGCGAACCGAGTCGGCCGCCCGGGGGCCGGAAGGTCCAACCTCCCTTGATGTAGGCGTCCTTGCCCCAGGTCGCGCCGAACTCGATCGGCAGTCCCGAGAACGTGCTCGACCAGACCCGGCCGCCGACGCGGTCGCGGGCTTCGAGGGTCGGCGTGCGCTTGCCCCTGGCCTCGAGTTGCCGCGCGGCCGACACTCCGGTGAAGCCGCCGCCGATCACGATCGCGTCGTAGCCGCGGCCGGCCTCGGTCGTCCCGGCCGCGAAGGCGGGGCGGGCGGAGGCGACACCGACGGCGACCGACGCACCCGTGGCCGCGCCGGCCTCGAGTTATCGCGCGACGCGAGGTGCGCGCTCCCCCGAAGAATGTCTCTTTCTTGGGCTTCATCCCGGTCCCCTCGTACACAACGTGGTCCGTTGTCCAGGAATCAAGCGCTGCTGTGGTCACCTGAACGGGAAACCACACCAGTTGCGATCGACTGAAATCGATCGGCCATTTCCCATTGGCTGATGACCGCCCTCCTCCGCAGGTTTAGCGATTGCCGTAGATCAGCGAGTTACCGTCCGGTGGGCGCTCGGTGGCCGCACGGGGCAGGGGGTCTGGTCAGCTTCTGGTTAGCTTGGCGAGGACGGGACGGTTACTCGCTGGTGGCGGGGGGGATGGTCCGGTCTCGCTCAATTTTTTCGGACCCCCGGAACGGCAATGGCACTGGCTGGCCTACGCCCATGCCTTTCAACCCCGCCGAAATCACCAAGGAGCTGGTATGGCCGTCAGGTCCACCGAAGCGGAAAACATTCTCAAGGCGGTCCTGGAAATCGTGCCGACCCTGCGGGGGAGCGGCGTGGCCTCCAAGGACCAGCGCTGGACAGTCCAGGGGAACATCGACCTCCTGGAGAAGGCCGGCGTCTTCCGGATCGCCGTGCCGAAGCACTTCGGCGGCCTGGAGCTGCCGCTGGAGGAACAGGTCGAGATCATCACCGGGATCTCCCGGGGCTGCGGCTCCACCGGCCGGGTGGCCGTCGCCTGGATCTCCAGCACCTGGATGGCCACGCCGTATCCGCCCGATGCCCGGGAGGAGATCTTCGCGGGCGGCTCGGTGCGCGTCTCCGGCGGTTTCACCCCGACCGCGAAGATGGTCCCCGCCGAGGGCGGCCGTCTCCTCAACGGCGCCTGGCGCTTCGGCCAGGGGCGAGCCGCTCGCGTACGGCAACGTCACCGACCAGGCGCAGCGCCCGCTGACCCGGATCCGGATCGCGTCGGCCCACGGCAGGACCGAGGCCGCCCAGACGCTCTCCGAGACCTGCCTCGGCTTCCTCCAGGAGCGCGCCGACGCCGACTGCCTTTTCCTGTAGTACGCCGCCTTTCGGTGGCGTAGTGATTCCGAAGAGAAAATCGAGGAGCAAGTCAATGTCGAACACGAACCAGGGTCCGGTGACCGTTCTCGGTCTGGGAATGATGGGCGCCGCCCTGGCCACCGCCTTCGTGAAGAACGGCAATCCGACCACCGTGTGGAACCGTTCCGCTGACAAGGCGGACGCGCTCGTCGAACAGGGCGCCGTCTTCGCCGCGGACATCAAGCAGGCGATCGCCGCCAGCCCGGTCGTCGTGGCGTGCGTCTCCACCTACGAGGTGCTGAACGACCTGCTCGGCGGTGCCACCGACGAGCTGAAGGGCAAGGTGGTCATCAACCTCACCTCGGGCACCCCCGAGGACGCCCGCGCGCTCGCCGTCCGGGCCGAGCAGAACGGCGTGCGCTACCTGGACGGCGCCATCATGGCCGTCCCGCAGATGATCGGCCTGCCCCAGGCCCTGATCTTCTACGCCGGCGCCCAGGAGGTGTACGCCGAGCACGAGGAGCTGCTGAAGCCGCTCGCGGGCACGAACGTGTACCTGGGTGCGGACACCGGTGTCGCGATGATCTACGACCTCGGTCTGCTGTCGCTGCTGTGGTCGAGCCTCGCGGGTTACTTCCACGCCGTGGCCCTCGTGAACTCGGCCGGTGTCTCGGCGGAGGCGTTCACCCCGTTCGCCCTGACCTGGATCGAGCACGTCATCACCCCGTCGATCCCGCAGAGCGCCAAGGAGATCGACTCGGCGAGCTTCGACACCGAGATCTCCAGCCTCGGTGTCAACAAGGCCGCGATCGAGCACCTGGTCGCCACGAGCAAGCAGCTCGGCATCAACAGCGACTTCCCGGCCGCCATCCAGGCGCTGATCGAGCGTCGCGTCGAGCAGGGCCACGCCGGCCACAGCCTGGCCAGCCTGGTCGAGGCGTTCAAGCAGGGCTGACCCCCGGCGTCCCCGCCGGGACGCCACGCGCACGGTGAGGCAGGAACCCGCGGGGCGGGACACGGCTTCGTGCCGGGTCCCGCCCCGCGGCGCACCCCGACGACGCCCTGCTCGCCCCCCTCGTCGGTGAGTTGGCCGTGCGGAGTGCGGAGTTCGCCGCCGTGTGGGCCGATCACGGGGGTCAGCCCGTACGACTCCGCGGTGTACGAGATGCACCACCCGCTGGTCGGCGGTCTCACCGTGAGGCAGCAGAGCCTGCGTCCCCCGCAGGACGAGGAACGGCACGTCGTGCTCGCCGTCGCCGAACCCGGCTCCCCGTCGCAGGCCGCACTCGGCCTGCTCGCCCGGGCGACCGCCCCGTCGCCCCGTCCGGAGCACCCCGCGGACCACGCGTGATACCGCGGTCCGTCGCCGCCTTCCCCGGCGTCCGCCTCGGCTCGGCGGCCCCGGCCGCGCCGGACCTCCTCGGACGGGGAGCACCGCACCGGGGCCATCGGGGCCCCGCGCCCACGGGGCCGCCGTCGAACAGGTCCCGGTCGCCGGGCAGGTCGGGCCGCCCCCCGGGCCGGCCCGGGGGACGGACACCCGTCACGGAGCGGGAGAGGGACACGCATCGTCAAGGAGTGCCGTCTGCAGGCAGGCCGGCCGGCCGAGGGCGTCGGCGTGCGCGCCCGCGTCCGCGTCCGCGTCCGCGTCCGACGAGCCGACCGCCCGCTCGTTTTCCACGAATGCCTTCCGCGGGTCGAGCGGGGCATTTCCCGAGTACCCGCTGCCGCACGGGCACTCGTCACGGCTCCGAATCGACGCCTCCGGCATTCCTCTTTCCGTTCCCGGTCTTCCTTTCATTGCGCCGGAGGCGACGGACGGTCCACGATGGAGGCCCCCGTTGTCCTGCCAACAGGACAGTAGAGCGGTTTCGTCGACCATTCGCCGCATCATTGCCGCGCCTCACGGCCTCGACGCCGCAATGTCATTGTTCTCGTCGTACCACGAAAGGTGAGTGCCGCATGTTCGTCCCCAGCCACTACCGGGAACCGGACGTCTCGTGGATGGTCGATCTGATGGGCGCCAACCCGTTGGCGCTGATGGCCAGCAACGGTGCTCCCGCCGACGGACCGTTCGCCACCCACCTGCCGGTCATCACCGACCCCCGGTGGGAGGGACGAAACGCCGCGGACCTGGCCGGCATGCCCCTGCTGGGTCACATGAACCGCGCCAATCCGCACTGGGAGGCACTGGACACCGGGACGGTGATCCTGCTGACGTTCACCGGTCCGCACGCCTACGTCTCGCCCACCGTCTACGACGTCACACCGGCCGCCCCGACATGGAACTTCACCTCGGTGCACGTGCACGGAGTCGTGGAGAAGATCGAGTCGGCGGAGGAGACGCTGGACGTCGTACAGGCGACGGTGCGGGTCTTCGAGAAGGAATTCGGCTACAGCTGGGACATGGGCGAATCCGTCGGCTATTTCCGCAAGATACTGCCCGGCGTGGGCGCTTTCCGTGTCCGGGTGACCAAGGCCGAGGCAATGTTCAAACTCAGTCAGGAACAGCGGCCCGAGATTCGCGAGCGGGTGGTGCGGTCGTTCGCCTCGCGCGGATGTACCCGGCACGCGCAGACGGCGGATCTCATGAACCGCCTGCCCTGACGGTCTCCCCCGTGGTTCCGGGGTCCGCACCCCCTCCGCGCGTGCGGACCCCGGAACCTTCAACGGCGCGGACGGACACCCGCCCGCCTCCGACGCGACCGTCGCGCACCGGCCGGTGCCCGTGAGCCGGTCACGCGGGGGGCGGTTGCCGGTCGGCCTCCTTCAGTACCTGCTCGGCGGCGGCGTCGAGCGTGGCCATCACCCACTCGCCTAAGTCGGTGCCGGCCTGGGTCGCCGCCTTGTGCCACCACTGGAGCCGGTTGTCGGGCACGGCGAGCCGGCGCGTCGCCGCCGCGGCGTCCGTCTCCTGCGGGGTGCCCTCGCGCTGGGCCCGGATGGCGTTGCGCAGTTGCTTGGTGCTCCACTTCATCCGCTCGGCACGATCGAGCCAGGCCTCCTGCTCGTCGACGCACAGCGACGCCAGTTCGGCGTGGTGCTGGAAGCTGAGCCCGGACCGCCGCCGGTGCAGTTCGAACCGCCGGGAGACCCAGGCGTAGTTGCGCAGCGTCTGGTACTGGAGCCCGGCCGCGCGGATGCCGCGCTCGTAACGGTCGGCGTAGTGGTCCTTGCCGTAGACCAGCCAGTCCCCGAGCCACCAGGACGACGAGTTGAGCAGCCCGGAGAGCTGGCGCCCGGCGCGTTCCCACTCCTCGAAGGCCAGGCCCTTGGGTATCTGCAGCCCCACCTTCGTGGTGAGCACCTGCTCGCGCCGCGGCTCCCCCCCGCCTGCGGCTCTTCGGGTCCTCGGCACGGCCTCCGCGGCCCTGTCGAACAGGAGTGTTCTGGAATCCTTGCAGTCCTCGACATGATTAGTCATCACGCCTCCATGTCTACGCGCGTATCGACCGAGCGGGCCCGCGGCGACTCTCCATCGGATACGGAAAGCGTTCACCCCGTTTTTACACGGATGCCAAAAACAGCGACCACCGCCCGCAGACGAGTACTGCCGACCTGAATGAACCGGGCATTGCGCGGTCCCCCGTTGAGGTCGAGATGGCCAACTGCCGCGCTCCCGAGTAGATCCCGGCCATCGAGGCGAGTTCAAGGATCTTGGCGCCATGGAGAACTACTTTGCGGAGTTCGAACGACCTTGGGCCAGTGGTCGAGTCCACTGTTTGGCGTGATCTGGACCTGGATCCACCGCATGAATTCTGATATTTGGCTCATGGTGCGCTCGGGATGATCTTCCGGAGTGCCGGCAGCGCGGTGTGCCGGATGGCCGTCCGGTGCGGGGCGTCCGCGGTTCCTCCAGGTCGTGGGCGGTCGGGTCGAGTGCGTGGTCCGGGTGAGCACGCGCCGACCGGTGGCTGTCCACGGACCGGTGAAGTCATCGGCCCGGCGACGGTGTTCGGCCAGACGGAGGGTGGCTCGGCGGGCTCCGGTCGCGATCCGGGCCGGGACGTCGGTCAGGTGGCGGCGGACGGCGCCCGAACGCGTCTCGGCGTGGAAGGCGGAGACGAGGCACGGCAAGCGAGCCGGCCGGCCTCGGGCGGTGGCGCCGCACCGGAGCGCGCCCTACACTCTCCCCCGCAGCGCTCAGTAACCTCGGGGGAGTTATTGCGCATGAATGCGACTCAAGCGGACACCTCGTCGGCCTCGCGAGAGGCGACGTACTCCGTCGGTTCAGAATTACTTCTGGATCATTTCAGCAGAACGATTTTCAGGAGTCTGCGCCGGACCGACCAACGCAAGTGCGCACACGCTTATCTGAAAGGGCTGCTCGTCACGTCGGGCAAGAAGTCGCTGCGCCGGCTCGCCACCGCGATCTCCTGCGACCCGTCCGTCGTGCAGTCGCTGCGCCAGTTCGTCAGTCTCAGCCCGTGGGACTTCGACGAGGTCATGGAGGAGCTCACCCACTGGGTGGCGCACCGACGACCGGAGCCCGTGTGGTCCATCGGCCGGGCCGTGCTGCCCAAGCGCGGTGACCGGTCGGTGGGTGTCCACCGCTACTTCGACCTGTCCTCGGGCCGTACGCGCAACTGCCAACTGGGCCTGGGCTCCTTCCTGTGCGTGGGCACCGCTCAGATTCCCGTCGACTGGTGCCTGCACCTGCCGACGGTCTGGACGCAGGACTCCGAACGGCGCAGGGACACGCGCATACCGGACTTCGAGCGGTACCGGCCGCTGTGGGCGCACACGCTGCGACTCGTCGACCGGCTGTCGGCCCGCACGGACTCCACGTCCTCCGTCGTCCTCGTCGACATGAGCGACGAGTCCGACGTGGGGTTCCTGCTGCACGGACTCGCCAAGCGCCGCCGCGACTTCGTCGTCGCGGTGCCGCCGCACCTGGCGGTGCTGCCCGCCGGCGAGGGCTCCCCGGCATCCGTGAGCGCGAGAACCCTGGTCTTCATGCAGAGCCCGGAGACGGCCGTCGTCCCCCTGCCCGACGGGCGACAGCGCACCGCACGCTTCCGGACCTCGCTCGTCCGTCTGCCGGGCAGCCTCCACGGCCGCTCCCCCGGCCCTCCCTACCGGCTCCTCACCGAGATGGGGCCGGCCCGCACCCCGGGTCCGCTGTGGCTCACCAGCCTCACCCATCACACCCTGGCGGAGGTCGGCTCGATCGCCGCCCTGCACACCGGGACGAACGACGCGATCGATTCCATGGAGCGGAACTTCGGGCTGCTGGACTTCGAGGGGCGCTCGTTCCCCGGCTGGTACCACCACATGGCCCTCGTCTCGGCCGCGTACACCTACCGGCGCCTGCACGGGCTCACCGCCGTGCCGTCCCGCGACGCGGCACGGCGGGTGCCGTAGCGGCGCCGCGGGAAACCTCCCCCGGGCCGTGGGGACCGGTTCCGCGACCGGTCGGGCTCCCACGGCGCGCGTCAGCGGCTGTACTCGGGTGCGCGCGCCGTGCGCCGGTCCCCCGGCGACGCGAGCCGGCGCGACAGCTTCTCGCCCTCGACGTCCATGTCGGGCAGCACGCGGTCGAGCCACTTCGGCAGCCACCACGCGCGGTCGCCGAGGAGGGCGAAGAGCGCCGGTACGACGGCCATGCGGACGACGAAGGCGTCGAAGAGGACCGCCAGGGCCAGGCCGAGGCCGATCATCCGTACGAAGTCGTTGTCCTGCATGATGAATCCGGAGAACACGCTCGTCATGATGAGCGCGGCCGCGGCGACCACGCGGCCACCGTGCCGGAAGCCGGTGACGACCGCCTGGTGGGTCGACTCCCCGTGGACGTGGGCCTCACGCATCCGGGTCACCAGGAAGACCTCGTAGTCCATGGCGAGGCCGAAGACCACGCCGATCATGATGATCGGCATCGTGCTCATGATCGGGCCCGGTTGGTCGACCCCCATGGTGTCGGCGAGCCAGCCCCACTGGAAGATCGCCACAACGGCGCCGAGCGCCGCGGAGACCGACAGCAGGAAGCCGAGAGCGGCCTTCAGCGGCACGAGGAACGACCTGAAGACAAGGATCAGCAGCAGGAAGGCGAGACCGACCACGAGGGCGAGATAGGGCAGCAACGCGTCGTCGAGGGTCCGGGAGAAGTCGATGAACATGGCCGTCTGCCCGCTCACCAGGACCTCGGCGTGCCGGGCGCGCCCGAGGTCGGCGAGGTCGGCACGCAGCTTCTTGACCAGTTGTTCCGTCTCGTCGTCCGTCGGTCCCGTGTCCGGTACGACGCTGACGATCGCGGTGTCGCCCGCCTCGTTGGGGGCCGGCCGGCCCACATGGGCGACGCCCGGTTCGTCGGACAGCTCGGCGGCGACGTCCTCTCCCACGGACTTGGCGTCGTCGGCCTCGACAGTGACCAGCAGAGGGCCGTTGAAGCCGGGGCCGAAGGACTCCGACAGCATGTCGTACGCCTTGCGCTGGGTGGTGTCGGGGGCCATGGTGCCCTCGCCGGGCAGACCCAGCTCCATCCGGGTCGCGGGCACGGCGACCGCGCCGAGGCTGAGCACCCCGAACAGCAGCACGAGGACGGGTCGGCGCAGGGCGAAGCCCGCCCACCGGGCACCCAGGTTCGGCCGCTGCCGGGCAACCCGCTTCGCGGCCTTGCGGCGCTGGCGCCGGGACAGCGGCCTGCCCGTGATCCGCTTGCGGTCCCTGCGGCGCAGCACCTTGATCGGGGCGAAGCCGAGCAACGCCGGCACCAGGGTGACGGCGACCAGGACGGCGATCACGACGGTGCCCGCCGCGGCCAGGCCCATCTTCGTCAGCATCGGGACGTCGACGACGGCGAGACCGGCGAGGGCGACGACGACGGTGAGGCCGGCGAAGACCACGGCGGAGCCCGCGGTGCCGACCGCCCGGCCGGCGGCGTCGTCCCGTTCCCGGCCCTCGGCCATCTCGGCCCGGTAGCGGGAGACGATGAACAGGGCGTAGTCGATCCCCACGGCCAGACCGATCATCAGGGCCAGGGTGGTGGTGGTCGAGGACAGGCCGAGCGTGCTGCCGAGGGCGCCGATCGCCGAGATGCCGATGCCGACCCCGATGACGGCGGTGAGCAGCGGCATGCCCGCCGCCACCAGCGAACCGAAGGTCACCAGGAGGATCAGGGCGGAGACGCCGATGCCGATGGCCTCGGCAGTGCCGCCCATCGCCTGCTCCACGGGGACGGCGTCGCCGCCCATCTCGACCCCGAGCCCGTCCGCGCGGGCGTCGTCGGCTGCCTTGAGCAGGGCGTCATGCGCCTCGTCGGACACCTCCGCGGCGGCGACCTCGTACGTGACGACCGTGTAGGCCGTCGTGCCGTCAGCACTGACGGCGTCCGTGGTGAACGGATCGGAGGCCGCGACGACCTGCGGGGCCTTCGACAGGTGGGCGACGAGCGCGGCCGCGTCCTTCCTCGTCTCGGGATCCGAGATCTTCTCGTTGGCCGGTGCCCGGACCACGACCCGCGCCGAGGCGCCGTCGGCGCTCGCGGCCGGGAACTTCTCCTTCAGCAGGTCGAAGGCCTTCTGGGATTCCGTGCCCGGCATGGAGAAGGTGTCGGCGGGCGGGGGCGGCGCGGACGAGGCGGCGACGCCGGCCCCGCCGAGAACCAGGATCCACAGCAGGACGGTGAGACCTCGTCGCCGGAAGGCGAAGCGGCCGATTCGGTAGAGCAAGGTGGCCAAGGTGATCCAACTCCTGTCGGTACGTAGGGAGGGCGAGGCGTGCGGAAGGCCTCGGGGCGCGACGGACGGCGCCGGCTCGGCCGGGGCGAGCCGGGCCGGGCCGCGCAGAAGGGCCGCGGCGCGGCCGCGGGCGAGGGGCGGCACGTCCGCGGCGCCCGGGGAGCGCCGGTGCGGCGCACACCAGGACCGCCGGCAGCACGCCGGCCGGGGTGGCGGGCCCGGCCTCCGCGACGTGCGCGGGGTGCAGCAGCGCCGCGAGCGTGAGGGGGAGCGCCGCGCCACGGAGACCTGCTGTCGCGCGACTCCTCCCCGACCGCCATAGCGCCATGATGACATCATTTGGCGACACGTCCACCACCGAACTGTGCCACTTTGGCGCACGATACGCGGCGCTGAGCCACCGGCCGTTCGAATCCCTCTCGGAATCATGGCTATGACCTGCGAATACGCTCCCTCAGGGCGAACGCCACGGCGGGTCGAACCCGGCCATACGTTGGCCGGAAGGCATCGGCGTCTCCCCGCACCCGCGAAGGGCGGCCGAGCCGCAGGACCCTCGAGGACACCCTCGCAGGGCTGTGGCGTGCGGGGATGGCGCCACCGCAACCCGTCACGTCGTCCTCTCCGGTGGGGACCGACGGGAGCGACCCGGCGGCGGCGTCGGACCGGATGCGTACCGACGGATCCCGGCGGCCCCGCGTCCCGGGGCTCGGCGCCGGGCGTGGACGGCGGGCGTGGACGGCGGGCGTGGACGGCGGGCGTGGACGGCGGGCGTGGACGGCGGGCGTGGACGGCGGGGCGCCTCGGCACGACGGGCGCCCCGCCGGAACACGATCGGTGTCGTGAGCTCCCGGGAAGGGCCGGAACCGCGGCACCCGTCGTCAGCACCCGGGGACACCCGGGGGCACCGGGATGTCAGGCGACTTGATTTTGGCGCCAACTCATCGCCTCCGACGACCACCGGGCCGCCGGCACACGCCCGGACCGCCCCTCGTCGGCCCTCGTCGGCCCTCGTCGGGAACGACGCTGCCGGGCCGCCACGGCAGGGATGCGCGACCGGACCTCCGGCACCACGGGAGTGCGCGAACCGGCCTTCCCGGGGTGGCGGTTCCGTCTCGACCCCCAGGGCGGCGCCCGAGCGTACGTGACCGATTCCGCTCGCCGCCCAGGGAGTTCCCCGGCCTTCCCGGCACGGACATCCCGACATGGCGCTAACATGGCACCACATGGCGTCAGTGGAAAGTCGCGCCCCGAGCCGCGGGCGCCTCCACCGGTTCTCTTCCGCCAGTGCCGGAAGGAGCCCTCGATGAGCGCCAGGAGCCAGACAGACACAGGACGCGCGGTCCGACGCGACGCGCGCACGGCGAAGGGCTGAGAACGAGGTGTCCGACATGGTAGAGGCGGGCCAGAACCCGTTGCGTTCCCCGGCGGTGCGGGCCCGAGCACCGGTGGCTCGCGCCCCGGAACCGGAGACAAGCCCGCGCGACGAAGCGTGGACCTGCGTCGTTCGGGCTGCCGTCTACACCGGACCGGCGGCCGCAGACACCCCGAAGGCGGCCCGCCATGCCGACGTTCGACACACCCTCACCTGTCCGGGTGGTGCTCAGCCTGGTGTTCGGCCAGGTCCGGATCATCGCGAGTGACCTCGCCGAGACGGTGGTCGAGGCGTATCCGCGCGACATCGACAACGAGGACGACGTGCACGCAGCCGAGCAGCTGCACGTCGACTACGCCGACGGCCGGCTGCTCGTGAACGTCCCGGAGCCGGGCGCGAGCGACGGCGCGGTCATCGTGGTGATAGCCGTGCCGACCGGGTCGAGCCTGCAGGGCGGGGGTACGGCGGCGGACTTCCTCGGAGTGGGAGAGCTGGGCGAGTGCCGGCTCAGGACCGGACTGGGGCACATCAGGCTCCACCGCACCGGCAGCCTGCGACTGGCCGCCGCCCTCGGTGACATCACCGTCGACCGTGCGGTCGGCACCGTCGAGGTCACGGCGGACCGCGGCGACGTCCACCTGGGGCTGATCGAGGGCAGCACCACGATCAGCGTGAAGGGCGAGGGCGACGCCACCGTGGGAGAGGCGCACGGTGCCGCCCGCCTGCACGCCGAGAAGGGGGCCATCAGGATCGACCGGGCGCATGCCGACGTGGAGGCCTGGACGACCCACGGCGACATCGACGTCGGGGAGGTGGTGCAGGGATCCGTGGTCGCCACCACCACGTTCGGCAGCATCCGGGTCGGCGTGGCCGAGACCAGCGGAGCCCGCCTGTCCCTCGACTCCGCCGCGGGGACCGTCTACACGTCCCTCTCGCTCCTCGGGGCGTTCGAGCAGGCCGACGAGGTCGTGCGGGTCCGGGCCCAGACCGTGATCGGCGACGTCGTGGTGGAGCGTTCCGGCGCCGGGTGAGTCCGGTGGCCGCCGGGCACCGCGCTCGCGCCCGTTCAGCACCGCACCGGGCGGCGGCCGGCCGGGCCCGCTCTCCGGGGTTCCCGCCGGGACGGTACGGCGCCACACCTGCGGCACCGACACGCCGTCACGCCCGACACGGACGACGTCGGCATCCGGCACGGCGGCCGACGGCACCACCGGTCGCGCGCCGGCCACGAGCGCGGCCCTGTGCCACCCCCGTCGGTTCACCGGTGCCGCCCCGCGGGCCCGGAGCGGGCGTTCCCCCGCTCTCCGGGCCCGCGTCCGCGCATGCGCGGTGGTGTCCGCCGGCCGCGCTCCGCGCATGCGCACGATCTGGCACCTTCATGGCACCTTGTCGATCCTTCGTGGCGACGGACCACGCGGTTCACCCGCCTCCGGAGGCCTGGTGTCCCGCGGAAAGCTCCGGCCGACCGGTCGCGACCGCCACACGTTTCGCCTGTACACGGCACACGTTTGACCTGGGCAAAGGGGTCGCGTGCGGGCCGGGCCGAGCAGGCGCCGCGCGGCGCAATCGATGTGCCATGATGATTCCATGGAACTAAGGGAGTATGTCGAGGCGCTGCGTCACGAGCTGGTCACAGCCTCCGCGGCAGGAGACGCCGAGACTCGCGCGGTTGCCGAGCGGCTCGTCGCTCCGCTGGAGTCGGCCGTCCGGCTCACGCTGCTCAAGGTTCTGTCGGCCGCGGCCGACGAGATCACCCGGGACCTGGCGCCCGGCTCGGTGGACCTGCGCCTGAGGGGGATGGAGCCCAGTTTCGTGGTGACCCCGCCCTCGGGTGACGACGGCCCCACCGGGGAGACCGCCGACGAGGCCGGTGACGCGGCGAGCGACTGGTCGGCCGAAGCGCTCGGCAGCGCCACGAGCGGCGCCACGGCACGGATCAACTTCCGTCCCCCGCAGGCGATGAAGGAACAGATCGAGGAGGCGGCGTCCCGGCAGGGCATCTCGGTCAACGCGTGGATGATCCGAGCCTCCGCCGCGGCGCTGGCCACCAGCAAGCGAACCCCCCGTGGCAAGCAGCAGTTCAACGGCTGGGTGCGGTAGCCGTCACGACGACGCGGGCAGGCCGAGCGGTCCGGGCCCGGCACCGGCACCCGCCCGACCCCCGGGCACCCCGTGGAACCGGAACCGCCGCGGCGGGTCCGGCCCGTACGTACGGCGGGCGCATGCCGACGTCGGCCGCGGCCTGCGCCAGGACCGGGCCGAGGAGGTGCCGGCGGGGCGCGAACGCGGTCCGCACCCCGCCGACGGTCCGGGAACACCCGTCCGGCCGGACATCCGCCACGGCGCGGTCGGCCCGGTCGGCCGGCGGGAACACCCCGCCCCGCGGGGCCGCCCGGTCCTGAGCGTCACGTCGCGCCGGTCCTCCTCACCGGGGGCGGTCGCTCCTCAGGTGCGGTGGACCGAGATGTCCCCGTAGGAGGTCCGCGCCCGCACTTCGATCGACTCCTCGGACGACTCGGCGGCGTTCTCCAGCATGTTGTGCACCCGCCCGAATCCCGTGGTCAGGTCCAGCCTCGCCGGGCGGCCCGCACCGATGCCGATCTCCAGGTCACCGGACGCGGTCTTGAGCGCGACCGCGCCGCGGGTCACCTCCCCGACCCGGATGCTGCCGTTGGCGGTTTCGACGTCGGTCTTGAGGCCCCATGCGTGGTCGACGGAGATGTCGCCGTTGGCGCAGCGGACATCGATGTCGCCGGTGACCTTGCCGATCTCGACGGCGCCGTTGGAGCCCTTGACCACGGCCGCTCCGTCGATCTCCCCGATCCGGATCCGCCCGACGGTGGTGCGGACCTCGGCGTCGCCGTCGACCCGGCCCACGGTGACGTGGCCCACCGTGTTCAGGTTCAACGCACCGATGTGGTCGAGTTGGGCGTGCCCGGTGGACGTCTTGTACCTGCACTCCCCGAGACGGCCGGAGCAGCGCAGGTCCCCCACCGACGCCTCGCCGCGCACGTGCGAACCGACAGGGAGCACGACCGACACGTCCACCGAGCGGGTCTTCCGGGAGAAGTCCATCGCCCGGGGCTTCGGGCCCTTGATCACCAGTACACCGTCGGCGTATTCGACGCTCGTCTGCTCGGCGGCCTTCACGTCCGAGCCGTCGGTCTCGTCGGTCGGCCGCACCTCGACGACGGTGTCGGATCGGTCTTCGGCAGTGATCCGCACGTCACCGACGCTGATGTCGATCGTGACGGAGATCGGCTTGGGAGTGTCGAAAACAGGCATGACGGTCCCTTCTCATGATTTCTGAACGGGTGTCCCCACGCGCCGGGACGGGCGGGATGAAGGCCGGCTGGTTCAGCGCACCCAGGCGGTGTAGCGCTGCCGCCTTCGTTTGCCGTGCCGATCGGTGGTGCGGGGAGCGCGGTCCTGCTCCGCCACGGCGGAGGCCAGCTGCCCCAACCACGCGTCCACCGTACGCCCTTCGCGGCCGGCGGCCTGCTCGATGGCCGCCATCAGCTGTCTGGAAACGCGCACGTCGACATGCGCCGTGGCACCTTCCCCGACGTCCGGTGTGCCGCTGCCCGGCGCGGTCCCGGACGACGGCCCGGAAGACGATGGCGTCACGACGAAGTCCGGTTCGTCTCCATGGAACGGAAGTTCGACGGAGCCCGGAACGAGGTCGCGGCTGATTTCGTCCGCGGCGGCCACCAGCGCGTCGCGCAACGCGAGTCGGATCGCCGACTCCAGTTGCGCTGCCCGCACACCGGCATCCTCACTGTCGCTCCGCGCGAGCGCCGCGAACTCGCGCCCGAGCCTGTCCACGAACGGGCTGACATCCATGGCGCCATGATGGCGCATATGTTGCGCCATCGCAAGTTGCTGCGATCCGATTGGCGCCACGGAAGTCCTGCGGTGACCGAACGGTTCGCCGGGACCGGAATGCCACGCCACCGTCACCGAGCCGCTCGGGAGAAGGGGAGCCACCCGGACCGTGCCGGGTGATCGCCGGGTCCGCGCGTGTGAGGGTCCTGCGGGCCGAACCGGCGCTTCCCCGCCCGCAACCGGCTGCGGACCGAGCACACATGACGTGGTGAAGAGGGCCGCGTGGACGGCGCGGTCCCGGACGCGTCCGAGGGCGAAGGTCCGGAGGACGCGGAGAACGAGGGTCCGAAGGAGTCCGAGGACGAGGGTCCGGAGGACGCCGGGTCCCCTCGGGCGCCCGTGGTCCCGGGCCGTCCCGGAGCGGATCAGGAAGAGCGGACGTGGTCCGTCACGCGCGTCATGAGGCGGTCCCCGTACGGTGCTCGGCGCGGCTCAGTACGTCCCTCAGGTCCGCCAGCAGCACGGCTTCCTGGGCTCTGAGGTAGAAGTGCCCACCGGACAGCACCCGGAGCCGGAAGGCGTCGTGCGTCATGTCCGCCCAGCCGCGCATCTGCTCCGGGGTCACTTCGGGGTCGTCATCACCGGTGTAGCCGTACACCGGGCAGTCGAGCGGAGACCGGTGGCCACCGGGATAGCCGTCCACCAACCAGTAGTCCGCGCGGACCGCGGGGAGCAGGATCTCCCGCAGGTCAGGGTCGGCGAAGACCGGGGCACGGCTCTCGTCGAAGCGCACGACGTCCGCGATGATCTCCTCGTCCGTGCCGAAGTACTGCCGCTGGCCCTCCAGCGCGTGCGGCGGACGTCTGCCGGACACGCACAGGGCGGCCGGCGGACACCCCCGGTCCTGGAGGCGCAGCGCCACCTCGTGCGCCACCGAAGCCCCCATGCTGTGACCGAACAGCACCAGCCGATGCCGCGTCAGCTCGCCGAGCGCGTCGGCTATGTCGTCCGCGAGGGCTTCCAGCCCGGACGGGAACGGATCGCCGAGCCGGTCCTCGCGGCCCGGGTACCGGACAGCGAGCACGCCGACGTCCGACGGCAGTCCCAGATGCCAGGTGCGGTAGGCGCTCGCCCAGCCGCCGGCATGGGGGAAGCAGACGAGCTTCGTCCCGCACCCGTCGTCGTCACGGAAGCGGCGCACCCACCGCTCCCCCCTCGCACTGCTCATCCGAGAATTCCCTTCCGCACGCCGGACACAGGTAGTGATCAGCACGATGGGTGAAAAGACACACCGGGGCACACCGCGGCTCCGCCCCGGCACGGAACGACCCCGCGCCGCGCCCGACGACCTCCGAGGAGGGGTCCGGAGAGTGCAGGAGCACGAGGCGGCGGACCGGCGCCCGACGGCCGTCAACCGGTTCCGGTCCCCTCGGCGGCGTGGCCGGACGGCGAGCGGCCGCGGGCGGGATCGGGCGTCACGGACGCGGCGCCGGTCCCGCCTTCCGTTCCGCGGGCGTTCAGCGGATGTCGCCTCCGACGTTGGCGGGGACCGCGTGCGCGGCACTCCGCTCCGCACGCCGGGTGACGATCGATTCGGCGATCTCGCCGCTTCGTACGGCGATGTTCGACAGCAGCGAGGAGGTCAGGCCGTGGGTGTGCTCGGTGCCGCCCTGGAGGTAGATGCCGCACTGCAGGTGAGGGGCGGTGACGATGCGGTAGTCCCGCTCCACCCGGTACCGGCCCGCCTCGTCGCGCAGGCAGTGACGGTCGAGATCGCCGAGCAGGTCCGTGGGCTCCATCGTCTTGTAGCCGGTCGCGCAGACGAGTGCGTCGAAGTCGAGTTCGCGCACCTCGCCGTTGGGGCCCGCCTCCAGCGAGACGCGGGTCTCGGCGCCGGCGCGCTTCACGTCGGTGACCCTCGTCAGATTGAGGAACTGAAGGCGGCCGGCGCCCCGTACGTCCTCGTCGTACGCCCTGCGGTACAGGTCCCGGATCACGTCGTCGTCCACGACCGAGTAGTTCGTGTTGCGGTGGTAGCGCCAGAACGCCTCGCGCGTCTGCTCGGTACCGAAGTAGTAGTCGTCGACGGCCCCGGGATCGAAGATCTGATTGGCGAAGGGGGTGTCGTCGGCGACGGCGTAGCCGTAGGACGGGATGATCGCCCACACCTGGGCGTGCGGAAGCTCGTCGTGCAGGAACCTGGTGATCTCGGCGGCGCTCTGGCCCGCCCCGACCACCGCCACCCGACGCAGTTCCGCGGGGTTCATCCGGCGGAACTTCTCCAGGAACTCGGAGCTGTGCCACACCCGTTCGTCCCGCTCGACCCCCTCGGGCATGCTCGGGACCAGGCCGGTCGAGATCACCACGTTCCGCGCCTCGACCACGCGGCTGACCCGGCCGGCGGCGTCGGCCACCTCCAGGCGGAGCCGGTCGGACAGTTCCGGAACGGCGCCCTGCGGCAGCCGGATCGACGTCACCCGGGAGCCGTACGCGATGCGATCGGCCACCTGCGCCTGCGCCCACTCGAGGTACTGGTGGAACTCCTGGCGAGTGGGGAAGAAGTCCTTGTTGTTGACGAACTGCGCGAGCCGTCCGGACGCGTGCAGATACGCGATGAAGCTGAAATTCGACGTGGGATTGCGGAAGGTGACCAGGTCCTTGAGAAAGGATATCTGCATGGTCGCCGACGGCAGCAGCATGTTGCGGTGCCAGCCGAAGGAGGACTGACGCTCGAAGAAGAGGCTGCTGACCTCATTCTCCGGACCATTCGCCCGGTACTCCTCCAGGGCGATGGCGAGCGACAGGTTGGACGGACCGAAACCAATTCCGACCACGTCGTAGGTCTCGTGTTCACGATCACTCATAGAGAATTCTCCCGCTGGCATGGATGTGCGATGTGCTGTTCGCATCGTCGATCGGTAATCTTCCGCCCCAGAAGGACCCACGTCCGGGCGAGATTGCGTTTCCATCGGCCGTGCCGCCAACGTAGACCGGCACGATGAACCATTCAAGTACACCGGACTCAGCCGACGCTCACCGGTCTATCAGCACATCCGCGGGGGCCGTTCGTCGGTGTCCCGCCGGCGGGACACCGAGTTCGTTCTCCCTCGATATCACGAGCCGGAGAAAATGCGGGGCGGTCCGCCCGCCGCGCCGGAATCCCCTGGTCCTGCCGGTGGCCGACGGCCCGTTCCTCACGCACCTGTCCGTCATGCGGATCCCGGGACGACCGCGGAAGGGAATGACGGTCCCCGTCGTCGGTACGGAACTACAGTGGGCCGGTGACCTCTCTCCCGCAAGACCCGCTGTCGGTGATCAGCGAGGACGACCGCGACGCGGCCGTGCGGCGCGTGCAGGAGGCGTACGCCGAAGGGCACGTCTCACACGAGGAGATGGACGAGCGCCTGGACCGGGTGCTCACCGCCGGGACGCACGGCGAACTCGTGTCGGCCCTGGCCTCGCTCCCGGGGGAGAAGGCGGACACGGCGGGCACGATCGCCGCCGCCGGCGGACGGATCAAGCGGCACGGCACGTGGCGGGTGCCCCGGAGCCTCAGGGTCGAGTCCGCATACGGAAGGGTGCGCCTGGACCTGTCCCGGGCGGTCATCGAGCATCCGGTCGTCGACATCGAGCTGCGACTCGGCACCGGCGGGGCCAGGATCACGGTGCCCCGCGACGCGGTCGTCGACCTCGACGGCCTGCACACCGGGTGGAAGGACCTGCGCTACAAGGCCCGTCGGCGTTCCCGTCCCGGCGGGCCGCTGATCCGGATCTCCGGGACCATGGGGTTCGGACGGCTGAAGATCCGCCACGCGCGGCGCTGAGGCCCCGTCCCGGTAGCAGGATCACCTGTCCGGCGCTTCCCCGTCCCCGCTCGACCGCCGTGCGGGCGCGGTCTCGGCGGCCGGCGTTCGGCAGCCGGCGGCCGGCGTTCGTCGGCCGGAACTCCCGCCCGGTCGGCCTGCACCGTCCGGGCGACCACCGGCACACGGTTCCCGCCGGCCGAGGCCGGCAGCCCCGGCGGCCCGGAGCCGCGGGACCCGGGCCCGGTCGCCCGGGACCTCCCGAGTCCTGCGAACCCGCTCCGGCGAGCTGCTCCGCGGCCGTGCGGCGGGCACCGCTCAGAGGACTTCGCCCTCCTTCGTCCTCTTGCGCAGAGCGGGCCTGCTCGACCGGGTGAGGTCCTCCCAGATGTCCGACAGACCGGCGACGGTGCGCGTGGCGAACAGCCTGCGGATGGACACCTCGAGGTTCAGTTCCGCCCGGATCAGGCCGATCAGCCTGATGGCCCGCAGCGAGTTGCCACCGAGGTCGAAGAAGTCGTCGTCGATGCCCACCCTGTCCAGCTCGAGCACGTCGGCGAACGCCTCGGCCAGGATCCGCTCGGTGCGGTTGCGCGGTGCCCGGTACGACCCGTCGTCGAACTCGGGCTCCGGCAGCGACGCCCGGTCCACCCTGCCGCCCACCGTCACCGGAAGGCGTTCCAGCGGGACGAACACCGACGGCACCATGAACTCCGGCAGCCGCCCCGCGGCGAACCGGCGCAGTTCCTCACCCGAGAGGTCGCCCCGGCCGCCCGCCGGGACCACGTAGGCCACCAGCCGCCGCTGCCCGGATCCGTCCTCCCTGACGGCCACCACCGACTGCGCCAGCCCGGGATGCTCGGACAGCACCTCCTCGACCTCGGCCGGCTCGACCGGGACACCGCGTACCTCGGCCTGGACATCGGACCTGCCCACGTACTCGAGCCGGTCGTCGGTACCCCACCGCACCCGGTCCCCGGTCCGGTACATCAGGCCGCCGGCCGGACCGAACGGGCAGGGCACGAACCGCTCCGCGGTCTGCCCGGGCCGTCCGGGACGGCCCCGTGTCACGCCGGACCCGGCCACGTACAGTTCCCCGGTCACACCGGCGGGGACCGGCGTCAGCCCCGGCCCCAGCACGTAGAGGGCGGTGTTGTCCATCGGGCGGCCGACCGTGCCCGCGCGGTGCGCCGGTTCGCCGGCCGCCAGGCGGTCGGACGCGGCGAACACGGTCGTCTCCGCCGGACCGTGGCCCCTGACGACCGTCAGCTCGGGGCAGGCCTCACGGACCCGTCGCACCGCGGCCGCGGACACGTGGTCGCCACCGGTCCACACCTCGCGCAACCCCGCGACGCAGCCGGGGCGTTCCGCCGCGATCGCCGAGAACAGGCCCGCGGACAGCCACACCGTGGAGACCCGGTCCGCCGCACCCGACTCGGTCAGCGCGTCGATGGCCGGCACCCCCGCAGGAGCCACGACCACCCGGCCGCCGTTCAGCAGGGGCACCCACAGTTCGAGGGCGAGCACGTCGGAGGTGTGCGGCGAATGCCACAGCACGGCGCCGCGGCCGCCCTCCCGCCAGTGGCGGTCCAGGACGAACCGTTCCATGTTCCGGTGCGTCACGGCGACTCCCGCGGCCGCGTCGGCCGGTCCGGAGCCGTACATCACGGCCAGCAGGTTGTCCCGGCGCGGCGGGACCGGAACCTCCCGCACACCGTCGCCGTCGCCGTCGGCGGTCTCCGACCGGAGGTCGTCGAACACGATCACCGGCACGTCCGGACCGGCGGAGAGCACCTCGGCCGTCGCCGCGTCGGTGAGCAGTGCGCGCACCGGGAGGTCACCGGCCACCGACCTGATCCGCTCCGCGGGGAGTGCCGGATCGACCGGCAGGTAGGCACCGCCCGCCTTCACCACCCCCAGCAGGGCGACGGCCAGGTCCACCGACCGGGGCATCGCCACCGCCACGACCGTCTCGGGTCCGACGCGCCGCCGTCGCAGCGCCTCGGCCAGGCGGGTCGAGCGCTCGTCCAGCTCCCGGTACGAGACCGCCGAGTCCCCGGACACCACCGCGACGTCTTCGGGAGCCCGCTCCACCTGACGGGCGAACAGCTCCCCGACCGTCAGCCCCGGCACCGGCGCGTCCGTGGCGTTCGGTGCCGTCAGCACCCGGTCCCGCTCGGCACCGCCCACCACGTCCAGCGCGCCGACCGGCCGTTGCGGACCGGCGGCCGTCACGGCACGGATGCAGGCGATCAACTCCTCGCCGAAGAAGCGCAGTTCCGCGCCGGAGTACAGGCCCGCGGGTGCGTCGAGCCGGAGGTACAGGTCGCTGTCGGCGCTCCCGTCGGTGTAGACGCCGATCGACAGCTCGTCGAAGGACCCGGTCGTCCCGCAGAAGTAGCGCGCAGGGCTGCCGGCGAAGTGGACCTGCTCCACGAACTCGACGACGTTGATGACGGCACCGAAACTGCCGCGACCGCTCAGGACGGCCCCGCTCGCGCGCTGGATCTCCGAGTAGTGGCAGGCGGTCCGGCCGAAGATCTCGTACGTCTGGTCCACCACCGCGTCGGCGATCTCGGCGAAGGTCGCGCCGAGCGGGACCTCCATCCGCACCGGCACCACGTTCACCGCCAGGCCGGGTGTCCTGCCCGCCGCCCCGGACCGGTTGCCCACGGCCAGCGAGAGGAGGAACTCCGGACGGTCGCAGCGGTGCCGGAAGTACACCGCCGCGGCCGCGGTCAGCATCGACGACATCCACACGCCCAGGGACTTCGCGGTCTCGGTCCACGTGTCCGCCTCGGCTCGCGGAACGGTCAGCGTGCGGCTCACCATGCCGATGGAGTCGGCCAACTCCCCCCAGCGGTCGGCCTCGCCCGTCGGTTCGCGGAGCGCGGACCGCGTCGCGTCGGACAGGACGACGCGCGGAACCTGCGCGGGCGCGGGCGCGTCCGCCAGGTAGTCGCGCCAGAACTCCGTGTCGTCGGCGCGCTCCTGGGAGGCGTCGTAGTCCGCCGCCCCGGTGGCGAACGACTCGGCGTCCCAGCGGTGCGGCGGCTCCGGTACCCGCGCTCCCCGCACCAGCGCCGTGTACACCTCGGCGAGGCGCTGCGAGAGCAGGCCGCCCGCGCCGTAGCCGTCCGATATGAGGTGGTGGTAGGCGATCACCACGAGCGAGCGGGCCGGCGCGAGTCTGACCACGCCCAGCCGGAACAGCAGATCGCGCTCCAGGTCGAACGGCTGCTTCACCATGTCGGCCAGCGCTTCGCGCGCCGCCTGTTCGGGATCGGCCTCGGCGCCGAGGTCCAGGAAGAACGGCCGCCAGTCGCCCAGTTCGCGGGGCACCAGCCGCAACCCGCCGCCGTCGTCGGCGAAGTTGACGCGCAGTACTTCCGCCTCGCCCATCACGTGCAGGAACGCGGACTCCATGACCGCCGCGTCCAGCTCACCGTCCACATCCCACATGGTCAGCGCGTGGTTCAGCGTATCGGAAGACATTCTCTGCGCCAGCCACAGTCCTTTGTGCGCAGACGACGCACCGAACGAACGCATACGGATCAACCCCTCAGCAGGCAAACGCGGGAAGCGGGAGGAATTCGCGGGTCACCTCCGTCTTCACGGAAGTGGACCGACCGGTCGGGACAACGCCGGTGCCGGGACGGGGCAGGTCCGTGTCGAACCCGCCCTGTCCCGTCGGCGGGACGGCTCCACGGGGCGGGAAAGCGCCCGGAGGACAGTGAGACTACTGCGGATCGGGGCCTGCCAGCGAGGACATGATGTGCCCGGCGATCAGTCTCGGTGACGGGTACCGCAGCGCCACGTTCGCCCGCAGCTTGAGTCCGGTCGACGCGGCCAGGCGTTTGCTCAGCTCCACCGACAGCAACGAGTCGAACCCGGCGTCCTTGAACTCCTGGTCGGCGTCCACGGCCTCTCCGGAGGGGTGTCCGAGCACGACGGCGACCCGCTCCAGGACGTGGTCCAGCACGAGTGCCTCCGCGTCACCGCGGGGGAGGGCGGCGATCCTCTCCGACAGGGGGACGGCGTGGTCGTCGTCCGCGGGCCGCTCCGCCGGGGGCGCCTCCGCCACCGCCGCCGTGTGCGTGGAGTTCAGCCAGTACCGCTGCCGCTGGAACGCGTACGTCGGGAGATCCACGCGCGAACGCGCCCCGAACAGGGCGCTCCAGTCCACGGACCCGCCCCGGACGTGCAGTTGGGCCAGCGAGCCGACCACCGCCTCCACCTCCCCCCGGTCCCGGCGCGACGACGACAGGACCAGCGCGTCGTCCACCTCCTCGACCATCTCCTGCACCGGGACGGTCAGGACGGGGTGCGGACTCATCTCGATGAAGACCCGGAAACCGTCGGCGACCAACCGCCGGACGGAGGAAGCGAAGAGAACCTTCTCGCGCAGGTTCTTGTACCAGTACTCGCCGTTCAGCTCCGCGGTGTCGGTCGTCCTGCCGTACAGGGTCGAGTAGAAGGGCAGTGCCGACGTTGCCGGGCTCACGTCGGACAGCGATCCGATCACCTGTTCGCGGACCCGGGCCACCTGCGGGGAGTGGGAGGCGTAGTCCACCGATATCCTCCGGGCCTGGACGCCTTCGGCCTTCATCTTCTCGACGAACTCGTCGAGTGCGTCCGGTTCGCCGGACACCACCACCGAGCGGGGTCCGTTGACGACGGCGACGCTCACCCGGTCGTGCCACGGAGCCAGACGTTCCTCGACGAGCTCCGCGGACTCCACGACCGACGCCATCCCGCCGTGACCGATCAGAGTCACCAGGGTCTTGCTGCGGAGCGCCACGACCTTGGCGGCGTCGCGCAACGACAGCGCGCCGCACACGTGGGCGGCGGCTATCTCGCCCTGGCTGTGCCCCACCACCGCGGCCGGCTCCACGCCCCAGGACCGCCACAGGGCGGCCATGGACACCATCACCGAGAACAGGGCCGGCTGCACCACGTCCACCCGGTCCAGGGTCGGCGCCCCCGGCACGCCGCGCACCACGTCGAGCAGCGACCAGTCGACCCACTCGGCCAGCGCGGCCGCGCACCCGTCCATGCTCCGCGCGAAGACCGGGAAGGTGTCGTACAGCTGCCGGCCCATGCCGACCCACTGCGACCCCTGTCCCGGGAACATGAAGGCGACACCGCCGAGGTTCCCGGCGACGCCGCGCACCACCGCGGCGGACTCCGCGCCGTCGGACAACGACGCCAGACCGCTCAGCAGCTCGTCGCGGCCGCGGCCCAGCACCACCGCACGGTGGTCGAACCGCGACCGGCTCGACGCCAGCGACCAGCCGATGCCGGCGACGTCCGCACCCGGATCGGCGGCGACGAAGTCGCGCAGCCTGCCCGTCTGCCGCTCCAGGGCCGCCGCGTTCTTTCCCGACACCACCCAGGGCACCAGGCCGCCGGGCACCGCCGGGCCCGGGCCGGGTCCGTCCGCCGGCTCCCGCGGCCCCGCTTCCTCCAGGACCACGTGCGCGTTGGTGCCGCTGACGCCGAACGACGACACGCCGGCCCGCCGCGGACCGTCCGGCCGGGGCCACTCCCGCCCGTCCAGCAGCAGTTCGACCGCGCCGGGGGACCAGTCCACGTGCCGCGAGGGCGTGTCCACGTGCAAGGTCTTCGGCAGGAACCCGTGCCGCATGGCCATCACCATCTTGATGACCCCGGCGACCCCGGCCGCGGCCTGGGCGTGGCCCATGTTGGACTTCATGGACCCCAGCCAGAGCGGCCTGCCCTCGGCCCGGTCCCGCCCGTAGGTCGCCATCAGGGCGCCCGCCTCGATGGGGTCCCCCAGCACGGTACCGGTGCCGTGGGCCTCGACCGCGTCCACCTCGGAGGCCGCGACGCCCGCGTTCGCCAGTGCCTGCCGGATCACCTTCTCCTGGGCGCGGCCGTTGGGAGCGGTCAGCCCGTTGCTGGCCCCGTCCTGGTTCACCGCGCTGCCGCGGACGACGGCGAGCACCGGGTGGCCGTTGCGGCGGGCGTCGGACAGCCGCTCCAGCAGCAGCACCCCCGCCCCCTCGGCCCAGCCGGTCCCGTCCGCACCGTCCGCGAAGGACTTGCACCGGCCGTCGGCCGACAGGGCGCCCTGCCGGGAGAACTCCACGAAGATCGCGGGCGTCGACATCACCAGCGCCCCGCCCGCCAGGGCGAGCGAGCACTCCCCCGCACGCAGTGACTGCACCGCCAGGTGCAGGGCCACCAGCGAGGACGAGCACGCCGTGTCCACGGACAGCGTCGGCCCGGTCAGCCCCAGCTCGTACGCCACCCGGCCGGACGCGACGCTCAGCGCGCTCCCGTGCATCAGGTAGCCCTCGAGCTCGTTGTTGCTCCCCTCCAGGAAACGCCAGCCGTACTCGGTCGAGCTCACCCCGGTGAAGACTCCGACGTCGGTCCCGCGCACGTCGGCGGGAACGATGCCCGCCCGCTCGAACGCCTCCCACGACGTCTGCAGCAGGAGGCGCTGCTGCGGGTCGATCGCCAGCGCCTCACGCGGGCTGATGCCGAAGAAGTCCGCGTCGAACTCGGCCACGTCCGTCAGGAACCCCCCGTGGCGCACGTACGAGCTGCCGACCGTGTCGGGATCCGGGTCGTACACGTCCCGCCACCCGCGGTCCGCCGGAAACCCGGCCACGACGTCCACACCGTCGCGGACCATGTCCCACAGGTCCTCGGGCGACGCCACGCCTCCCGGGTAGCGGCACGCCATGGACACCACGGCGATCGGCTCGACGCGGCCGGCTTTCAGGGCGTCGTTCTCCTGCCGGAGGCGGTCGCGCTCCTCCAGCAGCGTGCGGAGCGCCCGCTGGACCCGGTCCGCGCCGTCCGCTGTGCGATCCGCGGAGTTGTTCATGTCACTCACCCTTCTCATCCAGAGCCAGGTCGACGAGTGCTTCCAGGTCCATGTCCGCCAGTTCCGCCGGTTCCGCCGGTTCCGCCGGTTCCGCCGGTTCGGCCGCACCGGTGTCCGCGTCCGCCGCCCGCCCGTCGGCGTCCGGCCGGGCCGGGCCGGCGCACGCCAGGACCAGCTCCAGGACGCCCGCGCCGCGCAGGCTGTCGATCGAGACGGTCCGCAGCACTTCCCGGATCTCCGCGTCCTCGTGCGGGCTCGTCCGCGGTTGCGGACGGAGCAGGCCGCGTATGTGGGCGCCCAGCTCGCGGGGGGTCGGGTAGCTGAAGACGAGGGTGGACGGCAGGCGCAGTCCGGTCGAGGACGCCAGGCGGTTGCACAGTTCGACCGACGTCAGCGAGTCGAATCCGAGGTGGGTGAACGCCTGGTCGGCCTCGACGGCCGCGCCGGACGGGTGTCCGAGCACGATGGCGGCCTGCTCGCGGACCCAGTCGAGGACGACGGCCTCCCCCTCGTCCTCCGCGAGGCCGGCCAGCCTGGCGGGCAGGCCGAGGGGACCGCCGTCCCCGGTCGTGCTCGTCCGCTTCCGGCGCGGACGGCCGCCGTCGACGAGGTCGCGCAGGAGGAGCGGCAGCTCGTCACCGCTCCTGTCGCGCAGCGCGGAGACGTCCAGCCGGGCCGGGATCAGCACGGGCTTGTCGATCGCGCACGCCGAGTCGAACAGGGCCAGTGCCTCGGGTGTCGGCATCGGGGCGACGCCGAGGCGCCGCACCCGCGAGAGGTCGACCTCGTCCAGGTCCCCGGTCATGCCGCTGCTCTGTCCCCACCAGCCCCAGCACAGCGACGTGCCGACCAGGCCGGACGCCCTGCGCTGTGCCGCCAGGCCGTCCAGGAACCCGTTGGCCGCGGCGTAGTTGGCCTGTCCCGCGGTGCCGAGCGTGCCCGCGAGGGCGGAGAACAGGACGAACGCCGAGAGGTGGTGTCCCCCGGTCAGCTCGTGCAGGTTGACCGCACCGCCGGCCTTGGCGCGCAGCACGTGGTCGAAGCTCTCCGCGGTCAGCGACTCGACGGTACCGTCCGCCAGGACGCCCGCCGCGTGCACGACCGCCGTCAGCGGGTGCGCGGGAGGCATGTCCGCGAGCACCTCCGCCACGGCGTCGCGGTCCGCGACGTCGCACTCCACGACCCGGACGAGCGCGCCCGCCTCCTCCAGGTCCGAGACCAGCTCGAGAGCCCCGTCGGCCGCCGTGCCCCGACGGCTCGCCAGTACCAGGCTCGGCACGCCGTGCTCGGCGACGAGGTGCCGCGCAACCAGCGCGCCCACTCCCCCGGTGCCGCCGGTGACCAGCACGGTCCCGCCGCCGAAGCCGCTGCCCAGGTCGAAGACGATCTTCCCGACGTGGCGGCCCCGGCTCATCTCGCGGAACGCCTTGCGCGCGTCGCGGATGTCGCGGACGGAGATCGGGCCCAGGTGCACCCGCCCGTCGGCGAACAGCTCCATGACGGCGCGGAACATCTCGTGGATCGCGTCCGGGCCCGCCTCGTAGAGGTCGAAGGCCCGGTAGTCGACCCCGGGGTGGTCGGCCGCCACCCGCCGGGGATCGCGGATGTCCGTCTTCCCCATCTCGACGAAGCCGCCGCCCCCGGGGAGCAGCCTCAGCGAGGAGTCGACGAACTCGTGGGCGAGGGAGTTCAGCACGACGTCCACACCGCGACCGCCCGTGGAGTCCAGGAACGTGTCCGCGAACTCCAGGTCCCGCGACGACGCCAGGTGCGCGTCGTCCAGTCCCAGGGCGCGCAGGGCGGGCCACTTGGCCGGGCTCGCGGTCGCGTAGATCTCGGCACCGGCGTGCCCGGCCAGCTGGACGGCGGCCGTCCCCACGCCGCCCGCCGCGGCGTGGATGAGGACGCGTTGGCCCCTGCGCAGGTTCCCCACGTGGAAGAGGCCGTGGTACGCGGTGAGGAAGGCGCCCGGCACGGACGCCGCCTCGGCGTAGCTCCACTCCTCGGGGATGGGCATGAGCATGCGGTGATCGGCCACGGCCACGCGGCCGAAAGCGCCGGAGAAGATGCCCATCACCCGGTCGCCCGGCGCGAGACCGGTGACGTCGTCCGCCACCTCCAGCACGATGCCGGCGCCCTCGCTG
Organism: Streptomyces sp. NPDC048734; assembly: GCF_043198675.1. Lineage (NCBI taxonomy): Bacteria > Bacillati > Actinomycetota > Actinomycetes > Kitasatosporales > Streptomycetaceae > Streptomyces > Streptomyces sp. NPDC048734. The sequence continues at coordinate 147,971 of NZ_JBICUZ010000013.1, read as the reverse complement.
CCGAGCCCGGCGTCGATGGCCGTCCTCTCCACCAGTCCCAGGGCGATCGTGACGTCCCGGAAGTTGAGCCCCGCGGCGTGGACGGAGACGCGCACCTGACCGCTCGTGAGGGGTTCTTCCACCTCGGGGCAGGGAACCCAGATCAGGTTCTCCAGCGTCCCCTTGTCCGGGATGCCCAGCCGGTGGGCACCTGTCGCCGGCGGCTCGATCCGGTGGTGCGCCGGGGAGGCCGCCGTCAGGCGGGGGGTGAGGTACGCGCCGCCGCGCAGGGCCAGTTGGTCCTCGCCGAGGGCGAGCACGTCCGGGAAGCACGCCCAGGACGCCTCCTCGTCGTCGACGTCCACCAGCCGGAACCTGCCGGGGTGCTCCGTCTGGGCGGACCGGATCAGGCCCCACACGGACGCGCCGGGCAGGCTTTCGACGCTCTCCCCCGCGCCGGTGTCGAAGGCCAGCCGGGTGAGGACCACCAGGGTGGACCCGGCGAGCGGCTCCTCGGCGAGGAAGCGCTGCACCAGGCCCAGCACGTACGTGTCCGCGCCGGCGGCCGCGGCGAGCGGACCGGTGCCGGCGGCGACGAAGTCGTCCAGGCACAGGACGACGTGCCGGGGTGCCTCCGCGGGGAGGACGTCGTCCAGGGACGCGTGGAACACGGCCCTGTCGTCGGCCGCCTCGCAGAGCCGGGCGGCCAGGCCGTCCTTCGCGCCGAGAACACCCCACCGTCCGCGGTGGGTCTCCCGCTCGCCGCGCCGGACCGGTCGCCATTGCAGTTCGTACAGAGACCGCTCGTTCCCGCCGCGCGCCGAGCGCACCTGCTCGGCGCTCGCGGGCCGGAACGCCAGCGTCCCGATGTGAGCGATCCCGCGGCCGTGCTCGTCGGCGACCGCCACCGACACGGCGCTGTCGCCGGCCCGGGTGACCCGGATCCTCACGGTCCGGCCGCACTCCCCGGTCTGCTCCACCCCGGACCACGAGAAGGGCATCCACCCCTGGTCACCGCTGACCTCGACGACACCGCCGGCCACCACCGCGTGCAGTACGGCGTCCATCAGCGCCGGGTGCAGGGCGAACCCGCCACCGGCCGGACCGTCGGCGGTCGTCGGCAGCGTGGCCGTCGCGAAGAGGTCGTCACCGCGCTGCCACACCTCGCGCAGGCCGCGGAACGTCGGACCGTAGTCGAACCCCGCGTCCGCGAAGGAGTCGTACAGACCGTCGATGCCGAGCCGCTGCGCCCCGGCCGGTGGCCACACGGCGAGTGGTCGCGCGTCGTCGGTCCCCGCGGCCTCCGGCGCCGTGCCCGGTGCCAGGCTCCCCGTCGCGTGACGGGTCCAGCCGCCGGTCGCCCCGTCGTCCCCGCCGGGACGCGAGTACACGTCCAGGGAGCGGCGCCCCGTCCCGTCCGCCGCGCCGACGGCGATCCGCACCCGCACGTCGTCCGGGCCGGGCAGGATCAGGGGAACCTCCAGGGAGAGTTCCTCGATCGCCGCGCACCCGACGAAGCCGCCCACCCACAGCGCCAGGTCCAGGTAGGCCGTCGCCGGTACGACGACCGCGCCGAACACGGTGTGATCGGCCAGCCAGTCGTGGGTCCGCAGGGACCACAGGCCGGTGAACACCACCTCGTCGGTGCCGGGATGGTCCACCACGGCACCCAGCAGCGGGTGCTCCGGAGCCGAGAGACCGGCCGCGGCCACGTCCGCCGTGCCCGTCCCGGCCAGGAAGTCCAGCCAGTACCGCTGCCGCTGGAACACGTACGTCGGGAGGTCCACCCGCCGGCGCGACCCGAACAGGGCCTCCCAGTCCACGGACGCGCCCCGGACGTGCAGCTGGGCCAGCGCACCGACCAGCGCCTCCACCGCCCCGCGGTCCCGCCGCGACGCCGACAGGACCAGCACGTCGTCCACGCCCTCGCCGGCGAACGCCTCCTTGGTGATGCTCGCGAGGGTCGCTCCCGGCCCCACTTCGAGGAAGACGCCCGCCCCGGCCCCGCGGGCGCACTCCACCGCGTCGAAGAAGCGGACGGGCTCGCGGACGTGGTCCACCCAGTGCGCGACGGACGTCAGCTCCTCGAGCGTGGCGTTGCGCCCCAGCCTGGTCGAGACGACCGGGATCGCCATGCGGCCCGCGGGCAGTTCACCGATCGACGCGGCGAACTCGTCCAGGACCGGGTCCATGAGCGGGGAGTGGAACGCGTGGTCGACCTCGAGCGGCTTCGCCGACGTGCCGCCGGCGACGAGCCGGTCCCGGAGTTCGTGCACCTCGTCGTGGTCGCCCGAGACCACCACCGATTCCGGGCCGTTGACGGCGGCGATGCCGGTGCGGCCGTACGGGCCGAGCAGGGCGCTCACGACGTCCTCCGAGGCGCGCACCGCCAGCATCGCGCCACGCTCGGTGACCGTCTGCATGGCCCGCCCGCGGGCGGCCACGAGCCGGGTCGCGCCGTCCAGGTCGACGGCGCCGGACACGTGGGCGGCGGCGATCTCGCCGACCGAGTGGCCGATCAGGTGGTCCGGCTGCCCGCAGTGACGCGTCACGAGCCGGTACAGGGCGACCTGCAGGGCGAACAGCGCCGGCTGTGCGACGTCGGTCCGCCGGGCCCGGGCCTGCGCGGGCGCGTCGTCGAGGAGCAGGGGCTTCAGGGCGAAGGGCAGATGTGCGTCGAAGCGTGCGCAGACCTCGTCGAGGCTCCGCGCGAAGACGGGGAAGGCGTCGTACAGCTGTCGCGCCGCACCGACCCACCGCGATCCCTGCCCCGGGAACATGAAGACCGTTCCGCCGAGGTCCCCGGCGACACCGCGCACCACCCCGGCGGACTCCGCGCCCTCGCTCAACGACGCCAGCCCGCTGAGCAGTTCGTCGCGGTCACGCCCCACCACCACGGCACGGTGCTCGAACCGCGCCCGGCCGGACACCAACGACCACCCGGCGTCGGCGAGGTCCAGGTCCGCGTCGGCGGCGGCGAAGTCGCGCAGCTTCCCCGCCTGCGCCCGCAGCGCCCCCTCCGACCGCGCCGACACGACCCACGGCACCGGCCCGCCGGCGCCGCCCGGCGCCCGGCCGGCGGCGCCGGGCACCGGCTCCTCCCCGGGCGCCTCGGCCAGTTCCTCCTCGGGTGCCTCCTCCAGGATCAGGTGCGCGTTGGTGCCGCTGGCCCCGAAGGCGGACACGCCCGCCCGCCGCGGCCGCCCCGGGGTGCTCGGCCACTGCCTGGCCTCGGTCAGCAGCTCCACCGCCCCCGCCGACCAGTCCACGTGTGTGGAGGGGCGGTCCACGTGGAGCGTCCTGGGCATCACCCCGTGGCGCATCGCCATGATCATCTTGATGATGCCGCCGACGCCCGCGGCCGCCTGCGCGTGGCCGATGTTCGACTTCAACGACCCGAGCCACAGCGGCCGGCCGGCATCCCGGTCCTGCCCGTAGGTGGCCAGCACCGCCTGCGCCTCGATCGGATCGCCCAGCGTCGTACCGGTCCCGTGGGCCTCCATCACGTCCACGTCGCCCGCCCGCACCCGGGCGTCCGCCAACGCCGCCCGGATCACCCGCTGCTGCGCCGGCCCGTTCGGCGCGGTCAGCCCGTTGGACGCCCCGTCCTGGTTGACGGCCGAGCCCCGGATCACCGCCCAGACGCGGTGTCCGTTGCGCCGCGCGTCCGACAGCCGCTCGAGGACCAGGACCCCGACGCCCTCGGAGAATCCGGTGCCGTCCGCCGCGTCGGCGAACGCCTTGCACCGGCCGTCCTTCGCCAGGCCCCGGTTCCGCGACATCTCCCGGAACACCTGCGTCGTCCCCATGACGGTGACGCCCCCGGCCAGGGCCAGCGCGCACTCGCCCTGCCGCAGCGACCGCACCGCCTGGTGCACCGCCACCAGCGACGACGAGCACGCGGTGTCGGTCGACACCGCCGGGCCCTCCAGGCCCAGCGCGTACGCCACGCGCCCGGACGCCATGCTCAGCAGGGAACCGGTCTGCCCGTAGCCCGAGACCGCCTCGGGGGTGGCGAAGTGGTTCCCGTAGCCGAAGTACGCCAGACCGGCGAAGACACCGGTGTCGCTGCCGCGCAGGGTGTGCGGGTCGATGCCGGCCCGCTCCAGGGACTCCCACGAGGTCTCGAGGAGCAACCGGTGCTGCGGGTCGGCGGCCAGCGCCTCGCGCGGGTTGATCCCGAAGAACTCGGCGTCGAAGTCACCCGCGTCGTACAGGAAGCCACCGGCGCGCGCGTAACAGGTGTTCGGCCGGTCCGGATCCGGGTCGTACAGGGCCTCCAGGTCCCAGTTGCGGTCGTCCGGGAAGTCCGACACCGCGTCCCCGCCCGTCCGCACCAGCTCCCACAGCGCCTCCGGGGACGTCGCCCCGCCCGGGAAACGGCAGGCGACGCCCACGACCGCGACGGGCTCGGCGGCGGCCTCCGTCAGCTCCTGCAGGCGCTGACGTGTCTCGATCAGCTCGATCGATGTCCGCTTGAGGTAGTCGAGCACGTCGGCGTTGTTGTCGTTTGTCATCGCTCTCCCTAGCCGAGCTCTTTGTCCAGCAGCGAGAGAAGCTCTCCAGCTGATGCCGAACTGATCCGGTCGACGATGCCGACCGGTGCTGCGTCGCCCGCCATCGAACGGACTCGGCCCTGCAACTCGCCGAGCAGCGTGGAGATGGCGGCCCTGTCCTCGTCCGCGAGATCGAGGAACGCGTCCTCCAGCCGGGTGCCCAGTCCTTCTATCTCCCTGGTCAGGCGGTCGGCCGGGGACTCCTGGTCACCACCGGGGCCGGGGTCGATGCCCGCGGCCAGGAACCGCGCGAGGGTGCCCGGGTTCGGGTAGTCGAACGCGAGCGTGGCGGACAGCTTCAGGCCGGTCACGGCCGCCAGCTTGTTCCGCAGCTCCAGCGCCATGAGCGAATCGATCCCGAGGTCCTTGAACGCCGTACCGGGACCGACCCGCCCGGTGTCGGCGTGGCCGAGGACGATCGCGGTCTGCGCCCGGACGGCGTCGAGCAGCTCCGCCTCCGCGTCGGCCCGCGGCAGCGACCTGAGCCGCTGCGCGATCCCGGCGTCGGTGGCCTCCCGGCTCCCCGGGGTGCCGGGACCGGCGGACGCCCCGATCAGAGAGCGCAGGAGCGGCGAACCCGCCCGGCCGGCGGGCGACGCACCCAGTGCCGCAAGGTTCAGGCGCGCCGGCACCAGCACCGGCTCGTCCCGCGAGATCGCCGCGTCGAAGAGCGCGAGCCCCTCGTGCGACGCCATCGGCTGCACGCCCTGCCGTCGCAGGCGCACGAGGTCCGCCTCACCGAGGTCGGCGCCCAGCTCGCTGCGCTCCGCCCAGTACCCCCAGCACAACGAGCCGGCGGCCAGCCCCTCGGCGCGGCGGGCCTCCGCCAGCCCGTTGAGGAACGCGTTGGCCGCCGCGTAGTTGGCCTGCCCCGCCGTCCCGAGCACACTCGCGATCGAGGAGAACAGCACGAACGCGGACAGGTCCAGGTGCCTGGTCAGCTCGTGCAGGTGCCAGGCGCCGTGCGCCTTGGGCGCCAGCACCGCGTCCACGCGGTCCTCGGTCAGCGCCTCGACGACCCCGTCGTCCAGCGCGGCCGCACAGTGGATCACCGCCGTCAGCGGGTGCTCGTCCGGCACCGCGGCGATCAGTTCGGCGACGGACTCGCGGTGCGTGACATCGCACGCCACGACCTCGACCCGTGCCCCCGCCGCGGTCAGCTCCTCCCGCAGCCCCGCCGCCGCCGGAGCCGCCGGTCCCCGCCTGCTGGTCAGCACCAGCCGGCGCACCCCGTGCCGCTCCACGAGGTGCCGGGCCAGCATCGCCCCCAGGCCGCTGGTACCACCCGTGATCAGCACCGTCCCGGACCCGGGACCGCGGCCGTCCCGCGTGCCGCCGAGGGACCCGCGGCCGGCGGACGCGCCGGGGGCGGGGGCGGGGGCCAGTTGCGGGGTGGTCGCGATGCCGGCCCGGATCTTGAGCTGGGGTTCCCCGGTCGCGGTCGCCGCCGGGAGGAGCGCCCGCGAAGCGGGCCGGTCGTCCGTGTCCACGAGCGTGAACCGGCCCGGGTTCTCGGTCTGCGCGGTGCGCACGAACCCCCAGACCGCCGCCGCCGCGGGGTCGGTGCGGGGGCCCTGGTCGTCGTGGACCGCCCCCCGCGTCACGATGACCAGGCGTGAGCCGGAGAACCGGTCGTCGGAGAGCCAGTCCCGCGTCCACCGCAGCACGCGGTGGAGGTTCCGCCCGACGGCGGCGGGGGTGTCGCCCGCGTCCGCCCGGTCGACCTCGGCGATGACGACGGGGGGTACCGCCTGACCGGAGGCGGCGAGTTCGCCGAGGTCGGCGAAGACCGCCGCGCCCGGTCCCGGGGCCGCGGTGACCGCGTCGGACTCACCCGGGGAGATGCCCCCGCCCAGCACCGCGTACCGGCCCGCGTCCTCCCCGTACGGCACCGGGAGGGGGGCCCAGTCCACCCGGAACAGCGAGTCCCGGTGGTCGAAGCCCAGCTCGGCCAGCCGCCCGGCGTCCACGGGCCGCAGGGTCAGCGACTCGACGCCGCCGAGGGGTGCTCCGTCCTGGTCCGCCACGGCCACGGACAGCGCGTCCTCCCCCGCGGGCGCGAGACGGACGCGCAGCGCGGTCGGCCCGGCGCAGTCCAGACGGAGCCCCGTCCAGCGGTACGGCAGCAGGCCTTCGGACCGGGGGCCGCCGGCGGTCCCTCCCAAGGCGGCCGGGAACAACGCGGCGTGCAGCAGCGCCGGGTGGACCCGGAACCGGCCCGGATCCGCACCGTCGTGCCCGGGCAGCGCGACCTCCGCGAACAGGGTGTCGTCGCGGCGCCACAGCTCCTTCAGACCGCGGAGCAGGGGTCCGTGGCCGAACCCGAGGGCGGACAGCCTGGCGTACTCGTCCTCGAAGGGCACGCCGACCGCGCCGGCGGGAGGCCACGCGGCGAGGTCGTCCTCCCGGCGGACCGCTCCGGTGCCGGACCCGACGACCCCGACGGCGTTGCGCGTCCAGTCGGATTCGCCCGCACCCCGTGAGTGCACGCTGACCACCCGCTTGCCGTCGACCACGACGCGGATCTCACGATCGGCCGTGCGCGACAGCACCAGCGGGGTCTCCAGGGTGAGTTCGTCGACGGTGTCGCACCCCGCCTTGTGCGCCGCCCACACCGCCAGCTCCGCCAGCACGCTTCCCGGCACGAGGACGGCGCCGTGGACGACGTGGTCGGCGAGCCACGGGTGGCGCTCCAGCGACAGGCGCCCGCCGCCCACCACCGCGCCGTGCTCCGCGTCGTCGGGCAGATCGATCACGGCGTCGAGCAGCGGGTGGTCCGACGTGCTCCCGGCGGTGGTCTCGCCGGGCGTGTTCAGCCAGTAGCGCTGCCGCTGGAAGGCGTACGTGGGCAACTCGACCCACCGGCCGTCCCGGTCCGGGAACGCCGCCTCCCACGACACCGCGACGCCCGCCACGAAGGCCTCGGCCACCGACCGGTACAACCGGGCGAGGCCACCGTCGCCGCGGCGCAGCGAACCCACCACCACCCCGTCGGCACCGGGGGTGGCCTCGAGCATCTCCTGGATGTTGATCGTGAGCAGGGGGTGCGGGCTGACCTCGATGAACGCGCTGTGCTCCGGTCCGAGGAGGTGCCTCACGGCGGCTTCGAACCGGACCGGTTCCCGCAGGTTGCGGAACCAGTAGGCCGCGTCCAGCTCCGCGGTGTCGAGCAGATCGCCGGTCACCGTCGAGTAGAACTCCACCGGCGAGGCCACGGGGGCGACCTCGCCCAGCTCGTCCCGGAACCGGTCCTCGAACCGGTCCATCAGCGGCGAGTGCCCGGGAACGCTCGCCGGGATCCACCGCGCGCGAACGCCTTCGGATTCGCAGGTCGCGATCAGTTCCCTGACCGCCGCGGCCTCGCCCGAGACCGTCGTCGAGTAGGGGCCGTTGACCGCGGCGATCACGGCCCGGGACCCCGTACGCTCCAGCAGTTCCCGCACCCGGTGTTCGGGCGCCACGATCCCGGCCATGCCGCCGTCCCGGGTGGACGTGGCCAGCAGCCGGGAGCGCAGGGCCACGATCCTGGCCGCGTCCGGCAGGGTCAGCGCCCCCGCGGCGCAGGCCGCGGCGATCTCACCCTGGGAGTGGCCGATCACCGCGTCCGGTGTCACCCCCAGCGAACGCCACACCCGCGCCAGCGACACCATCATCGCGAACAGCACCGGCTGGACGACATCGATGCGGTCCAGGTCGGCCGCCTTCGGCCCCCCGCACACGGTGTCGATCAGCGACCAGTCCACCCATGGCTCCAGCGCCTGCGCGCACGCGCGCATCTGCTGGGCGAAGACCGGGCTCGACTCCCACAGCTCCCGCCCCATCCCCGCCCACTGCCATCCCTGGCCCGGGAACACGAGCACCGTCCTGGCCACCGGCTTCGCGACGCCGCGGACCACGCCGGCGGGACTCCTGGCCCCCTCGGCCGCGGCGGTCAGGGCGGCGAGCAGCCCGTCCCGGTCCGCGCCGATCACCACCTGGCGGTGTTCGAAGAGCGATCGCGTCGCCACCAGCGCGTGCGCCACTCCCGCGACCGGCAGGTCCGGGTCCGCGGCCACGCCGTCCCGCAGCCGCAGCGCCTGCTCCCGCAGCGCCTCCGCCGACCGCGCCGACAGCACCCACGGCACCGCCGCGGGGACGCCGGCGGGCGCCTGCCCGGTGGCGGGGTCCCCGGCCGGACGAACCGGGGCGTCCTCCTCCGCGGGTGCCTGCCCGAGCCCTTCGGGTGCCTCCTCGAGGACGAGGTGCGCGTTCGTGCCGCTGACCCCGAAGGACGACACGCCCGCGCGCCGGGGCCGTCCCGGGGTGCTCGGCCACTGCCTGGCCTCGGTCAGCAGCTCCACCGCCCCAGCCGACCAGTCCACGTGCGGGGTCGGGCGGTCCACGTGCAGCGTCCTGGGCAGCACCCCGTGGCGCATCGCCATGATCATCTTGATCATCCCGCCGACGCCCGCGGCGGCCTGCGTGTGTCCGATGTTCGACTTCAGCGAGCCCAGCCACAGCGGGTCGCCGGGGTCCCGGTCCTGCCCGTAGGTGGCCAGCAGCGCCTCCGCCTCGATGGGGTCGCCCAGCTTCGTGCCGGTCCCGTGCGCCTCCACCGCGTCCACCTCGCCGAGCGACAGCCCGGCATCGGCCACGGCTGCCCGGATGACCCGCTGCTGCGCCAGGCCGCTCGGCGCGGTCAACCCGTTGGACGCCCCGTCCTGGTTGATCGCCGAGCCCCGGATCACCGCCCAGATCCGGCGCCCGTGGCGCAGCGCGTCCGACAACCGCTCCAGCACCAGCACGCCCGCGCCCTCGCCCCAGCCGGTTCCGTCGGCCGCCTCTGCGAACGACTTGCACCGGCCGTCGGCCGACAGGCCCCGCTGCCGGGCGACCTCCACGAACATCCCCGGAGTCGGCATCGCGGCCACACCACCGGCCAACGCCAGGGTGCACTCCCCGGAGCGCAGGGACCGCACGGCCTGGTGGACGGCGACCAGCGACGACGAGCACGCGGTGTCGGTCGACACCGCCGGGCCCTCCAGACCCAGCACGTACGCCACCCGGCCCGAGGCCACGCTGGTGTACGTCCCCGCGATCGCGAAGCCCTCCACCTCGCCGGCCGCCCCGCCGCCCATCCGCGGGCCGTAGTCGACCCCGTAGATCCCGGTGAACACCCCGGTCGCCGAGCCCCGCAGCACGGCCGGGTCGATACCCGCCCGCTCCAGCGCCTCCCACGACGTCTCCAGCATCAGCCGCTGCTGCGGATCCATCGCCAGCGCCTCTCGCGGGCTGATCCCGAAGAACGCCGGGTCGAACTCCGCGAGACCGGTCAGGAATCCTCCCGAGCGCGTGTACGTCTTCCCGTGCGCCCCGGGATCCGGGTCGTACAGCGCGTCCACGTCCCACCCGCGGTCCGACGGGAAGTCGCCCATCGCGTCCACGCCTTCGGACACGACCTCCCACAGCCCTTCGGGGGACGTCACCCCACCCGGGAAGCGACACCCCACGCCCACGACCGCGACGGGCTCGCGAGCGGACTCCTCCAGCTCGCGCACCCGCTCGCGCAGGGCCTGCGCGTCGCCGACAGCGCGTCGCAGGTAGGACCGGAGCTTGTCGACGTCCTCCACCAGGACCTCCCCCAACAGTTGCTTAGAAGAACGGGTGCGGCTAGATGTATCCGCGGTCGATCAATTCGTACAGATCGTCATCACTGCGACTTTCCAGGCTCGTCTCCTGCGCCGTCTCCTGCGCCGTCTCCTTCGCCGTCTCCTGCGCCGTCTCCGGGGCGTCGGGCGCCTTCGGCCCGAGGAGGGAGAAGAGGTGGCGGCCGAGCGCCTGCGGAGTGGGGTGGGTGAACGCGACGGTGGCCGGGAGCCGCACACCGGCCGCCGCGGTGAGCCGGTTGCGGAGCCGCACGGCCATCGACGAGTCGAAACCCAGGTCCTTGAAGGTCTCGGCCGACCTCGCCGCGAGATCGGCGCCCGTCAGATCCGTGCCCTTCGCGCTCAGTACCGCCGCCGTCTGGGCGCACACCAGAGCGCGGACCGACCGTTCCGAACCCAGGTCCGCCGCCCTGGTGTCCGCGCCCCGTCCGCTCGCGTGCGCGAAGGGGCCCGTGTCCGTGGTGCCGGTGTCCTCGGGCGCGGTCAGCCAGTACCGCCGCCGTTGGAACGCGTAGGTCGGCAGGCCGATCCGGCGCGGCCGGCCCGCGGCGAACGCCGCTCCCCAGTCCACCGGCACACCACGCACGTACAACTCGGCCAGCGACGTGAGGACCTTGCCCGCGCTCCCGTCGTCCTTGTGCAGGGTGCCCACCACCACCGGCGGGACCGCCAGCGCGTCGGCGGTCTCCTCCATCGCCACCGCGAGCACCGGGTGCGGACTGACCTCCACGAACACACCGCCGCGCTCACGCATCAGGTTCTCGACGACCTCGCCGAAACGCACCGTCGAACGCAGGTTGTCGTACCAGTACGAGCCACCGAGCCGACGCGTGTCGAGCAACCCCCCGGTGACCGTGGAGTGGAACTCCACCGCCGATCGCCTCGGCGAGACGCCCGAGGTGGCCTCGAGCACCCGGTCCCGGATGCGTTCGACCTGGTGGGAGTGCGACGCGTAGTCGATCCTGACCCGGCGCACCCGGACACCGTCACCGGCGGCCATCGTGGCGAACTCCTCCAGCGCCCCGAGGTCCCCGGAGATCACCACGGAAGCCGGCCCGTTGACCGCCCCCACGGAGAGCTGCCCGGCCCACCGGCCCAACCGGTCCTCGACCCATGCGAGGGGCGCGGCCACCGCGCTCAGGCCGCCCTGGGCGGCCAGCTCCGTCAACGCCCGGCTGCGCAGGGCGACGATCCGCGCCGCGTCCTCGAGGGAGATCGCGCCTGCCGCGCACGCCGCGGCGATCTCTCCCTGCGAGTGGCCCACCACCGCGTCGGGGACCACTCCCAGCGACCGCCACACCCGCGCCAGGGACACCATCATCGCGAACAGCGCCGGCTGGACCACGGAGTCCCCGCGCTCCAGCGACGGCGCCGACTCCGCGCCGGTCACCAGGTCCACCAGTGACCAGTCCAGCCACGGCGCCAGAGCACGCGCGCACTCGTCGATCGCGCGCGCGAAGACCTCCGACTCCGCGTACAGCCGCTTCCCCATGCCCGGCCACTGCGACCCCTGGCCGGGGAACACGAAGACGACCGGACCCACCGGCCCCGTGGCCACCCCGCGGACCGTCCGCGCCGCGTCACCGCCCGCCGCCACCAGGTCGAGACCGGCCAGCGCCTCCTCACGGCCCCCGCCGAGCACCACCGCCCGGTGCTCGAACGACGACCGCGCCGACACCAGCGCGCGCCCCACGTCGGCCGTCGACAGCGACGCGTCCGCGACCACCAGGTCCCACAACCGCGTCGCCTGCTCCCGCAGGGCCGGCTCCGTGCGCGCCGACAGCACCCACGGCACCACCCCGAAGACGCCCGCGGAGGCCGGTCCCCCGCCTGCGGCACGGGGTTGCGCCCGCTCCTCGGGTGCCTGTTCGAGGATCACGTGCGCGTTGGTGCCCCCCATCCCGACCGACGTCACCCCTGCCCGCCGCGGCCGGCCCGGCACGCCCGGCCAGGGCCGCGCGGCCCTCAGCACCTCGAAGTCCTCGTGGAAGTCCGGGACGGCGGGGTTCGGAGACCGGAAGTTCGGGTTCGGGACCAGCTGGGCGCGGTCCAGGCAGAGCGCCGCCTTCACGAAGCCGACGATTCCCGCGGCCGGCTCCAGGTGCCCGACGTTCGCCTTCACCGAGCCGATCGCCAGGGGGCGGCTCCGGCCGGTCTCCCGGAACACCTCGCGCAGACCGGACAACTCCGCCGGGTCGCCGAGTCGTGTGCCGGTGCCGTGGGCCTCGACGTAGTCGACGCCGTCGAACGGAACGGCCGCGCGCCGGAGGGCGGACAGTACGGCCGCCGCCTGCCCGCCGGGGCTGGGATCCGGCATCCGGGAGGACGCGCCACCGTTGCCGACGCCCCAGCCCCGGACCACCGCGTAGACGTGATCGCCGTCGGCGAGGGCGAGGTCGAGCCGCTTGAGCAGGACGAACGCTCCGCCCTCTCCCCGGACGAAGCCGTTGGCCCGTTCGTCGAAGGGGAAGCAGCGGCCGTCGGGAGAGAGGGCTCCCAGATTCGCCAGGCCCAGTCCCGCTTCCGGATCGACGATCAGGTGGACGCCGCCCGCGATCGCCATGTCGACCGCGCCGCCGCGTATCCGTTCGCACACCAGCGCCAGCGACACGAGGGAGGAGGACTGGCCCGAGTCCGCGCAGAAACTCATTCCGCGGACGTCGAGCAGGTTCGAGATCCGGTTCGCGATCAACGCACCGCTCGAGCCGAGCGCGGCGTAGTGGTCGTCCCGGTCGCTGCCGGACAGCTTGCGCAGCAGCTCGTACCCCGAGGGCGCGGCGCCGACCACGACGTCGATCTCGCGGCCCGCGAGCGCGGCCGCCGGAACGCAGGCGTCCTCGACGGCCTCCCAGGCGAGCTCCAGCCCCAGCCGCTGCACGGGGTCCATGGCGGCCGCCTCCGCCGCGGACGTTCCGAAGAACTCCGCGTCGAACCCGTCGACGGAGTCGAGGAACGAACCCGCGTTCACGGTGGCGGCGTCCGGGTGGGGCGTGCGGTCGGAGTCGACGGCCCGGTGCTCGGGGAACGTTCCGACGGTCGACCTCCCGTCGAGCAGCAGGCGCCAGAACTCACCCAGGTCGTGCACACCGGGGAAGCGGCACGACATCCCGATGACGGCGATGCCGGTGGCTGCGTCACTCATACGAATTCCTTCCGGTTCCCTCGGTGTACGGCTGTCGCGGGCGGCGCCGCCCTCACCGCCGGCGGGCCAGCAGCCTTTGCAGCTCGTCCGGCGCGTCCATGAAGTCGTAGTGGCCGCCGTCGACGACCCGGAAGTCGACGGAATCCGAGTACCGGCGCCACCCCTGGAGCTCGTCGAGGCTCACGTCGGGGTCGTCCCGCCAGTGCAGCACGACGATGGGGCATCGCACGGCGACCGGCTCCTGCCGCCGGTAGGCGCCCGCGGCGGCGTGATCGCGGAGCAGCACCATGAGGCCGAGGTCGACCATGTCCGGCCGCGGCTCGATGCCCCGGCCGCGGAGGAACGACTCCACCTCGGCGCGCAGTTCGGACTCGGTCATGGTGAGCATCCGGTCGCGTGAGGCGTCGTGCGGTGCCGGCTGGCCCGACACGAAGAGGCGGTCCGGCCCGGGCAGGCCGAGTTCGGCGAGCCGGACAACGGTCTCGTACGCGGGCAGCGCGCCCGCGCAGTGCCCGAAGAACGCGAACGGCCGGTCGAGCAGCGGCACCAGGGGGTCGACCAGGCCGGCGGCGAGGTCCTCGTAGGTGCCGTAGTGGGGTTCGGCCAACCGGTTCTCACGGCCGGGGAACTGCACCGGGCAGACCTCGACGCCGTCGATCGCGGCCGGCCAGGCGCTGAAGGCCGAGGCCCCGGACCCGGAGAAGGGGAAGCAGAAGATCCGGGCGGGGTGGACGGTGGACGGCGGCCGGACGAACCACGGCGACGCGGCGGTGGTGGAGCCGGATGTCATGGCGTCCTTCGTTTCTGGGCGACGACGGGGAGGTGGGTCATGCCGGCGATGAAGTACGACCGCAGGTGCTGCGGTTCGCCGTCGAGCTCGATCGATCCGAACCGCTGGAGCAGTTCCTCGAAGAAGACCCGCAGGGTCAGCCGGGCCAGCGGCGCCCCGACGCAGAAGTGCGGCCCGAACCCGAACGCGATCTGGCGCTTGGCGCCCTCGCGGGTGATGTCGAACTCGTGCGGGTCGGTGAACAGGGACTCGTCCCGGTTGGCCGACCCGATCCACGCGACGACCGCCCCGCGGGCCGGGATCGTGCCCCCGCCGATCCGGACGTCGTCCACCGCGTACCGCATGAAGTTGCACGCGGCCGACGTCCAGCGCAGCCCCTCCTCGACGAGGTTCGGGACCAGCGACGGGTCGGCCTGCGCCTTGGCGAACTGCTCGGGCCGCTCGATGAGGGCGTGCACCGTGCCCGAGACGGTGTGCGGCGTCGTCACGTTGGCGCCCAGGAGAATGCTGTAGCCGTCGAGGGCGATCTCCTCGTCGGTCAGCGGCGCGTCTCCCGCGCGGGCGGTCATGAGGTGGTCAAGCAGGCTCCCGTCCTCGCCTCCGGCCGACCGCCGTCGCTTCACCCAGTCGGTGACGTAGGTGACGAGTTCGTGGTGGGCGATGGCCAGCGTCGCGGCTTCGCTGCCGTGCTGGAAGTGCGGGTCCGAGGGGGCCGTCACCATCGCGGTCAGCTGCACGAGTTCGTCCCAGTCCCGCTCCGGGATGCCCAGCAGGGGGCCCGTGACGATCGCCGGCAGGAGCAGCGCGCCCTCGGCCAGGTCGAAGGTGCCGCCGTCGAGCGCCGGTTCGAGGAAGCGCACGATCGCCTGCCGGATCCGGTCCTCCCAGGGCGCCACCGCCCGCGCGGTGAGCTTGGCGCCGATCGCCCTGCGGACCTGGGTGTGCCGCGGCGGGTCGGTGGACGTCAGCAGTCTGCCCGCCGCGACGTCGTCCACCCCGAGGTGGGTGACCACCGTGCCGCGCTCCGAGGTGAACTCCCGGTGGTCGCCGAGCACACGGCAGACGTCGTCGTAGCGGGTCACCGACCAGAACTCCCGGCCGTCCGGCAGGACCTGGTGGTGCAGGGGCGCCTTCGCCCGCATCACGTCCCAGATCGGGTGCGGATCGCCCGAGGTGTAGAGGTCCAGGTCGAACAGGTCGACGCGGTCGAGGTCGACGTCGCGCGCGGCACCCGGCGTCAACCTCACGTCCGTGCCCTCCCCTGCTCGATCAGGTCGGCGACCCGGGCCGGGGTCTGCGCCAGGTAGAAGGCGCGCACGGACAGTTCGACGCCGTAGTCCCGGGACACCCGATCAATGATCTTGATCCCGGTCAGCGAATTGCCGCCGAGTGCGAAGAAGTCGTCGTCCGGCCCGACCTCCTGGCCGTCGAGGTGTTCCCCCCACAGCGCCGATATCTCCTTCACGAGTGACGCCGGCGCACCCGAGGGCTCGGCCTGCCGTTCCGACGCCTCGTCCTGTCCGCCTCGCTGGGGGACCCGCGGCCACGATTCCATTTCCAGCCTTTCCTTTCTCGGCCGAACGGGAATGTCCGCTCACGCCATTGTCGGCCCCGTCCCCGGACCGTCACGGCCGCTGGGGCCCTTTCCGCTGTCCCGCCGGCGGGACGAATTCCTTGAACGGCCGGACGGGCATCTCGCGTTTCTCTTCGGCTCACGCCGTGCTGGTGACGTCCGGCGCTCGCCGGCCGGACGGGGTGGAGAGCGGACCGGCGAGTCCGCGTGCCGACGCCGCCCGCGGGCGTTCCGCGCCTGTCGTCCGGCGGCCGGCTCGTGCCGCGTTGCCTTCGGTCCCGGGGCGGGAGGCCGACCCGTCCCGGCCGGAACCGGGGCGGAAGGCCGACCTGGTGGGCCACCGCTTCGGGCAGTGCGCCCGGGAACCTCGCGACGCCAAGCTAAGTGGCCGGGGAAAGGCAGTGCAAGAGATGACGGCGCGGACGCCCCGCCGGGCATCGGCTGTCCCGTCGACAGGACAGTAATGTGGGTGCCCGTGCCCTCCGATGTGGGTGCCCGTGCCCTCCGACCGCTTCCCGCTGCCTCTTTCACCGGGGATGCGATTTCAGGGTGTATGTTCCTGGCCGATAACGTCCTCGGACAACTGAACCGGGGACCGATTCCCGCTGGAAATCGCAGCGCACGGGCAGGGTGATCCTCCTTCCCCCGAAATGCCGGGCCGGCCGCCAGAAGCGCCGGTCCGGCACTCCGCTCCCCCTCCCGGAGCCGCGCCGGAATCAATTCGGGAATTCTCGGCGTTCCACCGACAGAAGGGACTCCAGGTGCCTCACGCACAGCCGGAACGGACGGCGCAGGAACAGCGAAAGACATCGCCTCGGCGTTATCTGATGTGCCGTCCCACGCACTTCGACGTCACCTACTCGATCAATCCGTGGATGGACCCGGACCGCCCCACCTCGGCGGAGACGGGACTGGCCCAGTGGAAGGAGCTGTTCGAGACGTTCGTCGGTCTGGGCCACGACGTGCGGCTGATCGAGCCCGTGCCGGGCCTTCCCGACATGGTCTTCGCCGCGAACGGCGCCGTCGTCGTGGACGGCAAGGTGCTCGTCGCGCGCTTCAGGCACCCCCAGCGCAGGGACGAGTCCGCGGCCTACCTGGAGTGGTTCGGCCGCGGCGGCTGGTCCACGGTCCGGCAGGCGGAGTACGTCAACGAGGGCGAGGGCGACTTCCTGTGCACGGGCGGGGAGATCCTGGCCGGCACCGGCTTCCGCTCCGACCCGCGGGCCCACGACGAGGTGCGCGAGTTCTTCGGACGCCCCGTGATCAGCCTGTCCCTCGTCGATCCGCGGTTCTACCACCTCGACACGGCTCTGGCGGTGCTCGGGGACGACGAGGTCATGTACTACCCGGGGGCGTTCTCCCCGCAGAGCCGGGCCGTGCTGGCCGAGCGGTTCCCGGACGCGATCCTGGCCGAGGAGGCCGACGCCGCCGTGTTCGGCCTCAACGCGCTGTCGGACGGCCGCAACGTCGTCCTGCCCCGGGCGGCCACCGGCCTCGCGGCGCAGTTGCGTGAGCGCGGCTACCACCCCGTCGGCGCCGATCTGACCGAGCTGCTGAAGGCCGGGGGCAGCGTCAAGTGCTGCACGCTCGAACTGCGGGAATGAACCGCGAAGCCGCGTGAGGGCGGCGCGGTCCGCGGGCTGCCCCGCCGGCGGGACGCCGGCACCGGAACGCGAGGGGGAACGATGACAGTCACACGCCGTCACGACACCGTGCACAGCGCGTGGATCCGGCAGTTCCACGATCCCGGAGCCGACGGCCCGGTCCTGGTCTGCTTCCCCCACGCCGGGGGCTCGGCGTCGGCCCACCTTCCCCTCTCCGAGGAGCTGTCCGCCGCGGCCGAGGTGCTGATCGTGCAGTACCCGGGCAGGCAGGACCGGCTGGCCGAGCCCGCCCTGGAGGATCTCCGGCAGATGGCGGACCGGGCCGCGCACGCCCTGTCGCCCTGGCGGAACCGGCCGTTGGCCCTCTTCGGGCACAGCATGGGATCCCTCCTGGCGTACGAGGTGGCGCTGCGGCTCGAACGGCGCCGGGGCCACGCCCTCATGGGGCTGGTCGTCTCGGGCCGGGCCGCCCCGTCCGTCCCGTCCGACCGGGGAGTCCACACCATGGACGACGAGCGCCTGACCGGACATCTGGCCGAACTCGCGGGCACACCGCCCGCGTTGCTGGCCGACAAGGACCTCCTGGCCGCCGTCCTGCCCTCGGTGCGCGCCGACTTCAGGGCCGTCGAGACCTACCGGGACCACGCGGGTCACAAGGTCGGCTGTCCCATCAGCAGTTACTGCGGGACGAAGGACGCGGGTGTGCCGCGTGACGGCCTCGGGAAGTGGGCCGAGTACACGACCGGGCGGTGGACGACCAGGCTCTTCGACGGCGGCCACTTCTACCTGCAGTCCCGAAAGCGCGAGGTGGCCCGGGCCGTCCTCCAGGACCTGGCGGCCTTCACCGCGGCGGAAACGGCGGGGCACGACCGGCGGCCGACCGCCACCGCCCGGGACTTCGCGGGATGACACCGTCGGCCGGTCCGTGCCCGCACCGCCGCCGCGGCCCCCGCACCACCGCCCCGCCCGCGCCTGCCCCCCTGAAGGGGACGTACCGCAACGCGTCAGAGGGGGAATACCAGCCGAACACCCGTGGCAAAATCAGCGGGTGCAGATCAAGGTGCTGGGTCCATTCGAGTTGCGCACGGACGACGGCGGCTTGGTCGACGTGCCGGGCGCGCGGCTGCGCGGACTGCTGACCGCCCTCGCGCTCAAGCCGGGTCAGGTGGTTCCCAAGGCGTCGCTCGTCGACTGGATCTGGGGAGAACGCCCGCCCGCCGACGCGGCGAACGCCCTGCAGCGCCTGGTCTCCCGGCTGCGGAAGGCACTGCCGGACGGGGTGGTCGAAGGGCAGACGGACGGCTACCGGCTGACGGTGGAACCCGACGCCGTCGACGCCGTGCGGTTCGAACGCCTCTTCACCGCCGGCCAGGCCCGCGCCGAGGACGCCTCCCGGCGCGTGCGGCTGCTGCGCGAAGCCCTCGAACTGTGGCGCGGTGCGGCCATGCAGGACGTCGGCGTGCAGGACAGCGCCGCGTTCGACGCCGCGGTCGTCCGGCTGGAGGGGCTGCGCCTGACCGCCACGGAGGAGCGCTTCGACGCGGAGGTCGCCCTCGGGCGCGGCACGGAGGTGGTCACGGAGCTGACCGACCTGGTGGCCGCGCACCCGATGCGGGAACGGCTCGTCGCCGCGCTGATGCGCGCCCTCGTCGCGGCCGGCCGCAACAGCGAGGCGCTGCTGGTGTACCAGCGCGCGAGGGAGGCCCTGGCCGACGCGCTGGGCGTCGACCCCTCGCCGGAGCTGGCCGCGTTGCACGTCGGGCTGCTGCGGGGCGAGCTGGGGCAGGGCCTGCGGCAGCGGGAAGCGGGCCGCAGGACCAACCTGCGCGCCGAGCTGACCACCTTCGTCGGCAAGGACGCCGACGTCGCCGCGGTCCGCGGGCTCGTCGCCGAGCACCGGCTCACCACCGTGATCGGGCCGGCCGGCTCGGGGAAGTCCAGGCTGGCCACGGAGACCGCGCGCACGCTGCTCGACGACCTGCCGGACGGGGTCTGGCTGGTGGAGCTCGCCGGCATCCGCGCCAACGGTGAGGTGGCCGACGTGGCGCAGTCGACGCTCACCGGACTCGGCCTGCGGGACGCCCTGCTCGGCGGGGCCCCGAACGCGGAGCCGACGGACCGGCTCGTCGCCGCGGTCCGCGAGCGGGAGGCACTGCTGATCCTGGACAACTGCGAACACGTGATCGAGGCCGCGGCGGTGTTCGCCCACCGGGTGCTCGGGGAGTGCCGGCGGCTGCGGATCCTGGCGACGAGCCGGGAACCGCTCGGCATCACCGGGGAGGCGCTGTGGCCGGTCGAGCCGCTGGCCCTCCCGGAGGCGGACGCGGGCCCCGGCGAGATCGCGGCCTCACCCGCCGTCCGGCTGCTGCGGGACCGGACCGGGGCGGTGCGCCAGGACCTCTGGGGCGACGCCCGCACGCTGGCGACGATGGCGCGCGTCTGCCGGACGCTGGACGGGATGCCGCTGGCGATCGAACTGGCCGCGGCCCGGTTGCGCACCATGTCCATCGACCAGCTCGCCGACCGGCTCGACGACCGGTTCCGCCTGCTGACCAGCGGCAGCCGGATCGCGATGCCGCGGCACAGGACGCTGCGCGCGGCCGTCGACTGGAGCTGGGAGCTGCTCACCCACGCCGAGCGGGTGGTCCTGCGCCGGCTCGCGGTGTTCTCCGGCGGGGCGAGCCTGGAGGCGGCCGAACGGGTCTGCGCGGGCGACGCGGTCGAGCAGGAGCAGGTGCTGGAGCTGCTCACCGCGCTGACCGAGAAGTCGCTGCTGCTCGCCGAGGGCGTCGGCGCCCCGCGCTACCGCATGATCGGCACGATCAGGGAGTACGCCCGGCACCGGCTCGCGGAGGCGGGGGAGTCGGACCGGGTGCGCCGCGCCCACCTGGCGTACTTCACCGAGCTCGCCGAGACCGCGGAGCCGCATCTGCGCCGCGCCGAGCAACTGGACTGGCTGGCCATGCTGGAGGCCGAGCACGACAACATAGGTACGGCGATGGGCGGCGCGCTCGCGGCGGGCGAGGCGCAGGCGGCGATGCGGCTCGCGGCGGGCGCGGGCTGGTACTGGTGGCTCGGCGGGCACAGGACCGAGGGCTTCGAGCTGATCACCACGGCCACCAGGACGCCCGGCGAGGTGACCGACGAGGTCCGCGCCATGGTGTACGCGCTGGTCGTCCTGTTCGTGAGCTCCGGGCGGGGCGACGAGCGCCAGGCCGCGCGGTGGATCCACGAGGCGCACCGGTTCAGCCGGCGCAGCCGGCACCGCTCCCCGCTGCTGGGGCTCGTCACCGCGCTGGAACGCATGCTGCAGGCGCCCGACGCGTTCCTGCCCGCGTTCGAACCGCTGCTCGACAACGAGGACCCCTGGGTGCGTGCCCTGGCCCGGCTGCACCTGGGCAAGATGCGGATCATGCTCGGCCGGGACGGGCGGGACGCGGACGCGTACCTGGAGAGGGCGCTCACCGAGTTCCGGGCGCTCGGGGAGCGGTTCGGGATCTCGTTCGCCCTGACCGAGCTGGCGGACCGGATCGCCGTGCGCGGCGAGTTCGCCGGTGCGTGCGAGCACTACGAGCAGGCGATCGCGGTCGTCACCGAGGTCGGTACCACCGAGGACGTCATCCGGATGCGGTCGCGGCAGGCGCAGCTGTACTGGCTGCTGGGCGACGAGGACGCCAGCGCCGCCGCCATCGCCGAGGCGCAGCGGCGCGCGGAGCGGGTCACCTGGCCGGACGCGCTGGCCGAACTGGCCCTCGCCAAGGCGGAGCTCGCCCGGTGGGGCGGCGACGCCGGGGAGGCGCACCGGCAACTCGGTGTCGTGACGGCCGTCCTGGGCGACGGAGCGGAGCGGGCGGACGTCCGCGCGGTGACGCACGACCTGCTCGGCTATCTCGCCGACGACCTCGGCGAGGCCCGGGCGCACCGCGCGGCGGCCTGCGAGGCGGCGTCCGAGGCGGGGTACGCGCCGCTGACCGCGCAGGTGCTCGTCGGGGTCGCGGACCTGGCGCTGCGCCGCGGTGAGCCCGAGCAGGCCGCGCGGCTGCTGGCGGCGAGCACGGGCGTACGCGGGCTGCAGGACCGCTCCCACCCGGACGCGGCGCGGATCGAGCAGAGCGCGCGGAGCCGCCTCGGCGACGCGCGGTTCGCCGAGGCGGCTCGGGAGGGGACACGGACCGGCTGGTCTCAGCTGGTCGGGGTCACGCTCGCTTCTTGAACGTGGAGACCGCCCACACGTACCCGAGGACGGTGAGCCCGACGCACCAGGCGACGGCCGCGATCGCGTCGTCGCCCGACGGTTCGCCCGCCAGCAGCCCGCGCAGCGTCTCGATGATCGGGGTGAAGGGCTGGTACTCCGCGAACTGCCGCGCGCCGGCCCCCATGGTCTCCGCGGGCACGAACGCGCTGCTCAGGAACGGCAGCATGACCAGCGGCACGGTGGCCAGGCCCGCCGACTCCGCGGTCTTCGCGGCCAGCCCCAGGGCGATGGTGAGCCAGCTGGTCGCGAAGGTGAGCAGTACGACGAGACCGAGCACGCCGAGCCAGTCGAGGGCGCTCGCCTCCGGGTCGAACCCCATCGCGAAGGCCACCCCGACGATGGCCGCGCAGGCCACCAGGCAGCGCACCGTGGTGACGACGACCTGTCCGGTCAGCACGGCACCGCGGGAGACGTCCATGGCCTTGAACCGGTTGATGATGCCCTTCCTCATGTCGTCGTTCACGGCCGCCGCGGTGGACCCCAGCCCGTAGCTGACGGCCATCACGAGCAGACCCGGCGTCACGTAGTCGATGTACTCCTCACCGACGCTGAAGGCACCGCCGAGCACCTTGACGAACATGAGCATGATGACAATCGGGAACAGGACCGCGTTGAACAGCACGAGCGGGTTCCGCAGGGTGTGCTTCAGGTTGCGGCGCAACATGATCATCGTGTCGGCCAACGCCGTCGGGACACTGCTCACTGTGCGACCGCCTCCGCGCTCGGGCGCCCGGTCAGGGCGAGGAAGACGTCGTCGAGGTCCGGTGTGTGCACGGAGAACTCCTGGGCGTTGACGTGGTGCTCGTCGAGCCGGTCGAGCAGGGCCCGCAGCGACCTCGACTGGCCGTCGCTGGGCACCCGCAGGATCAGCTCCTGGTCGTCCCGCGTGGCCCCGGTCAGGACCCGCGCCGCCGCGTCGAGTTCGTCGAGGTCGGCGAACCGGAGCCGGACGTGGGTGCCGGGGACCTGGCGCTTGAGCTCCTCGGGGGTGCCCTGGGCGACCAGCCGGCCCTGGTCGAGCACGACGACCTGGTCGGCGAGCTGGTCGGCTTCCTCGAGGTACTGGGTGGTGAGGAAGATGGTGGTGCCGTCGGCCACCAGCTCGCGGACGATCCCCCACATGGTGCGCCTGCTGCGCGGGTCGAGGCCCGTCGTCGGCTCGTCCAGGAAGATGATCTGCGGGTTGCCGACCAGCGTCATCGCCAGGTCCAGCTTCCGGCGCATCCCCCCGGAGTAGGTCGACGACATCTTGTCCGCCGCCTCCAGCAGGTCGAACCGCTCCAGCAGCCGCGTGACCACCTGGCCACCGGAGCGCACGCGCCTCAGGTCCGCCATCAGCTGGAGGTTCTCCCGGCCCGACAGCAACTCGTCCACCGCGGCGAACTGACCGGTCACCCCGATGGCCGCGCGCACCTGCCTGGTCGCGGTGGCCACGTCGTGCCCGGCGACGCGCACCGTCCCGGCGTCGGCCTTCAGCAACGTCGCCAGGACGTTGACCGTGGTCGTCTTGCCCGCCCCGTTGGGGCCGAGCATGGAGAAGACCGATCCCGCGGCGACGTCGAAGTCGATGCCGTCGAGCACGACCTTGTCGCCGAATGCCTTGCGCAGCCCCGTCACTGCGATTGCCGTACTTGTCATGCCCCCACTGTCCTCACCGGGTCTGGCACGGACCGGTCACGTCCCTGACACGGGCGCTGACACGGGCGCCGGCAAGGGCACCGGCACGGCGTCCCACCCCGTCGCCCTCGGCCGAAAAAGTGCTCGTCGCGCGGGCCGGGGGCGGGGCAGGTCCCGTTCGCCCGGGCAGGTCCCGCCGGAAACCGCCGCGTCGGCATGCGGACGCGGGCCGGCGGGCGAACGGCCCGGCGCGTGGCCCTTCTTCGGGCCGGGACCGGAGCCCGGCTTCAGGGACGGCGCGCGTCCGGGGTCAGCCCGCCCCGGACGGTACCGGAGATGATGTCGGTGACCTCCCGGCCGTACTGGTCGAGGTAGAAGTGGCCGCCCCGGAAGACGTGCAGGGAGAATTCGCCGGTGGTGTGCTCCTGCCAGGCCTCGGCCTCGGCGATCGTGGTGTGCGGGTCGTCGTCGCCGATCAGCATGGTGATGGGGCAGTCGAGCCGGACGTCGGTGACCCGGGGATGGGTCTCGATGGCCGTGTAGTCGCCCCGGACGGCGTAGAGGACGGAGGCCCTCAGGTGTTTGTTCTCCAGCCAGACGGGGTCGGTGCCGTTGACGGAGCGCAGTTCGTCGATGATGCCGGCGTCGTCACGGCGGTGCACCGTTCCGCCGCGCAGCCGGGAGGGCGCGGGGTAGCCGGAGGTGAACAGCCAGGCGGGCGGTACGCCGGTGTCGTCCTGGTAGCGGCGGGCCACCTCGAAGGCGAGGATCGAGCCCATGCTGTGGCCGAAGAAGACGGTGGGCCGGCCGTCCTCGGAGCGGCGCAGTGCCGCGTAGGCGAGGTCGGCGAGTTCGGCCAGGCTGTGGACGCAGCCCTCGGCACGGCGGTCCTGCCGTCCCGGGTACTGGACGGCGAGCGTGTCCAGTTCCGGTGAGAGGGCTTCCGACAGCGCGTGGTAGTAGCTCGCCGAACCCCCGGCGTGCGGGAAGCAGACGATGCGGAACTCACTGTCGTCGGTGGGGTGGAAGCGGTGTATCCACTCCCCCTCGAATTTCGTCGCCCCTGTCATGTCCAGCCCTTCCGCGTTCGGGGAGAATGGTGTTCTTCCGGTTCGGTCACGGGTTTCCGCGGTCGCCGGTGCCGCCCGTCGACGGCGGATTCAGCAGGTGTGGCGATCCAGGAGGGACGCCACGAGGCTCGTCTCGACGTTGCCGCCCGAGAGCAGCACTCCGATGTCCCGGGCACGGCCGTCGGCGGCCAGGCGCAGGGCGCCGGCCAGAGCGGTGGCGGCGGCGGGCTCGACCAGCAGCCGGGCGTGGACGAGAACCAGGCACAGCGCCTCGGCGATGGCGCTCTCGTCGATGGTGAAGACCTCGGCGACCGTGTCGTGGACGAGGTCGTAGGGCAGTCGGCCGATGCGGTCGGGGCGCAGCCCGTCGGCGATCGTGGGCTTCACGTCCACCGTGACGGGTCCCCCGGCGCGCAGTGCCGCGGTCAGGGCCGGCACGGCGCTGGGCTCGGCGCCGTAGACGTCGATGCCCCGGCCCGCGGTGGCCAGACAGGCGCCGGCCACCGCGCTGCCGCCCCCGACGGGCAGCACCACCGCGTCCAGGCGGCCGCCGGCCGCGTCCACCTGGTGCAGCAGGTCCGCGGTGGCGGTTCCCTGGCCGGCCACCACGTCCGGGTTCTGGTAGGGGTCGATCTCGTCGTAGCCGCGGGCGTTCCTGAGCTCCTCGACCACCGCGATCCGCTCGGCCAGCGTGGTTCCGGCCTGGAGCACCTCGGCGCCGGTCCCACGGATGCGCCGCACCTTGGTCGAGGTGGCGTCGGTGGGCAGCACCAGCACGGCCGGAAGCCCGTACTGGGCGGCGGCCAGGGCCACGGCTATGGCGTGGTTGCCGGTGGACTGCGCTACCACACCGATGCTGCCGGCCCCCGTCAGCCGCTCCACGGCGAGGAGCGCGCCGCGCATCTTGAAAGAGCCTCCACGCTGGAGGTTCTCCGCCTTCAGCCACAGCCGGGCGCCGGCCACACGCTCCAGTTCCTCGCTGCGCACGACGGGCGTGCGCACCAGGCGGCCGGCGATACGGTGCCGGGCGCCGTGCACCCCTTCGTAGCTCAGGAGCGGTGGCTGGCCGGCGACGGCCACGGCGTTCACGCCGGTCGACATGATGCGTCTCCGTTTCTCTGCGGGTCTCTGCGGGTTCGAGGTGCCTTCGCGGTGGGGGCTCCGCGGGTGCGGAGACCGGGCGTGCGGAGATCGTGCGTGCGTTCGCGTCCCGTCGAGGGGGCGCGAACGCCCGGCCCTCACGGACACCCCGGTGCGTCGGTGCGCGTCGGCCGACGCCGGCCGGCCTGTGGGAACGGCTCGCCACGTCGGGCCGGGTCGGCGGCGCGTGGCGCCGGCCGACGGTACGGCCGGCGGTCCGGCCGGGCGAGGGGTCCCGGCCGGGCCGGCCGGGACCACCGCTCTCCCCGGGGCCCCGCCCCGCGGGCGACCGCCCTCAGCGACCGCCCTCAGCGGCCGCGCGCGGATTCCGCCTCGATCACGTCCAGCACCTGCCGGGCCTGATCGACCAGGTACATGTGATCGCCCGCGAACTCCGCGGAGCTGAACTCGCTCGTGGTCGCCTTCTGCCACTCCTGGGCCTGTTCGGCGCTGACCAGGCCGTCGGCGCTGCCCCGCAGCGAGCAGATCGGCACCGACACCGGTTCGTCGGTGCTCGGGACGTAGTTCTCGTGCATCTCGCAGTCGGCCCGCAGCACGGGGAGGATCAGTTCACGCATCTCCGGGTGGTCGAGAGCCTCGTGCCTGAACCCCGCGAACTCCTCGACCCGCGCGAAGAACTCCTCGTCCGGGAGGCCCGTCGCCCTGCGCTCCCGCTGTGTCCACGGCCCCGGCGAGCCGCTGACGACCAGCCGCTCGACGTGCACGCCGCGCGCGCTCAGCAGGTGCACCAGCTCGTACGCGAGCACCGCGCCCAGGCTGTGCCCGAACAGCACGGTCCGCGTCCCCTCGCCGAGGGCCGCGGCGATGCCGTCGGCCTCGTTCCCGGCCGCCTCGACCACGTTGCGGTACGGCTCCTCCAGGATCCGCCGCTCCCTGCCGGGCAGTTCGACCGGAACCACGCGCCACCGTTCGGCGGCCAGCGCCCGCCACGGGTGGAAGAACGAAGCACCCGCTCCCGCGAACGGCACGCACAGCAGCGTGGCCCGGTCTCCGTGTTCCGTGGACATGCCGGTTTCATCCACCCCGACCAACCCCAATCGTCGATTCGCCGGTTCGTCGAACCGGTTCCGGGAACTCACTGTCGGGTCACTCCGCCAGCTTGCGGTTGATGACCTTCATGACCTCGGCCACGGGCTCGGGCATGTTCATCTCGTGGTGCGTGGCACGCACGTCGTGCACCTCGATGGAACCGAGGACGTACGGCCGCCACAGGTGCGCGTACGACTGGTCCTGGAGCGTCGCGCTGAAGAACAGCACGTCGCCGCGGTAGACCGGCGACTCGAAGTCCATCATGAGGGTCGTGTTGTTGGTCAGGACCCTCGACATGGCGTCCAGGAAGTGCTGCCGGTTGTCGGTGCCCACGTACTGGCCGAAGTACTCCTCGAGTTCCGCCCGGTAGTCCGACCGCGTCTTGCCGGCGTGTATCTCCGTGAACCCGTGCCCGCCCGGCTGGGAGTCCAGGACGGCCACGAGGGCCACCTGGTGCCCGCGCCGGTCGAGCGCCGCGGCGACGGCCGGCGCGAGCGTGCCGCCGTAGGACCAGCCGACGAGGTGGAAGGGCCCTTCCGGCTGGATCTTCAGCATCTCGTCGACGTAGTCCTCGACCATCTCCTCCACGGACCCCACCAGCGTGTCCACGCCGTCGGAGCCGCGGGACTGGAGGGCGTAGGCCGGCCGGTCCCGCACGTGCAGCACGAAGCTGAAGTACGCCCACCCGAGCCCGCCTCCCCCGTGGAAGAACCACAGGGGCGGCTTCCCGGTGCCGGGATCGGTGTTCAGCGGCAGCACGACGGCGAACGGGTCGGAGAGTTCCGAGGGGGCGCCGATGAGCAGCAGCGAGGCCAGCTCGGCCACCGTGGGGTACTTGATGATCGTCCTGAGGGGCATGTCGAGGCCGAACTCGGCGCGGATGCGGGCGCTGAGCCGGGTGGCCAGGAGCGAGTGCCCGCCGAGCGCGAAGAAGTCGTCGTCGACACCGACCCCCTCGACACCGAGCAACTCGCCGAAGAGGGCGCACAGTCTCTCCTCGCGGGAGTCCCGCGGCTCCCGGCCGGCCGCGGCGTTCGTGTCCTCGGACGGCAGTGCTCCCCGGTCGAGCTTCCCGTTCGGGGTCAGCGGGAGCTCCGGAAGCGGAACCACCGCGGAGGGCACCATGTAGTCCGGCAGGCGCCCCCGCAGGTACTCGGGCAGCTCGGCGAGCAGCGCCCGGACCCCGGCCTCGTCCCCGGCGACATCGGGCCCGGGCATCACATAGCCCACGATGCGCTTGTCGCCGTCCTGGTTCTCCCGCACCACGGCCGCCGCCTGCGCCACGCCGGGATGCCCGCTCAGCACGTGCTCGATCTCCCCCAGCTCGATCCGGAACCCGCGGATCTTCACCTGGAAGTCGGTGCGTTCGATGTACTCCAGCTGACCGTCACCGTTCCAGCGCACCAGGTCCCCGGTGCGGTACATCCGCGCACCGGCAGGGCCGAACGGGCACGCCACGAACCGCTCCGCGGTCAGCCCCGGCCGGCCCTGGTACCCGCGGGCCATCCCGGCGCCGGCGATGTACAGCTCACCCCGCACCCCGCGCGGGACCGGGCACAACCGCGAGTCGAGCACGTACACCCGGGTGTTGCCGACCGGCCTCCCGATCGGGGCGCCCCGCCCGGGCTCCACGCGCGCCTCGGTGCACCACGTCACCGTCTCGGTCGGGCCGTACATGTTGAACACCTCGGTGGCCTGCCGCGCCAGGGTCTCGGCCAGGCGCACCGGCACGGCTTCCGCGCCGATGATGATCCGCAGGCCCTTCGCGGCGTGCGGGTCGTGCATCAGCAGCATCTGCCAGAAGGCGGGGGTGGCCTGCACCGCGGTGACCTCGTGGCGGCGTATCAACGCCAGTACGGCCGACGGATCGGTGACGGTGTCCTTCCCCGCCACCACCATGGTCGAGCCGGCGACGAACGGGAGGTACAGCTCGGTGTTGGCCATGTCGAACGCCACGGTCGTGCTGAACAGCATCCGGTCCGCGCGGGACAGCGGGAACCGCCGCTGCGTCGTGGCGAGGTAGTTCGCCACCGCGCCCCGCGGGATCGTCACCCCCTTCGGCTTCCCCGTCGATCCCGACGTGTAGATCACGTACTGGGTGTTCTCGGGCCGGACGACCACCTCGGGTGCCGTGTCCGGACACCGCGACCAGTCCGCGCCGGCCAGCGTGTCGGCGTCGAGCACCAGCACCGGATCCGCGTGCTCGAGGATGTAGTCGATGCGGGAGCGCGGGTGGTCCGGATCGATCGGGACGTAGGCTCCGCCGGCCTTGAGCACCGCGAGCAGCGCCACCACCAGGTTCACCGTCCGGGGCAGGCACACGGCGACCCGCGACTCCGCCCGCACACCGCGGTCGACCAGCCAGTGCGCCAGCCTGTTCGACCGCGCTTCCAGCTCCTCGTAGGTGAGCGACTCCTCCTCGCCGATGACGGCGAGTGCCCGCGGTGCCGCCCGTACCTGCCCGCGCACCGCCTCCACCAGTTCCAGGGTCGGCTCGGCGGTGTCGTTCACCTCCACCACCAGCCGCTGCCGCTCACCCGCGCCCAGCACGTCGACGTCCCCGACGCACACGTCCGGATCGGCGACCACCTGCTCGAGAACACGCGCGAACCGGACGGCGACGGCCTCGACCGTCTCCCGGTCGAACAGCTGGGTCGCGTAGGAGATGTCGCCCCGCAGCGCGCCCGAGTCGTCCGCGACCACGTTGAAGAACAGGTCGACCTTGGCGGTCGACAGGGTGTTCTGCTCGACCTCCACCTCGAGCCCGGGGAGCGCGAAGTCCGGCCTCTCGTAGTTCTGCAGGCCGAGCATCACCTGGAACAGCGGCTGGTACGCCGCGGAGCGTTCGGGGTTGATCGCCTCGACCAGCGCGTCGAACTGCACGTCCTGGTGCTCGTAGGCCGCCAGCGCCTTGTTCCGCACCTGCGCGAGCAGATCGGTGAACGACGGGTCGCCGCAGAGGTCCACCCGCAGGACCTGGGTGTTGACGAAGAACCCGATCAGGTCGGCCAGCGCCTCGTCGGTCCGCCCGGCGATCGAGCTGCCGATCGTCACGTCGTCCCC
This sequence comes from Streptomyces sp. NPDC048734, assembly GCF_043198675.1. Lineage (NCBI taxonomy): Bacteria > Bacillati > Actinomycetota > Actinomycetes > Kitasatosporales > Streptomycetaceae > Streptomyces > Streptomyces sp. NPDC048734. The sequence goes on along the minus strand of NZ_JBICUZ010000013.1, from coordinate 118,487 downwards.
GCCGCCGAGCTTGCGCAGCAGCACCGCCAGCGCGGCGTGCAGGACCATCGACATGGTCGACCCGTGCTCGTCGGCGAGCTTCTGCAGCCCGGTCACCACCTGCGGCTCCACGAAGAGGCCGACCGTGTCGCCCCGCGAGTCCGCCTCCGCCGGCCGCGGGCGGTCCAGCGGCAGGCTCAACGGCTGCGGCACCCCGGCCAGTTCCTCGCGCCAGTACTCGACCTGCGTCGCGGCGAGACTGCCCGGGTCCGCCGGGTCGCCGAGGACCTCGCGCTGCCACATCGTGTAGTCCTTGTACTGGACGGGCAGCGGCTCCCACTGCGGCGCCCGGCCGTCCCGGCGGGCGGTGTAGGCCGCGGTCAGGTCCCGTACCAGCGGCGCGCCCGAGCTGCCGTCCGTGGCGATGTGGTGGACGACCAGGACGAGGACGTGTTCCCGGGGTGAGCAGCGGAGCAGGCGGGCCCGCAACGGAATCTCGGCCGCAAGGTCGAACCGGTGCGCGATGGCCTCGTCGATCGCGCCGGACACGTCCTCGGGTGCCACCTCGACCACCGGTACCTCCGGCGCGGCCTGCGCCGTCGGGAGGATCCGCTGGTGGGGCTCCCCGTCGTCGTCCGTCACGTAGACGGTGCGCAGGATCTCGTGCCGGCCGACCACGTCGCGGATCGCCGCGGCGAGGGCGTCCCGGTCGAGGGATCCGGTGAGCCGGAAGGCCGCGGCCATGTTCCAGTTCTCCGACCCGCCCTCCAACTGGTGCAGGACCCACATCCGGCGTTGGGCGAATGACAGCGGAATCATGACTTTCACTCCTCTACGAACATCTTGCGCAAGCCGGGGCGGCGGGGAGCGGCGGACTCCTGCGCCCACTCGGCGAGCGCGGCCGGCGTCGGCAGGTCGAAGATCTTGCGGATGGGGATCTCTATCCCCATCTCGGCGCGGGCGCGGCTGATCAGCCGGGTGGCGAGCAGGGAGTGCCCGCCGAGCTCGAAGAAGCCGTCGTCGATGCCGACCCGGTCCACGCCGAGCACCTCGGCGAACAGCTCGGTCAGGGTCTTCTCGCGGGGGGTGCGGGGTGCCCGGTAGGCGGCGCCGGCGTACTCCGGCTCGGGCAGCGCGGCCCGGTCCAGCTTGCCGTTCGGGGCGAGCGGCAGCCGGTCGAGGACCACGAGGGCCGACGGCACCATGAAGTCCGGCAGCCGTTCCGAGACGAAGGCGCGCAGCTCCTTCGTCTCCGGTCCGCGGGGGCCGTCGGCCGTCGTGCCGTCGCCGGTGACGGCGGGCACGACGTAGGCGACCAGTTGCCTGCCGGTGCCGCCGCCGCGCCCGTCGCGGGCGACGACGACGGCCTGTGCGACGCCGGGGTGCGCGGTGAGCGCGGCCTCGACCTCGGCGGGCTCGATGCGGAAGCCTCGCACCTTGACCTGCGCGTCGCCGCGGCCCACGTACTCCAGCAGGTCCTCGGCGTTGACGCGGGCCAGGTCACCGGTGCGGTACATGCGGGTGCCGGACGGGCCGAACGGGTCGGCGACGAAGCGCTCGGCGGTCAGTGCGGCGCGGCCGTGGTAGCCGCGGCCCACGGTCCCGCCGACGTACAGTTCGCCGACCGCGCCCGGCGGCACCGGAGCCAGGCCGGGGCCGAGGACGTAGGTCCGCATGTTGCCGAGCGGGGTGCCCACGGGCGCGCTGCCCGTCCGGCCCCGCGTGTCGCCGTCGACGGTGAAGGCGGTGGCGTAGAACGACTCGCTCTGCCCGTAGGCGTTGACGATCCGCACGCCAGGGAAGGCGTCCCGTGTCCTGTCGACGAGCGCGGAGGGCAGGGCCTCGCCGGCGAAGACGACCGTCTCCACGCCGGTGCGGCCGGAGATCTCGTCGACGAGTTCGGCGAAGACGGACGGCACGGTGGAGATGACGCTGCCGCTCCAGCCCTTCCGGTCGCCCAGCGCCAGGACGTCCTGGACGACCTCGACGACGCCGCCGGTGGCGAGGGTCGTGAAGATCTCGAACGCCGAGACGTCGAAGTTGACCGACGTGCCCGCCAGGAGCCGCTTGCCCGGCTCCATGCCCACGCGGGAGGCGAGCCGCAGGACGCCGTTGACCACGCACCCGTGGGTGATGGCGACGCCCTTGGGCTTGCCCGTGGAGCCGGAGGTGTACATCACGTACGCCAACTGCTGGGCGTGGAGCGGGATGCCGGGGCCGGTGGCCTCCCCGGACAGGTCGAGCGCGTCGAGGAGGACGTCCGGGGCGTCGTGCTCCGGCAGCACCCCGACCGTCGCGGAGTCCGTCAGGACGAGGCACGGCCGCGCCTCCTCGAAGATGGCCGCGAGGCGGTGGCCGGGGTACCGGGGGTCGACCGGCAGATACGCGCCGCCCGCCTTCAGGACCGCGAGCAGGGCGACCACCAGGTCCGCCGACCGCGGCAGCGAGACCGCGACCACCGACTCCGGGTCCACGCCACGGCCGGTCAGTTCGCGCGCCAGGCGGTCCGCCCGGGAGGTCACCTCGCGGTACGTGAGCGACTCGCCCCCGGCGACCACGGCGGCCTCGTCCGGGGTCCGCGCCGCCTGTGCCTCGACGAGAGCGGTGATCGTGACGTCCGGGGTCGGGACGGCCGTGTCGTTGAACTCGACGAGGAGCCGGTCGCGTTCGGCCGGTTCCAGGACGTCGAGCTGCGCGACCCTGAGGTCGGGGGTGGCCGCCAGCTGTTCCAGGACGCGCACGAAGCGGGCCGCGTACGCCTCCACCGTGTCCCGGCCGAAGACACCGGGCGCGTACTGGAGGAGGAACTGCAGGTGCGGCTCGGCCGCCGCCATCAGGGCCAGCGGGTAGTGGGTGCCGTTGGACGGGCGCATGCCGGTGAAGGTGATCCCGTCCGCGGCCTCGGCGGCGGCGCCGATGCCCTCCTCGTCGACCGGGTACGACTCGAAGACGACGAGCGTGTCGAAGAGGGTCTGCAGACCTGTGGACCGCTGGATCTGCGTGAGGCTGTGGTGGTGGTGCTCCAGAAGGGCGGCCTGCCGCCGCTGAAGCCGGGTGACGACCTCGGCGAGAGTGTCGCCGGGCGCGTACTCCACGCGTACGGGCAGGGTGTTGATGAACATCCCGACCATCGACTCGACGCCCGTCACCGCGGGCGGGCGCCCGGACACGGTGGCGCCGAACACCAGGTCCTGACGGCCCGTGAGCTGACCGAGCAGCAGTGCCCAGGCGCTCTGGACCAGGGTGTTGACGGTGACGCCCCACTCGCAGGCGCGCCGGTCGAGTTCGTCGGACACCTCGGGCGGGAGGGCGACCTCGATCTGGTCGAGGCCGTCGCCGCCCGTGGCTCCCGGAGCGAGCAGGGTCGGCTCCTCGACCCCGTCGAGCTCGGCCGCCCACGCCCGTGCCGCCTCGTCCTGGTCCTGGCGTGCGCGCCAGGCCAGGAACTCGCCGTAGCTCCGCGTGCCGGGCAGGCCGGCGCCGTCGCCGTGGGACGCGTAGAGCAGGAGCAGGTCCCGCATCAGCACGGGCGTGGACCAGCCGTCGGCCAGCACGTGGTGGACGGTCATCACGAGTTCGGCCCGGCCGGGCTCCAGGACGACGAGCGCCAGCCGCATCAGCGGCGGGGTGTCCGCGTCGAAGCGGGTGGCCCGGTCCTCGGCGAGGAACCGCTCGAGCGCCTCGGTCCGCTCCGCCTCGCCGCACCCGCTCAGGTCGAGGTACCGCCACGGCAGGGTCACCCCCCGCGCCGGCACCACCTGCACGACATCGCCGTCGGCCAGGTCGACGAACGCCGCGCGGAGGCCGGCGTGGCGCTCCAGCAGCGCCTGCCCGGCCCGGCGCATCCGCTCCGGGTCGGCCTCACCGGACAGGTGGAACGCCAGCTGCACGAGGTAGGGGTCGAACGGGGAATCGGCCAGCATCGAGTGGAAGAGGATCCCGGACTGCGTCGGGGTCACCGGCCACACCTCGGCCAGGTGGCCGAACCGGGCCTCCCAGGTGTCGATCTCCTCCTGGCCCACGTCGACCAGGGGCGCGTCCGAGGGGGTCATGCCGCCGGCCTCGGGTGTCTCGGCGAACCGGGCCAGGGCGGTCAGCGCCCGCACCCACAGGCCGGCCAGCTCGGTCACCTCCTCGGAGGAGAGCACACCGGTCGGGAAGCCGAAGTAGGCGGTCAGCAGTTCGTCGCCGTCGGGGGTCCGGTTGGCCACCGCGTTGATCTCCAGCGCCGACAGCACCGGCATGTCCGCGTCGGGTGCGGCGATCAGGTCCCGGTGTGCGGTGTCGGGTGCCCAGCCCAGGCCGCGCAGCTCCTCGGGGATGTCCGCGGTGGAGGTCCGGCCGAGGTAGTTGAACCCGATCTGCGGTTCCCGGTCCGCGGCCAGCACGGCGGCGGTCTCCGGGTTGAGGTGGCGCAGCAGGCCGAAGCCGACACCGCTGCCCGGAACCTCCCGCAGCTGCTCCTTGACCGCCTTGACCGCCCGGCCCGCGGCCGGACCGCCGGCGAACGCGTCCGCCACGTCGACGCCGGCCAGGTCCAGCCGCACCGGGTACATCGCGGTGAACCACCCGAGCGTGCGCGACAGGTCCGCGCCGGGCACCACCTGCTCCTCCCGGCCGTGCCCCTCCATCCGGACCAGCGCCGAGGAGGCGGGCACGCCCCGCGTCCGGCGCCAGTGGGCCAGCGCCAGCGCCAGAGCGGCCAGCAGCCCGTCGTCGACGCCGCCCCGGAAGACCGCGGGCAGCGTGTTCAGCACGGCCTCGGTGACGTCCGCCGGCACCTGGACGCGCACCGTGTCCACGGTGGCGGCGACGTCCCGCGCCGGGTCCAGCTCCCGTGCTCCGAGTACCGGCTCGTCCCCGCGCAGGATCCGCCGCCACACGGGCAGTTCGGCCACCCGCTCCGGCTCGGCCGCCTCGTCGACCAGGGCGTGCGCCCACCGGCGCAACGAGGTGCCCTGCCCCGCCGGTTCCGGGGTGCGGCCGTCCCGGACCCGCTGCCAGGCCGAGACCAGGTCCGGTACGAGGATCCGCCACGACACCCCGTCGACGACCAGGTGGTGCAGCACGATCAGCAACCGGCCCGCGTCCGTGCCGGAGGAGGTGAACCACACGAACTGCGCCATGACGCCCGCGTCCGGGTCCAGCCGGCCCACGGCCGCGTCCAGCTCGGCTCTCACATCGGCGCCGTCGTGGGGGACCTCCCGCAGCAGCGCGCCGGCGTCGACGGCGCCGGGCGGCTCCGTCCACAGGCCCGGCCGCGCCCGGTCGAGCCGGGAACGCAGCACGTCGTGCCGGTCCAGCACGGCCTGCACCGTCCCCACCAGCCCCGCACGGTCGATGTCCCCGGGCAGGGTCAGCATTCCGGACATGCACAGCCGGCCGATGCCACCGCCGAGCGCGAGCACGTGCTTCGCCGTCGGCAGCAGCGGAGCCCATCCCACGCCGCCACCCGGCAGTTCCGCCAGGGTGGGGCGTTCCTCCTCGCGGCCTTCGACCAGTTCCGCGAGCCGGGCGACCGTGCGGTGCTCGAAGATCTCCCGCGTGCTGACCTCTATGCCGCGTGCCCTGGCCCGTGCGACGACCTGGATGGAGCGGATGCTGTCCCCGCCGCTGGTGAAGAAGTCGTTGTCGACGCCGACCCTCTCCACACCGAGTACTTCGGCGAACAGCGCGCTGAGGGTCTCCTCGTGCCGGCCGCGCGGTGCCCGGCCGGTCGACACCTGCGCGTAGTCCGGCGAGGGCAGCGCCCGGTGGTTCAGTTTCCCGTTCGACGTCAGCGGCAGCTCCGAGAGCGGCACGAGCGCGGGAGGGACCATGTAGTCGGGCAGCCGCCCGCGCAGGTACTCGGGCAGCTCGCCGAGCAGCGCACCGACCGACCTGCCCAGCGCGGGGGTGTTCGTCAGGACCTGCCCGCCCGCACCACTGGGGAGGAACGCGCCCGAGACCTTCCGCTGTCCGCTCTGCCGGCCGGGCAGCAGCACCGCGTCGAAGCAGCGCGCGTCCTCGCCCGACCAGGTGAGGACCGCGTCCAGGCCGTGCTCGTGTGCCCACCGGAGCAGTTCCTGCGGGTCGACCGGTTCACCGGGCGGGGACGCCGGGTCCAGGAGACCCGCCGCCACGGTCATGGCGACCTCCTCGGCCAGACGCGCGTTGGGTATCCCCGTCACCCGCACCGGGCCGCCCGCCCGGTCCGCGTGGCGGCCCAGGCCTGCCAGGCCGGCCGGCTGTCCGCCCCACGGCACCGACGGCACGCCGGCCAGGTCGAGTGCGCCGGCCGGCTGCTTGTGCAGGACGGCCTCGTAGCGGTGCCGGGTCAGCTCGTTGTGCGCCTGCCCGGGCTTCAGCCGGATGTCGACCGCGACGGAGGCCTCCTGCGCCCACCGGGTGAACCACTCCGGGGCGACGACCAGTTCCCGCTCGGCCAGCAGCTCCCTCTTCACCAGCGTCCGCGTCTCCTCGGGCGAGGCGTGGGGGTGTGCCGCACGCTGCACCGCGGTCTGCATGAGGCGGCGCGTCGTGGCGTTGCGGACGTCACCGACGATGACGCGGCCGTCCGGCACGAGGAGTTCCATCACCTGGCGCAGCACCTGGTCCAGGTACTCGGCGTTCGGGAAGTACTGCGCCACCGAGTTGAGCACCACGGTGTCGAACCGGCCGCGGGGCAGTCCGGACACGTCGTCGGCCGGCTGGGCGCTCAGCCGGACCCGGTCGCCGTGTCCGGCCTGTTCGACCTGCGCCCGGACCCGCTCCACCACCGTGGCCGAGATGTCGGTGCCCCAGTACTCCTCGACCTCGCCGACGATCTTCCCCAGCAGCAGACCGGAACCCACACCGATCTCCAGCACCCGCCGCGGCGCGAACCGCAGCACCTGTGCCACCGCCGCGTCCTGCCACTCCAGCATCTGCTCACGCGGGATCGGCTCGCCGGTGTAACTGGAGTTCCAGCCCCGGAAGTCCTCGCCCAGCGCCTCGTCGCCGGAAACGGCGTAACTGTCGTCGTAGAGGTGGCGCCAGTCGTCCACCTGGGCGTCGGCATCGGTCACCGCGGCATCCGGCTCGGGCACCACGTACCCCACGAGGTGCTTGTCGCCCTGCTGGTTCTCACGCACCACGACCGCCGCCTGCGCCACACCGGGATGCCCCGCCAGCGCGTGCTCGATCTCACCCAGCTCGATCCGGAAACCCCGGACCTTGATCTGGAAGTCGGTGCGGCCGAGGTAGTCGAGCTGTCCGTCCCGGTTCCACCGCGCCAGGTCCCCGGTGCGGTACATCCGGGTTCCCGGCGCACCGTGGGGGCAGGCGACGAACCGGTTCGCGGTCAGGTCCGGCCGCCCGAGGTAACCCCGCGCCAGCCCGGCACCGGCCAGGTACAGCTCGCCGGCGACGCCGGGCGCGACCGGACGCAGCGCCGCGTCCAGCACGTACACCTGGGCGTTGGCGATCGGCCGCCCGATCGGCGGGGTGCGGCCGTCGCCCGCCAGCGCCGTGCTCATGGTGGCGCACACCGTGGTCTCCGTCGGGCCGTAGGCGTTGATCATCCGACGCCCGGCCGACCACTGGGCCACCAGCTCCGGCGAGGTCGCCTCACCCGCGACCACCAACGACTCCACGCTCGGCAACGACCCCGCCGGCACCGCCGCCAGCACCGCCGGCGGCAACGTCGCGTGCGTCACCCCGTGCGCGGCGATCGTCTCGGCCAGCGGTTCGCCCGCGGCCAGCTCGTCCGTGCCGGCCAGCACCAGCCTCGCCCCGGTCAGCAGCGCCATGAACGACTCCCACACCGAGGCGTCGAAGCTCGGCGAGGCGAACTGCAGCACCCGGCTGGCCGGCGTCACCTCCAGCCGCTCCACCTGCGAGGCGACCATGCCGGCCACCCCCGCGTGCGTGACCGCCACCCCCTTCGGGGTCCCGGTGGAACCCGAGGTGTAGATCACGTACGCCGTGTTCGCCACCGCCACCGGGCCGCGCCGGTCCGCGTCGGTCACGGGGCCGGGGCCGGCACCGGCCAGCGCCGCGGCCACCTCCGGATCGTCCAGGCGCATCACGGGCGCGGACAGCTCCGGCAGCTGCCCGGCCGAGACCGTGTCCCCGATCACCAGCAGCGCCCCGGAGTCCGCCACCATGAACGCCACGCGCTCCGCCGGATAGGCGGGGTCCACCGGCAGGTAGGCGCCGCCCGCCTTCAGCACCGCGAGGATCGCCGTCACCCACTCCGCCGAGCGGGACACCGCCACCGCGACCAGCGACTCCGGCTCCACGCCCCGCTCGACCAGCACCCGCGCCAGCCGGTTCGCGCGCTCCTCCACCTCCCGGTACGTCAACGCCGTGTCCCCGCAGACCACCGCCACCGCGTCCGGCGTCGCGGCGGCCCGCTCGGCGAAGAGCACGTCGACGGTGCGGTCCGGCACCGCCACCGCCGTGTCGTTGACCTCCCGCAGCAACCGGTCCCGCTCCTGCGCCGACAGCACCTCGACGGCACCGATCGGCAGCGTCTGGTCCTCGAGCACCTGCTCCAGGATGCGCACGAACCGGTCGACGATGTGGACGGCCGTGCTGTGGTCGAACAGGTCCGTCGCGTACTCCAGCAGCCCGTGCGCGCCCCCGGACGCGTTCGGGACGATGTTGAAGAACAGGTCGAACTTCGCGGTGCCGGTGCTCGCCGGGACGAGGGCGGCCCGCAGGCCCGGCATCTCGATCTCCGGCCACACGAACTGCCAGCCCAGCGCGGTCTGGAACAGCGGCTGGTACGCGGTGGAGCGGTCGGGGTTGAGCAGCTCCACCAGCCGCTCGAACGGCACGTCCTGGTTGTCGTACGCGGCGAGGGCCCGGTCCCGCACCCGCTCCAGCAGATCGCCGAACGACGGGTTCCCCGACAGGTCGGCGCGCAGCACCCAGGTGTTGACGAAGAACCCGATCAGGTCGTCGAGCTGCTCGTCGGCGCGCCCCTCCATCGGGCAGCCGATCGTCACGTCCTCCCCGGCGCCCAGCTTGTGCAGCAGCACCGCCAGCGCGGCCTGGGCCACCATCGGTGCCGTGGCACCGCGGTCCGCGGCCAGCTTCTGCAACCCGGACAGCAGCTCGGGTGCCAGCTCGAAGGAGACGTCGCCGCCGCGGTAGCCGGCCACCGTCGGCCGGGGCCTGTCCAGCGGCAGTTGCAGCGGCTGCGGTACCGCGGCCAGCTCCTCCTGCCAGTAGGCGATCTGCGCCGCGGCGACGCTCTCCGGGTCGGCCTCGTCCCCCAGCAGCTGCCGCTGCCACAGCGTGTAGTCCTTGTACTGCACCGCGAGCGGCGTCCACTGCGGCGCTCTCCCCTGATGGCGAGCCGTGTACGCCGTCATCAGGTCCCGCAGGAACGGCGCCATCGACGCCCCGTCCGCGGCTATGTGGTGGAACACGAACACCAGGACGTGCTCCTGCGGAGCGATCCGGAGCACGGTCGTCCGCAGGGGAAGCTCCGTGTCCAGGAGGAACACCTCGCACGCGGCCTCGTGCACCGCGGCGTCCACCGCGTCCGCGGCCACGTCGACCACCCGGAAGGGGTGGACCGCCTCCTCCGGAGGCAGGATCCGCTGCTCCGGCGTGCCGTCCGCGTCCTCGGCGACCAGGGTGCGCAGGCTCTCGTGCCGGGTCGTGACGTCCGTCACCGCCGCGGCCAGGACAGCCGTGTCCAGCTCCCCCTCCAGGCGCAGCACGAACGGGACGTTGTAGGTCGCGGACGGACCTTCCAGCCGGTGGAGGAACCACATCCGGAGCTGGGCAAAGGACAACGGGATCATCGACGCTTCTCCTGTACGGTCATCTGTCGCAGCTGGGGACGTTTCGACGTGGCCAGCTTCCCGATCTGCTCCGCGAGCTGGGCGACGGTCGGATTGCGGAACACCGACGTGACCTTCACGTCCACGTTGAGCTCGCCGCGTATGCGGCCGATCAGCCGGGTGGCCAGCAGCGAGTGCCCGCCGTGTTCGAAGAAGTCGACGTCGATGCCGACCTCCTCCACGCCGAGCAGCTCGGCGAACATCCGGCAGAGCACTTCCTCGTTGTGGTCGCGCGGCCCCCGCCCGACCGCGGCCTCGGTGCGGTCGGGCGCGGGGAGCGCCTTGCGGTCGAGCTTCCCGCTCGTGTTCAGGGGGAACTCGGCGAGCGGCACGATCGCCGACGGGACCATGTACTCCGGCAGCGTCTCCCGGGCCAGCTCCGTCAGGGCCCTGACGTCCAGGTCGGACGGGTCCGCCTTGCCGCTGCCCGGCACCACGTACGCGACCAGTCGCTGGTCACCGGCGCCCTCCTCGCGCACCACGACCACCGCGCCCTCGACGTCCGGGTGCGCGGTCAGCGCCGACTCCACCTCGCTCAGCTCGATGCGGAAGCCGCGGATCTTGACCTGGAAGTCGGTGCGGCCGATGTACTCGACCTGGCCGTCCTCGTTCCACCGCACCAGGTCCCCGGTGCGGTACATCCGGGTTCCCGGCGCACCGTAGGGGCAGGCGACGAACCGGTTCGCGGTCAGGTCCGGCCGCCCGAGGTAGCCCCTGGCGAGCCCGGTGCCGGCCAGGTACAGCTCGCCGGCGACGCCGGGCGCGACCGGACGCAGGGCCGCGTCCAGCACGTACACCTGGGTGTTCCACACCGGCGTGCCGATCGGCACCCGGTCCGCGCCCGGCACGTGCTGCCACGCCGTGACCTCCACCGACGCCTCGGTGGGCCCGTAGAGGTTGTGCACACCGCAGCCCGGCAGCAGATCGACGACCCGGTTCGCCAGCGCGGCCGGGAACGCCTCACCCGCGACCTCGATCCAGCGCAGGCCGGTGCACTCCTTCGCCGAGGGCTCGGCGACGAACGCCTCCAGCAGGGAGGGGACGAAGTCCGCGCCGGTCACCCCCTCCCGCCGGATCAGCTCCGCCAGGTAGGCGGGATCCCGGCGCCCGTCCGGACGCGCGATCACCACGGCCGCACCGACCTGCAGGGGGGCGAACAGCTCCGGCACCGACACGTCGAAACTCGCCGACGTGCTGAGCAGCACCCGGTCCTCGGCGGTGACGCCGAAGTGCGCCAGGCCCCACGCCAACCGGTTCATGATCGACCGGTGCGACACCTGGACGCCCTTGGGACCACCGGTGGAACCGGAGGTGTAGATGACGTACGCGGCGTTGTCCGGGGACAGCGTTCGCTCCGGGTTCTCCGCCGGGTACCCGGACACGTCCGGAAGCACCTCGTCGAGCACCAGCAGCGGCTCGGCGCCGTCCAGCACCTGCCGCACCCGGTCCTCGGGCAGGTCGGGGTCGACCGGCAGGTACGCCGCACCCGCCTTGACCACCGCGTAGACCGCCACCAGCAGATCCACGGAACGCGGAACACGCACCGCGACCAGCCGCTCGGGGCCCGCGCCCCGCTCGATCAGCCAGTGCGCCAGCCGGTTGGCACGCCGGTTGAACTCCCGGTAGGTCAGCGTCTCCTGCTCACCGATCAGCGCGACGCGCTCGGGGTGGCGCTCCGCCTGAGCCTCGAACACGCCCGGCAGGGTGTCCGCGACCACCTGGTGGGCGGTGTCGTTGACCCCGCGCACCAGCCGGTCCCGCTCCTGCGCGCCCAGCACCTCGACGGCGCCGACCGGCACCGTCGGGTCCTCGATCAGCTGCTCCAGCACCCGGACGAGCCGGGCGGCGATCCCCTCGGCCGCGTCGCGTCCGTAGAGGTTCTTGCGGTAGTCGAGGGAGAGCCGCAGGTAGGGGTCGGAGGCGTTGAGCGTGAGGGCGTAGTGCGAGCCCGCGAACGGCCGGATGGCGTCGATCGCGAGCCCCGCCGCGAGGTTCGCGTCGACGATGCCCTCGCGGTCGACCGGGTAGTTCTCGAACACGACGATCGTGTCGAACAGGGCGGGCAGCCCGACGCCGCGCTGGATGTCGGCGAGCCCGTAGTAGTGGTGGTCGATCAGCTCGGTCTGCCGGTCCTGCAGCTCGGTGACGACGTCGCCCACGCTGTGGTCGGGTCGGCAGAAGACCCTGGTCGGCAAGGTGTTGATGAACAGGCCGACCATCTCGTCCGAGCCGGGCAGGTCCGCCGGCCGGCCGTTGACGGCGGCGCCGAGCACCACGTCCTGCTGCCCGGTCAGCTTCGAGAGCAGGATCGCCCACGCACCCTGCAGGAGCGTGTTCTGCGTGACGCCGAGTTCCGCGGCGCGCCGGGCGAGTTCACGCCCCTTGTCGATGGACAGCGGTACCTCGACCCGCCCGAGGGCGGCCGACTCCTCCTGCAGGGGTGCGTTCGGGACCACGAGGGTCGGCTGGTCGAACCCGGCGAGTTCGGCGGCCCACCGGGCGGCCGACTCCTCCCGGTCCCGCGTGGACAGCCAGGTCAGGTAGTCGCCGTAGTTCCGGACCGGGGCGAGCTCGTGGGTCCCGGCGTACAGCCGGATCAGATCCGTGATCACCATCGTGGACGACCAGCCGTCGAACAGGGTGTGGTGCGCCGTGATGACGAGCTTCGCCCGCTGCGGCCCGCAGGTGATCAGGGCCAGGCGGAGCAACGGCGGCCGGGTGGGGTCGAGCCGGTCGGCCCGGTCCTCGGCGAGGACCCTGTCGAGCGCCGCGTCCTGCTCGGCCTCGCCCCGACCGGGCAGCTCGACGTGCCGCCACGGCAGGGTGACGTGTTCCGGCACGACCTGCACCGGATCGCCGCCGGCTCCGGTGAGGAACGCGGAGCGCAGGTTCGGATACCGGTCGAGCAGCGCCTGCCCTGCCGACCGCATGCGCGCCGGGTCCACGTGCCCGGACAGGTGCAGCACGAACTGCATGTGGTAGACGTCGAAGGCGCCGTCGGCCATCGCGGCCTGGAACTGGATCCCGGACTGCCCGGGAGCCTGCGGCCACACCTCGGCCAGCCGGCCGTAGCGCGACTCCCAGGCCTCGATCTCGTCCTGCCGCACCGGGACCAGCGAAGCGTCCGAGGGCGTGAGCCCGCCGATCCCGGGGCGGGCGGCGTACGCGGCCATGCCGTGCAGCACCTCGACCCACAGCTCGGCCAGTTCGGCGGTGCGCTCCCGGGACAGCACCCCGGTGGGGAACATGAAGGCGGTCTGCAGCCGGGGGCCGTCGGCGGTGTCCGTGGCGACCGAGTTGACCTCCAGCGCGGACAGCGCGGGCAGGTCGGGGTCGGGCGCCGGGATCAGCCCGGCGGACCAGGACGCCGGTCCCCAGCCGTCCGCGCGCAGGTGCTCGGGCACGTCGGCGCCGGAGATCCGGCCGAGGTAGTTGAACCCGATCTGCGGCACCGGGTACTCGGCGAGCTGCGGGGCGGTCTCCGGGTTCAGGTAGCGCAGCAGTCCGTAGCCGACGCCCTTGTCCGGGACCCCGCGCAGCTGCTCCTTGACCAGCTTGATCGCCTCGCCGGCCGCGGGGCCGCCCGCCAGCACGTCGGCCAGGTCCACCGCGCCCACGTCGACCCGGGCCGGGTACATGCTGGTGAACCACCCGACGGTCCGGGAGAGGTCGGCCCCGGGAACCACGTCCTCCTCACGGCCGTGCCCCTCCAGCCGGACCAGGGTCGGGCGGTCCGCACCGCGCCACCGGTTCACCGCCAGGGCGAGGGCGGCGAGCAGCACGTCGTTCCCGGTGCCCCTGAACGCCGCGGGAAGCCTGGTCAGCACCGCCTCGGTGACCTCCGCGGGCAGCTCCACCCGCACGGTGTCGACCGTGGACCACACGTCCACCGCCGGGTCGAACGCCCGCGTGCCCAGCGGGGGGTCCGGCGCCTCGAGCAGGTCCCGCCAGTACGCCAGTTCCGCTTCCCGCTCCGGGGAGAGCGCCTCGTCCTCCAGCGCCGACGCCCAGCGGCGGGCCGACGTTCCGACCGCGGGCAGCTCGGGCGCCCGGCCGGAGCGGACCTGCTGCCACGCCTCGGCGAAGTCCGACATGAGGATCCGCCAGGAGACGCCGTCCACCACCAGGTGGTGCAGCACCACCAGCAGCCGGCCCGCGCCCGTCTCCGCGGCGAACCAGACGAAGTCCGCCATGGTCCCGGCCTCCGGGTCGAGTCGCCCGACCGCGTCGTCCAGCTCCGCCTTCGCCGCCTCCAGCGAGGACGGCTCGTCCCACCGGCCGTCGCAGGGGACACGGCGGATCAGGTCCGCCGCGCGCACGGTGCCGGCCGCGGGCACGACGAGACGGAGGTCGTCGCCGCGCACCAGCCGCGCGCGCAGCAGGTCGTGCCGGTCGAGCACGGCGTCCAGCGTGGCGGCGAGGCCGCTCGTGTCGATGCCCGGGGGCAGCTCCAGCACCATCGACATGGCGAACCGGTCCGTCCCGCCGCCGTGCTCGAACACCTGCCGCGCCACCGGCTGCAGCGGCATCGGGCCGACGCCGCCGCCCTCGTCCTCCGCGAGCGCGGGCCCCCGGTCCCGGCGGGTGGCGGCCGCCTCGGCCAGCCGGGCCGCCGTGCGGCACTCGAAGATCTCCCGCGTGGTGAGGTCCAGGCCCCGGGCCCGGGCCCGGGCGACCACCTGGATCGACCGCAGGCTGTCCCCGCCCACCGCGAAGAAGTCGTCGTCGACACCGACCCGGTCCACCCCGAGCACGTCCGCGTACGCCGCGGTGATGATCGTCTCGGCCTCGGTGCGCGGCTCCCGGTAGACCTCGCCCAGGAACTCCGGTTCGGGCAGCGCCGCGCGGTCCAGCTTGCCGGTCGGCCCGAGCGGCAGCCGGCCGAGGGCCACGAAGGCCGACGGCACCATGTAGTCGGGCAGCCGTGCGGCGACGAACTTGCGCAGCTCGGCGGCCGAGGCGCCGGCCAGCACGTCCACGTCGCCGATGCCGCCGGCGCCGTCGTCACCGGCGGCCCCGTCACCGGTGTGCACCACGTACGCGACGAGCCGCCGCCCGCCCGCGGGCGTCTCCCGGCTGATCACCACCGCCTGGCTGATTCCGGGGTGCTGCAGGCACGCCGCTTCGACCTCGGCGGTCTCGATGCGGAAGCCGCGCACCTTCACCTGGCCGTCGGCCCTGCCGAGGCACTCCAGCTGACCGCGCGCGTTCCAGCGGGCCAGGTCGCCCGTGCGGTACATCCGCTCGCCCGCGGGGCCGAACGGGTTCGCCACATAGCGCTCGGCGGTCAGGGCCGGACGGTCGTGGTAGCCGCGGCCGAGGCAGGTCCCGACCACGTACAGCTCGCCGACCACGCCCTGCGGCACCGGGGCGAGGCCCGGGCCGAGGACGTAGGCGCGCATGTTCCCCAGCGGGGTGCCGATGGGCGCGACGTCGTTCTCCGGCCATTCCTCGGACGCCGCGAGGGAGAACGTGGTGGCGTAGAAGCTCTCGCTCTGCCCGTAGGAGTTGACGACCTGCACGCCGGGCAGGGCCTCGCGCACCTGCCGCACCAGTGCGGCCGGGAGCACGTCGCCCGCGAACACGACCGTGCGCACGTCGGTCGTCTTCTCCAGGTGGCCCACCAGTTCCCCGAGCACCGAGGGAACCACGCTGATCACGTGACCGTCCCAGCCGTCCCGCTCGCCGAGCGCCAGCGCGTTCGGCACCACCTCGGCCGTGCCGCCGGTGGACAGGGTGGACAGCAGCTCGAAGACGGAGACGTCGAAGTTCACCGAAGTGCCGGCCAGCATCCGCCACCCGGGCGGCGCGTCCAGCACGCGCACCAGCTCCCGCACCCCGTTGACGACGTTGCGGTGGGTGATCGCCGCACCCTTCGGCTTGCCCGTGGAGCCGGAGGTGTACATGACGTACGCGAGGTTGTCCGGACCCAACGGCGAGATCCGGCCCGCGTCGTCCGGCGCCCCCTCGGGCGACTCCCACTCCCCGCGGTGGTCGAGGTTGACGGCCGAGATGCCGTCCTGCGGCAGGTCCTGCCACGTTTCGGTGTCGGTGACCGCGAACCGCGGAGCCGCCTCGGACAGCACGCTCTGCGCCCGCCCGCCGAGGTACTGCGGGTCCATCGGCAGGTAGCCGGCACCGGACTTGAGGATGCCGAGCAGGCCGGCCACCAGGTCCTCGGTGCGCGGCAGCGCCAGCACCACCAGGTCCTCCGGCCCGGCACCGCGCCGGATCAGCTCCCACGCGACGCCGTTCGCCCGGTCGTCGAGCTCGCGGTAGGTCAGCGTCCGGTCGTCGCACACGATCGCCGGGGCGTCCGGCGTCCTGGCCACCTGCTCTTCGAACAGCTGCGGGACCGTCAGCTCGGACGCCGTCGTGGCGGTGTCGTTGAACCGGGTCAGCAACCGGTCCCGCTCGGCCGCGTCGAGCACGTCGACGCCGCCGACCCTGCGCTCCGGGTCGGCCGCGAGCCGGCCCAGTACGCGGACGAACCGGTTCGCGATGGCCTCGGCGGTGTCCCTGTCGAACAGGTCGGCGACGTACTCCAGGCGGCACTGCGCGCCGCCCGAGGCGTTCGGGAGCATGTCGAAGAACAGGTCGAACTTGGCCGTTCCCGTCTCGAGCCGCTCGGCCCGGACGTCGAGGCCGGGGAGTTCCAGGTCCGGCACGGGCGGCTGCCAGGAGAGCATCACCTGGAAGAACGGGTGGTAGGCGGTGGACCGGTCCGGGTTGAGCAGCTCCACCAACCGCTCGAACGGCATGTCCTGGTTGTCGTACGCGGCGAGGGACCGCTCCCGCACCCGCTGGAGCAGCCCGCTGAAGGTCGGGTTCCCGGAGAGGTCGACGCGCAGCACCCAGGTGTTGACGAAGAACCCGACGAGGTCCCGCAGTTCCTCGTCGGTGCGCCCCGCGATCGGTGCGCCGATGGGCACGTCGTCACCGCAGCCGAGCTGGTGCAGGAGGACCGCCAGCGCGGAGTGCATGACCATCGAGACCGTGGTGTCCGCCTGCGCGGCCAGCTTCTCCACGGACCGGAGCAGGTCGGGGTCGATCGAGAACCGGACCGCGTCACCGTGCTGGCTCACCGTCTTGGGGCGCGGGCGGTCGGTGGGCACGGCCAGCGGCTGTGCCAGATCGGCCAGGGCCTGCCGCCAGTACTCCAGTTGCCCGGCCGCCAGGCTGTGCGGATCGGACTCGTCACCGAGCAGGTCCCGCTGCCACAGCGTGTAGTCCGCGTACTGCACCGGGAGCGGCTCCCACGCCGGGGCCCGGCCCTCTCCGCGGGCCGCGTAGGCGGTGGTGAGATCGCGGAACAGCGGTCCGAAGGACTCCCCGTCCACGGCGGTGTGGTGGGCCACCAGCACCAGGGTGTGCTCGCGCGGTCCGCACCGCACCAGCCTGGCGCGGATCGGCACGTCGGCGGCCAGGTCGAAGGTCTCGGTGGCCACCTGCTCGACCGCCGCCGCCCGCTCCTCCTCCGTGACCTCGACGACCGGCAGGTCGAACGGCTTCAGGCCGGACGGCAGCACCTGCTGGTACGGAACGCCGTCGTCGCCCTCGACGATCACCGTGCGGAGGACCTCGTGCCTGTCGATGACATCGCGGAGCGCCGACTGCATCGCGCCCACGTCCAGTTCACCGGTCAGCCGCAGGGCGAAGGCGCCGTTGTAGGTCGCCGAAGGGCCCTCGAACCTGTCCACGAACCACAGTCGACGCTGCGCGAACGACAACGGGATCATTGTTTCTCCAAATCGGCGGAACCAGGGAGCAAGTCGTCGCTCAGCTCTGGTCGAGCAGGGTCAAGAGTTCGTCGTTGTAGAAGTCGTCGATGGAGCAGGCTCCCGACAGCGTCGAGAAGTACCGGTCGATCAGCTGTTGGTGGCCGACCAGTTTCCGCAGCATCTCGACCCGCCCCTCGGGCTTGAGTTCGGCCACGTTGAGCGCGCCCTGGTAGTGATTGAGGGCCTCGTCGCCCAGCTCGTCCTCGTAGCGCGTCAGCGCCGCCTCGAGCGCGGCGTCGTCGTGCAGCCGCTCCCCGATGTTCTCGGTGAGCGTCTGGGCCTGGACGAAGGCTTCGGTGATGCCGCGGGCGGTGATGGAGTCCTTGTGGTTCACCGCGTCACCGACCAGCACCCATCCGGGCCCGAAGGCCTTGCGGAAGTAGTTCTCCTGGTGCCCCGTGCCGTACAGCTGCTCCACGCGCCGGCCCGCGGACATCCGCTCGTACACCTCGGGTGCCGTCGCGCGGAAGGCGTCGAGATAGGCGGGTTCCACCGCCTTGCGGACGCCGGAGAAGTCCTCCTGCGGGAAGTAGGCCATGAGCAGCGTGAGGTCGTCGTTGGTGGGGATGACGCCGATCCAGCGCCCCGGCCGTTCGTACAGCTCGAAGTGCGCGGGGACACCGGCCCAGTAGCTGTAGTAGGTGCAGGTCATCCTCGGGTGCTCGATGACGTTCCGCGCGCCGGCCTTGCGGGCCACCAGCGATCGCATGCCGTCCGCGCCGACGACGAGGCGCGCCCGGTCCGTCGCCTCGGCGCCGCCGGGCGTCGTGTACCGCACCCCGACGACCCGGTCGCCCTCGAACAGCAGATCGCTGACCGCGCAGGACTGCCGGAACTCCACACCGGCCGCCACGGCACCGTCCGCGAGGATCGGGTCGAGCACGTACCGCCTCGGCGCGTACGTGGTCCGCAGGCCGTCGATCGGCAGGGAGAAGCCGTCGATGCGGACACCGGGCGCCTCGTAGCTCTGGCGGGTGATCGGTCGGCAGCCCGCGTCGCGGAGCCCGTCGAGCAGCCCCCATCGCTGGAGCAGTGCCACGCCCTGCTGGTGGATGTAATGGGAGGACAGCGTGTCCTGCGGGAACCGCGCTTTCTCCAGGAGCAGGACGCGATAACCCTGCCGCGCGAACAGCATGGCCGTCGGCGAACCCGCACAACGGGCACCTATGACAATCACGTCGTACATGGCGCCTCTCTTACCAGGTAGTTTTCGGATCCCGACGCGGCCGCGGCCGAGAATGCCGTCGCGGGTGAGTACGCTGCCGACACAGCGGACAAAAAAACCGCTGCCGGGCACGGAGGTGATGCGTGACGTCGGTTTCGCTACGGGGTTGTCGCACCCAGGGATTCGATGTATTCGGAAATCGACGCCACGGTCGGGTTGAGGAACATCTGGTCCACCGGGACTTCGACGTCGAGTTCCTCGATAAAGGCCCACTGGATTCTGGCCATGATCACGGACTGGCCACCCAGGGCGAAGAAATTGTCGTCGACCGATATGTCGTCGCGCTGGAGTTCACGACACCAGATGGCGTGCACCTTATCGGTAATCATCACAGTCCTCTCGTCGGCCTTCATGGTCCGCCGGTCATGCCGTGGTGCCACTGCCGGCGTACTGCTTCCGGAAATCGTCGGCCAGCGCCGCGCGGTCGACTTTTCCGTGCGGACTCAGCGGAATCCGCGGGACGTTGAGGAACCGGGCCGGAACCATGTTCCGCGGCAGCGTCTCGAGGAGGCGGGTGCGCACGTCGTTCTCGGCGAGGTCGTCGCCCGCGGGGACGACGAACGCGATCAGCTCGGCCTCGCCGGAGCCGGTGCGGGCGACCACGACGGCGGCCTGCCGGACCCCGGCCAGTCTGCCGAGCGCGCGTTCGATGTCGGTGGGGTCGATGCGCATGCCCCGCACCTTCACCTGCGCGTCCATCCTGCCGGCGACGACCAGGTCCCCGGCCCCGTTCACGTGGCCGCGGTCCCCGGTGCGGTACAGCCGGCGCGGTACGCCGTCGACCTCGACCGTCGTGAACCGTCCGGACTCGGGCCCGGCGCCGCCGAGGTAGCCCGCGCCGACGCCGGTCCCGGAGATGCAGATCTCCCCGGACTCCCCCACCCCGACGCCGCGCATCCGCTCGTCGAGGATGTGGATGTCGGTGTTGTGGGCCGGCCTGCCGACGGGCGCGATGTCGTCTTCGCCCGGCCGGTGGCCGGCGAGGTCGAACGACGTCGCGACGTCCGTGCACTCGGCGACGCCGTACTGGTGCAGGAGGGTGCAGTTGTTTCCCTCGCGCCGCGCCCACTGCGCGATCCGTTCGACGTGCAGCGGCTCGCCGCCGAACAGCACGTAGTCGAGGTGGGTGAGCGCCTCGCCGCCACGCGCGGTCTCCCAGTCCACCAGCAGGTACAGCGTGCTGGAGGCGCAGTTCACGACGCGTATCCCGTGCTGGGTCAGCATCCGGTAGGCCATCGCGGCGTCGAAGTTCCGGCTCGCCATCAGGTGCTGGGTGGCACCGCAGAACAACGGCATCATCAGGCTGCGCTGGGAGAGGTCGAACCCGAACGCGCTGACGACCAGGTTGTGGGACCCGGGATGCAGGCCGTACTCGAGCGTCAGCCAGTTCAGCAGGTTGAACCAGCCCTCGTGCCGCACCGCGGTCACCTTCGGCGTACCGGTCGACCCGGACGTGAAGACCGCGTAGCACACGTCGTCCCCGGTGACCGGGGCGTCGGGACAGGTCGCCGGGAGACCCTCGAGGCGGTCGGACAGTTCCTCGAGGTCGACGGTGTCGACGGCCGCGGACTCGACCAGTTGGGCCGTCGCCGGGGAGACCACGATCAGGGTGAGGCCGGGTACCTGCCCCAGCAGCAGCCCCAGCCGCGCCGCCGGGTAGGACGGGTCGAACGGTACGTAGGCCGCGCCGGCCTTCAGGGTGCCGAGGACGGCGACGACCATGTCGATCGAGTAGTCGAGGCAGATGCCGACCTTCGCGCCCCGGCCGTGTCCGTGCGCGAGGAGGAAGTGCGCGAACCGGTTGGCCCTCGCGTTCAGTTCCGCGTACGTCACCCGCTGTCCGGCGCAGAAGACGGCGACGGCGTCGGGGGTGGCTTCCGCGTGCGCCTCGAACCGCTGGTGGACGACGGGCGCCGAGGGCAGGGCGACCCGCTTTCCCTGAAGGATCATCAATTGACTCCGATGTGACGGGTGTCCGGTCGGTCGAGCCGTCGGCACACCACGGGGAAGGGGGTCGGTCCGGCGCCTCCGGTCCGGTGCCTCCGGGCGGACGCCTCCGGGCGGTACGCCCCTGTGCACTGCTCGCTGCTAGGCGCTGCGCCGTTCGGCTGCTTCGAGCACCTGGGCCACCCACTTGTCGACGGGCAGCCCGTGCGCGGCGGCCACCTCCGCGTAGTGGTCCAGCTGGCCGACGGACAGTTCGATGGTGAGCGTGGTGACCTTCCGCGGGTGCTTGTCGGCTCCCGCCGACTCGGCCGGCCGGGGTACTTCCTGCTTCTCGTCGCCGCCGCCCGGGGGGACGTCGGTCCGGTGGTGCTGCTCGGCCAGGCCGGCGCGAACCGCCCTGCGGAGTTCGTTGCGCGACCACTTCTGCTGTTCGGCTCTGCGCAGCCAGTAGTCCTGCTCCGGCGGCGACAAGCGGGTCACCTCGGCGTGGTGGGCGAAGCTGAGGCTGTCCCGCCTGCGGTGGTGCTCGAACCGCCGGGCCACCCAGGCGTAGTTGCGCAGGGTCTGGTAGTCGAGCCCGGTCCGCTCGATCGCCTCCCGGTAGCGCCGCAGCCCGTAGGCGGCCTCCCCGAAGATCAGCCAGTCGGCGAGCCACCACGCCGAGGAGTTCGTGAGCTCGCGCAGGCTGGCCCCGATCCGCTCCCAGGACCGCTCCGACAGGTTCCGCGGGAAGATCATCCCCGACTTCTGCATCCTTGCCTGGTTCCCGACGAAGGGCAGAACCGCATCGCGCTGCGCGGGCTCACCACCGGTGGCCACCGGCCGCGCCTCGTGACTGCTCGCAGTTCTCACAGGACGCTCCCCGAGTTCATCCAGGCGCCGAAGTGTTCGTCCGGACGTACGCCGGGCGTTCGACCGAGCGGCGTCGTCCCGGCCGGGTCCGTGGGCCCGTCGGCGGGCTCCCGGCACATGCGAGGTACGGACATCGTGTTCCACTCCCCCCGGTGGATCCGACCGGCGTTCAGTCCGCCGCCATGGCCTCCCGCAGGCTCCTCGGACGCATGTCGGTCCAGTTGCGCTCGACGTACTCCAGGCACTCGGCCCTGGCCGCCTCGCCGAAGACCACCCGCCAGCCCGCGGGCACCTCGGCGAACACCGGCCACAGGGAGTGCTGCTCCTCGTCGTTGATCACGACGAGGAAACGGCCGTCCTGGTCATCGAAGGGGTTCGTGCTCACGGGCACCGTCCTTAATCGTCACGACGTAAATCGGAAGGGGAAAACACCAGGACCGAACGGCCCCTGTTCGTCACGGGGCGATTCAGGATGGCAATTCGCCGAGGTCTGGGCGACCCCTGACCGTCACGGGGCCATTCGGAATTGCACATCGCCGGGCCGGGCACGGGTTCGCCGTTCGGCGCCGTCCTGTCGACAGGACACCCGTCGTCCGCAGCCACCCCGGAATGCTGACGCCACGCTAGGACCCGACCACCGGCGCCACAAGGGCGGCAGGTCCGCCGCCCGTTCCGCCGGCCGTTCGTCCGGCCGCACCTGTACCCCACTGGGGTCCTGTGCCACGATGACCGCACCGTGGCCCGTGGACGGGCCTGCTCGAATTCGGGATCGGCCCATCTCCTCCCGCCGATGGCGATCGAGAGCGCGCAGTCGATCACGGACCTGCGCGACCGCGCCGACGCCACAACGAGGGCAAAGGAATTCCTGATGGACGCATGGGACGAAGCCGTGCTCGCGGGTGCTTCGCCCGGCGAACCGGTCCGGGCGGACGTGCCGGACGGGTGCGCGGCGGCACCGCCCGCCGGCTAGGGCGTGTTTCGAAAGTGGCGTCGTCCGCCCGAAGGGCAGACGGGACTTTCGAAACACGCCCTAGCGGTCCGCGACCGTCCGCGCGTGAACACCGGCGCCCTCTCCCGCCCGTGTTCCCACGTGCGGCCGCCGGCGTACGGCTCCCCTTCGGCAGAAGGGTCCTCGGGGGTTCCGTGCGGCACGACGACAGAAAGCTCATCGACGAACCCACGACTGGTGATCAATGGACTCGAAGTCAGAACCTGAGTACGCGACGGATCCGGACGACGACACACGACGGTCGCTGTTGCGCCACATGCTGGTGGCGAGAGGCGTCGACGAGGAGGCCCGTCAGCTCCAGAAGCAGGGTGCGCTCGACCTCTGGCTGTCCTGCCAGGGGCAGGAGGCCGCGCAGGTGGGCTCCGCGCTCGCCGTGGGTCCGGCCCCGACCGTCTTTCCCAGTTACCGTGAGCACGCGGTCGCCCTCCTGCGCGGCGTGACACCGCAGGAGCTGGTCGCGCAGTGGGCCGGCCGCACGTTCTGCGGATGGGACCCGCGCCGGCTGCGGTTCTTCCCCTACACCCTGGTCCTGGCCGCACAGACACTGCACGGCGTCGGCTACTCGATCGGGCAGCGGCTGCAGGGGCTGGAGGACTTCGTCGTCGTGTACATAGGCGACGGCGCCACCAGCGAGGGCGACATGTCGGAGGCGATGAACCTCGCCGCCGTCGAGTCCGCGTCCGTGCTGTTCGTCTGCCAGAACAACGGCTGGGCCATCTCGAAACCGGCCGGGGAGCAGATGCGCACCTCGCTGGCCGAGCGCGCCCGGGGTTTCGGGATCGAGTCCGTCCGGATCCCGGGGCAGGACCCGGAGGCCGTCTTCTCGGCCTGTTCCCGGGCCGCCGCCCACGTCCGCGGGAAGCGGGCGCCCCATCTCGTCGAGATCCAGGTGAGTCGCATCCACGGTCACTCGACCTCCGACGCCCAGGAGGTGTACCGCGACCACGACGACATCGCACGGGCCAGGGCCGCGGACCCGGTGACCGCCTACGCGGCCCGGCTGAGCGGCCTGGGCCTGGTGGACACCGCGTGGTTCGACGCCGTCGACACGGAAGTGCGGGAGCTGCGCGAGCGGTTGATGAAGGAGTACGCGTGATGAGCACCGTGCGGTCCGCCGGCCTGGCGGAGTCGATCAACGCGACCCTCGCCGAGCTGCTCGAACAGAACGAGAAGCTGCTGCTGCTCGGCGAGGACATCGGACGCCTGGGAGGCGTGTTCCGGGTGACCCGGGGTCTGCGGGAACGCTTCGGCGAAGACCGGGTGCGCGACTCGCTGCTGGCCGAGTCCACCATCGTCGGCCAGGCCGTCGGCATGACGATGAGCGGGCTGGTGCCGGTCTGCGAGATCCAGTTCGACGGGTTCACCTATCCCGCGGTGAACCAGCTGGTGACCCAGGCGGCCCGGATCGGCGACCGGTGGAACGGGCAGGTGAGTCCGAGCCTGGTGGTGCGGATCCCCACCGGCGGCGGGGTCCGGGGCGTCGAGCACCACAGCGAGTCCAACGAGGCGCTCTTCGCCCGGGTCCCGGGGATCTCGGTGGCGTGTCCCTCCACGGGCGAGGACGCCGACCAGATCCTGCGGTACGCGGTGACGCTCGGTTCGCCCGTGGTGGTGTACGAGCCGATCCGCCTGTACTGGCGGCGCAGCACGCCCGTCCGGGACCCTGAGCCGGCGAGGTCGCCGACCGCGGCCCGGGTCGTGCGGCGTGGCACGGACCTGACGATCGCCACGTTCGGCGCGGTGACCCACGAGGTGCTGGAAGCGGCGCACGCGCTCGCCCCCGAGGTCGACGCCGAGGTGGTGGACCTGCGCTGGGTGGCCCCCCTCGACATGGACACGGTCCTGGAGTCCGTCGCCCGCACCGGGCGGCTGCTGATCGTGCACGAGGGGTCGAAGGACGTCGGCATCGGTGCCGAGATCGCCGCGTCGGTGGCCGAGCACGGCTTCGACGCGCTGCGGGCCCCGGTACGTCGGCTGGCGCCCGACCGCCGCGCCTATCCCCCGGCGGACTCCGAGAAGGACTACCTGATCGGTGTGCAGGAGATCAAGGACGAGGTGCTGGTGATGACGAAGTGAGCGAATCCTCCGTGGACATGCGCGTTCCCGGCTTCGGGCACGGCCTCGGTGAGGCCCTGCTGGTCGAGTGGGTCGCCGGTGTAGGCGACCGGGTCGAGCGGGGAGACGTCATCGCGGTCGTGGAGACCGACAAGGCCAGCACGGAGATCGTGGCGGAGCGCGGCGGACGGGTCACGGCCCACTCCGCGACGGCCGGCACGATCCTCAGGTCCGGTGAGGTGCTGTACCGGTTGACGGCCGACTGAAGGACTGTCCCGAGCCCCAGAGATCCAGTCACTTGGACGGAGAAGGAACATGAGCGACATCGAAAGCCGTATCGCGGACGTCATGCTGGCCAAACTGCGCGAGCGCGAACCGTCGTTGGGTCCCGACGACCTCACCCGGCCGGTCGCCGACCTCGACCTCGACTCCCTCGACCTGGTCGAGCTGCACCAGCAGCTGGAGGCCGAGCTCCAGGTCAAGGGCGACCTGAGGGAGACCGCGGGCTTCGCCTTCCTGGACGACTTCAGCACCTATTTCGTGAAGCTGGCGAGCCGGGGATGAGCGCGGGCATCGTCGACGTCTCCACCGCGAAGCCGGGCCGGACGATAGGCAACGACCACTTCGCGTCGATCGGTCTCACGGACGAGTGGATCCGGCGCCGCAGCGGCATCGCGGCCCGCTCCTGGCTGCCGGAGGAGACCCCGCTGGCGGAGGTGGCGGCGGAGGCCTGCGCGCCGATCGTGACCAGGCTGGACGACACCTCCTCGATCGGTGCCCTGGTCGTCGTCAGCACCTCGGTGCGGCAGCGCGTCCCGGGTGTCGCGCAGAAGGTGGCACAACTCCTCGGGCTGGGGCCCTCGGTGCTGGCCTTCGACATGAACGCGGCCTGCTGCGGCTTCGTGTACGGGCTGGTCACCGGGCTCTCGCTCTGCGACGCGGGACAGGCGCGGTCGGTCCTGGTGTGCTCGGTGGAGGCCATGTCCCGGCTGGTCGACCACGGGGACCGGCAGACGGCGTGCATCTTCGCCGACGGCTCCGCGGCCGTCCTGCTGGAGGACCGCGCGGAGTTCGCGGGCTTCCGCCAGGTCGCCGGCTGCGACGGCGCCCAGGAGGCGCTCATGCGGGAGACCGGCGCGGGCGGCATCCACCTCGACGGGATGCAGGTGTACGACCGCGCCGTGCGCCGGATGTCGGAGTCGGCGCAGTACCTCTTCGACCACGGCCCCGCGCCGACCGTCCTGGTCGGCCACCAGGCGAACGGCCGCATCCTGGAACAGGTCCGCGGCTTCACCGCCCATCTCGGCGTGCCCTTCGTGAACCGGATCGAGAACTCCGGGAACACGTCGTCCGCCTCGATCCCGCTGGCGTTCGCCGAGGAGCTGGACGCCGGCTCCCTGCCCGCCGCGGGCCGGCTCGGGGCCGTGGCCTACGGCGCCGGTGAGGCGTGGGGCGGTGTCTCGGTGGACTACCGGCTGCCGGCCGTCACGGCCCCCTGACCGCGCCGGGACCCCGGGAACCCGGGAACGTACTCGATCACAGGAGGTTGTCATCTACTCACCACAAGCCTGGGTCCTGCACTCCGGTGCGGTGGCCGGCCCACAGGACGGCGGACCCGGCGGCGCGCTGCGACGCGGCCGGTTCGCCTTCGGCCCGCTGGACGAGGGGGAGGCGCTGGTGGAGCCGATCCTCGGCTCCTGGGAGGCCAACGTCGACCACGCGCTGGCCCGTTCACCGATCGACGTGTGCAGCAGCCGCGGCGAGGACGCGGTGGTCCTCGGCAACCTGGGCGTGGTGCGCGTGCTCAAGGTGAACGCGGGGGGCCGGGACGTCCGGGCCCGGGAGGGGGACCTGTGCCTGCTCCTGCCGTTCGGCAGGCTCGACCGCTTCGGCTACGCCGAACTCGCCTACGCCTACGACGCCCCCCACACCATCGGCCTGCTGACCGAGCGGTCGAAGATGGACGCACGGCTGCTGCTGCCGATCCCGGACGGCACGGCGTACTCGCTGCCCCAGTGGGCCACGTACGGGCGGTACTTCACCGCCTGGGACAACTGGCGCAAGGCGTACGGGTGCTGGCGGACACAGGTCGCCGACGACGATCCGGCGAACCACCTGGTGTTCGGGTGGGGAGGCGGTGTGGCCTTCGCCGAGCTGATGCTCGCCAAGCGGGCCGGCTTCCGGGTGGCGATGACGGCGGGCTCGGACGAGCGTGTCGCCTTCCTGCGGGAGAACGGCATCACCGCGGTGGACCGCCGCCGGTTCCCCGCCCTCTCGCTGCCCACCCGGGAGGAACGGACGGACCGGGACCGGCACCAGCGGCGCCGGACGTCGGTCGGGGAGTTCCTGGACGTCGTCAGTGAACTCAGCGACGGCCACGGGGTCGCGGTCTTCGTGGACAACATCGGCGAGCCCCTGTACGACGTCACCCTGAGGGCCCTGGCCCGCGAGGGGGTCGTCACCACGTGCGGCTGGAAGGCGGGGATGCGCCTGTCGCACCTGCGGGGGGCCGAGTGCATCAGCCGGCACATCCACGTGAACACGCACGTGTGGCGGCTGCAGGACTCACCGGGCATCCGGGACTTCCAGGAGGCCGAGGGCTGGATGGCGCCGAAGGGGTCGGACGTGATCTACGACTTCGACCGGGTGCCCGAGCTGGCCGACGACTACGCGAACGGCAGGATCGGGTCGTACTTCCCGATGTACCGCGTGAACCCGCTCTGACCGGCCCGTACGGGTGACAGGAACCGGCCCCGGTGTCCGCGTGGACACCGGGGCCGAGCGGTTGGGGAGCCGGAGGGGCGAGCCGGTCCGGGAGCGGGCGGCCCGCCCCGGCGTCAGCGGGAAGGCGTGTCGCAGTACTCGGCGTTCAGGACGGTGAGGATGGTCTCCGCCCCCCAGTTGCTGTTGTAGTTGAAGGTGAGCTGGTGGCGGCCGTCCTCGGTGGTGGCGGCGAGGGAGATCCAGCCCACCGTGCCCCCGTCGTGGTACCACAGGGTGGTGCCGCAGCTCAGCCGGTACCTCTCGATGCCGAGCCCGTAGGACGAGCCCGGGAAGTCGGGGTTGTCGACGGTCGTCTTCATCTCCTTCAGCTGCTGCGGCGGCAGCAGTCTCCCGCGCATCAGGGCCCCGTAGAACCGGTTCAGGTCGTCCGCGCTGGAGATGATGTCGCCGTTGCCCCAGCCCTGTGATCCGTTCACCTCGGTGACGTCGTCGATCCGCTCCGGTGCCGACCGGAACAGCCTGGAGTAGCCGCGGCTGCTCGGCCGGGGCAGGTGGACGCCGGTGCCGGGGTGGGACGTCGCCTTGAGCCGCAGGGGTTCGATGATGCGGTCGCGCACCTCGTCCTCGTACGACCTGCCGCCGGCCCTCTCGACGATCAGCGCGGCCAGGAGGTCGTTGGTGCTGGAGAACGCGTGCCTGGCACCGGGCTCGAACAGCGGCGCGTGGGACAGGGCCGCCCGCACGCGCTTCCCGGGCGTCAGGGTGTCGTACCGGTGCCGGAGGTAGCCGTCGCCCATCAGGTACGTCTCGGCGTACTCCTGGTCGGCGAGGTAGTCGAACAGGCCGCTGGTGTGGTTGAGGAGCTGCCGGACGGTGATCTCGCGGCCGTCGTTGCCGTTGCCCTTCACCAGGCCGGGCAGGTGGTGCTCCACGGTGTCGTCGAGGTCGAGACTCTTCTCCGCCTCCATCTGGAGGAGGACGACCGCCACGAACGTGTCGGTGATGCCGCCGACGCGGAACCGGTCGTTCTTGCCGCGCGGCGCACCCGTCTCCAGGTCGCCCACGCCCGACGCCGCCTTCCAGACCCCGTCGGCGTCCCGTGCCTGGGCGGTGATGCCGGGGACACCGGCCTTCACGGCCGCGTCCATCGCGTGCTGCGTCGCCCGGTGGCCGGCCGCCGCGGGAGCGGTGTCCCGCGGCGCCTGGGCGGGAGCCGTGAAGGCGGTGGCCGCCATCGCGACCGCCGCCAGACCGACCGCGCCGGTTTTCGAGCTCTTCCGTATCGTCCGTATCGTCATTCCGTACTCCTGGGGGTCGTGTCCGGTCGGATGCGTGCCGTACTCGTGCGTCGTGCGGTCCGTCGGCGGCAGCGTGGGTCCCCGGGTCCGGGTGCGGGGCGCTCGTGCGGCAGGGCCGCGGACGACGACGGAGTGGTCGAGCGGTACGCCCGGGTGCGCGCGGGACCCGGGCACCGGGCACCGACGCCACGGGGCGCGCGGGCCGAGGGAGCCTGCCAGGGGCGCGCCGAGGATCGCGCCCGGGGGCGGTCCCCGCCGGGGCGGGGACCGGACCGGGGCGTCGCACCCCGGACCGCGGCCCTGAGGTGTGGCGGCGGCGTTCGGGACGGGCTTCCCGGCCTCAGCCCGACCCACCGGCCCCGGCCCCGGCCCCGGCAGAGAGAGCGTCACTCACCGCTTCGCGGGAGGGGCGTCCGGAGACAGGATCTGAGGGATGACGGGCCGGGCCGGGAGGGGACGGGGCGGGAGGGGGCCGATTCGCCGGCGCCGGCCGCGCGTCGTTCCGGGCGGTGTGTCACCCCTGCGGGGCCGGGCCGAACCAGGTGGCGAGGGCGGCCCGGAGCGCGGAGGTGTCGGGTGCGCCGGCGGCGGCCACCCAGGCGACGTGGCCGTCGGGGCGGATGAGGAGCGCGGCGGGAGCGGGGATCTCGCCGACGGCCGGGACGGACCAGTGGTCGTCCTCGCTCCGCGCCTCGACGAGGTCGACGCGGTCGGCCCAGCCCTCGGCGGCCGCCGCCACCTCGGCGCTGCCGCACAGGTCGAGCAGCACGGGGCGGGCGGCGTGCAGCAGTTCGTAGACGCGGGTGGCGCCCCCGGGCGTCTTGAGGTCGGCGTCGGGGACGCGGCGGCCCGCCAGCGGATGGCGGCCGTCGACCGGGTACCGGATGTCCAGCGCGGTGAGCATGCCGCGCAGGTACCGGTTGACGTCGTCGAACACGATGAGCGAGCCGAACACGTCGCGCAGCGCGTCCGTCTGGGCGCCGGGGCGGGCCAGGGCCGCCTGCGCCCGGGTGTTGTGAAGGACGCGCTCCGCGACGGGGTGGCGCTCGGCGTGGTAGCTGTCCAGCAGGCTCTCCGGTGCCCGGCCGCGCACCACCGAGGCGAGCTTCCAGCCGAGGTTGACCGCGTCCTGCACCCCCATGTTCAGCCCTTGCCCGCCGGCCGGGAAGTGGATGTGCGCCGCGTCGCCCGCGAGCAGCACCCGGCCCTCCCGGTACCGGGCGGCCTGCCGTGCGGCGTCGCCGAACCGGGAGACCCACCGCGGGCTGCGCATGCCGTAGTCCGTGCCCGCGAGTCTGATCAGCGACTCCCGGAGCTGCTCGAACGTGGGGGGTTCGTCGCGGTCCGCGACGCGGTCGTACTCGGATGTGATCACCCGGTACCAGCCCGGCTCGAAGGCGATCGCCGAGAAGTCGCCGCCCGGGAAGCGCCGTACCCAGACGTAGTCCTCGGGCAGACCGGGGAGTTCGACGTCGCCGATCAGCGCGGTCATCGTCGCCGGGGTGCCGGGGAAGTCGATGCCCGCCAGCTTGCGCACCGTGCTGCGCCCGCCGTCGCAGCCCACGAGGTAGCGGGCGCGCAGCGTCGCGGGTGCCGCCCCCGTCGTACCCAGCTCCACCGTCACGCCGGCCTCGTCCTGGCGGATCCCGCTGACCTCGGACGACCTGCGCACCCGCACGCCGAGCTCGGCGGCCCACTCCTCCAGCAGCCGCTCGATGGCGGACTGCAGGATCATCAGCGGGTAGGGATGCCTGGACTCGGACTCGTCGAAGTCCAGATAGAGGCCGGAGAAGTGGCCCACCGGCTGCAGTTCGCCGGCCGCGAGGAAGCGGTCCAGGACTCCGCGCTGGTCCAGCACCTCCAGGGTGCGGGAGTGCATCCCGCCGGCCCGCGACTCGCCCGTCCGCTCCGCGAGCCGCTCGACCACCGCCACGTCGACGCCCGCCAACCGCAGCTCGCAGGCGAGCATCAAACCCGTCGGCCCGGCGCCAGCGATGACCACGTCCGTGTCCGTGCCGGTGTGTCCCACGCCGTTTCCCCCTCGTTCCCCTGCGCCTCTGGCATCGCTGAACCGCTGAATCGCTGAATCGCCTCCACATTCACGGACGGCGGATCAGCCGGTCAAGACAACTCCGGTGCGGGGACGCGGCGAGCCGCTGCCGGACTCCCCCTGTCCCGCCGGCGGGACAGTCCCGGGGGGAGAGACGGTCCCGGGGGGAGAGACGGTCCCGGGGGACAGGTCCCTGACACCGTTGGAGAACCCGCCGGGTGCCCCGGCCGAGACCGGACGCCCGCGTCCCGCCTCCGCCCCCGCCTCCGCCTCCGCCTCCGCCCGGCCGCGGATACCTCGTCGCCCACGAGCGCGGTCGACGTGCCGGGCGTCGTCCCGCTGCGGCTGGACGTCACGGACGAGGCGTCGATCCGGGAGGCCGCGCGCGTGGCGTCCGACGCGACACTGCTGGTCAACAACGCGGGCATCTCCACCGGCGCGACGCTGATGGGAGGCGACGTGGCCGAGGTGCGCCGGGAGATGGAGACCAACTTCTTCGGCCCGCTCGCCGCGACCCGCGCCTTCGCCCCCGTGATCGAGGGCAACGGCGGCGGCGCCGTGCTCAACGTCCTGTCCGCCCTGTCCTGGTTCCACCCGGCGGGACTCGGCTCCTACGCCGCGTCCAAGGCCGCCGCCTGGGCGCTGAGCGACGCCACCCGTGAGGAGCTGGCACCGCGCGGGATCACCGTCTCGGCGCTGCACGTCGGCTACATGGACACCGACATGGCCGCCGGCGTGCCCGCCGACCAGAAGGTCGCCGCCGCCGACGTCGCGGCCCGGGCCCTGGACGGCATCGAGACCGGCCTGCCCGAGATCCTCGCCGACGAGACCAGCCGGTACGTCAAGCAGAGCCTTTCCGCGGCACCCCGGCCGAACGCGGGCTGACACTCACCCCTCCACCCCGGCGCGACCGCCTTCCACCCCTCGTGCGAGGACGTCTCATGCGCTACACGACCTTCGGCCACCGGACCGGACTGCGCGTCTCCGCGTACGCGCCCGGCACCGCGAACTTCGGCACCGGCTGGGGCGCAGGCGCCGGGCCCGACGCGGCCCGGCGGATCCTCGACCGGTTCGCCGAGGCCACCGCGGCCTGACCCCTTTGCCCCGTAACGTGTTCCCGCGTTCGGTTGCCGGGCGCGCCTGCGACGAAGGAAGCGGGCAACGCTCCATGAGCCCCTCGGGGCCGACAGTGCACAACGCCTGTCCAGCCCTTCGCCGGGCAACACATGGGTGACGAACGTGAACCCGAGGACCACGCCGACAACGATCATCACGGCAAAGCTGTTCAGCGGGAGCACGGCCCCGACGGGCGGCACGGTGCCCGCATGCAAGCGAGAAAGCTCAGTCAATCGCTTTCTTCCGGCCGGATGTTATGGGTGCACCGGAACAGGTTGTGCGGGTCGTGCAGCGTCTTCACGCGTCGCAGCCGCTCGAAGTCCTCGGCCGCGAAGAGTTCCCGCACCTGCTCCTGGGAGACCGGGGCGCCGTCGTTGTAGACGGAGTTGAGGCTGCGGCCGACGGTCCAGGGTTTCAGGGCGTCGTAGACGCGCTGATGGACCGGCCGGGCCGCGGTGGACGGCGCGGCGGCACCGCTGGTCATCACGCGCAGCATGTACGCGGCGTCCCGGCCGCCGACCGCGCCCGGGTCGGGGGGCCGACGGGCGAAGGCCCCGCCGAGGTGACGGATCTCGACGATGCAGGGCACGGTCGCATCGGGCCCGGCCACTTCTACGACGGTCCGCAGGGCCGTGGGATCGAGTTCGCGCAGCTGGACGTTCCCGCCGAAGTAGGAGTGCGGGACGTGCGGGTCCTGGTAGATCGTGCCGACCTGCGTGTACGGCATCTCCCGGACGGTGTCGACCAGCCGCGGGCCGAGCTCCCGCAGGGGCGCCACGAGCCGTTCGCCCTCCTCGGCGGAGCCCGTGAAGGCGATCCGCACGTGTGCGGCATAGCGTCCGCGCAGGGGCTCGGGGACGGACGGCCACGGCGGGCAGGTCATGAGGCAGATCGAGGAGGTGAGTTCCTCGGGCAGTGTCAGGGTCCATGCCCGGTAGGCGTGCAGCAGGTCGACGGGGCGGTCCGCGGTGAAGTGGAGGCTGCCGCCGTAGAGCCGCGTCACCGGCACGAGGGCGGTTTCGACGGCGGTGACGGCGCCGAAGTTGCCGCCGCCACCGCGCAGCGCCCAGAACAGGTCGGGGTCGGAGCCGGCCGTGACGTGGCGCAGCGCGCCGTCCGCGGTGACGATGTCGAAGGCGCGGACGTAGTCGCTGGCGTAACCGGTCCGGCGGCCGAGCAGGCCGACACCGCCGCCGAGGAGGTAGCCGACGACGCCGATGTGCGGAGCCGAGCCGTTGACGGGGGCCAGACCGTGCGGGGCGGCCTGCTCGATGACCTCTCTCCACAGCACGCCGGCCTGGACTGTGACGGTTTTGGCCTCCGCGTCCAGCACGACGGCCTTCATCCGGCGGGTGGTGATGAGAACGCCCTCGCCGTCCAGGGCGGTGACGATGCCGTGTCCGGTGGACTGCACGGCGACGGGCAGCCTCCGCTCGGCGGCGAAGCGGACCGCGGCGCGCACGTCCTCGGGGCGGGTGGCGCCGACGACGACGGCGGGGCGGTGCCGAAAGCCGGCCTGGAAACCGGTCCGTTCCTCGTCGTACTCCCGGCTGCCGGGCAGGAGGACGGGGCCTCGTACCTCGGCGGCCAGCGTCTCCACGTCCACGCTCATCCGTTGTTCTCCTTCCGTGGACGGCGTGGCCACCGCCCCGCGAGTGCCGCTCGGCCGACAGGTCCGCTACCGCAGGGACGAGTTCTCCTGCACCCAGTGGAAGCCACGGCTGACCAGCGGGAAGGTGCCGAGGTCGCGGCGGAGCAGGTGCAGTCGGAGGTAGCAGCCGTCGGCCTCGCCCTCCAGGATCAGGTGATCGTCGGCCGGGCGCTCGAAGGCGAACGTCACCTGCCACTTCGGGTCGGCCATCTTGGTCAGGGCGACCGAACGGGCGTTCATGTCGATCGCCGCCATGCAGGGGTCGAGCGAGTCGTCCATGTGCTGGATGGCCACGGCCTCGGCGGAGTCCACGACGACTCGGCGCCAGCGCCGGCCGTCGGTCGTCACAGGCGGGTGCTGCTCGCCGTCGACGGAGAAGTCGGTGACGTCCCAGACGCCGTACAACTCGGGCTTCTCCCGTCCGCCCCCGTGGTTCTTCCAGAACGTCCAGTCGTTGCGCAGTTGCGCGCCGAGCAGCCAGAGCCCGGCCCCGGCCTGGAGGGCGGTGGCGATCCGGTTCGCCCGGCGGGAACGGAAGAGGTCCGCGGGGGCGGCCGCGGGGAGCGGGCGCTCCGTGAGCACGGCCCCGGCCAGGCGAGGCGTGTGCGGGGCCAGCAGAAGCAGGCTGAGCAGGAGCAGTTGGAAGGAGTGGACCTTGACGGGAACGTCGAAGGTCATGTTGAGCAGGAGCACCTGGGCCATCTCCGCCGCCGACAGCAGCGCGCCCAGCGACGCCGTGCGCGGCACGATGAGCAGCAGCCCGCCCGCGATCTCGGCACAGCCGAGCAGCATCTGGTACGGCGTCGAGGATCCCGTCTGCGCCCACAGCAGGCTCATCGGGCTGAGGTCGCCGAGCGGCTCGACGAGCTTGGACGGCGGCAGCTGGAACTGGAGCGGGACAGCCTTGGCCGCGCCGTAGGAGAACATCTGTCCCGCGAGGCAGAAGCGGGCGGCCAGGCGGAACCACTTGTCCGGCGCCGCGTGGTCCGTCCGGTGCCGGTCCAGCACGGACCAGACCGGGGTGGCCGCGGCGGCGCCCGCGAGCCAGCAGAGCTGCCCCGCCCAGGTGTGCGCGTCGTCGCCGCCGTCGAAGCGGTCACCCAGCTCCCTGCCGAGGAACCGGACGGACATCCAGTTCCGCACCGGCCGTATCGCCCAGAGCTTCGCCCAGGCGTCGGCCTCTTCCTGCAGACGCCCCATTCCGCCCCCGCGCAGGGCCAGATAGACCTGTGGGGTGGTCAGGCAGTACAGGCCGGCGTAGACGCAGCCGAACCGGTAGGCGGTGCGGGCGGCCCCGGCCCAGTTCGGAGGTGCCGGGGAGGTGCCGGCCGGCGGGAACGCGCGTCTGGCCGCACGCCCGGCCGGTGAAGACGCGACGGTCCGCAGCCACTTGCCTACTCGCACCTTCATCGTTGATCACCTTCTCAGGGGCCGTCTTCGGTGGTCGCGGTCAGTTGCGGCGGAAACGTCCGAGCCAGGCGTGCACGTCGAGGAGTTCCGACGTGGTGGGGATGACGCCGCGCATGAGGGCCTCGTCAACCGACTCGACCGTCCAGCCGCCGGCGAAGCCGTCGCGCAAGTGGTCGGCGGAACGCTTGAGGGCGGGCGGCTCGTCGTCGTCCGGGGGCGGCGCCGGTATCTCCTCGATGGCCTCGGCGAGCCGCGCCTGCATCTCCGCGGATCCCCGGTCGCTGATCGAGAGGATGTGCGCCACCGCCCCCGGGCGGCAGGCCCGGTGCAGGGCCGCCGCGTAGGCGCGCAGCCTGTCGCCCTCGAAGGTGTGGGCGAGGCCGGAGTCGATCACGGTGTCGAAACGCCCTTCGTAGCCGGTGAGGTCGAGGGCGTCGGCGACTTCGAAGACGGCGCCGAGTCCGCGTGCGGCGGCCTTGTCACGGGCGAGGGAGATCGCCGTCGGGGACAGGTCCAGCCCCGTCACCGCGTAGCCCTTGCCCGCCAGGTGGAGGGCGTCCTCACCGGTGCCGCAGCCCGCGTCGAGCACCGTGCCGCGGATGAGCCCCGCTTCCTCCAGGGCGACGTAGGCGGGTTGGGGCGCCCCGATGTCCCATGGCGGGCGCTTGCCGAACGGGCTCTCCCCGCGGTAGACGGCGTCGAATACCTCGGTCATCACCGCGGGTCCGTCGGGTGCGCCGGCAGGTTCAGTCATGGCTGCCATGATTGCGTCGCCCCCCGGCGCCTCCTCGGTCTCTTGCGGACTTCTGTCACGGAGGTGTTCGTCCGCCGGTCAGCGGGAGCCGTACCTGCGGACCGCGAGCGGGGCGAACACCGCGATCAGGCCGACCGACCAGGCCACGGTCTGCAGGACGTAGCTGGTCGCCGGGCCCCCGGTGAACAGTGCGCGCAGCGCGTTCACGGCGGCCGTCATGGGGCTGTGGGCGGCGTACGCCTCCAGCCAGCCCGGCATCGTGCCGGTCGGCACGAACGCCGAGGAGATCAGGGTGAACGGGAAGATCCACACACCGCCGACCGCCTGGGCGGCTTCCGCGTTGCGCACCAACAGTCCGAGGTAGGCGGCGAACCACGACACCGCGTAGCCGAAGAGCAGCAACAGCAGCAGGCCGGCCAGCGCGGGCACGAGGCCGTTGTGGAACCGGAAGCCGACCAGCAGGCCCACTCCCACGGTCACGCCGGCCACGCCGACGTTGCGGAAGATCTCCGACAGCGTGCGTCCGATCAGCACGGCGGTACGGCTCATCGGCATCGACCGGAAGCGGTCCATGAGGCCCTCGCGCATCTCGGCGGCGACCCCGATGGTGGTACCGGCGGCGGAGCCGTAGAGCGCCATCTGGACGAGGATGCCGGGCAGCAGGAACTGGACGTAGCGTTCGCCGCCGACGTCGATGGCGCCGCCGAAGACGTAGGTGAACAGCAGGATGAACATCACCGGCTGGACCAGCGAGAACATCACCAGTTCGGGACTGCGCAGTACGTGCCGTACGTTGCGCAGGGTCATCTGCCACACGTCGGAGAACCACCAGGCGAGAGCGTTGCCCGACGGCGTGCACGACGTGCTGCTCTCCCGGGTCAGAGTGGTGGAGGTCATGGCCGCTCGGTTTCCTTCCCGCTGTTGCGCCGGTCGGTACCGTGATCGGCGGATCGGCCCGTCACGGCGAGGAAGACGTCGTCGAGGGTGGGCCGGCGGATCGCCACGTCACCGATCGCGATCCCCGACTCCCTGAGCAGGTGAAGCAGGTCGGGCAGGGTGCCGCCGTCCGGCAGCGGCGCGTGGACCTGCATCTTCTCGGAGTCGGCGACCGGGTCGGTGCCCAGCCGCTCCCGCAGGATCCGGACCGTCCGCTCCATGGCTCCCGTGTCGAGCAGCGTGATGCCGACCCGGTCCGGGCCCACCTGGGCCTTCAGCTCGTCCGGGGTACCGCTGGCGATGACCGTGCCCCGGTCGATCACGGACAGGGAGTCGGCGAGCTGGTCCGCCTCCTCCAGGTACTGCGTGGTGAGCAGTACGGTCGTTCCGTCCGCGACCAGTTCGCGCACGAGCCGCCACACCTCCATACGGCTGCGCGGATCGAGGCCGGTGGTCGGCTCGTCGAGGAAGACGAGCCCGGGCCGCGCCATGAGGCTGGCCGCGACGTCGAGCCGGCGCCGCATCCCGCCCGAGTACGTCTTGGGCTGCCGGTCGGCCGCGTCCTCCAGGCCGAAGCGTTCCAGCAGTTCGCTCGCGCGTGCCCGGCAGTCGGACTTCGACAGCCGGAACAGCCTGCCGATCATGTGCAGGTTCTCGCGCCCGGTGAGCAGTTCGTCGACAGCGGCGTACTGGCCGGTGAGCCCGATCATCGACCGGATCCGCCGGGGGTCGCGGCGCACGTCCACGCCGAACACCTCGGCCGCTCCCTCGTCCGGGGCGATGAGGGTGCCCAGGATCCGCACGGTGGTGGTCTTGCCGGAGCCGTTGGGGCCGAGAAGGCCGTGCACCGTGCCCTCGGGCACCGTGAGTTCGAGGTGGTCGAGTGCGGTGAGCGAGCCGAAACGCTTGCACAGTCCGGCCGTTCTGATCGCTGCTGGCATCTGCCGTGATTCCTTTCCTGGTCCGACGCGCCCCGGGGTGCGGGGTGGCGGGGTGGCGACCCGGTTCAGTGGCGCACGGCACCGAGCAGGGCCGACATGTGGATGGCGTCGGCCGCCGCCGCGCCCGCCGCTGTCGACGCGGTGACCGACTGCTTCCAGCGACTGGTCAGGTCCCCGGCCGCGTACAGGCCCGGCACGCTGGTGCACTGGGAGGCGTCGACGCCGACGAAGCCGGCGTCGTCGACCGTCAGCTTCAGTTCGTCGGCCGCCCGCTGCACGACGGGTTGCTGCCGCTGTCGCGGAGTCCACACCAGGGTCTGCCGCTCCAGGATCCTGCCGTCGGCCAACTCGATGCCGTACAGGGCCCCTTCCTGGTGGCGCAGGCGGCGGACCGTTCCCGTGACGACGTCCCCTCCCCTGCTTCGCGCGGTCGCGCGAGCGGTCTCCAGGCCGGGCATCGACTCCTGGCAGATCGCGATCGTGTCCTCGCTCCAGGCGCGGAAGGCCACGGCCGACAGTGCCGCGAGTTCCGCGTTGTCGGCGACCGTCGCCCAGCGCCGGCCGGCGTTCTCCTCACCGAGGCAGAACGGGCAGTGGATCACGCTGCGGCCCCAGCACTCCGCGAAGCCGTCCACGTCGGCCGGGTGGACGTCGACGACACCGGTCGCGAGCAGGACGGTTCGGGCCTCGACGGTCCCACCGCCGCCGAGGGCGACCCGGAAGCCCCCGCCGGGAGCGGGGGACACGCTGTCGGCGTCGTCCTCCAGCCGCTCCACGGTCGTGTACCGGGAGAGTTCCCGCCAGGCGCGCTCCCGGAACTCGGCGGGAGTGGCGCCGTCCATTCCGATGTGGCCGTGAACGCCCGACGACGCGCTGTTGCGCGGTGCCCGGGGGCTGTCCACGACGGTCACCGGGTGCCGGTATCTGGCCAGGCCGAGCGCCGCGGTGAGCCCGGCGGGGCCGGCTCCCACGATCACGGTGGTGTGGTCGGCGTGCGAGGACATCAGTCTGATCCCTTCCGTCGGGCGGCATGAGCGGGGTCCGTCCACCGCGGGAGCGGTCCGGCAGGTGCGCGGTGTGGGAACGCCGGAACGGGCTGCCGGCGGGCGGAAGCCGTCGGCCCGCATTGTGGTCGCCGCCGCGGTGGTGGAAAGGTGCGGGCGAAAGAGGTGGGCCAGACAGTCGTGCGCCTGCGCGGCCCGGGCGATGCCGGCGTTTCCGCCCGGGCACGAGCCGGCCGACGCCCCCGCCCGAGTCACCGGGCGGGGGCAGGCCCATGGCCGCGTCGCGTCAGGCGCCGACGTACTGGGCGAGGTGCTCGCCCGTGAGGGTGGAGCGGGCGGCGACGAGATCGGCGGGCGTGCCCTCGAAGACGATCCGGCCGCCGTCGTGACCGGCGCCGGGGCCGAGGTCGATGATCCAGTCGGCGTGCGCCATGACCGCCTGGTGGTGCTCCACGACGATGACCGTCTTGCCGGCGTCCACCAAGCGGTCGAGCAGGGCGAGCAGTTGCTCGACGTCGGCCAGGTGCAGGCCGCTGGTCGGCTCGTCGAGGATGTAGACGCTGCCTGCTCCGCCCATGTGGCCGGCGAGCTTCAGCCGTTGCCGCTCGCCGCCGGAGAGGGTGGTGAGCGGCTGGCCGAGGCTGAGGTAGCCCAGGCCGACCTCGGCGAGCCGGTCGAGGACGGTGTACGCGGCCGGCGTCCGTGCCTCACCGTTGCGGAAGAACTCGGCGGCCTCGGCCACCGGCATCGCGAACACCTCGCTGATGTCCCGGCCGCAGAGCCGGTACTGGAGCACCGACGCGTGGAACCGCTTGCCCTCGCAGTCCTCGCAGGTGGTGGCGACGCCGGCCATGATCGCCAGGTCGGTGTAGATGACACCGGCGCCCTTGCAGGTGGGGCAGGCACCCTCGGAGTTGGGGCTGAACAGGGCCGGCTTGACCCCGTTGACCTTGGCGAACGTCTTGCGGATCGGTTCGAGCATGCCCGTGTGGGTGGCCGGGTTGCTGCGCCGGGAGCCCTTGATGGGCGACTGGTCCACCGTGACGACGCCGTCGCGGCCCGCCACCGCGCCGTGGATCAGGGAGCTCTTGCCGGAGCCCGCGACGCCGGTGACCACGGTGAGCACGCCGAGCGGGATGTCCACGTCGACGTCGCGCAGGTTGTGGGTGTTGGCGCCGCGCACCTCCAGCACACCGGACCGCTCGCGCACGGACGGCTTCAGCGAGGCCCGGTCGTCCAGGTGCCGTCCGGTGACGGTGCCGCTGGCCCGCAGAGCCTCGACAGTGCCCTCGAAGACCACCTCGCCGCCCTTGGTGCCGGCGAGCGGTCCCAGGTCGACGACGTGGTCGGCGATCACGATCGTCTCCGGCTTGTGCTCCACGACCAGCACGGTGTTGCCCTTGTCGCGCAGTCGCAGCAGCAGGTCGTTCATCCGCTGGATGTCGTGCGGGTGCAGGCCGACGGTGGGCTCGTCGAAGACGTAGGTGACGTCGGTGAGCGCGGAGCCCAGGTGGCGGACCATCTTGACGCGCTGGGCCTCACCGCCCGAGAGCGTGCTCGAGGACCGGTCGAGCGAGAGGTAGCCGAGGCCGATCTGGACGAACGAGTCGAGGGTCTGGCCGAGCACCGTCAGCAGTGTCCTGACCGACGGGTCGGTCAGACGGCGGGTCCAGGCCGCGAGGTCGCTGATCTGCATGGCGCAGGCGTCGGCGATGCTGAGGCCGTCGATCTTCGCGGACCGGGCGGTCTCGCTGAGCCGGGTGCCGTGGCACTCGGGGCAGGCGGAGAACGCCACCGCCCGTTCCACGAAGGCACGGATGTGCGGCTGGAGCGTCTCCTTGTCCTTGGACAGGAACGACTTGCGCACCCGCGCGAGGAGGCCCTCGTAGGTGGTGTTGACGCCCTTCACCTTGACCTTGACCGGGTCCCGGTGCAGGAAGTCGTGCCGTTCCTGCTCGGTGTAGTCGCGGATCGGCTTGTGCGGGTCGAGGAAGCCCGACTCGGTGAACGACTGCACCACCCAGCCGTCGGGCTTCCAGCCGGGGACGGTGATCGCGCCGCCCGCGAGCGACTTGGAGTCGTCGAACAGCTGGGCGGGATCGATGTCCGAGACGGTGCCCATGCCCTCGCACCGCAGGCACATGCCGCCGACGACGCTGAAGCCCTTCTCGATCTTCTTGCCGTTCACCACGAGGACGCCCGACGCGTCGGCCGAGGCGACGTTGAAGGCGAACGCCTTCTGCGACCCGATGTACGGCTTGGCGAGCCGGCTGAAGAGGATGCGCAGCAGGGTGCCCGCGTCGGTGGCGGTGCCGACCGTGGAGCGGAGGCTGGTGCCCATCGGCTGCTGGTCGACCAGGATCGCGGTGGTCAGCCCGTCGAGCACGTCGACCTCGGGCCGCGCCAGGGTGGGCATGAAGCCCTGGATGAAGGCGCTGTACGTCTCGTTGATCAGCCGTTGCGACTCCGCGGCGATCGTGTCGAACACCAGGGAGCTCTTGCCCGAGCCGGAGACCCCGGTGAACACGGTCAGCCGCCGTTTGGGGATCTCCACGTGCACGTTCTTGAGGTTGTTCTCACGTGCTCCGTGCACACGGATCATGTCATGGCTGTCGGCGGAACACAGCGCAGCGGGCTGGGTGTCCGTCTCCGTGCCGACCGTCATGGTGTCCCTCCCGTTTGTCGGACGCGGCACGCCTTCGTCATGCGACGTGGTGACGAGTTCCTGAACGTCCCGGTTCATGGGTTCAAGCGTATACCTGCAAAGTCGGTTGAGGCTTTTGGAGAAACCACGCGGAGATCTTCGGATAAAGTCTCAAACCGTGAAGTACCTGCGTCCATACGACCTGGCCCGTGAGCACGGCATTTCCACCCAGGCGGTCCGCAACTACGAGCGGGACGGGTTCATCCCGCCCGCCCGGCGCACCCCGTCCGGCTACCGCACCTACACCGAGATCCACGCGGCGGCCC
The DNA here is from genome assembly GCF_043198675.1 of Streptomyces sp. NPDC048734. Classification (NCBI taxonomy): domain Bacteria; kingdom Bacillati; phylum Actinomycetota; class Actinomycetes; order Kitasatosporales; family Streptomycetaceae; genus Streptomyces; species Streptomyces sp. NPDC048734. The sequence continues at coordinate 76,967 of NZ_JBICUZ010000013.1, read as the reverse complement.
TGCGCGCCTATCTGGCGCTCGTCCGGGCGTACGGCTACGCCACGGGCGGCGAGATCATGCGGTCGCTCAACGCCGGCGACCTCGAGGCCGCGCTGACGGCCGTCGACCGCGGCCACGCGCAGCTGCTGCGCGACCGAAGCACGCTGGACGCGGTGGGGCGGGCGGTGGAGCACCTCACCCGCGGCCCCGGCCCCGGCCCCGGCCCCGCCGAGCACACCTCCGCCGGCAGCGAGCCGCTCGGCATCGGCGGACTCGCGCGCCGTCTGGGGGTGACGGCGGCGACCCTGCGCAACTGGGAGGCGGTGGGCATCCTCACCCCCGCCCGGGAGCCGGTCACCGGCCACCGTTCGTTCGGCGCCACGGACGTGCGCGACGCCGAGCTGACCCATCTCCTGCGGCGCGGCGGCTACCCACTGGAGCACATCCGCACGGTGGTCCGGCAGATCCGCACGGCCGGCGGCACCGAGGCGCTGTCCGCCGCCCTCGAGGACTGGCGGCGACGGCTCACGGCCCGCGGTGTGTCCATGCTCGACGCGGCGGCCCGCCTCGGCGGGTACGTGGCCCTCCTCGGCGTCGCCCCGACCGGACCGCCGGCCGCCGCGGAACCCGCTCCCGCACCGGAGTACCCACCGACGGTTTGAGACCTCACGGCCCGGCGGGTCCGCCCGCGGCGCCGACGGAACCGCCGTAAGTCTCAACGGGTCTTTCAATGATTCGATTGACAGACATGAGAAAGGACTTCCACGACCTGCCCGTGGCCTCGTGCTCCGTGCTGGCGCTCGGCGAACCCACCCACCAGGAACCCGCCTTCGGGTGGGTGCGCAACGAGCTGTTCGCCCGGCTGACCCGCCTCGGCTTCCGCTCGATCGCCCTGGAGACCGACCGCGTGGCCGCGCTGCGCGTCGACGACTTCGTCAAGGGCGGCGACGGGGATCTCGACGAGGTGGCGCGGGAGGGCTTCTCCCACGGCTTCGGCAACCTGGAGACCAACCGGCGCCTCGTCGCCTGGATGCGCGACCACAACGCGAGCCTGCCGCCGGAGGAGCAGCTGACCTTCCACGGCTTCGACGTCCCGACGGAGACGACCAGCGCCCCCAGCCCGCGGCGCTGTCTCGAGCACGCCCGGGACTATCTGGGGCTCGACCTCGACCTGACCGGGCTGTTCGGCGCGGACGAGCAGTGGAGCCGTACGGAGGCGGTGATGGACCCGGCCATGTCGGTCGGCGCCACGCCCGAGGCCGAGCGGCTGCGGTCCCTCGCCGACGACATGCTCGTCCTGCTCCACTCCAACGCCGCCGAGCGGATCGCGCAGACCTCGCGCGCGGAGTGGCTCCGGGCCAGGACACACCTCACCGCCGGCCTCGGTCTGCTGCGCTACCACCGGCAGGCGGCCCAGCGCCTGGACAACAACACCCGGCTGTCCCGGCTGTTCGCCACCCGGGACGCCCTCATGGCGCAGAACCTCCTCGACATCCGCAGCATCGAGGGCCGCCGGGGCGCGACGCTGGTCTTCGCCCACAACGTGCACCTCCAGCGGACCCCGAGCACCTGGAGCCTGGGAGACCTGCACGTCGGCTGGCCCGGGGCCGGCACCGTCGTGGCACCGCTGCTGGGCGAGCAGTACGTCTTCGTCGCCGGCAGCCTGGGCCGCAGTGAGGCCATCGGGCTGGACGACCCCGAACCGGACACCTACGAGAGCGTTCTGCAGGACCGCGTCACCGATTGGGCCCTGGTCCCCACCGGCACGGTCACCGCCGCCCGGACCCGGACGGACACCACCCCGCAGCAGGGCTACTTTCCGCTCGACCAGGCCCTCCTGGACAACGCCGACGCGGTCCTGCACGTCCGCGACGGCGGCGCCGTCACCCGGTCGGGGGACCTCCTGCTCGCCTCCGCCGGTGCCGGGAGCGAGCACTGACAGAGAGGGGAAGGATTTGCCGGGCTCCCCGGACGCCGGAGATTAGATTCGCCGTCGATCAGGGAGCCTCCCGAAGGAGCTGACCGCGCTTGAACACGGTTCCTGCACTGTTCGAGTCAATCGTCGCCCGACGGGGCGGAGAGCCCGCGCTCATCGACGGGGAGGGCACCCTCGGGTACGCGGAGCTGAACACACGGATCAACCGGCTCGCCCGCGGGCTCATCGCGCACGGTGTCGGTCCCGACTCACTCGTCGCGGTCGCGATGCCGAAGTCGCGAGAACTGATCGTGGCGATCATGGCGGTGCTCAAGGCCGGCGGCGCCTACCTCCCGCTCGACCCGGACTATCCGGCGGAACGCCTGTCGTTCATGCTGTCCGACGCGCGGCCGGTGCTGCTGCTGCGGTCCTCCTCGGTGGCGCCCCTCGGCGCGGGTCCGGAGGAACTCGTCCTCGACGACCCGGCGTTCCGTGCCGCGTGCGCGGTTCTGCCGGGACACGACGTCGCCCAGCACGAGCGCCGCGCCGCACTGCGCCCCGAGCACCTGATGTACGTCATCTACACCTCGGGGTCGACCGGAACGCCCAAGGGTGTCGCCGTGCCGCACAGCGGTGTGCGCGACATGGCCGCCACCCAGGCGGCCGTCCTGCGGCCGGGCCCGGGCGACCGCGTGCTCCAGTGGGCGTCCATCAGTTTCGACGCCGCCTTCTGGGACGTGTCCCTGGCACTGCTGTCCGGGGCGGCCCTCGTGATGGTGCCCGCCGACGACCTGCTGCCGGGCCATCCGCTGGGGAACACCCTGCTCAAGTACGGCATCACCCACGCGGTACTGCCCCCGGTGGCGCTCAGCGAGACCGACGCCGAGGACGTCCTGGCCGGCGGGACCGTCATGTCCACGGGGGACAGCTGCACGCCGACACTGGTGCGCAAGTGGTCGCGGGCACGGCGGATGTTCAACGGTTACGGTCCGACCGAGGTGACCGTCGGGGCGACGATCGCCGGGCCGGTGCGCGACGCCGGTGGCATCGGGATCGGCACGCCGTGGTTCGGCAAGGAGGTGCACGTGCTCGACGAGCGCCTGCGTCCGGTGCCGCCCGGCACGGAGGGCGAGTTGTACATCGCGGGCAGCGGGCTGGCGCGCGGCTACCTCAACCGGTTCCCGGCGACCGCGGCGAAGTTCGTGGCCGACCCGTTCGGGCCGCCGGGAACCCGGATGTACCGCACGGGCGACCGGGGCCGCAGGGGACCGGACGGCGAGCTGTTCTTCGCGGGCCGCGCCGACGGCCAGGTGAAGCTGCGCGGTTTCCGCGTCGAACTCGGTGAGATCGAAGCCCGGCTCGCCGCCCATCCGGCGGTGGACGTCGCCGTCGCCGTGGTGCGGGGCGAGCTGGCCGACGCGCATGTCGTCGGCTACGTCACCACCACGGCGCCGGTCGAGCCGGGTGATCTGCGCGCCCATGTCGCCGAGTCGCTGCCCGCGCACATGGTGCCCGCACGGGTCACGGTGCTGGAGCGGTTCCCGACGCTGGCCAACGGCAAGATCGACCGGGGGGCCCTGCCGCAGCCGGACGCGGGCACCGCGGCACTCCCGGACGGCGGACGGGCGCCGGACGCCGTCGAGGCGGACGACTGCGCGGCCGTGGTCTGCGCGATCGTGCGGGACGTCCTCGGGATCCCGGAGGCGACGGCCGCCGACAACTTCTTCCAGCTCGGCGGGCACTCCGTGCAGGCGACCAGGCTGGTCGCCCGGATCCGGGAGCGGTTCGAGGTCGCGCTGTCGATCCGGACCGTGCTGGAGGCCGCGACGATCGGAGAACTGGCCGCGGCCGTCGAGAGCCGGCTGCCCGGCTGACGGCCGTCAGCGGAAGGCGACCGGCAGACTGGCGTAGCCGTTCAGGAAGTTGGAGTAGATCGGGGCGGGCTCGCCGCACACCTCGATCCCGGCGACCGACTCGGTGAGCGCGCTCAGCAGTGCGCGCAGCTCCGTCCGGCCGAGGAACGCGCCGACGCAGAAGTGCGGGCCGTGGCCGAAGGAGAGGTGCTTGTTGGGCGAGCGGGCCGGGTCGAACCGGCGCGGCTGGTCGAACACCTCCTCGTCGTTGTTGGCGGAGGTGTTCCACAGCGTCACGATGTCGCCCGCGCGCACCTGCCGGCCGCCTATCCGCATGTCCCGGGTCGCGGTGCGGGCGAAGTGCATGGCCGGTGTGGCCCAGCGCAGCACCTCCTCGACCGCCGTGTCGATCGCGGCCGACCCTTCGCGCAACGCCCGCCACTGGGCGGGGTGCTCGGCGAACGTCTTGACCGCGCAGATCGCGGACACGCGGGAGGACTCGTCGCCGCCGAGCACGAGGCTGTAGCAGTTGAGCGCGACCTCCTCCAGTGTCAGCGGGCGGCCTCCCGCCTCCGCCGTCGCGATCATGCTGATCACGTCGTCGCCGGGGTCGCCGCGGCGGTGCCGGGCGAGGTCCATGAAGTAGCCGATGATCTCGTTCCGGGCCTCCAGGGAGTCCAGCCGGTCGGAGTCGGCGTCGTCCGAGGAGAGGGCGAGCTTGTTCCAGCGCAGCAGCTTCTCGCGGTCCGCCTCCGGAACGGAGAGCAGATCGCAGATCGTGTTCATCGGGATGTGCTCGGCGACCTCCGCCGCGAAGTCGAACTCCCCTCGCCGGACGACGGTCTTGATGAGCCGTGACGTCCGTTCCCATACCTTCTCCTCCACCGCGCCGAGGACGCGCGGGGAGAAGGCGCGCAGCATCAGGTTGCGCAGCTCGCGGTGGCGGGGCCGGTCGGTGACCGCGAGCATCTTGCCGCCCGCCGAGTCACCGCCGCTCAGAAGGACGTCCAGAACGGTCCCGCGAGCGGAACTCAGGGAGCGTACGTCGGCGTAGCAGGACAGCACGTCGGCGTGACGGGCGACGACCCAGAAACCGGGGTTTCCCTCGTGCCAGTACACGGGCCGGTGCTTGCGCACGTCGCGCCAGAACTCGTACGCGTCGTGCCGTACGAAGACGGTCGCGTCGGTCAGGTCCAGCTCGGTCGGGGTGGTCATGCCGAAATCGTCACATCGGCGGCACCGACGGCGGGAAGCTCTTGCGCAGGTCTTTCTTCGTGAATGAGAGACGAAAGATTGCTGATCAGCTGGTTCCTTCCCGTGTCACGCTCAGGAATATGGGTCGTTGGACGAGCCGGATCGTCCGGTTGCGGTCGGCAGACCACCTATGACGAGGAGGCGGCGTCCTGAGTACTCTGACGTATGGGGACTATCTCCACATGGAGACCCTGCTTTCGCTCCAAGAGCCGCAGGCCCCCCACACAGCCGGCCGCGCGGTCGTCCTGGCCGAACAGTTCTTCATCATCACCCACCAGTCCTGCGAGCTGTGGCTCAAGCAGCTCGGGGCTGATCTGGACGCCGCCACCGAGGCGCTCCTGCCGCCCTGTGACCCGCACGACCTGGAGCTGGGGCTGGAATTCCTGCTGCGGTCCGGCGAATTGATACGGGTGCTCCAGCAGCAGTTGCTGGTGCTGGAGAAACTGCCACTGCGTTACTTCGCCGAGTTCCGGACCTATCTGGACACGGCGAGCGGCGCGCAGTCCGCGCAGTTCCGGCGGCTGACGGCACTCCTCGGCAACAGCCACCACCAGGGCAGTCTCTACGAGGCGTTCGCGGCGGCGACCGACTACCACGGGCAGTCCGTGCACGACGTCTGCCGACGTGGCGTGGAGTCCGGCGTGCTGCACCGTCTCGCGGAAGCGCTGGTGGACCTGGGAAACGGGTACTGGCACTGGAAGGTGGCACACCTGGCGCTGGTGTCGAAGATGATCGGGGAGCAGGGCGGAACCGGCGGCTCGAGCGGTGTCGACTTCCTTGCCCGCCGAGTCACCCGGCCCTTCCCCGAACTTCGCCGGCTGCGCGGGAAGGTGCACCACTCGTAGCCTTCCGGCCGCCGATGGGCACCCATGCGTGAGGGCCTCCTGTGATCGGGCGTGGATACCGCGGTCCACACCGAACACAGAAGGCCCTCACTTGATCAAGCACCCCGCACACGTGTCACCGACATGCCGGGACAGCCGCCTAGCGGACTTCGGTCTCCAGGGCGTAGCCGCGGCCCCAGGCCGTGCGGATCACCAGGTCGGTCGGTGACAGACGGCGGCGGAGCCGCATGATGTGGAGGTCGAGCGAATTCCTCGTCGGCCTCTGCACGCGTTCCGCGAGCCGTTGTGAGAGTTCATGCCGGTACACCACCTCCCCGAAGTGCTCGATGAGCAGCTCCATCAATTCGGTCTGGACGTTGGAGATGGTGATCGAGTGCGAACCGAAGGTGAGTGTTCCCGCGGAGTCGAGGGTCGGTATCTGCCGGCTGTCGAGCCGGTTCTGGAGAGCCCTGACCCGGGCGTCGAGATCGTCCCGGGAGATGGGCGCCCGGACCCAGTCCTCGAAGGGGTCGTTGCAGACCGGCGGACGGGCACCTGCCTCCACCACGAGGAGACGAGGTACGCCGTCCCTCCTACATCGGTTCCGAAGGTCTGTTTGTGCCGGCCATCGGACGAACATGACATCGCTGGTCGTGCATCGCACAGCGTGCGCCTCCCCGTCGACGCAAATGGATGGTCACTGTCATCGCCGGCCGACGGCGTTCGCACGTCGGCCGAGCAGGCATAACAGGCCGTAGGCCGTGGTGGTGTGGTTCGGTCGCCACGGCCTCGCCCCGCAGCGGCGCCGCGTTTCCCCGGGCCGGCGCCCGGAGCCGCGCCTCACGGCACAGCGCTGGTGCCGTGGCAGGCGACGTCCGCCCGTCAAGGAGCGGCGTCCGGTGCGTGCTCTCGGCGTGCCGGCCGGAAGTCCTCGTACTGGACGTACTCGGGCTTTCGGCCGGTGCGGCGAGAGGGCGTGCCGGGCGTCGCGACGGGGCGAACGTCGCCGCCGCGGCACTAGCCGTTCATCGCCTCCCGGAGACTGCGCGGCCGCATGTCGGTCCAGTGCTCCTCCACGTAGGCGACGCTCTCCGTCCTTCCGGCGGGGCCGAAGACGCTGCGCCATCCGGCGGGCACCTCGGCGAAGGCCGGCCACAGGGAGTGCTGGCCCTCGTCGTTGACCAGCACGTGGAACCGGCCGTTCTCGTCGTCGAACGGGTTGGTGCTCACCTTTTGTCCTCCAGATCTCGTTTCAGCACGTGCGGGTTCGAACAGGGTCACTGCGCTGCCCGCAGAATCCGGTTGATGGTGCGGCTGATCTCAGCCGCGTTCCGCGGCCAGTACATCTCGTTGTGAGCACAGGCGATGTCGACGCGCTGCACACGACCGTCGACGTGTTCCTGCCAGAGCACGTCCAGGTCCTCGTCCAGTTCCCGCTTGTCGTGGGTCTCCGGGTCGAGGAGTGCGTTGAAGAAGACGACGTCACCGCGGTACCGCGGTGAGGTGAACCGCCGCATCTGATCCATCTGTCCGATGAAGATCGAGGAGGCGGTGGTGACGAGCGACGGGTATTCCTCCATCCCTGCCAGGTGTCCCATGTAGTTGGCGAGGTAGCGGCGGACCATGGACTCGTCCAGCGCTTCCAGGTCGGCGAAGTGGCTGGAGGGCGCGGCGTCCAGCAGCGCCAGGAGTGCCACCTCGTGTCCGCGGCGCTGGAGTTCGGCCGCCATGGCGTGCGCGAGGGTGCCGCCGAAGGACCAGCCCAGCAGGTGGTAGGGGCCGCTCGGCTGGACCTGGAGCACCTGCCCGAGGTAGTCCTCGACCATCTCCTCGATGGAGCCGGCCGGCGCGGTGGTCCCGTCGAAGCCGCGTGCCTGGATGCCGTACAGCGGCCAGGCCGGGTCCAGGTGGCGGGCGAAGCCCAGGTAGGGCCAGCTCAGCCCGCCGCCCGGGTGCAGCCACCACAGAGGCGGCTGGTGCCCCTCGGTGCGGATCGGCAGCAGGACGGCGAACGGGTCCTCGAAGTCGGCGTCGGCGTCGGTGTCGGTGGTCAGCTGTGCCGCCAGTTCGGCGACGGTCGGATACTGGAACACCGTGCGGATCGGGACGTCCACGCCCAGCTTCTCGTGGATCCGCCAGACCAGACGCGTCAGCCGCAGGGAGTGGCCACCGCAGGCGAAGAAGTCGTCGTCGATGCCGATCCGGTCCAGGCCCAGCACCTCGGCGAAGAGCGCGGCGAGTTCCTCCTCGCGCGGGGTGCGCGGGACCCGGTGTTCCCCGCCGACCGGGTCCGGCTCGGGGAGCGCGGCCCGGTCCACCTTGCCGTTCTCGGTGAGTGGCAGCCGGTCGAGGACGACGATCTCGGCGGGCATCATGAACTCCGGGAGCCTGCCGGCGAGCCGCTCGCGCAGCAGGGAGGGCAGCCGGGAGGCGCGGCGGGAGACCGCGGGGACGTTCGCCAGCCGGGCCGAGGGGGCGCCGGCGGGCCGGTACAGGCCGTCGCAGCAGACGGCGTCGACGTCCGGCAGGATGGCCGCCTCGAAGCAGTCACCCGCCTGGGCCGACCATGTGCAGTACACCGCGAGCCCGCGCCGGGCGCCCCAGGCCTCCAGTTCGGCGGGGTCGAGGGTGCCGCCCAGCTCGGCGGGAGCGCCCCATTCTGCGGCCTCGCCGGCCAGGCGGGCGTTGGGGACGCGGGTCAGGCGGAGCCGGCCGCCGTGCCGGGCCAGCGCGGTCTCCAGGTCGGCCAGTTCGCGGACCTCCGACGCCCAGACCGCCTCGGGCAGGTCGCCGAGGTCCAGTGGCTTCGCCGGCGCCTTGTGCAGCACGACCTCGTAGCGGTGGCGGGTCAGCTCGTTGTGGTGGGTGCCCTGCTTGAGGCGGATGTCGGCGGCCACTGCGTCCGGGCGGGCCTCGGCCCAGCGGGTGAAGAAGCCCGGGTCGACGACGAGTTCCTTCTCGGCGAGCACCGCGCGTTCGACGGCGGTCTGCACGGCGGCCGGACCGTCGGCGGGCTGCCGGCAGCGGTGCACCGCCGCCGCGAAGGTGCGCAGGGTGCGGTGGTTGCGGACGTCGCCGAGCACGACGCGTCCGCCGGGTGCGAGCCGGTCCATCGCGAGATCGAGCACCCGGGTGAGGTAGTCGGCGTCCGGGAAGTACTGCACGACCGAGTTGAGGATCACCGTGTCGAAGTGCCCGGCGGGCAGGCCGTCGGCGTCGTCGGCGGGCTGGCAGCGCAGGGTCACCTTGCCCGACAGCCGCCGGTCGGCGCTGGTCTGGGCGCGCAGTCGTTCGATGACGGGCGCCGAGAAGTCTGTGCCCCAGTACTCCTCGGCCTCCGGTGCGAGCGGGCCGAGCAGCAGGCCGGAGCCGACACCGATCTCCAGCACCCGGCGCGGGCGCAGGGACCGCACCCGGCGCAGCACCGCCTCGCGCCAGGACCGCATCTCCGCCAGCGGGACGGGGCGGCCGGTGTAGGAGCTGTTCCAGCCCGTGAAGTCCTCGCCGACGGTGTCGGTGGCGACCTCTGTCCCGCCGTACATGGTGTCGTAGATCTCGCGCCACTCGCCGACCTGTTCGACGGCGTCACGGCCGGTGGACGCGGTGCTGTCGGGCACCACGTAGGCGACCATGCGGCGTTCACCGAGCCGGTCCCGGCGCACGGCGACCACCGCGTTCGCCACGCCGTCCTGTTCGCGCAGCACCGCCTCCAGCTCGCCCGGCTCGACGCGGAAGCCGCGCAGCTTGAGCTGGTCGTCGCTGCGGCTGACGTAGTGAAGGCGACCGGCGGTGTCCCAGCGCACCAGGTCGCCGGTGCGGTACACGCGCGCTCCGGGCCGTGCGGACGGGTCGGGCACGAACCGGGTGGCGGTCAGGCCCGGGCGGCCCGCGTAACCGCGCGCCACGCCGTCGCCGCCGATGTACAGCTCGCCCACCACGCCGGGCGGCACCGGCCGCAGCCGGTCGTCCAGGACGAGGAGCCGGCTGCCGTCCATCGGGGTGCCGATGGGCAGCGGGTCGGTGCACTGCGCCGCGGAGGCCATCCGGTGCCGGGTGGCGAACGTGGTGGTCTCGGTCGGGCCGTAGCCGTTGACCACGGTGACGCCGGGGCAGGCGTCGAGGACCGTGCGGACGGCGGTCGGCGACAGGACGTCCCCGCCGGCCCACACCTCCTGGACGGCGGCGAAGCACTCGGCGTGCTGTTCGGCCATCACGGCGAACAGTCCGGCGGTCAGCCACAGCGCCGTCACCTCCCGCTCGGTGATCACCCGGGCGAGTTCCGCGGTGTCCGGCCGGCCGGCGCGGGCCACAACGGCCGTGCCTCCGCCGAGCAGCGGCACCCACATCTCGTACGTCGACGCGTCGAAGGTGTGCGGCGAGTGGACGAGGACGCGGCGATGGGCGCCGGTGCGGAAGCAGCCGTCGAGCGCGAGGTCGACGACGTTGCGGTGGGTCACCTCCACGCCCTTGGGGCGGCCGGTGGAACCCGAGGTGTACATCACGTAGGCGATGGCGTGCTCGCCGACGCCCTCCACGTCGGGCGGCGAGTCGGGCAGCCCGTCGAGATCCTCCTCGGCGAGTCCCCCGTCCACGATGACCGCCGGACCAAGGTCCGCGAGCAGGAGGTCGATGCGCTCGGGCGGGTAGGTCGGGTCGACCGGAGCGTAGGCGGCACCGGCCTTGAGGACACCGAGGATGGCGGCGACCAGCAGCGGCGAGCGTTCCATCACGAGCGCGACGCGCTCGGCCGGGCGGGCGCCGCGGGCCCGGAAGTGGTGCGCGAGGCGGTTGGCCCAGCGGTCCAGTTCGGCGTAGGTCCAGGTGAGCGTGGCGTCCGCGGAGACCAGCGCGGTCGCGTCCGGCGTCGCGGCGACCGCGGCGGCGAACCGCTCGGGAAGGGTGCCGGCCTCGAACCCGGCGCCTCGGGCCGGGCCGCCCCAGGCGCTCAGCGCCGCGCGCTCGTGCTCGGTCAGGACACCGACGGATCCGATGGGGGTGTCCGGCGCCGCCACCGCTTGGCGCAGGAAGTGCATCCAGCGGTCGAGCAGCGTCCTGACCGTCCCCGCGTCGAAGAGTTCGGTGGCGTACTCCGCGAAGCCCTCGATGCGGGCCGGTGCGCCTTCCTCGTCCCGTTCGGTGACGCTGATGAACAGGTCGAAGCGCGCGGTGCCCAGGGAGAACGGCTCCTCGGTCACGGTCAGGCCGGCCAGGTGGAACTCCGGCCGCGTGTTGTTCTGGAGCGCCAGGCACACCTGGAAGAGCGGGTGGTGGGCGGGCGAGCGGACCGGGTTGAGCACCTCGACCAGGTGCTCGAACGGGATGTCCTGGTGGTCGTAGGCGGCGAGGCTGCTCTCGCGGACCCGGCCGACGAGTTCGGCGAAGGAGGGGTCGCCGGAGGTGTCCGCGCGCAGCACCCACGTGTTGACGAAGAAGCCGACCAGTCGGTTGAGCGCCTCGTCGGTGCGTCCGGCGATGGGCGATCCGATCGGCACGTCCGTGCCCGCGCCGAGCCTGGTGAGCAGCGCGGCGAGGGCCGCCTGGAGCACCATCGAGACCGTGGCGCCGGACTCCCGGGCCATCCGGCGCACGCCGTCGGTCAGCTGGGGGTCGAGTGCGAGCGGCACCAGATCGCCGGCGTACGACGCGACGGCGGGCCGGGGCCGGTCGGTGGGGGGCGTGACGGTCTCGGGCAGGCCGGCCAGCTGGGTCGTCCAGTAGTCCAGCTGCCGCCGGTAGAGGCTGCCCGGGTTCTCGCTGTCGCCCAGCAGTTCCCGCTGCCAGAGCGTGTAGTCGGCGTACTGCACGGGAAGCGGTTCCCACTCGGGCGCCCGGCCCGCGCTCCGGGCCTCGTAGGCGGTGGTGAGGTCCTCGGCGAGCGGGAGGGCGGACCAGCCGTCGGCGGCGATGTGGTGCGCGCCGATGAGGAACACCGCCTCGCGTTCACCGGTCCGCAGCAGCCAGGAGCGGAACGGGATCTCGGCCGTCAGGTCGAACGGGCGGCGCGCCGCCGCGCACAGGACGCCGGGCAGTTCGGCCTCGGTGACCTCGCGTTCCTCCCAGGGGACCTCGACCGCGGCCGGTGGCAGGATCCGCTGGTACGGCTGCCCGTCCGCCTCGCCGAAGACGGTGCGCAGCGATTCGTGCCGCACGACGACGTCGTGCACGGCGCGGCGCAGGGCGGCCGCGTCGAGCGCGCCGCGCATCCGCAGGGCCAGCGCGATGTTGTAGGTCGCCGAGGGTCCCTCGAAGCGGTGGATGAACCACAGCCGCTGCTGGGCGTGGGACAGCGGCAGCCGTTCGGGCCGGACCTGGGGCCGCAGCGGCGCGCGGAGGTGGTTCAGGGTGGTCAGGTGGGCCGCGAGCTCGGCGACGGTGGGCGACTGGAAGACGGCCCGGATGGGGATCTCCACGCCGTGCTCGGCCCGGATGCGGCTGACCAGCCGGGTGGCCAGGAGCGAGTGGCCGCCGACGGTGAAGAAGTTGTCGTCCACGCCGACCCGGTCGAGACCGAGGACCGCGGCGAACAGCGCGCACAGCGATTCCTCCTCCGGTGTGGCGGGGGCCCGGCCGCCACCGGCGGTGTAGTCGGGCGCGGGCAGGGCGCGCCGGTCGGGCTTGCCGTTGTCCGTCAGCGGCACGGCGGCGATGGGCACGATGGCGGCCGGGATCATGTACTCGGGCAGCGTCTCCCGCAGGTGGGAGCGCAGGGCGGGCAGCAGTGCCGTGACGGCGGCGGCGGCCGCGGGGTCGTTCGCCGGGGTGCGTCCGTCGGTGGCCGGCAGGTACGTGCCGGTGAGGGGGGTGCCGGCCGCTGGGCCGTCGCGCAGCACGACGACGTCGAGCAGGTCGACCGCGTCGGCCGACCAGGTCGGCACCGCGTCCCAGCCGTGCCGGGCGGCCCAGGCGCGGATCTCGGCGGGGTCGAGCGGCGGCAGCTCGGGCGCGGCGGAGCCGTCGAGGCCGAGGGCGCGGGCCGCTGCGGCCTCCTCGGTGAGGCGGGCGTTCGGGATCCCGGTGATCCGCACCGCCGGCTCGGGCCGGTCGCGTATTCGGTCGGCGAGCCGGTCCAGGTCGCCTTCCCAGGCCAAGGTGGGGACGTCGTCGAGCCGTCGCGGGGCGTCCGCCGGTTCCGTACCCGGCTTGTGCAGCACGACCTCGTAGCGGTGCCGGGTCAGCTCGTTGTGGTGGATGCCGTCCTTGGCGCGGATGTCGGCTCCTGCCGCCCCGGCCCGGTGTGCCCAGCGCAGGAACCACTCGGGGTCGACCACCAGTTCCTTCTCCAGCAGGACGGCCTGGTCGACCGTGGTGCGCAGGACGGCCGGTGCCGCATCGGGGTGCTTCGCCCGCTGGACGCCCGTCTGGAGCGTGCTCAGGGAGGCCGCCCGCCGGATGTCGCCGAGGACGATACGGCCGCCCGGCGCGAGCAGTTCCCAGGCGCCGTCCAGCACCCGGGCGAGGTAGCGCTCGTCGGGGAAGTACTGCACGACCGAGTTGAGCACCACGGTGTCGAATCCGCCGCGGGGCAGTCCGGTGAGGTCGTCGGCGGCCTGGTGGCGCAACCGGACCCGGTCGGCCAGGCCGGCCCGGGTCACCTGGTCGCCGAGCCGGTCGATCACCGCCCGGGAGAAGTCGGTGGCCCAGTACTCCTCCACCCGGCCGGCGACGTGCGCGAGCACGAGTCCGGTGCCGACGCCGAGTTCGAGGACGCGCTCGGGTGACCAACGCAGGACGCCTTCCACGACGGCGTCGCGCCAGGCCCGCATCTCGTCGAGCGGGATCGGCTCACCGGTGGAGGAGTTGTTCCAGCCGGTGAAGTCCTCACCGAACCCGTGTCCGCCGTCGTCGGAGTAGGTCTGGTCGTAGACCTCCTGCCACTCCCCCACCTGGTCGTCGGTACCGCCGGCGGGCGGCAGGGTGGCGGTGTCGGGGACGACGTAGGCGACCAGGCGCAGGTCGCCGGGCTGGTCCTCGCGGGCGGTGACGATGGCCTGGCGGACGGCCGGGTGCCGGACCAGGGCGTGCTCGATCTCGCCGGGCTCGACGCGGAACCCGCGCAGCTTGACCTGGTTGTCGGCGCGGCCGAGGAAGCAGATGTTGCCGTCCGGGAAGAAGCTGGCGCGGTCGCCGGTGCGGTACAGCCTGTCGCCCTCACGCGCGCTGAACGGGTCACGGACGAAACGTTCCGCGGTCAGCTCGGGCCGGTTGACGTAGCCGACGCAGAGGCAGTCCCCGCCGATGTACAGGTCGCCCTCGACGCCGACGGGGCACGGCTCCATGTTCTCGTCGAGCACGTAGTAGCGGGCGTTGTCGATGGGACGGCCGTAGGGGATGCTGCGCCAGGACGGGTCGACCTCCCGGACCCGGAAGTAGTTGGACCACACCGTCGCCTCGGTGGCGCCGCCGAGGCTGACGATCTCCGCGCCGGTGAACACCCGGCGGACCTCGTCGGGCAGCGACAGCGGGGTGTAGTCACCGGAGAGGAACACCAGGCGCAGGTCGTCGGTGCCCTCGTACCCGCCGTCCTCCGTGAGCAGGGATGCGACCTGGTTGAGGGTGGTGGGCACCGAGTCCCAGAAGGTGATCGGCTCCGTGAGCAGGACGTCCAGGAGCAGCTGTGGATCGCGCTGCTGGACGGCGTCCGCGATGTAGACGCCGCCGCCGCAGCCGAGCAGGCCGAAGATGTCGAAGACGGAGAGGTCGAAGCCGAGCGAGGTGACGCACAGGACGACGTCGTCGGGGCCGAACGCGAACGTGCGGTAACACCAGTCGAGCAGGTTGTGCACCGGGCGGTGGGTGACCGCGACGCCCTTCGGCTTCCCGGTGCTGCCGGAGGTGAAGATGACGTACGCCGTGTTGTCCGGTCCCGCGGCCGGTTCCGGATCGTGGTCGGCGCCGGGCGACCGGGCGTCGGCGAGTTCGGCGAGCCGGACGCCGTCCGGCAGGGTCCAGCGTTCGGTGTCCGGCGTGGACAGCACGAGGGAGCACCCGGCGTCGGCGAGCATGCCGGCCACGCGGTCGGCGGGCAGCGCCGGTTCGAGCGGCAGATAGGCGCCGCCCGCCTTGAGCACGCCCAGGACGGCGGCGATCATGGCCGGCCCGCGGGGGACGCCGACGCCGACGACGGTCTCCGGGCCGACGCCGCGTTCCTTGAGGTCCCAGGCGACGCGGTTCGCCCACCGGTTCAGCTCGCCGTAGGTCATGGTGCCGCCGGCCCAGCGCAGGGCGGTGGCGTCCGGGCGCCGTGCGGCCTGCTCCTCGAAGAGCAGGTGAACGGGTCCCGGGCAGTGGACGGGGCGGGCGGTGTCGTTCCACTCGACGAGGATCTTGTGGCGCTCGGCGGCGTCGAGGGTGTCGCCGGACCGGCCGGGCCCGGCCTCGGCCGCTGCGCCGACGGTGGTCCTCGGGTCGGCCACGACCTCCTCGACCACGGCCACGAACCGTGCCGCGACGTCCTCCACGGTGGAGCGGTCGAAGAGGTCGGTGGCGTACTCGATCTCACCGACGACAGAGCCGGTGGAGTCGTCCGGCGCCAGGTTGAAGAACAGGTCGAACTTGGCGCTGCCGGTGGGAAGCGGTTCCATCGTCACGGTGAGACCCGGCAGGTCCAGGTGCGGCGGGATGTTGTTCTGCCATGCCAGCACCACCTGGAACAGGGGGTGGTGCGCGGTCGAACGCTCCGGCCGCAACAGCTCCACGAGCCGCTCGAACGGCACATCCTGGTGATCGTAGGCGGCGATCGCCTTCTTCCGTACCTGTTCGAGCACCCACTCGAAAGTCCGGTCCGCGGTCACCTGCACGCGCAGCGTCCAGGTATTGACAAAGAAGCCCACCAGTTCACTCAGTGCCTCCTCCGTACGGCCCGCGATCGGCGAGCCGACGGTCACATCCTTGCCGCCTCCCAGCCGATGCAGCAACACCACCAAGGCCGCCTGGAGCACTATCGCCGTCGTGACACCATTGGTTTGCGCCAACTTCTCCGCAGCGGAGCGCAGTTCGGCGGACAACCCGACCGGGACCGATCCGCCCCGGAAACTCGCCACCTCGGGACGGGGCCGGTCCAGGGGCAGCGGAAGAGGCTTGGACACACCGGCCAGTTCCTCGCGCCAATAGGCGCTCTGCACCGAGACGACGCTGTCCGGATCCTTTTCGTCACCCAGCATTTCCTGCTGCCACAGCGCGTAGTCCGAGTACTGCACGGGCAGTTCGGACCAGTCCGGTGCCGTGCCGGCCACCCGGGCCCGGTAGGCCGTCGACACGTCACGTGCCAGCGGGGCCAGCGAGCCGCCGTCGCCGGCGATGTGGTGGATCACCAGGACGACCAGGAACTCCTCGTCGCCGCTCTGGAGGACGCAGCCGCGCAGCGGCACGTCCGTCGACAGGTCGAACCAGCTGCCGCTCACCGACTCCACCACACCGGGCACCCGCCCGGGGGCCACCCGGCCCCAGTCCTGCCAGGGCAGGTCGATCTCGGCAGGGTCGAGGACACGCTGGTACGGCTGGCCGTCGGTCTCCGCGAAGACCGTGCGCAGGACTTCGTGGCGCACCATCACGTCGCGGAACGCCGCCCGCAGCGCGACGGTGTCGAGCGGGCCGTGGCAGCGCAGGAGCAGCGGGATGTTGTAGGTGGAGGAAGGGCCTTCGAAGCGGTTGATGAACCACATTCGCCGCTGCGCGTAAGACAGGGGGGTCATGGTTTTTCCTACCTTTCGGTCATTCTCCGCAGCGGCTTTCGAGTGGAGGCCGACATCTCGTTCCAGCGGGCGGTCAGTTCGGCGACGGTCGGGGCGGTGAAGAGGATGCGCATCGGGATCTCCACGCCCATTTCCGCGCGCACCCGGGCCACCAGCCGGGTGGCCATCAGTGAATGGCCGCCCAGGAGGAAGAAATCGTCGTCGAGACCGATCCGCTCGGCGCCCAGAACCTCGGCGAACAGCGCGCACAGCCTCTCTTCCCGGGGTGTGCGCGGAGCCCGGTACTCGTCCCCGGTGAACTCCGGGCGGGGTAGGGCGGAACGGTCGAGCTTGCCGTTGGGCGTCAGTGGCAGTTCCGTGAGTGTCACGAACGCGGCCGGGATCATGTAGGCCGGCAGTCGCTCTCCGACCGCCTCCCGCAGGAGCTCCGTGGTGGGCGGCTCGGCGTCGGTCTCCGGGACCACGTAAGCCACCAGCCGGCGGTCCTCCGGCCGGTCCTCGCGGGCGATGACGACAGCCCGGCGGACCGCGGGGTGGCGGGTCAGGGTGTGCTCGATCTCGGCGGGCTCGATCCGGTAGCCGCGCAGTTTGATCTGGTGGTCGGAGCGACCGAGGTACTCCACCTCACCCGTGGCCGTCCAGCGGGCGAGGTCCCCGCTGCGGTACATCCGGGCGCCCGGTGGCCCGAACGGGCAGGCCACGAACCGCTCCGCGGTCATGCCCGGCCTGTCGTGGTAGCCGCGGGCCAGGCCCTCGCCGGCGATCCAGAGGTCACCGGTGGCGCCGGGCGGCACCGGGCGCAGCGCCCGGTCCAGCACGAGGATCCGGGTGCCGGCGACCGGGCCTCCGACGGAGGGAGGCATGCCGGAGCGGCCGGGGAGCAGACGGGCGGCGGTGGCGTAGACGGTGGTCTCGGTCGGGCCGTAGAGGTTGGTGACCTCGGCGGCGTGCCGGCACAGGGTTTCGGCGAGCGCCAGGGGCAGGGCCTCACCGGTGGAGATCACCCGCAGCCCGGTCAGACAGGCCGGCGCGTGGGTGACCAGGCTCTGCCAGAGCGCGGGGGTGGCCTGCATGACGGTGACGCCGGACCGTTCGACGAGGTCCAGCAGTACCGGCGGCTGGGTGATGTCGTCCTTGCCGGCCAGTACCACCCGGCCGCCGGCGAGCAGGGGCAGGAAGAGTTCCAGCGCGGCGATGTCGAACGCGACGGTGGCGCAGGCCAGCAACCGGTCTTCCGGCGTCAGGGCGAATCGATCCTGCATGCCGGTCAGCAGGATCGCCAGCGCACCGTGCCGGACCACCACGCCCTTGGGCGTCCCCGTGGAGCCGGAGGTGTAGATGACGTAGGCGGCGTGGTCGGCGCCGGCCGGAACGCGCGGGCCGTGGGCGGGGTGGGGGGACCGGTCGGACAGGTCCACCCCGGCCAGCCGCTTCTCGTCGAGGACCAGCACCGGTGCGCTGTCCTCGACCACGGCCCGCACCCGGGCGGCCGGATACTCCGGGTCCACCGGCACATACGTGCCGCCGGCCTTCCACACGGCCAGCAGGGCCACCACCAGGTCAGCCGAGCGGGGCAGCAGCACCACGACCCGGGACTCCGGGCCCACGCCCTGCCCGGCCAGCCAGTGCGCCAGCCGGCCGGCCCGCTCGTCCAGCTCCCGGTAGGTCAGCCGGTGCCCGCGGAACTCGACGCAGACCGCGTCCGGCGTCCGGGCCGCCCGCGCCGCGAGCAGGTCGGGGACGGTCCGCTCGGGGGACGGGACCGCGGTGTCGTTCCAGCCGTGCAGCACCTGTTCGCGCTCGGCGTCGGACAGCACGTCGAGCGCGCCGACGGTGACCCGCGAACCGGCGGCGAACTGCCGCAGCACCCGCACCAGCCGGTCGGCGAGCGCCTCCACGGCGGTCCGCTCGAAGACGTTGCGGCGGTACTGGAAGGAGATCCGCAGCAGCGGGTCGGCCGCCGCGATCACGGTCAGCGGATAGTGCGGCGGGGCGTACGGGCGGATACCGGTCACCACCGGTCGCGCCGACGCGCCTGCCGCCGCGTGGCCGGACCGGTCGACGGGGAACGACTCGAACACCACCAGTGTGTCGAACAGTTCGTTCAGCCCGGTCGCCCGCTGGATGTCGGCGAGCCCCACATGGTGATGGTCCAGCAGTCTCGCCTGGGCGTCCTGGAGCCGGCCGAGCACCTCCGGGACCGGGTCGGCCGGCGTGCATCGCACCCGCACCGGCACCGTGTTGATGAACAGGCCGATCGTGTTGTCCGCGCCCGGCAGGCCGGAGGGCCGGCCCGCGACCGTGGCGCCGAACAGCACGTCCTCGCCGCCGGTGAGCTGCGCCAGCACCATGGCCCACGCGCCCTGCACCAGGGTGTTGGTGGTGACGCCCCACTCCGCGGCCCGGCGCGCCAACATGGTGGTGTCCTCGCCGGTGAGCGGCACGTCGATCTGCCCGCTGCCGCTGCCGGCCGGCCGGGCCCCGGGCGTCGTGGGCGCCAGCAGGGTCGGCTCCGCCACACCGGCGAGTTCCTCGGCCCACGCGCGGGCGGAGCGTGCCGTGTCCTGCCGTGACAACCAGCTCAGGAAGTCCCGGTAGCCGTGCGGGCGCGCCGGTGCGGTGCCGGCGCCGGCGGCCGTGTACAGGTCCATCAGCTCGCGCTCGATGAGCGGCACCGACCAGCCGTCGAGCAGCACGTGGTGGGCGGTGAGGGCCAGTTCGGCGTGCCGGGGGCCGAGGGTGACGAGGGTCAGGCGCAGCAGCGGTGGGCTGTCCGGGCGGAAGCGGGCGTCCCGCTCCTCGGCGAGGATCTCCTCCAACCGCGTGGCGGCGTCGGCCTCGCCGGTGAGGTCGAGGTGCCGCCAGGGCAGCGGGACGTCGTCCACGACGACCTGCACGGGCTCACCGGTGGCGCTCGGTTGGAACGCGACCCGCAGGTTCGGGTGCCGGTCGAGCAGGGCCTGGCCGGCGGCCCGCAGGCGCGCCGGGTCCACCGGGCCTTCGAGCCGGAACACGAACTGCGTCTGGTATGCCTCGGACGCGCTCTGCGCGAGCATCGTGTGGTACAGCAGTCCGTCCTGCAACGGCGTGAGCGGCCATACGTCGCCGACGCGTCCGAAGCGCCTCTGCCAGTCGTCCACTTCTTCCTGGCCGACGGTGACCAGCGGGACGTCGGAGGGGGTCAGTCCCCGCCCGCCGGACTCGACCAGGCTCCGCAGGCCGCGCAGGGCGGCGCACCAGGTGCGGGACAGGGCGCGGACCTCGTCGGCGGCCAGGACTCCGGTGGCGAAGGTGAACAGGGCGGTGAGGCGCGCGTCGTCGCCGGTGCCGGTCACCAGGGCGTTCAGTTCGAGCGCGCTCGGCGTCGGCATGTCCGCGGCGGGCGCGGCGACCAACTCGGCGCATTCGGGCGCCGGGGTCCATCCGGCGACGCGGCTGGGGTCCTGGCCGGGCGCCGGCTCCGGGCGTTCGAAGGAGAAACGGCCCAGGAAGTTGAATCCGATGTCGTCCGCCGGATACGGGCGCAGCAGCGCCGCGGTGTCGTCGTTGACGTAGCGCAGCAGGGTGTAGCCGATGCCCTGGTCGGGCAGGGCCCGCCGCCGCTCCTTCACCCGCTTCAGGGCGTCACCGGCGGCGGCTCCCCCGGTGATCGCGGCGTCGACGTCGATCCCCGAGACGTCGAGGCGTACGGGGGTGACCGTGGTGAACCAGCCGACCGTGCGGGACAGGTCCGCACCGGGCGCCAGCTCCTCCTGCCGGCCGTGCCCTTCGGTCCGTACGACCGTCGTGCCCTCGGTGAGACCTCGCCGTTCCCGGGCCAGCGCGAGGACGAGGGCGGTGAGCAGGACGTCGTCCGCGCCGCTGCGGTAGGCCGCGGGGACGGAGGTCAGGATCGCGTCGGTGAGGTCGGCCGGGAGCTCCACCCGGACGGTGTCGGTGGTGGAGGTGAGGTCCCGGCCGGGGTCGAGCGGCCGGGAGCCCACGGGTGCGACGGGGGCCGCGAGCAGGTCGCGCCACCACGTCACCTCCGCCACCCGTTCGGGGCGGGCCGCCTCGTCGGCCAGGGCGTGCAGCCATCTGCGCAGGGAGGTGCCCACCCGCGGCAGAGCGGGGATCCGGCCTTCCTGGACCTGGTGCCAGGCCGCGGCCAGGTCGGGCAGCAGCACCCGCCAGGACATGCCGTCGACGACCAGGTGGTGGACCGCGACCAGCAGCCGCCCGGGCCCGCCCGCGGCCCCCCGGAACCAGACCAGCCGGAGCATCCGCCCGTCCCGGGCTTCGATGTGCCGCACGGCCTCGGCGGCCTCGGCGCGCAGCAGGGTCTGCCACGCCTCGTCGTCCCAGTCCCCCGGGCAGTCGACCCGGTCGACGAGCGCGTCGGCGTCCACGGTGCCGGGTGGCCGCACCAGCAGGCCGTCGTCCGTCAGCCGTGCGCGCAGGACGTCGTGCCGGTCCAGGACGCAGCGCAGGGCCGCGGTGAGGCCGGGGAGGTCGACGGCCGCGGGCAGCTCCAGCACCAGCCACTGGGCGAGGCGGTCCAGGCCGGGGCCCCGCTCGGCGTACAGCCGGGCCATGGGGGGCAGTGGCAGCAGGCCTACGCCCCCGCCCTCGAGTTCGGCGAGGGCGGCCGGGGCGGTGTCGCGGGTCGCGGCCTGCGCGAGCGCGGCGACGGTGCGGCACTCGAACACGGTGCGCGGGCTGAGCGCCAGACCGCCGGCGCGGGCGCGGGCCACCACCTGGATCGCCCGGATGCTGTCACCGCCCAGAGCGAAGAAGTCGTCGTCCACCCCGATGTCGCTCAGGCCGAGCACCTCGGCGAACGCGGCGGCCAGGAGGCTCTCGTCACCTGTCCGGGGCGGCCGGTGGGCACGGCCGGTGATCTCCGGCTCGGGCAGCCCGGCCCGGTCCAGCTTGCCGTTCGCGGTCACCGGCATGCGGTCCAGCGCGACGAAGGCGGCGGGCACCAGGTGGGCGGGCAGCCGGGCCGCCACGAAGCCCCGCAGCTCGGCGAGGTCCAGACCGGCGTGCAGATCCCAGTCGGTGCCGGTCGGGCCGCTGCCGCCGGAGGTGGCCGGGACGACGTAGGCGACGAGCTGCGCGGCTCCGTCCGCGCCTCGGCCGGGACGGGCGACGACGGCCGCCCTGAGCACCCCGGGGTGGTCGGTCAGCGTGTCCTCGATCTCCTGGGGCTCGACCCGGAAGCCGCGGATCTTCACCTGGTGGTCGGCGCGGCCGGCGAACTCCAGCTCACCGTCGGCGTTCCAGCGCGCCAGGTCGCCGGTCCGGTACATGCGCCGCCCGGGCTCCCCGAAGGGGCAGGCCACGAAGCGTTCCGCGGTCAGGCCCCGGCGGTCGTGGTACCCCCGGGCTAGTCCGGCGCCCGCGATGTGGAGGTCGCCGAAGACGCCGGGCGGCAGCGGTCGCAGCCGGCTGTCGAGGACGTAGAGCGCGGTGTTCCAGATCGGGGTGCCGATCGGTATCGTGCGCGCCCCGGGCCGGTACTGCCACGCGGTGACGTCCACGGCCGCCTCGGTCGGCCCGTACAGGTTGTGCAGCGGCACGCCGAAGGTCCGGTGGAACCGCGCGGCCAGCTCGGCCGGGAGGGCCTCTCCGCTGCACACGACGCGGCGGAGACCGGTGCACGCGGCAGCCCTCTCCTCGGTGACGAACTCGGCCAGCATCGACGGGACGAAGTGCGCCGTCGTGACGCCGGCCCGCCGGATCACCTCGGCGAGGTAGTCCGGGTCTCGGTGCCCGTCCGGTCGGGCGACCACCAGGGTGGCGCCGCTGATCAGCGGCCAGAAGAACTCCCAGACGGACACGTCGAACGAGGCGGACGTCTTCTGCAGGACCCGGTCGGTGCCGTCGAGCCCGAAGCGGTCCTGCATCCAGAGCAGCCGGTTGACGATCGCGGCGTGCGTGACGACGACGCCCTTGGGCCGTCCGGTCGATCCCGACGTGTAGATCATGTACGCGGGGTGGTCGACACCGTGCGGGGCGGAGGTGACGGGCCCTTCGGTGAGCGGGGCGTCGTCGACCATGACCACGGGGACATCCGTCCGGGGCAGCCGGTCCGCGGTGTCCTTGACCGTCAGCAGCAGCGCGGGCCCGGCGTCGGCGAGCATGAACTCCACCCGCGCGGCCGGGTAGTCCGGATCGACGGGGACGTAGGCGGCGCCCGCTCTGAGGACCGCGACCAGGGCGACGACCAGTTCCGGGGAACGGGGCACCGCGACCGCGACGAACCGCTCGGGCCCGGCACCGCGCTCGGTCAGCAGGCGGGCGAGCCGGCCGGACCTCTCGGCCAGTTCCCGGTAGGTCGTCCGGGAGTCCTCGAAGGTCAGCGCGACGGCGTCCGGGGTGGCGCGGGCCTGCCGGTCCAGCAGTTCGGTCAGGGTCGCCGACGGCGGGGTCACCGTGAGGCCGGCGTACTCGGTGAGCAGCGCGCGGCGCTCGGAGGGGTGCAGCGCGGTGACGGTCCCGACCGGGGCGTGCGGGTCGGCCAGGGCCGTCCGCAGGAACGTCACGAACCGCTCGGCGAGCCCGGCGACGTCCTGGTCGTCGTACTCGGCCCGCGGCGCGTCGAACCGGACGTACAGGTCGCTGTCGGCCCTTCCGTCGGTGTAGACGCAGACCATCACCTCGTCGATCACGCCGAAGGTGCCTCCGGCGAAGCGGGCCGAGGCGCCCGACAGGTCGAGCGCCTCCACGGAGGGGAGCACGTTGACGACGGCGCCGAACGGGCTGCGCGCGTCTCCGGTGTGGCCGGTGGCCCGTTTGATCAGGGATATGTCGTGCCGGGCGTGCCGCAGGACACGGCGTCGCTCCCGGCCGAGCGCCTCGGCCAGTCCCACGAAGTCGGCCGCGGGGTCCACCCGCGAGCGCAGCGGCACCCGGTTGGAGAGCAGGCCGAGGGAGCGGCGCAGTGCGCCGACACGGTGGTTGACGGTGATGGTCAGCAGCGGCTCGGACAGACCGCACATGTGCCCAAGAAACGCGGTGGCGGCCGAGGCGATCAGGTCGGGCACCGAGGTCCCGGCCGCGGTGGAGGCGTGTTCCCAGACGGCGAGTTCGGCGGCCGGGACCGTCGCGGTGCGGGTGGACATCCCCTGCGGTGCGGTGAGGCCGTCCCAGTACCCGGGCTCGCCGGCGGGGGCGCCGGCGCCGGGACGGACACCGGCGGGCAGGCGGGCGGCGGGCAGGCCTCCGGCGAGGTAGTCGGGCCAGAACCGCTCGGCGTCGGCGAACCGCTTCGACGCCCGGTAGGCGGCGTCCTTCGCCGCCGCGTCCTCCGGCGGGTTGGGGGCGCCCTCCGGCAGCGCGGAGCCGGCGCGCAGCGCGCGGTAGATCTCGGCGATCCGCCGGGACAGCAGGGTGAGAACGCCGAACGCGTCGGTGAGGATGTGGTGGAAGACGAGCACGAGCAGGTGACGGCCGGGGCCCAGCCGGATGGAGCCGACCCGCAGCAGCGCGTCCTCGGCCAGGTCGAACGGCCGGCGCACGAGATCGGCGACGACGGCGCGGGCCGCGTCGGCGGGGTCGGCGGCGTCGCCGACGTCGAGGTGGAACGGCTCCCACGCCCCGAGGTTCCGGGCGACCGGCCGCAGTCCGTCGTCGTCGCGGCGGAAGTTCACCCTCAGCGCGTCGGCTTCCGCCACCGCCGCCCGCAGGGCCTCGGCGAGCAGGGCGGTGTCCAGGTCACCGTCGATGTCCCAGAGCGTCGCCACGTTGTTCGGTACGTCAGGGGTGAACTCCTGCGCGAGCCACATGGCTTCCTGCGCGGATGTGACGCCGGTACAACCCATCCAGATGCCCCCAGCAAAGTGGTTTCCCGGACAACGGCCCCTCGCCGTGCCGATGCTTGTCGCGGCCCATGTGGTTGAACAACCGCGATGAAAGATGTTGGCCAGAGATCGAAAAGGAATTGGCCACCACCCGAAACAAATCCGCCATACAGTGCGGTTCGGCGCCCGTCCGGCGCCCGTTCGGCGTCCGTCCGGCGCCCGTCCGGCGTCCGTCCAGCGCCCGTCCGGCGCCCGTCCGGCGCCCGCCACAACCGTCCTCGAAGGACATCCCCCGTTCGCAGATCCGGGTGTCCTCGCGGCCGGCCTCCGCCTGCTAGGGCGTGTCTGACAATTCCCGTCGGGCGCGCGACGCCTGGCACGGCACTCCCCCGGCTTTCGGCCGGGGGAGTGCCGTGCCGGGCCTCGCAAGCCGGTGAGCCTTTCCGGTCACAGCACTAGTGCGGCTCCTCGGCCGCTGCGGCCGGGCTCCGGTCGTCGTGCGCGCTGGTCCGGATCACCTGGGCGACGGTCAGCTCGTAGGCGGAGTACCAGTGTTTCCTGCCCATGCTCTGCGCCACCTGGTGCTCGGGGTCGCAACGCCACTTGTCCAACGTCTCCTCGTCGCGCCACATCATGACGGCGAGACGTTCACCGTCCTCCCCGGTGTAGTGCTTGACCTCCACCGGGTCGGACCCGGCGATGGCGCGGACCCGTTCCTGCATCCGCTCCTCGGTGGCGTGGTACTCCTCGCCGGCCTGCTCGGACAGGTGCGACTTGAACAGGATCACGAACATCCGGAGTCCTCCAGGGTGGCTGGGGTCGGGGCGGGGGGAGGGGTGCAGGCGCGCAGCCGGTCGTCGGGCGCCGAGACCAGTTCGGTGCCGTACCGGGCCAGCAGATCCGCCACGAGCCGGTCCAGACGCCGGTCGTCGCGCAGTACGGAGGCGTAGCTCTCCTCGCTGAAGGCGCACCGTTCGTACAGCGGCACGAACCGGTCGGGGAAGAGGGCAGTCAGCCGCCCGCGCAGCACGTCCGCGGCGCTCTCCTCGCGAGGCGGATCGGCCATGGTGAAGTAGTGCCGGTAGGAGAGCCGGGAGATCGCGTCGGCGTCCTCGGTCCGCGACTTCTCGTAGGCGGCCAGGCCCGCCGCCCAGTCGGCGGAGGCGTCGAGGCAGTCGACGAGGACCCGGGCGTCCTCGAAGCCGCAGTTCATGCCCTGCCCCATGAAGGGCGCCATCGCGTGACAGGAGTCACCGAGCAGGGCGAAGGCGTCTCGCCAGACCCATCGGTCGCAGTGGACGGTCGTGAGGGTCGAGACGGCCTTGGTGGCCAGCTGGTCCGCGATGTCGGGGATGATCGCGGTCGGCTCGGGAAAGTGGGCGGCGAACATCTCGGACAGGTCCTGGCCGCCGCGGGCCGCCGCGTAGGACGGGGCGGGGCCGTCGAGACGCATGAACAAGGAGCCGGAGAGCTTCCCCGACGGCAGGGGGTGCGCGGCGAACATCGCCTTCCCGGTGGGCCAGTAGTGCGTGATGGTCGGGTCCAGCCGGCCGGCCGGTACGTCGATCTCCTGGTAGGCCAGGTCCAGCTTGCGCACCTCGACCCGGGCGCCACGCGCCTCCAGGGCGGCCCGGGCGGCGGAGTGCGCGCCGTCGCAGCCGAGGACCCGGCGGCACGTCAGCCGGCGCGAGCCGTGCCGGTCCTCCACCAGCACCGCGGGTTCGTCCAGGTCCACCGAGCGCACCCGCTGCCCGAAGCGGATGCGCACACCGGGGGTCGCCTCGGCGGCGTCCAGCAGGATCTGGTGCAGCCGCCGGCGTTCCACCGCCCAGATGGGCTGTCCGTCCCGGCTGTAGGGAGTCAACCGCGTCCGGCCGTCGGGCAGGTGCCCGCAGCGTCCGTGCAGGGGGACGCATATCCGGCGCACGGCGTCCGCGACGCCCAGGTCCGACAGGGCGCGCCAGCCTCGCGCCGACAGCATCACGACGAGCGACCGGCGTTCTGGACCGGGCTCCAGTCTGGGGTCCGCCCGCTTCTCCAGCAGGGTGACCGGTCCGAAGCGGGGGGCGAGGTAGCGAGCCGTGACCGCGCCCACCAGGCCGGCCCCCACGATGACGGTCTCCGGGTTCCCGTCCGCGCGGTTCGTGTCGTTGCCGTTCATGCTGTCCCCGCCCCTCGTCCGTCGTTCCGCCCGCAGTTCCGCGGTCGAGTCCGCCTCCACGCCTCGCTATGGCCGCCGCAGTTCGGTCAGGACCACGGTGCCCACCTCCTTCGTGCTGAGGGATCCGCCGAGATCGGGGGTGACGCGGCCGGCCGCCACGGCCGCGGCGACCGCCCGGCGGACCGCGTCCGCCTCCTCGGTTTGGCCCAGGTGCTCGGCCAGCAGGGCCACGGAGAGGATCGCGCCGAACGGGTTGGCGGTGCCGGTACCCGCGATGTCCGGGGCGCTGCCGTGCACGGGCTCGAAGAGCGCCTGTCCGGTCACGGGGTTGAGATTCGCCGACGCCGCGACGCCCAGGCCGCCGGCGAGCGCGGCCGTGAGGTCGCTGAGGATGTCGCCGTAGGAGTTGTTGGTGACGATGACGTCGAAGGCGGTCGGATCGGTGGCCAGCCGCAGGGCGGCGGTGTCCACGTAGAGGTGGGACGTCTCGACGTGCGGGTGCCGTGCCATTGCCTCGCTCCAGCACCGCTGCCACAGCTGCCCGCCGTTGCGGACGGCGTTGGCCTTGTCGACGAGGCACACCGACCTGCGCGCCACGGAGAAGGCGAACTCCAGCACCCGTGACACACCTTGACGGGTGTTGAGGTCCACGTCGATGGCGATCTCCTGGGGGGTCCCGGTGCGCGTACCACCGCCGATGCCGCTGTAGAGCCCCTCGGTGTTCTCCCTGACGATGACGCAGTCGATCGCCCGGCGGGCCGGGTCACGCAGCGGACTGAGCCTGTCGTGCCAGAGTCTGGCGGGCCGGTAGTTGACGTAGAGGTCGAGTTCGAGACGCAGGGTGGTGAGGACATCGCGCACGTACGCGGTGTCGCTGAGCCTGGGATCGCCGACCGCGCCGAGGAGCGCCGCCTCGCTGGACCTGATCCGGTCGAGGTCGGCTCCGGTCAGGGCCGTTCCGGTGCGCAGGTAGGTTTCCGCGTTGACGTGGTCCAGGACGTCCGTCCGCGCCCCGAGGCCGAGGGCGTCGAGGACGTCCAGCGCCGGCTCGATCACCTCGGGGCCGATGCCGTCACCGGGGATCACGGCGATGGTGGTCACGGCCGCCTCACTTCCGGCCCTGGCTCAGCACGTCCGCGACGAGTTCCGCGACGTCGGCCGTCACATGGAAGTGCCCGCCCGGCCGCGCGGTTTCCGTGAAGCCGCCGGAGGTGACGTCCGCCCACCCCGCCAGCTGGGCCTGCTCCACCAACGGGTCGCCCTCGCCGTGGTAGCAGCGCACGGGGCAGGACAGCGAACGGGTGCCCGGGCGGGGCCGATAGGTCGCGTGGGCCCGCAGGTCCGAGCGGATGACGGGCAGGAGGAGGTCGCGCAGCTCGGCGTTCCCGGCGATCGCGGGTTCGATGCCGCCCAGCGCGCACAGCGTCGTCCAGAACTCGTCGTCGGGTGCCAGGTGGACGCTTCTGTTGTTCATCCGTCCGGGCGGCAGAGCGGCGGACACGCAGAGCGCCAGGGGTTCCTCGCCGGCGTCCCGCAGCAGCAGGGCGGTCTCGTAGGCGACCAGCGCGCCCAGGCTGTGCCCGAACAGTATGTGGTCGCCCGGCGGCAACCGCAGCAGCTCCGCCGCCACGCAGCCCGCCATCGCGGCCACGTCGTCCACGGGCGGCTCTCCGAAGCGGTCGCCGCGACCCGGGTACTGGACGGCCATCAGCGACACACCGGGCGGCACCGCGGCGGACCACCCGCCGAAGGCGATCCCCGAGCCACCCGAGTGCGGGAAGCACACCACGCGCACGCCGAGCGGGTCACCGATGGTCATCGACCGCACCCATCCGCGTTCCCCTATCCGGCTCATCCTCTTCGCCCTCCTGGCCCGCCGTCGTTCCGTCCGCACCATGTTTTCCACTCGCCGCGGATTCGCGCGGCCCGCGACAGATGTCGGCAAGAGATCGGGGGGCGGCGGACCGTGGAGCTGACGATGCCAAGGGACAGGACAGCAAGGACCGCAGGCACGCCGCCGCACGGCACCAGGCTCACGCCGCGCGCGGACGTCGCGCACCACCGCACCGGACACCGCCCGCCACCGCGTGGAGGCACCCGCCCTCCGGCCGCATTGCCGACGGCCCGCGGCCGGGACGGACCGAGCGCACCCGCGGCTCCACCCGGACCTCCGCGCCCCTCGATCCACGCCTCGACCGACCGCTGAAAGGGAACGCGATCATGCTTGACGGTTTTGTGCACTGGCCTGAACAGCTCGCGGCGGAGCTGCGCCGGACAGGGGTCTGGCGCGGCCGGCCGATCGGTGACTTGTTGCACGAGTCGTGCCGGCGGAACGCCGAGCGGGTGGCCGTGGTGTGCGGCGACCGCCGGATGACCTACGCGGAGCTGTCCCGGCGGGCGGACGGACTGGCCGGCGGCCTGATCGCACTGGGCGTCAAGCCCCTGGACCGGGTGGTGGTCCACCTCCCCAACGTCCCGGAGTTCGTCGTCCTGGTCTTCGCGCTGCTGCGGGCCGGAGCCATCCCGGTGCTGGCGCTGCCCGGTCACCGCAGGGCCGAGATCACGCATCTGTGCGCGCACTCCGGCGCCGTCGCCTATGTGGCGAAGGACGAGTTCGGCGGGTTCGACTACCGCACGATCGCCCGGGAGCTCCCGTCGGTCCCGCACGTGATCGTCAGCGGTGACGCCCAGGAGTTCACACCGCTGGAGTCGCTGGACGCCCCGGACGTCGCGCTGCCCCGGGTGGACGCGTCCGACCCCGCGCTGTTCCTGCTCTCCGGTGGCACCACCGGACTGCCGAAGCTGATTCCCCGGACCCACGACGACTACGAGTACGTCATGCGGGCCAGCGCGAAGGCGATGGAGGTGGGCCCGGAGGTGGTGTACCTGGCCGTCAACCCGGCCGCGCACCAGGCGGCTCTCGCCTGTCCGGGCGTGTTCGGCAGTCTCCTGTTGGGCGGGAAGGCGGTGCTCACCTCCAGCGTGCGGCCCGATGACGTCTTCTCGCTGATCCGCCGCGAGGGGATCACCGTGACCACGGTCGTGCCCTCGGTGCTGCGGCTGTGGGCCGATTCCGGACGACCGCCCGGCGAACTGTCCCGCCTGCTGATCCAGGTGGGCAGCGCGCCGCTCGACCCGGCCCTGGCGCGCCGTGCGGCCCAGGTGCTGGGCTGCCGGATCCAGCGGTGGTACGGCATCAGCGAGGGGCTGCTGACCCACACCCGGCTCGACGACCCGGAGGAGGCGGCCGTCAACACGGACGGCCGCCCGATGTCACCGGGTGACGAGGTCCGGGTCGTCGACGAGTCGGGGCACCCCGTGCCCGATGGGGAGGCGGGCGAGATGCAGGTACGGGGGCCGTACACCATCCGCGGGTATTACCGGGCCCCCGAGGAGAACGCCCGCTCGTTCACGCCGGACGGTTTCTTCCGCACCGGCGACCTCGTCCGGCGCAGGCCGGACGGCAACATCATGATCGTCGGCAGGATCAAGGACGTCATCAACCGGGCCGGCGAGAAGGTCTCCGCGGAGGAGGTGGAGCGGCAGCTGCGCACCCACCCCGCCGTGCAGGACGCGGCCGTGATCGGCGTGGCGGACACCGTGCTCGGCGAACGGACCTACGCGTTCGTCGTCCTCGACGAGGCGGATGTCCGCCCGTCGGCCATGAAGGAGTTCCTCAGGGGCCGCGGCCTGGCCGCCTACAAGATCCCCGACCGGCTGATACCGATGCCGCAGCTTCCGCGCACACCGATGGGGAAGGTCGACAAGAAGGCACTGCGCGCGGGAATCGCCGCCTCGGAACGCTGACGATGCCCGCGACGCGGGACGGGATTCCGCGTCCGTTCCGCGTCTGCCTCGGCCGGTCGACCACCGCATCCGACCGGGATCCCACCGGGCACCGGGGCCTGCCCGGCCCTACCGCCGACCATGGTGCACACCGGCTCGTGACCGGCGGATGAGCAGTTCACTCGGCGCCGCCGGGCCGCCCCCGAGTGCGGCGACGGGCGCCCGTGTCAAGGAGGTGATCGGCAGTCCGGGCATGAACCGCATCGCTCAGCCCCGACATACGCGACCTGGCGCTCCATCAGGGCGAGCGTCACATGAGCGTCAGAACGGTCCGGCACCGCCCCGGCGAAGCCCGGGGGCATCATGCGTCCGCTTTCCCGTCACCGATCGAAACCGCAGGTCGGCCGGCGTCCGTCCGGCATGCGGCCCGCACCACGTCGCGCGCCCGTGAAAACAGGTCGGGCCGGCCCGCCCGGAACCTCAGGAATCAGAGAAGTCGCAGCTCAGAGGCTCTTCGCAGCGGGCTCAAGGACGGCGACACACTCCACGTGGTGCGTCATCGGAAAGATGTCCCGGCAGGATGGATCTCGCACAACACCAGGTCAGGGGCCGTTTTCTGCTCCGCCGAAGGGCCCTTCGTGCGCACGGGGCGTCAAACGGGCGTCACGCCCGAGGGCTACGTCCTGGTCGGTCATTGCCGGGGATTTCAGGACCCCTGCCAGTACAGCCAGCCGCTCGGCCTCCACGGCCCGGTGGCCAGACCGCCCGATGGGCGAAGTGGTCAGTTGTCGGGTTCCTTCTTCGAGCGCTGAGGGGCGGCGGCCCCGGTGGGGCGGGCGCCGGCCTCGATCTGCTGGGCGTACACGGCGTTCGTCACGAGCTCGCGCGCGTATGCGGCGTCCAGTCGACCGGGGCGGAAGAGGATGCGGTACATGATCGGCGCCACGACACGGTCGATCAGCAGTTCCGTCTCGGGCACCGGCTCCCCCCGCTGCACCGCACGGGCCAGCACGGCGTCGATCTGCTCTGCGGCATACGCCGAACACTGACCGGCGTTGGTTCCGTCGGGGTCACCGAGCAGGGCGTCCCGGATGTAGGCGCGCCCGGGCGGCGAGGCCATCTCGTCGAGGAACTGTTCCGCCCACGCGTCGAGATCGGCCCGCAGGCTTCCGAGATCGGCCGGAGCCGTTTCCGGGCGCAGTCGTTCGACGGCCACGTCGGACAGGAGTTCCTGCAGGTCGCCCCAACGACGGTAGATCGTGGAGGGGGTCACGCCCGCCCGAGTGGCCACCATCGGGACCGTGAGCGCGTCGCGGCCCACCTCCCCTACGAGTTCACGTACCGCCGCATGGACGGACTCCTGTACGCGTGCGCTGCGCCCGCCGGGGCGGACCATGGGCCTGGGACTCATGCGATCCACCTTAATGCGATTTTGTTGCTTCTAGGCGGTGGCCGGCGCCGGCGACCCGCGGGGCTGCGCATCCGGGCGCCCGAGCACGGCGGACGCCCCCGCAGCGACGCGACCGCATGCCTGCTGGAACGTCCGCCTTCCCTCAGGCAGCGAGGGGAGCAAGCCGCCCCGCGCCGGCCACCGACTCCTCGTAGACCCGGCCCACACGGAGCACCGTCGCGTCGTGGAAGGGGCGCGCCATCAGCTGCATACCGATCGGCAGTCCGGCGCGGTCGTGACCGACCGGCAGGGTGAGGGCCGGGACGCCGGTGATGTTGGCCGGGGCACAGAGGCGGACGTAGCTGTCCGACACGGCCTCGGTCGTGCCATCGGCCCACTCGACGGCTTCCTGCCCCGCCTCGGCGGCGGTCATCGGCACCGTCGGCGCGGCGAGGAGGTCGATTCCGTCGAACATGCGAGCCCAGGCTTCTCGCATCATGGTGCGGGCCCGCTGGGCGCGGAGGTAGTCGCCCGCGGAGGTGAGTTCGCCGGCCTCCAGCAGGATGCGAACGTCCGCCGCGTACAGGTCGGGGGTGGCCCGCAGCGACCGCTCGTGGTAGGCGGTGGCCTCGGGAACCATCAGCCCCCACTGAACGGCCTGGAGGTAACGCGCCATCGGGATCTCGACGTCGACGAGCTCCGCCCCCAGCTCCGCCAGCCGCTCGATCGCGCCGCGTACGGACTCCTCCACCTCGGGCGTGACCCGGTCGAAGTAGTGGTTCCGCGGTACGCCGACCTTCAGTCCTCGCAGGTCGCCCCCCGGGAAGCGGTCCAGCATCGGGCCGGACACGCTCGCCGGGTCGCGCGGGTCGTGGCCGGCGGTCGCCGACAGCACCAGCGCGGCGTCCTGGACGGTGCGGGTGAGAGGGCCCACGTGGTCCAGGGACCAGGACAGCGAGGTCACGCCTGTGCGTGGGACCAGGCCGTAGGTCGGCTTGAGGCCCACCACGCCGTTCAGGGCCGCGGGGACCCGGATGGAACCGCCCGTGTCCGTGCCCATGGCGAACGTCGCCCCGCCGGCGGCGACAGCCACCGCCGAGCCGCCGCTCGACCCGCCCGCGACCCGGCTGTGGTCCCAGGCGTTGTTCGTCTGCGGAGTGGTCAGGCCGTAGGCGAACTCGTGCGTGTGCGTCTTGCCCAGGAGGACGGCCCCGGCGGCGCCGAGCCGTTCGGCCACCCGGCTGTCGCGTTCCGCCACGTGCCCCGCCCGGACGTGCGAGCTCGCCGTGGTGGGCATCCCCTCTGCGTCGATCAGATCCTTGAGCGCCATGGGGATCCCGTGCAGCGGCCCGCGCGGTCCGC
This sequence comes from Streptomyces sp. NPDC048734, assembly GCF_043198675.1. Lineage (NCBI taxonomy): Bacteria > Bacillati > Actinomycetota > Actinomycetes > Kitasatosporales > Streptomycetaceae > Streptomyces > Streptomyces sp. NPDC048734. The sequence continues at coordinate 43,968 of NZ_JBICUZ010000013.1, read as the reverse complement.
TTGCCGAGATCTCCCGTTCGGCGCGGACCGCTGCGGCCAGGGCCGCGTCGGCTGCGACGGTGACGTAGGCGCCCAGCCGTCCTTCGACGGCGGCGATACGGGCGAGCACCGATTCGGTGAGTTCGACGGGGGACAGCTCCCGGGCGCGCACCGCACGGGAGGCTTCGGTCAGCGACAGCTCAAACGGTTGCATCGGCGGTCCCCTGTCCGGCTCGGTAGGAGGACGCGGGAGGGGTCTCGCCGAAATCGAGCTCGCGCAACGTGCTGATCACGGAGTGGATGTGGTTGGCCGTCATGGCCACTCCTTCGTGTCGGCCGTCCCCGAGGGGGAGCCCCGCCCGCAGCGCCCCTCGGGCTGCCTCTTGGGGGGTGAGTTCGCTGGTCATGGCTTCCTTCCGGATCCGTGCGGCGCGACGGGCCAGGGCTGGTGCAGGACCTCCGACCACCGCAAAAGCGAATCGTTTGCTTTAGTCGATCATAGGATCTACGGTGGCTTAAAGCAAACGAATCGCTTTTAGTACGGGAAGGAGACTCATGCAGAGCGTCCCCGCGGGCCTCGCGCCTCCCCGCACCTCCCCATCCGGACGCCTGCCGTTCGCCTTGCACGCCTCGATCCTGATCGCGCTGCTCGCCGCATCCAGCGCGCCGACCCCGCTGTACCCCCACTACCAGGCTCAGTGGCAGTTGTCGTCCCTCGACATCACCGTGGTCTTCAGCGCCTACGCCCTGGCGCTCCTGATCGCACTGCTGACGACCGGAACCCTTTCCGACCATGTCGGACGCCGCCCCGTCCTCCTGGGCGCGCTCGCGGTCCAGGTCGCCTCCATGGCACTGTTCGCGACGGCCGGCGGCCTGACCACCCTGATCGGCGCCCGCGCGCTGCAGGGCATCGCGACCGGCGCGGCGACCAGCGCAGCAGGTGCGGCTCTCCTCGACCTGGAAGACCCCGCCCGGCCGGGTCGCCCCGCTCTGGCCAACAGCATCGCGCCGGTGACGGGCATGGCGGCCGGCGTCCTGGCAGCCACCCTCATGGTGCGCTTCGCCCCCGTTCCGACGATCACGGTGTACGCGGCTCTGATCGCCGTGTTCGCCGCGCAGGCCATCGCCCTTGTCCCGACGTCCGAGACCGTCCGCCGCCGTCCCGGAGCACTGCGCTCGACGCGGCCCCACCTGGCGCTGCCGCCGGCGGCCGCCCACGCTCTCCTGCTCAACGGCGCCGGCGTCGTCGCCGTCTGGGCACTCGGCGGCTTCTACTCGTCCCTGGGACCGGGCTTCACACGGCTCGTCTCCCCCGGCGGACCCGAGTACGCCGGCGGCATGGTCTTCTTCACGCTGACGGCCGTCGCCGCCCCGACGGTGTACTTCACGCGCAGGATGCCTGCCGACGTCTCCGCTCTTCTCGGGAGCTGCGCGGTGATTCCGGCGGCCGTCCTGACCCTGGGTGCCCTCTGTCTCGCCGGCCCCGTACTTCTCTTCGCCGGGGCGGCGCTGGCCGGGTTCGGCTTCGGAGCCGTCTCCCAGGGTGCGCTGCGCGCGGTCGTCGACTCGGTCCCGGCCCGGGAGAAGGGCGGCACGCTCGCCTCCTATCACGTACTCAGCTACCTGGCGATGAGTCTGCCCGCCATCGGCGCCGGCGCCCTCACCGCCGGCTTCGGGCTGCGTGCGGCAGCACTGGCCCATGCCGGCTGCGTGGCCGTACTGGCGACCGTCGCAGTCGCGACGTTGACCGCGTCGCTGCGCAGTCGGCGCCGGACACCGTCCCCGGACATCCACTCCCGCCCGGCAACGAGCAACTACACACCCGCCTCACCCGACACACCCGGCACACCCGGCACACCCGCTCCAGACATCTCCGTCCTCGCGACCCATGACAGGTAAGGAAAGTCGCCGTGTTCACCTCATCGCAAACGACCAAGTCCACTACTCCCCCCGCCTCTTCCTGGACGGTGGGCAACCACACCGTACGGCGCATCGACGAAGTGGTCCTGCCCGCCCGGACCGGTCCGTGGCTGCTGCCCGGGGCAACCAGCGATCTCGTGAGCCGGACTCCCTGGCTGAGCCCCGAATTCGCCGACGAACAAGGCGTCCTGCGCCTGGCGAGTCACAGCTTCGCCGTCGAGGTGGACGGCATGCGGGTGCTGGTGGACACCGGCATCGGAAACGGGAAGCGGCGCGCCAACCCCGCCTGGCACAACCTGAACAGCGACTACGAAGCACGGCTACGGGCGGCGGGCTTCGCGCCGGAGAGCGTTGACGTCGTGGTCCTGACCCACCTCCACGCCGACCACGTGGGGTGGAACACGCGCGCCGAGGGCGACGCCTGGGTGCCCACCTTCCCGAACGCGCGCTATCTCACCTCACGCACCGAGTGGGACTACTGGGCGGGTGTCGACATGGAGGAGGCGCGTCGGCAGATGTTCCGGGACTCGGTCCATCCCGTCCGGGAAGCAGGTCTGTTCGACCTCATCGATGTCGCGGACGAGGGCACGGACGTCGCGCCGGGCGTCCGTCTGCTGCCCACCCCCGGCCACACACCGGGGCAGGTGGCGGTGGAACTGAGCAGCCGTGGCGAGACCGCATTGGTCACCGGCGACAGCATCCACCACCCGGTCCAGATGGCGCATCCGGAGCTCTGCAGCTGTGTGGACGTCGCTCCCGGACTCGCGGCCAGGACCCGGAACCAGGTGCTCGGCTCACTGGCCGGTACGTCGACTCTCCTGCTCGGGAGCCACTTCCCGCCGCCGACCGCCGGACACGTGCTACGCGAGGGCGGCGGGTACCGACTGGTCCCGGCTCCCTCAGGGGTCACGCCCACCGGCGGCTGAAGCGGATCGGAGCACCCGGGACGTGCCGCACACCGAGTCGCACCGAGTCCGTGCGGGTGACGTCCTGGGCGTCCGCGACCGGACGGCCCGGGAGCGGCTGTGAGACTCCTCCGGCATGCGCTCCGTCGTCACCGACGGGGCCGGACGACGTCATGACCGATCACCGGCTCGCGCCCTTCGCGCAAGCCGGCTGTCGGCTGTCCCTCGTGGGCGACGGTCACGCCGACGCGTCGCGAACGAGGGCAATCTGCCGGCCCCACTCGCCCATCGCCGGCCGAGCGACGCGGCCCTGCTCCAGCCTCACGAATCGAGCGTCATTCGAGCGTCAACAATGATGAACGCACGTCGCCGACATCATTCGTACGAACCCCGCCACACCCTGCAACCGCAGGTCAGGCGAGTTTGAACAAGCAGTGGGTCCGCCCGACCCGCTGTACGGAGGAAAACAGGTCGAGCGGCCCACCTGGGCGGCGCAACCGCAGGTCAGACGCCCTTTGCCGCAGGTTCAAGAATCGCCACGCACTCCACATGATGCGTCATCGGAAAGGTGTCGGCCTGAGCGCATCTCGAAAAAGGCCAGGTCAGATCCGGTGCTGGTGCTCGTGGCTCCACTTGTCGGCACCCAGAGCGTCAAACGAGCGTCATGGAGGCTGCACGATTCCTACATCCGTCGCAGCCGGGACAGCGCCCATGCCTACGGCATCAACGGTGACCGGTTCGCCAGTCGGTGTCACGGTGCCCTGAGCGTGCCGCGCCCCGCGCCACCTCGGACACAGTCCCTGCTGTTGCATGCCCGGACCCGGTCAGAACGTCGAGGAGTGACAGGCCCCCCACTGATCCATCTGGCGGGATCGGGCCCGGCGGGTGCACGTCGGCGGCTGCGTCGTCCGTGTGGAAAGAGCCGGCGCGGACCCGGTACCCATGGTGATGATCCCGGCCCCTCAGGAATGTGGTCGGCAGCTCAGTCATCGTCGTTCTGCTTCTCGGCCGCAGATGAAGAAGACAGACTCGCCACTCTGGCAGGCATCAATCGGTGACGAAGTCCTCCGGGACGGACCGGCAGACGGCGGCGAGCGTGCCGAGCGCCTGTGACAGGACGTCCGGGTAGGTGGAGGCGAGGCCGAGGCGAATGGCGTTGGGGGCGTGGTTGCCGCCGACGCGGCAATTCGTCGCGCAGGAACGCCCGGATCGCGTCCTTCACCGCAATGAGCCCGAGCCTCAGCACGACCTGGGCCAGGTGCTCGACTCGCTGCTGGGACATGCTGGACGAAAGCGGGTTCATCGCCGTCCTGCAAGACCGGCTTCGCACCTCGCTGGACCTCTTCGAGCGGGCGCTGGTCAAGGGCACGGCGGGCGGGGTCACGATCATCAAGAAGCACGGCGAGCCGTGGATCAGGCTCTCCCCGCGCGGGTGAGTTCAGTCGAGGGAGGAAATGGCCGCGTGCAATTCGCGGAGTTTCAGGCGGAGCAGTGCGGTCAGTTCCTGATCGCACGCGGGATCGACCCAGCACGCGTAGGCGTCGGTGAAGGCGAGGACGCCCAGCCAGGCGGCTAGCCCGGCCGCCGGGTCGGCGATGCCGCGCCGGCGCAGCGCCAGCGTCATGGCGTCGGCGAAGGAGTGGTGCTTGAGTGCCTCCCGCTCCCGCAGGTCGCTGTTGCTCTCGACGACGGCGCGCAGGGCGGGGCCGATCGCGCGCAGCTCGGGGGTGAAGTTGCCCGCCACCGCTTCCAGGCCGGCCGCGACGGCGCTCAGCGGCGTCGCCTCGTCGGGCGCGGCGTCGATCCCGCCGGCCAGCAGCTCGCACAGCACGTCCTGGCCGGCGAAGAGCACTTCCCTCTTGTCCGGGAAGTGCCGGAAGAAGGTGCTTTTGGTCAGGCCGGCCCGCTGGGCGATCTGCACGACGGTGGTGTTGTCGTAACCGTGCTCGTCGAACAGTTCCACGGCGGCGCGAACAAGTCGTTCCCGCGCTTGCGGCTCCCAGCGGCTCATGCGCCCAGGATAGGCGATGGGACTTGGTCCCGTCACCGTGCTACGTTGACGGGACCAAGTCCCATCACTGTGGAAGAGAGCGATTCATGCGCGTTTTCGTCACCGGCGCCTCCGGCTGGATCGGTTCCCCCGTCCTGCGCGAACTCCTCGCCGCCGGACACCAGGTCGTCGGCCTCGTCCGGTCGGACTCCTCGGCGCGTGCCGTAGCGGCGGCCGGGGGAGAGCCGGTCCTCGGCGACGTGGCGGACCTCGACTCCGTGGCCGCACTGGCCCGCGGCGCCGACGGCGTCATCCACCTGGCCTTCGACCACGACTTCTCCCGGTTCGAACAGTCGGTGAAGGAGGAGGGGGAAATACTCGGGGCCCTGGGGGCGGCGCTGGCCGGTTCGGGAAAGCCCCTGGTGGTGGCATCGGGAACCCCGGCGGAACCCGGTGTTCTCGCCACCGAGCGCAGTGACTCCGCCGGGGGCGGTCCCGCCGCGGTGCGCGTGGCGAACGCCCGCGCCGTGCTCGACCTCGCCCGGCACGGCGTCCGGTCCTGCGTGGTGCGGCTGCCCCGGTCCGTGCACGGCGAGGGCGACGCCGGTTTCATCGCCCAGCTCGTCGCCATCGCACGCAGGGACGGCGTTGCCGGCTACGTCGGCGACGGGTCGCAACGCTGGCCTGCCGTGCACGTGCTCGACGCGGCCCGGCTGTTCCGCGCCGGGCTGGAGGACGCCCCCGCCGGATCGGTCCTGCACGCGGTCGGCGACGAAGGCGTACCCATCCTGGCCATCGCCCAGGCCATCGGCAGGCACCTCGATCTGCCCAGCGCGTCGCTGCCCGCCGAGACCCTCGGCTTCCTCGGCGGCCTCCTCGCCGTCGACCAGCCGGCGTCGAGCGCCTACACGCAGGACCTGCTGGGCTGGTTCCCCCGCGAGCCCGGACTCCTGGCCGACCTGGAGGCCGGCCACTACTTCCGCTGACCGCCGCCGATGGCACTGATTTCATTCTCACGCGCACGGCCGGAACCGGCACATGCGCCAACAGACATGGAGCAGCACTGGTGAACGAGTTCGTCACCGAAGACCCCGACGTGGTGATCGTGGGAGCAGGCCCGGTCGGTCTGATGCTGGCCGCCGAACTGCACCTGTCCGGCGTGCGGCCCCTGGTGGTCGACAGCGCGCACGAGCGCGCCCGGGAACCCAAGGCGGGCGGCATCGTAGGACAGGTCGTGAGGCTGCTCGACCACCGCGGCCTGTACCAGCGCATCACCGGGGACACCGAGCCTCCCCGGCCGCTGGAGGCCTACCTCTACGGCGGAATGACACTGCGCCTGCACGACTGGCCGGAGAACCAGCTGTACGGCTTCACCGTCCACCAGTGGGACCTGGAGACACGGCTGGAGGAGCGGGCGCTGGAGCTGGGCGCCGAGATCCGCCGCGGCAGCGAGCTGGTCGGTTTCGAGCAGGACGCGGACGGGGTGACGGTACAGCTGACCACGGGCACAGTGCGCACCCGGTACCTGATCGGGTGCGACGGCGCGCACAGCAGGGTCCGCAGGCAGGCGGGCATCGTCTTCACGGGAACGAGCAGTCCGCATCCGCTCACCTACGCCGCGGACGCCGCGCTCTCCGACGAGCACCTGGCGGAGCTGACCGGCGACCACTCCACCCCCGTCGGCCTCACCTACCGGCGGACCGAGCACGGCGTGCTCGCCTGCGTCCCGGCCGGCCCCGGCACGCACCGGGTCGTGACGATGGAGTGGGGCAGGCAGGAGGAACACGAGCCCGTCACCTTCGACCAGGTCCGCTCGGCGGTGACCCGCGTGACCGGCCGCGAGGTGTCGATGCGCCGGCCGACCGGCACCGGCTCGCACCTGCTGCGCCGCCGGACGGGCACCAGTTCGCGCCTGGCGGAGCACTACCGACGGGGCCGGGTCTTCCTGGCGGGCGACGCGGCACACGCGCATTCATCGGTCGGCGCACCGGGTCTCAACCTCGGCCTGCAGGACGCGGCCAACCTCGGCTGGAAGCTGGCCGCCGAACTCAACGGCTGGGCGCCGCCCGGCCTGCTGGACACCTACCACGCCGAACGCCACCTGGCCGGACGCAGGGTGATGAGCTCCAGCAGGGCGCAGTCGGCACTGCTGGCTCCTGGGGCCGACGTCACCGCACTGCGCGAAGTGCTCGGCGACCTGCTGGCGGACCCCGCGGTGGCCCGCCGGATCGCCGCGATGATGTCGGGCTCCGACGTCGTCTACCCCTCCGCCGCACCAGGCGGGCACCCGTCGACGGGCAGGTGGGTTGCCGACCTCCGGGTGGACGCCAACGGCGGCTCCGTGCGGCTGGCAGAGCGGGCACGCCACGGCAGGCCGATGTTGCTGTGCCCGTCGGGGGCGGACACGCTGGCAGGCACGGCCTCACCCTGGTCCGGCCGGGTGGACCTGCTGACCGTCACCGCCGCGCCTGGTGCCCCGCCACGCGAGACGGTCCTGGTCCGCCCCGACGGGTACGTGGCGTGGGCAGGCACCGAACCCGCCGAACTCGCCGCAGCGCTGCGGACGTGGTTCGGCCCGCCGTCCCGGCACGTCTGACGATCACCGGTCACGACGCTGGGCGGGCGCGCCCTGCCCGTTCGGCGTCGTGACCGGCCTCGGGACTGGAGGGCTCGCATGAAGAGGTGTCGCGTATTCGGCGTGCGGCTTCGACGGCTGATTATCGACGGCCACCGGCAACGGTGGTCCATCGCGGGTCGATGCGGCCCAGCCATACGTCTTGATCGTCGGCCAGTGGTTGCTCCAGGGGAAGCGGGAGGAACCGGCAGCCGAAAGCGAGGCCGGCGTCGTCTCCGTCGCCGTCCAATTCCTCACGCCGGCCGCCGGTGCCCGGCCTGCGTCAACCACTCGACGACATCGCGCAGTTGGTTGGTGGTGACGAGCGTCGCGTCGTCGCCGGGGTCCCAGGCGCACGGCTTCCGGCAGCGCGACCCTGTTCTGCCACGTCTATGGACGTGGTGACCGCAAGACGGACCAGTTCGTGCCGGGTTGGCCGTACTCCTTCGTTGCCGCGCCGGAGTCCGGCCGCACACCACGGAACTGGCACCGGAAGCCCTGGCGGAGGCACGGCAGTCCGGCCGACTGTCCGATCGGGTGCGCGAGCAGCACGCGGTCGTTCACACCTTGCTGAACGAAGGGCTCGGACTGCGAGTCGTCGCCCGCCGACTCGGCTTGGCCCGCAGTACCGTCCGCCGACTTGCCCGTGCGGCCACGGCGGACGTATGGCTGTCGGGGGCCAGTAGAGCCTCGATGTGGCGCCGCCGCTGACTGCCAGCGCCGCGGCCGTGCCGGACCGCCTGACGGACCTCGATGGGTGTAGCTCCTTTCGAGGGACGGCTCTACCTGCGTGCCCTGCGGATCGGGGTGCTCTCGAGTGATCGACTCGGCCACCGGGGCGGCCGGCGCGGCGACCTGCGTCCTCTACGCTGTCGATCTTCCTGCGGAGCCGAGCGTGACCTGCGGAATTCCGGCAGGATCTCCACGACCGGCAGTCGAGTCGAACCGGCACATGCGCAGCTCAGCCTGTCCCTCGAAAGGAGCTACAAGGGACGCGCCAGCTGCCCGGACCACGAGGGCGCCCAGAGCTCACACGGACTTGCCTGATCGCGCAGCCCGAACAGCACCGAAACCAGGAGGAGTACCAGCGGTAGGATAGGTGGCATGAGTGAAGCTACCCGCAAGTACTCCATCACCATGCCGCAGGACATCGCCGAGGCCGCCCGCGACCGCAGCGGACCCTCCGGCCTCTCCGCCTACGTCGCCGCAGCGGTCGCCCGTCAGGTCGAACGCGACAATCTCAACGAACTCATCGCCGTCGCGGAGGCGGAGCACGGCCCCGTCACCGACGAGAAGATCCAGGCCCTGCGTGACGAGCTCCACCGGGCCCGGCAGCAGCAGGGCCCGGGCCGGGCGGACGCCGCGTGACCCGCGCCTCCCCCGCGGTCCCGGGCGGCACCCTCGTCCTGGACAGCGAAGGACTGGCGAAGGCCGTCCTGCGCGACCGCGCAGTCACCGCCTGGCTCGCCCTCGCCCGCGCCGATGATCTCCGGGTCATCACCTCCGCGACCACCCTGGTCGAGGTCATCCACCCCCGGATCAACCGCCCCGCCCTGGAGTGGACCCTCTCCCGGCTGGTCGTGGAACCGGTCACCGACCCGCTCGCCCGGCACGCCGCCACGCTCCTCGCCGACGCCGGGCTCCACGGCCACGAATACGCCATCGACGCCATACTCGCCGCGACCGCACTCGCCGCCCCCGGCCCCACCACCGTGCTCACCTCCGACCCGGAGGACCTCACCACCCTCTGCGGGACACAGGTCACCGTGATCAAGATCTGACGGGAACCGCCCCACTTGCCGCCTGGTGTGAAGTGCGACTGCCGCAGTGACCGCATCCTCACATGGTCAGCCTTCTCCGTGCCGAGCGGGCCACCGAAGCGCGCTGGCCGAGCCGACTGCGCGGCGGGGGCCTTGATCCTGGACACACGAGACACTGGATCCTGAGGATCTGAGAACGGACATCTCGTGGTCATGAAGCACTATCCGCCGCAGTTCAAGGCGGACGCGGTCGCGCTGTACCGGTCGCGGCCCGAGGCGACGATCGGGCAGGTCGCCGCCGATCTGGGGATCAATTCCGAGACGCTGCGGAACTGGGTCCGGGCGGCCGGTGCGAGCCGGCCGCGGGGGCGCCGGGCGGAGGTGCCGGCGGAGCCGCCGACGCCGTTGGAGGCGGGGAACGCCGCTCTGCGGAAGAGGGTCCGTGAGCTGGAGGAAGAGCGCGAGATCCTGCGGAAGGCGGCGAAGTATTTCGCCGGGGAGACGCGCTGGTGAACCGCATCCAGTTCGTCGCCGACCATCAGCGCCGTTACGGCGTGAAGCGGCTGTGCACCATTGTGGGCATCGCCCGCTCCAGCTTCTGTTACTAGCGGGCGGCGGCCGCGGATCGGGCCGCCCGGCAGGCGGCCGACGCTCGCCTCGCCGCCCGGATACGGGCCGTGCACCGCGAGTCGGACGGCACCTACGGCGTTCCCAGGATCACGGCCGAGCTCCGCGAGGCGGGCGAGCGCGTCAACCACTGGGGGTACCCTCGCTCGCGGGGGAGGATCGCGCGGCTGATGCGGGCTGCCGGTCTGGCGGGCGTGCGCTTGCGCCGCAGGCACCGCACCACGGTCGCGGACCCGGCCGCGGCGAAGGCCCCGGATCCCATCGGCCGCGACTTCACCGCGCGTGAGCCCCATACGAAGTACGTCGGCGACATTACCTATCTCCCGCCGAACGGCGGGAAGTTCCTGTATTTGGCCACCGTCATCGACCTCGCCTCGCGCCGCCGCCGGGAGGAGTTCCTTATCTTCGTGCCGAGGGCCCGGTACGCACGGCCCCATGCCGGAGAGGTCCGTGGGGTTGAGACTCCCGATTCGAGCGTCATGTGAGCGTCAAGCATCTCCGAACGAGCCCTTGAAGGCGTCCCCGGCGTAGGCGCCTCCCTCATGAATTCGCAGGTCAGGAGGCTACGAGGAGCGAGTCATCCGCTCGACCCGCTGCAAGGAGGGAAACAGGTCGGTGACCCACCCGAGCCGCATAACCGCAGGTCAGGCAGTCTTCTTAGCCGGCTCCAGGATCGCCACGCACTCCACGTGGTGGGTCATCGGGAACAGGTCGAACGCCCGCAGGGTCCGTACCCGGTACCCCCCGTCCCGGAAGTACGCCAGGTCCCGTGCCAGCGCGGCCGGGTCGCAGGCCACGTAGGCGATCTTCCGCGCGCCCAGGGAGGAGAGGTGCTCGACCGTCTTGCGGCCCGCCCCCGCCCGCGGCGGGTCGAGGACGATGAGGTCGACCTCGTTGATGCCCGTCCGCGGGAGCACGCTCTCCACCTTGCCCTGCTCGATCCGCACGCGCTCGAAGCCGGCGAGGTTGTGCCGGGCGTCCTCGACGGCGCGCTTGCCGGACTCGATACCGAGGACCGCGCCCTTGTCGCCGATGCGGTCGGCGAGGGCGCCCGCGAAGAGGCCGACGCCGCAGTACAGGTCGAGCGCCATGTCGCCCTTGCGCGGCAGCAGACCCTGCATGACCGCCTTGACGAGGGTGTCGGCGGCCTGCGGGTGGACCTGCCAGAAGCCGCCGCTGCCGACGCGGTGGGTCCGGCCGTCGGCACGCTCGCGCACGAACGCGCGGCCGTGGACGCGGTGGATGCCGCCGTCGTGCTCCTCGACGCGCATGACGGAGACGGGCCTGTCGAGCTCGACGAGGGGGAGGCGGGCGCCGGGCCGGGGTTCGAGGATCACCATGCGGTCCTGGGAGCCGGTCGCGGCGATGGCGTCGACGGACGCCATCCCGGACCAGTCGCGCTTCTCGATGCCCAGCTCGCTGACGCCGGGCGCCGCGATCATGCAGTGCTCGACGGGCTCGACCTCGTGGGAGCGGTGGCGCCGCAGTCCGGCGTTGCCGTCGGCGTCGACCGCGTACTGCACGCGCGTCCGCCACTGCGGCACCTGGCCGGCGGGCAGCTTGTCGCCCTCGGCCGGCATCACGGTGCCGTCCCAGCCGGCCTCCTCGGGCGTGAGGCCCGCGAGCCGCTTCAGCTGCTCGGCGATCACCTCGCCCTTGAGGCGGCGCTGGGCACCCGGCTTGGCGTGCTGCCAGTCGCAGCCGCCGCAGCGGCCGGGTCCGGCGTACGGGCAGGGTGCCTCGACGCGGTCCTTGGACGCCTCCAGCACCCGCACCGCGTCCGCGCGCAGGAACCGGGCCCCCTCCTCGCCGTCGGTCACCCGGGCCACGACCCGCTCGCCGGGAAGCGTGTGCCGGACGAACAGCACCTGTCCCCCGTCGGTGCGGGCGATGCAGTGCCCGCCGTGCGCGACGGGGCCGACCTCGACCTCGTACTCCTCGCCGACCAGCGACCTCGCCTGCGGGTCCGCCTGCGACTTCTTCGTTTCTGCCTGCATGGCGGGGTGACTCCACTACGTCGAACGAGGTACGGCCGGACAACAGCCCACCAGTCTACGTGGCTGTCGTCCGGCCGTTCACCATGAACAGGTCAGGCCTGCGGGCCCGCGTCCGGCGCGTCCGGGGAGCCGGCGGACCCCTTGGAGGAACCCGTGCCCGACGGCTCCTTCGCGTGCCCCTCGTGGACCGGGCCGCGCCGCACGGAACCGGGAGCGTTCCACTCCTGCCTCCTGCGGGCGCGCTTCTTGGCCACCTCGGAGGACTGGAGCTGGTAGGGCACCGAGGTCACCATCACGCCGGGCGTGAACAGCAGCCGGCCCTTGAGCCGGAGCGCGCTCTGGTTGTGCAGCAGGTGCTCGTACCAGTGACCGACCACGTACTCGGGGATGATCACCGACACGGCGTCCCGCGGCGACTCCCGGCGCAGGTTCTTGACGTACTCGATGACCGGCCGCGTGACCTCGCGGTAGGGCGAGTCCAGGACCTTCAGAGGTACGTCGATGCCGCGGCGTTCCCACTCCGCTCGCAGCACCTTCGTCTCGGCCGGGTCGACGTTGACGGTGAGCGCCTCCAGCGTGTCGGAGCGCATCAGCTTGGCGTAGGCCAGGGCGCGCAGCGTCGGGCGGTGGATCTTGGAGATGAGCAGCAGCGAGTGCACGCGCGAGGGGCGGACGCTGTCGTCGCTGGGGCCCTCGGGTGCGGCGAGTTCCTCGGAGACGCCGTCGTAGTGGCGGCGGATCGCGGTCATCGTGCCGTAGAAGATCACCATGCCGAGCAGGGCGACCCAGGCACCGTGGGTGAACTTCGTGACGAGGACGACCACCAGGACGAGGCCGGTGAAGAACGCGCCGAAGGTGTTGATCGCCCGGGAGCGGACCATGTGGCGGCGCTTGGCCGGGTCGGTCTCGGTCGCCAGGTGGCGGTTCCAGTGCCGGACCATGCCGGTCTGGCTGAGCGTGAAGGACACGAACACGCCGACGATGTACAGCTGGATCAGCCGCGTGGAGTCGGCGCCGTACACGACGATCAACAGGGTCGCCGCGCCCGCGAGGAGGACGATGCCGTTGGAGAACGCCAGGCGGTCGCCGCGGGTGTGCAGCTGGCGGGGCAGGTAGCGGTCCTGGGCGAGGATCGAGCCGAGCACCGGGAAACCGTTGTAGGCGGTGTTGGCCGCGAGGAACAACACCAGCGCGGTCGCCGCGGCGAGCACGACGAAGAGGAAGCTGCCCTTGCCGAAGACGGCCTCGGCGACCTGGGTGATCACCGGGTTCTGGACGTAGTCGGGGCCGACCGCGACACCGTTGTTCACCAGGTCGACGGCCGGGTTCTCGGCCATGCGGACGTCGGTGACCAGGGCCAGCACGATGATTCCGCAGAACATCGTGACGGCCAGCAGCCCCATCGCGGCGAGGGTGGTCGCCGCGTTCCTGGACTTGGGCCTGCGGAAGGCGGGCACGCCGTTGGAGATCGCCTCCACGCCGGTGAGCGCCGCGCACCCGGAGGAGAAGGCCCGCAGCAGGAGGAAGACCAGGGCGAAGCCGGCGAGGCCCTCGTGCTCGGGCTTGATCGTGTAGTCGGCGGTGGGCGCCCGCATGGTGTCGTCCAGGACCAGCCCTCGGTACGCGCCCCACGCGATCATGATGAAGACGCCCGCGACGAACACGTACGTCGGAATCGCGAAGAGCTTGCCGGACTCCTTGACGCCGCGCAGGTTCATCAGCGTCAGCAGCACCACGACGCCGGCCGCGCAGGCCACCTTGTGCTCGACGACGAACGGGACCGCGGAGCCGAGGTTCTCGATGCCGGAGGAGATGGAGACGGCGACGGTCAGGACGTAGTCGACGAGCAGGGCGCTCGCGACGGTCAGGCCCGCTTTGGGACCGAGGTTGGTGTTGGCCACCTCGTAGTCGCCGCCGCCGCTCGGGTAGGCGTGGACGTTCTGCCGGTAGGAGGCGACCACGGTGAACATCAGCACGACGACCGCGAGCGCGATCCAGGGGCTGAAGTGGTAGGCCGACAAGCCCGCGATGGACAGGACCAGCAGCACCTCTCCGGGCGCGTAGGCCACGGAGGACAGCGGGTCGGAAGCGAAGACGGGCAGGGCGATGCGCTTCGGCAGGAGCGTTTCCCCGAGCCGATCGCTGCGCAGTGCGCGCCCGATCAGAATCCGTTTGGGCACGTCGGTCAGTTTGGACACAACTGAGCATCGTAGGCCTTCGAACAGGGGACCGCCCACCCTCCCCCGGGGTCAGCCGGGTGACACCGCGCCCCGGCCACCTCACGGACACCCTCCGTCTGCCCCACGGGTGAAATCGGCCACGGCGCGGCTGCGGATTCCGCGACCGTGTCGCCCCCCATGCCTATATGACGATTCCCGTCCCCTGTCGCTCTCTGGAGGTTCCACGCACATGACCGCGGAGCTGATCGGCGCCACCGGCACCCTCGTCGGCATCGGAATCCTCACCCTGCTCAGCCTGTGGAGCATCAGCCGTCGCTGACGCCGGGAACCGTGCACGGGGGTGCCCTCCGCGGACCGCGCGTGTGTAGCTTGGTCGGCGGTCTGAGACCCTGTTACAGCCAAGTCAGCAACATTTGACCTCGGAAGGACGGTCGTGCACATCGTCATCATGGGCTGCGGCAGAGTGGGTTCCGCTCTCGCCCAGACCCTGGAGCAGCAGGGGCACACGGTCGCAGTGATCGACCAGGACCCCACCGCCTTCCGACGTCTTGGCTCCTCGTTCGGCGGCCGCCGGGTCACCGGGGTCGGCTTCGACCAGGACACCCTGCGCGAAGCGGGCATCGAGGAGGCCGGGGCTTTCGCCGCCGTCTCCAGCGGCGACAACTCCAACATCATCGCGGCCCGCGTGGCCCGCGAGATGTTCGGCATCGAGAACGTCGCCGCCCGCATCTACGACCCCCGCCGCGCCGAGGTCTACCAGCGCCTGGGCATCCCGACGGTGGCCACGGTCCGCTGGACGGCCGACCAGATGCTGCGCCGACTGCTCCCCTCGGGTTCCGAGCCGCTGTGGCGCGACCCCACCGGCGGCGTCCAGCTGGCCGAGGTGCACGCCTCCGCCGCCTGGGTCGGACACAAGATCAGCAAGCTTCAGGAGGAGACGGGCGTGCGCGTGGCGTTCCTCACCCGCCTCGGCGAAGCGATTCTGCCCACCTCGCAGACGGTTCTGCAGGAGGGCGATCTGGTGCACGTGATGATGCGCACCGACGACGTGGAGAAGGTCGAAGCCGCGTTCGCCGAAGGCCCGAAGGAGGACGGTCACTGATGAGGGTCGCCATTGCCGGAGCCGGCGCAGTCGGCCGCTCGATCGCGGGCGAGCTGCTGGAGAACGGCCACGAGGTCCTGCTGGTCGACAAGGCACCGACCGCCATCTCGGTCGAGCGTGTCCCGCAGGCGGAGTGGCTGCTGGCCGACGCCTGCGAGATCACCTCCCTCGACGAGGCGGCCCTCCAGCGCTGCAACGTCGTGATCGCCGCGACGGGCGACGACAAGGTCAACCTCGTCGTCTCCCTGCTCGCGAAGACGGAGTACGGCGTCCCGCGCGTCGTCGCCCGCGTGAACAACCCGAAGAACGAGTGGCTCTTCAACGAGTCCTGGGGCGTGGACGTCGCCGTCTCCACCCCGCGCCTGATGTCCGCCCTGGTGGAGGAGGCGGTCAGCGTCGGCGACCTGGTCCGCCTGCTCCGCTTCAGCCATGGCGACGCCAACCTCGTCGAACTGACCCTCCCCGAGGAGTCGGCCCTGGCCGGCACCCAGGTCGGCGACGTGGAGTGGCCCGAGGACACCTCCCTGGTCACGATCATCCGCGGCACCCGCGTCCTCACCCCGTCCCGCGAGGACTCTCTGGAAGCAGGCGACGAACTCCTGTTCGTGGCAGCCCAGGCCCAAGAGGAACAGCTGGAGGACCTGCTGTCGGTCCGCCGCGACGACGTCAACGGCTGACCCCTCCCGTCCCGCCCGGGAACAACGCCGGCCCTGCCGGTTCCTTGAGGGAGGAGCGAAGGCCGCAGCCGTCCCGTACCCGAAAGACGACCTGCTGACAGCAGCCTTCGGCAACGGGCGCGGAGGCGAAGGCCTGGAGGCAGCTCCCGGGCACGGAAGCGACGGCCTGGGCGAAGTATCCCGGGCACGGAGGCGACGGCCTGGAGGCAGCTCCCGGGCACGGAAGCGAAGGCCTGGGGTTCCAGCCTTCCGGGACGGAAGCGGAGGCCTTGGAGCGGCAGACCCCGGGGACAGAAGCGGGTCCCGAGGACGCCCGTCCGCCCAGAACCGGGAACGGGGGGCCAAGGGCGGCAGCCGCCCGGGCCGGGAACGGGGGACTCGGGGCCGGCAGCTCCCCGGACGGAAGCAGGGGCCCGAGAACACCACTTCCGTCCGGAACCCGGAACGGGCCTGGCGGGCGACAGCCACCCAGGCCCTGAAGAAGGTCCTGCCGACGGCAGTCCGGGACGGAAACGAAGGCCCGACGAAGCCGGCTCACCCAGGACCCGAACCGAGGACCTGGGGGCGGCACCCCCAGGAAAAGAAACGAAGGACCGACGACGCCGGTCGCCCATAACCGGAACGAGCGGGGGTCCGGGGGCGGCGGCCCCCGGGGACGGGAAGAGAGGGGAAGGGGCGGCGGGGCGAGAAAACCCCCGCCGGAACTACCTGTCCCGCCGGTGCCGCGGACCGGCCTCCGCCGACTCGTGCGACGCCCCGGCCGCCCTCGCCTCCGCCGCCTTCTCCTCCGCCTCCATCTCGGCGAAGACATCGATCGGCGCGGGCGCCTTCGCCAGGAAGACCCACGTCAGCCAGACGGCCAGCAGGAACGGCGGGATCTTCAGCGCGATCAGCACCCAGCCCAGCTGCGTGGTGTCGGCCCACCAGTACAGCGGGAAGAGAATCGCGCACTTGGCGAGAAGGATCAGCCCCCAGGCGTAACTGGCCTTCGCGTACGCCTTCTTGCGGCCGGGATTGCGGGTGCGCCAGGAGAGGTTCTCCTTGAACACCGGCCCGAGGATCAGCCCGAGCAGCGGCATCCCGCACAGGGTCGAGACGATGTACGCCAGCGACAGCCCCAGCGTGTAGAGCATGCCGGGCAGGTAGAAGTCCTTGGCGTTGCCCGTCATCATCGCGAACACGACACCGAAGGCGACGCCGAAGACACCGCTGAAGGCGTGCTTCACGGTGTCCTTCATGGCCAGGCGGACCACGACCAGGACCAGCGACACCGCCAGCGCGGCGATCGCCGACATGTGCAGGTCTTTGTTGATCGTGTAGATCGTGACGAACAGCAGGCCGGGCACCACCGTCTCGACCATGCCCCGCACCCCGCCGAACGCCTCGAACAGCGCGGCTTCCGTCACCGCCCGGGCGTCGTCCTGCTGAGTGTCTTCGGTCGGCTTGTCGAGCGACGTCACCGGCTACTCCCTACCAAGGGGTCTCAGTTCGTACTTGGGGTTGAACAGCACCCGGCGGCCCCGGCTCATCGAGATCCGGCCCGATGCTATGAGCTTGCGCCCCGGCTCTATACCCACGATGGAGCGTCTGCCCAGCCACACCACGTCCAGCGCGGCGGAGCCGTCGAACAGCTCGGCCTCCAGGGCCGGGACTCCGGCACGCGGTCGCAAGGTGACCGTGCGCAAGGTACCAGTAACCGTGACTATCTGGCGGTCCTGGCAGTCTCCGATCCGCGTACAGCCGGCGGTCTCGGCATCCTCCCGCAACTCCTCGGACTCCAGGTCCTCCTGCGAGGAGGAGAGCCGATCGAGCATGCGCCGGAACCGGCCCACCGGCTTCTCGGAACGAGGAACAGCACTCATATCTGAAGGGTACCGGGAGGCACCACCGGGCCCGTACCCGCGCTCCCACGCCCCTCTTCGCCCCATCCCGCCCCCGCCCCTACCTGCTGTGGCTCACTTCTCGAATCGGTACCCCATCCCCGGCTCCGTGATGAAGTGCCGGGGATGAGACGGATCCGCCTCCAGCTTCCTGCGCAGCTGCGCCATGTAGACCCGCAGGTAGTTCGTCTCCGTCCCGTACGACGGGCCCCACACCTCCTGGAGCAGTTGCTTCTGGCTGACCAGGCGGCCGGTGTTGCGCACCAGCACCTCCAGCAGGTGCCACTCGGTGGGTGTGAGCCGTACGTCCTTGCCGTCCCGGTCCACCTTCTTGGCGCCCAGGTCGACCGTGAACCCGTCGGTCTCGACCAGGACCTCCGACTCCGCCCCGCCCGCGGGTTCGGCACGGCGGACGGCGGCCCGCAGCCGAGCCAGCAACTCGTCCATGCCGAAGGGCTTGGTGACGTAGTCGTCGGCGCCCGCGTCGAGCGCCTCGACCTTCTCGTCCGAGGAGTGCCGGGCGGACAGCACCAGGATCGGCACCCGGGTCCAGCCGCGCAGGCCCCTGATCACCTCGACGCCGTCCATGTCGGGCAGCCCCAGGTCGAGCACGATCACGTCCGGACGGCGGGCGGCGGCGAGCCGGAGGGCGGTGGTCCCGTCATGAGCCGCGTCGACCTCGTATCTGCGGGCCTTGAGGTTGATCACGAGGGCGCGCACGATCTGGGGTTCGTCGTCGATCACGAGCACCCTCGTGGGACTCTGGGTGGTACCCCCGGTCGAGCTCATGACGCCTGCCTTTCGGTTGGTGCGGGGTGGTCCGGGAAAGGGCCGGCGGTGAGGGGTGCGAGGTCCGCGGACGGCCCCGGCCGGGCCGCGCCCCGGTCCTCGGCCGCACGCACGGTGAGCACCATGGTCAGCCCCCCGCCCGGTGTGTCCTCGGCGTGGAGCGTCCCGCCCATCGCCTCGGCGAAGCCGCGCGCGACCGCGAGGCCCAGGCCCACCCCTGCTCCGCGCGGAGCGTCACCGTACCGCTGGAAGGGCTCGAAGATCCGCTCCTTGGCCTCGTCCGGGACACCCGGCCCACGGTCCACGACCCGGACCTCGACCCGGCCGGCGAGCACGCTGGCGGCGACCAGCACGCGGACTCCGTCCGCGCTGTACTTCACCGCGTTCTCGACCAGGTTGGCGACCGACCGCTCCAGCAGCCCGGCGTCCACCGCGACCATCGGCAGCGTCTCCGGGATGTCCAGCGCCACGCTGTCCTCCGGAACACCGCCGAGCGCCATCGGCACCACTTCGTCCAGGTCGGTCTCCCGGATGATCGGCGCGACCGTGCCGGTCTGGAGGCGGGACATGTCCAGGAGGTTCCCGACCAGGTGGTCGAGCCGGTCGGCGCCGTCCTCGATGCCCTCGAGCAGCTCCGCCCGGTCCTCCTCCGACCAGGCCACGTCGTCGGATCTGAGACTGGACACCGACGCCTTGATCCCGGCCAGCGGGGTGCGCAGGTCGTGGCTGACGGCGGCCAGCAGTGCCGTACGGATCCGGTTGCCCTCGGCGAGCGTGCGGGCTCGGTCGGCCTCCTCCTGGAGGCGCCGCCGGTCCAGCACGACGGCCGCCTGCGCGGCGAAGGCGGCCAGCACCCGCCGGTCCTCCGCGGGCAGCAACCGCCCGGTGAGCGCCAGCGCCAGACGGTCCCCGACGGGCACGTCCACATCGGCGTCCTCGGGCCGCACGACGGGCCGCCCCGCACCGGCCCGGCCCGCGCAGATCCAGGGCGCCGTGTCGTCCCCGCGCTCCAGCAGGGCCGCGGACTCCATGCCGAAGGTCTCCCGGACCCGTTCGAGCAGCGCCTCCAGGCTGGTCTCGCCGCGCAGCACATTGCCCGCCAGATAGGAGAGGATCTCCGACTCCGCCCGCAGCCTGGCCGCCTGATGGGTGCGCCGGGCGGCCAGGTCGACCACCGACGCCACGGACACCGCGACCCCGACGAAGATCACGATGGCGACGATGTTCTTCGGGTCGGCGACGGTCCAGCGGTGCAGGGGCGGTGTGTAGAAGTAGTTCAGCAGCAGGGAGCCCAGGGCCGCCGAGGCCAGCGCCGGCAGCAGGCCACCGAGCAGCGCCGCCGCCACCGTCACCGCCAGGAACAGCAGCATGTCGTTGGCGAGGCCGAGGTGGACCGCGCTGAGCAGCACCGTCATCAGCGGAGGACCGGCCAGCCCGACCGCCCAGCCCCAGGTGATCCGGGCCCGCCCGAGCCGGGCACCCCGGGTCACCGGCAGCCCTCGTCCCTTGGCCGCCTCCTCGTGGGTGACGATGTGCACGTCGAGGTCGGGCCCCGACTCGCGGGCGACGGTGGCACCGACGCCGGGTCCGAGCACGTACTGCCAGGCCTTGCGACGGGAGGAGCCGAGGACGATCTGGGTGGCGTTGGCGCCCCGGGCGAAGTCGAGCAGCGCGGCCGGGACGTCGTCGCCGACGACATGGTGGAAGGTGCCGCCGAGGTCCTCCACGAGCGTGCGCTGGACCGCCAGTTCCTTGGGCGAGGCGGAGGTCAGGCCGTCGCTGCCGGCGATGTAGACGGCCAGCACCTCTCCGCCGGCGCCCTTCTCCGCGAGCCGGGCCGCGCGCCGGATCAGCGTCCGCCCCTCCGGGCCGCCGGTCAGTCCGACCACGATCCGCTCCCGCGACCCCCAGATCGCCGACACCCGGTGCTCGCTGCGGTACTGCTTCAGGTACTCGTCGACCCGGTCGGCGACCCACAGCAGGGCCAGCTCGCGCAGGGCGGTGAGGTTGCCCGGCCGGAAGTAGTTCGACAGGGCCGCGTCGACCTTGTCCGGTGAGTAGATGTTGCCGTGCGCCATGCGGCGGCGAAGGGCCTGTGGCGACATGTCGACCAGCTCGATCTGGTCGGCGCGGCGCACGAACTCGTCCGGGACCGTCTCCTGCTGCCGTACCCCTGTGATCGACTCGACGACGTTGCCGAGGGACTCCAGATGCTGGATGTTGACCGTGGAGATCACGTCGACGCCCGCGGCCAGCAGTTCCTCCACGTCCTGCCAGCGCTTGGTGTTGCGCGAGCCCGGAACGTTGGTGTGCGCCAGCTCGTCCACCAGGGCGACCCGGGGGCTGCGGGCGAGCACCGCGTCGACGTCCATCTCGGTGAAGGCGCCGCCCCGGTACTCCAGCCGTCGGCGGGTGATCTCCTCCAGGCCGTGCAGCATCACCTGGGTGCGCGGCCGGTCGTGGTGCTCGACGAAAGCCACCACGCAGTCCGTGCCCCGCTCCACGCGGCGGTGGGCCTCGGACAGCATCGCGTAGGTCTTGCCCACGCCCGGTGCCGCGCCGAGGTAGATCCGAAGCTTCCCGCGTGCCATGGCCTCATCGTCTTCCGGTGTCTCCTGCGTGCGCAGCGTCGACCTTACGACCAACGAAACGGACAAAGGGAGCGAGGAGGAGGGCGCGGGATCCCTTTGACGCAACCCTGACGCGGTGGACTCTCCGCAGGTCGCCCCGGCCATACGCCCTCCCTCTCACTCCCCTGCCGTTACCCCTCACCCCTACATCGGATGAGACCCCTCGAACGGTTCACGCACACCGGCCCCGCTTTCGCACGCCGTGCCCGGGAGGAGGGGGCCGCCGGTACGGACCGATGAGCCGCCGAGGGTGCGCGCACGGAACAGGGCCGCACCCCGTCAAGGGTGCGGCCCTGTGCTGTACGGCTGGTGACGCGGTACGGCTGCTAGCGGACCTCGGTGATCTCCGGTCCCCGCTGCAGCTGGCCCATGCCCCCGGAGAAGCGGGACCCCGCGTCCTCCTGCTGGACGCTCTCCGGAACCATCTGGGCGTCGTTGGGCAGCTTCAGGACGATCGGGTCGCGGGGCGCCATCGGGCCCTCACCGCGGACCACGACCGTGTCCCGGAAGATCTGTTCCAGCAGGCCGGCGGCCTGCGGCTGCACCGCGCCCTGACCGGAGATCACGCCGCGCAGGAACCAGCGGGGACCGTCCACGCCGACGAACCGCACGACGTGGAAACCACTCGTGCCGTCCGGCAGCTGCACCGGCACCTGCGCCCGCAGCTCCCAACCCAGCGGGCCCTCGACCTCGTCGATGATGCCGCCCTGCTGGGTGATGCCGGAGGCGATCTCCTCGCGCACCTCGCCCCAGATGCCCTCACGCTTGGGGGCGGCGAAGGCCTGGAGCTGGATGGCGCTGTCGCGCAGGACGACGGTCGCCGCGACGATCGCGTCGCCCGCGACCTCCACCCGCAGCTCCATGCCGTCGACTCCGGGCACGAAGAGGCCGCCCAGGTCCACGCGGCCCTCGGCGGGGTCGCGCACCTCCGAACTGTCCCAGGGACCGTCGGGCCTCGGCTCCGGCTCCAGCCTCACGCGCTCGCGCCCGCCCTCAGCCTCGTCCGCCTCAGTGTCGACACTGTCGACGACCTGCTCGGCCTCGCCGGCCGCGTCCTCGGCGGCACCCTTCTTGTTGCGACGTCCGAACACGTCACTGTCCTTCCCGGTCGGATACGACCGAAGCGTATCGATTCCCACCCGTCGCGCCGCCCACGGCGGCTTGACCGTCTGTGCCGCTTCCGCCGTCCACGGCGGCGTGGCCACCGGTGGACCCGAAGCCCCCCTCGGCCCGCGCCGAGTCGGGAAGTTCCGCGACCTCCTGGAAGCGGACCCTCTCGACCTGCTGGACAACCAGTTGGGCAATCCGGTCGAAGCGCTCGAACCGCACGGACTCGCGCGGGTCGAGATTCACCACGATCACCTTGATCTCCCCACGGTACCCGGCATCAACCGTCCCCGGGGCATTCACGAGAGCGACGCCGCATCGGGCGGCGAGCCCCGACCGGGGGTGCACGAAGGCCGCGTACCCCTCGGGCAGCGCGATGGACACCCCCGTGGGCAGCACGGCCCGCTCCCCCGGCGCCAGTTCACGACCCTCCGTGGTCCGCAGATCGGCCCCCGCGTCACCGGGATGCGCGTACGCCGGAAGCGGTACGTCGGGATCGACGCGCCGGATCAGCACGGGCACGGGTTCACGGCTCACGGGTTCACCTCGAAGGCGCGGCTGCGCCGGACCTGGTCCGGGTCGCTCATGGCGGCGTCGATCTCCTCCTGGCGGCCGTGCTGGACGAAGTGCTTGACCTGGACCTCGACGAAGAGCGCGTCGGCACGGACGGCGACGGGCCCCCCGGGGCCGCCGATACGGCCGGTGGCCGCGGAGTAGATCTTCCGTCCGGCCACGGCCGTCACCTCGGCCTCCAGGTACAACGTCGTACCGACGGGGACGGGCCGTACGAAGTCGGTCTCCAGCCGTCCGGTCACGGCGACCGTCCGCAGCAGCCAGCTCAACGAACCGAGCGTCTCGTCGAGCGCGGTGGCCAGCACCCCGCCGTGCGCCAGACCCGGCGCACCCTGATGAGCGGGCTGCACGGTGAACTCCGCGGTGACGGTCACTCCCTCACCGGCCCGCGCCTCCAGGTGCAGCCCGTGCGACTGCCCGCCGCCACATCCGAAACACTGTTCGTAGTGGGCGCCGAGAAGCTCGCCGGGCGCGGGCGCGTCGGGGTGCCGGACCGGTTTCACGGCGTCGGCCGGAGGCTCAAGAGCTGCGGAAGTACCACTCACAGCCGCAGACCTTACCCGCCCTCCCGCCACCCACCACCACCCCGACCGACAGCACTACGCGCCGCCCCCTCATCCCTCCCGCCACCCACCACCACCCCGACCGACAACACCACTCACCAACCCCTCTCGTCCTCACCGTCGCCCGCCGCCACCCTGGGCCGGGCGCGGTCCGGACACCGTGCCAAGCTTGGTCCATGCAGCTCTCCGCCACCCCGTACGACGAACGCCTCACCGCCCCCCGCTCCTGGTGGGCCATCTCGTTCCTCGTGGGCGTCGCCCTCGCCCTGATCCTGCTGCCGTTCGGCACCCTGCCGCTGCTCGGCGGCCTGGTCGGCGGCACCGCGGTCGCCGCCGTCGCGGCCAGTTCGTACGGCTCGCTCCGCATCCGCGTGGTGGGTGACTCCCTGATCGCGGGCGAGGCGAAGATCCCGGTCGCGGCGCTGGGCGAGGCAGAGGTGCTGGACGCGGACGAGGCGCGGGCCTGGCGCACGTACAAGGCGGACACCCGGGCGTTCCTGCTGCTGCGCGCCTACATCCCCACGGCCCTGCGCGTGGAGGTCACCGACCCGGCCGACCCGACGCCCTACCTGTACCTGTCGACCCGTGACCCGCAGCGGCTGGCCGAGGCGCTGCGGGCGGCACGGCAACCGGCGGCCTAAGGGTCTTTCGTTTGGATCGGGCCGGATCAGGGAGCGGGGTCCGGTGCCGGGGTACCTCCCACGTCTTCAGGCGGTGGGGGGAGCCTCTCGAGGCGGAGGAGGGAGTCGGGGCGGGGCCCTGGCGACCGACGACAACGCGGCGAGGGGCGGTGCCGGACCCCGCGAGCCCGGCATGATCCAAACGAGAGGCCCTAGGCGTACGGCCCTGCGAGGTCGCCGGATCCGGCGGGCGGGAGGTCGCGGCGCGGGCAAAGGCTTCGCCTCCGCCGCGCAAAGACCCGCCCCGCCAAGACCTCGCTCAGCCGCCGAGCTCCCCGGGTCTGTCCCCGAGCGGGAGCGGATTCTGCGGCTGCTCCAGGGGTGGCAGTTCGGGCAGCGCGTCCCACGGCACCTGCATCCTGCGCAGGTCGGCCCGGACCTTGGCGGCCAGTTTCCTGGTGTCCCGGCGGTTCATGAACGCGCCCACGGCGGCGCCCACCAGGAAGGGCATGAGGTTCGGCAGGTCGCGGACCGTGCGCTTCATGATCTGCTGCCGCAGCTCGCGCTTCATGTGGCCGCCGAGTGCCGAGTTGAACGAGGTGGGCTTCGTTACGTCCACACCGCGCTCGCCCGACCAGGAGCGCAGATACGCGGTGCTGCGGTCCACGAGGTTCCCGGCGGGGCGTACCCCGTAGACCTCGTGCAGTTCGGCGATCAACTTCAGCTCGATCGCCGCCACGCCGCTGATCTCCGCGGCGATCTCGGCCGGCATCGCCGGCGGTACGGGGAGCATGGCCGCCGCACCGACACCGGCGCCCACGGTGGACGTGGCCTTCGCGGCGCCCGCCACGAGCTTGTCGGCGATCTGCTCCGGCCCGAGCCCGGGGAACTGCCGGCGCAGCGTCCGAAGATCCCGTACGGGGATCCGCGGGGCCATGTCGATGATCCGGTCGGCGAGGTGGGCGATGGCCGCCCTGGCGCGGTCGCCGCCCCTGCGGGCGCCTTCCTTGGCCAGGTCCACCGCCTTGTGCCGGATCGCCGCGGCCCGTCGTCGGGCGACGGGCGCGGCGCCCTGGGCCGGCGCCGGGAGATCGCCCCGGCCGCCCGCCGCATCGAGCGAGGCCGATCCCGCAGGGAGAACTCCCTTGCCGGATGGGCCTCGCTCGTCGTCACGCACGCCGTGAGGGCCGTCGGACGGCCCCTTGTCCGCTCCCGACAGGGGGAAGCGGCGCTTCCGAGGAGGGGTCGAGCCAGTCACGGCCGACCCGCCCTCAGTCGCAGTCGCGGCAGATCGGCTGGCCGTTCTTCTCGCGGGCCAGCTGGCTGCGGTGGTGCACCAGGAAGCAGCTCATGCAAGTGAACTCGTCCTGCTGCTTGGGCAGTACCCGGACAGCCAGCTCCTCGTTGGAGAGGTCTGCACCGGGCAGTTCGAGGCCTTCCGCGGCCTCGAACTCGTCGACGTCGACCGCGGAGGCGGACTTGTCGTTCCGCCGGGCCTTCAGTTCTTCAAGGCTGTCGGAGTCAACGTCGTCGTCGGTCTTGCGTGGGGTGTCGTAATCGGTTGCCATTTCGCCTCTCCCCCTCTGGGTTTTTGCGGTGTCTCCAGCGCACGTAACGCGTGAGAGGCCGGACTTGTGCCCGCCTCGAGGCGGAGATTTTGCCTCACATCAAGGTCTGTTACTCAATCGACACCCAACCGGACTCCTCACGAGTGATCGGCTTGGATGGCGATCGGGACCGTACACGGTCCGAATGCCGCACCACAAAGGCGCCTCACCGTGTACTTCCCGTGATCAGGACCCCTGAAAACCCGGAGTTTCCGGGCTTTCCGACAGCATCCATGATCACGGAGAGTAGATGACCAGAAAATCGTCCTTGTGATCGATCACACACGGGAAAGCCCGATCGAGGCCCAAAAAATTCCGCGCAAAGCGAACAAGCCCATGTGTGTCGCGGCCGGGTCTCACAGCGGCAGACTGACTCGCATCACGAGCCCTCCTCCCTCGCGCGGCTGCGCCGCGATGTGGCCGCCGTGCGCCCGTGCCACGGAGCGCGCGATCGACAGGCCGAGCCCGACGCCCTTGTCGCTGCCCGTACGCTCCGTGCGCAGCCGCCGGAAGGGCTCGAAAAGGTTGTCGATCTCGTAGGCGGGGACCACCGGGCCCGTGTTGGACACGACGAGCACCGCCTGGCCGTGCAGGACCTCGGTGGTCACCTCGACCCAGCCGTCCTCGGGGACGTTGTAGCGCACGGCGTTCTGCACCAGGTTAAGCGCGATCCGCTCCAGCAGTACGCCATTGCCCTGGACTACCGCGGAATCCCGCTTCCCGCGGATCCGTACGCCCTTCCCCTCCGCCTCGCCGTGTACCTGGTCGATGGCCTGCCCGGCGACCTCGGCGAGGTCGACCGGCTTGCGCTCGACGATCTGGTTGTCGCTGCGGGCGAGCAGCAACAGGCCCTCCACGAGCTGCTCGCTGCGCTCGTTGGTGGCCAGCAGCGTCTTGCCGAGCTGCTGGAGTTCCACCGGCGCGTTCGGGTCGGAGAGGTGGACCTCGAGGAGCGTGCGGTTGATGGCCAGTGGCGTTCTCAGCTCGTGCGAGGCGTTGCCCACGAAACGCTGCTGGGCGGTGAAAGCCCGCTGCAGCCGCTCCAGCATGTCGTCGAAGGTGTCGGCCAGCTCCTTCAGCTCGTCGTCCGGCCCGTCCAGCTCGATACGGCGGGACAGGTCCGAGCCCGCCACGGAGCGCGCGGTGCGCAGGATCCGGCCGAGCGGGGCCAGCACCCGGCCGGCCATGGCGTAGCCGAACGCGAAGGCGATCACGGCGAGCCCGAGCAGAGCCAGCAGCGAGCGGCTGAGCAGGTCGTCCAGTGCGTGCTGGCGCTGCTGGTTGACGCACTCGTTCATCGCGCGGTTGAGTTCGCTGGCGCTCGGCTCGGCCGGGAAGTTGCAGATGTCGCTGGCGACCTGTCCGACGAGGATCTTGAAGGGCAGTTCACTGCCCACGTTCAGCGCGTTCGCCGCCAGCAGGTAGATGATCGACAGCAGCAGGATGCCGGCGATCAGGAACATTCCGCCGTAGAGCAGCGTGAGCCGTATCCGGATGGTCGGGCGCAGCCAGGGGAAGGGGGCCTGCGGCCTCCTGGGGTCCCAGGTGGGCTTCGGGGGCGCCTGGGGAGGCGCCGGAGTCGTGGCCATGGGATCAGATCCGGTAGCCGGAGCCGGGGACGGTGACGATCACCGGCGGTTCACCGAGCTTGCGACGCAGGGTCATGACGGTCACGCGCACGACGTTGGTGAAGGGGTCGGTGTTCTCGTCCCAGGCCTTCTCCAGGAGCTGCTCCGCGGAGACGACGGCGCCCTCGCTGCGCATCAGCACCTCCAGGACGGCGAACTCCTTGGGAGCGAGCTGCACCTCCTTGCCGTCCCGGAAGACCTCGCGGCGGTTCGGGTCGAGCTTGATGCCGGCGCGCTCCAGCACGGGCGGCAGCGGCAGGCTGGTGCGCCGGCCCAGGGCCCGCACGCGTGCGATCAGCTCGCTGAAGGCGAAGGGCTTCGGAAGGTAGTCGTCGGCACCGATCTCCAGGCCCTCGACGCGATCGCTGACGTCACCGGAGGCCGTGAGCATGAGCACGCGGGTGGGCATGCCCAGCTCGACGATCCTGCGGCAGACGTCGTCGCCGTGCACGAGCGGGAGGTCACGGTCGAGGACGACCACGTCGTAGTCGTTGACGCCGATGCGCTCCAGGGCGGCCGCACCGTCGTACACGACGTCGACGGCCATGGCCTCCCGGCGCAGTCCGGTGGCCACCGCATCGGCGAGCAGCTGCTCGTCCTCGACGACGAGTACGCGCACGTCGCTTGTCCTTCCTGTGTCCACCCGCGTAGCGCGCTGTGGGCGCACGCGGGCAGGGGGTTCGGTGGGTGTGGGCCTCCATCCTGCCCTTTTCGGCCATAAGTCGGCGGTAAGGCGAGGGCGGGGCCGTGCGGGACGGGAGTGAGGCCCGGGAATGCCGGATTTTCTCGTCGGGTTGAGGTTTCTGCGGGAGGGAGCGGGGGGAGGACGGCTTTACACCCCGCGATCACGCTCTGCATGTGCCGCAGCACCATGCGGCACTCCGCGATCCGCTTTCCGCAGAGTGGGCGTGGGTGTCCGGCACCGTCGCCGCCCGGCCGGGCAGCGCTGGGCACCTACTGGAGACGTGATCGCCCCTTCCCAATCGGCACACCCCCGTGCCACAGACCCACGACCAAGGACGAGGGGGCGCAGCATGGACGCATTCACCGCAGGACTTCTGCAGCGCATAAGGGCGACCGAGTCCGACCTGACGCGGGCTCGGAGCGAGGGCGACGACTTCCTCGTGGAGGTCGAACAGAGCGAGCTCGACGACCTGCGCCGTCTCGCCGCCGAGCACGGCGTGCAGGTCGGCGCGACAAGCGTCTGAGCAGTTCGCACGCACGACGGAGGGGCCCCGGCGAATCCAGCGCCGGGGCCCCTTCGTGTGCCCACGTCGGACGTCCGGCCTGGCATGCGGCCGGACGCCCCGCGGACGCGCCGTCGTGCGGTTCAGTCGTGCCAGGCGCCGAAATCCTCCAGGAGCCGCTGGAGGGGCTCGAAGACGCCCGGCGTCGCGGCGATCGCCAACTCGCGCGAGGGTCGCTCTCCGGGACGTCCACCGGTCAGGGCACCCGCCTCCCGGGCGATCAGGTCGCCCGCCGCGAGGTCCCACGGGTGCAGACCGCGCTCGTAGTACCCGTCGAGTCGGCCGGCGGCCACGTCGCACAGGTCGACGGCCGCGGAGCCGCCGCGCCGGATGTCGCGCAGCAGCGGGATCAGTTGCCGGGCGACCTCGGCCTGGTGGGTGCGGACCTCGGTGACGTAGTTGAATCCGGTGGAGACCAGTGCCTGTTCGAGCGGGGCCTGCGGGCGGCAGGTGATGCGGTGTTCGCCCTCCCGGGCTCCGGTCACCCACGCGCCGCCTCCGCGCACCGCACGGTAGGTCTCGCCGCGCATCGGGATCGCCACGACGCCGGCGACGGTCTCGCCGTCCTGTTCGGCGGCGATGGAGACGGCCCAGGTGGGCAGGCCGTACAGGTAGTTCACGGTGCCGTCGAGGGGGTCGATCACCCAGCGGATGCCGCTGCTGCCCTCGCTGGAGGCTCCCTCCTCGCCGAGGAAGCCGTCGTCGGAGCGGTGTTCGGAGATCAGTCCGGTGATCAGTTTCTCGGCCGCGATGTCCATCTCGGTGACGACGTCGATGGGGCTCGACTTGGTGGCGGCGACCGCGAGGTCGGCCGGCCGGCCGTCCCTCAGCAGCTCACCGGCCCGGCGGGCGGCCTCCTCCGCGAGTTCGAGCAGTTCCCGGTGCAGGGGGTCGGTCACGGCGCTCCTCACGCGTACGGGCTGTCGGCGCCCGCCGCGGCGGGCCTGGGGGCTCGGGACGGGCAGCAGCCCACCGGGCAGACGTTGTGGCTCGCCCCGAGCGCGCCCAGGGCGCACGGGGTGGCGTCCCGGCCGCTCTCGGCCGCGGCACGCTCCAGGACGAGGTCGCGGATGGCGGCGGCGAAGCGCGGGTCGGCGCCGACGGTGGCCGAGCGGCGCACCGGCAGGCCCAGTTCCCCCGCCTTGGCCGTGGCCTCCGTGTCGAGGTCGTAGAGGACCTCCATGTGGTCGGAGACGAAGCCGATGGGGGCCATCACGACGGCCGGTGCCCCGGCGGCGTGCCGCTCCTCCAGGTGGTCGCAGATGTCGGGCTCCAGCCACGGGATGTGGGGGGCACCGGACCGGGACTGGTAGACGAGCTGCCAGGGGTGGTCGACGCCGGTGCGCTCACGGACGGCGTCGGCGACGAGCCGGGCCACGTCCAGGTGCTGCGCGACGTACGCCCCGCCGTCGCCGTGGCCCGCCTCGGGGCCGGAGGTGTCGGCGGCGGCCGTCGGGATGGAGTGGGTGGTGAAGGCGATGTGGGCGCCGTCGCGGACGTCCTCGGGGAGATCGGCGAGGGAGCGGACCACACCGTCGACCATGGGCTCCACGAAGCCCGGGTGGTTGAAGTAGTGCCGCAGCTTGTCGATCTTCGGGAGCTCCAGGCCCTCGGCCTCCAGCGCGGCCAGCGAGTCGGCGAGGTTCTCGCGGTACTGGCGGCAGCCCGAGTACGAGGCGTAGGCGCTGGTGGCGAGGACGAGGACGCGGCGGCGGCCGTCGGCGACCATCTCGCGCAGGGTGTCCGTGAGGTACGGGGCCCAGTTGCGGTTGCCCCAGTAGACCGGCAGGCCGAGTCCGTGGTCCGCGAAGTCTTGGCGCAGGGCGTCCAGCAGGGTGCGGTTCTGGCCGTTGATGGGGCTGACCCCGCCGAACAGGAAGTAGTGCTGACCGACTTCCTTGAGGCGTTCCTTGGGGATGCCGCGCCCGCGTGTCACGTTCTCCAGGAACGGGACCACGTCGTCCGGGCCTTCAGGGCCGCCGAAGGAGAGCAGGAGCAGGGCGTCGTAGGGGGTGGCATCGAGCGCGTCTGGCATGTCTCGATCCTGCCACCCGTCGCCGACAGCGCGGAAACTCCGGGTGCCGTGGCGGACGGCTCCCCGGCGGAGAGCGCTCGCGGGGGTGCGTTAGGGTTACCTAACTCGTAAGCTGTATCGGCTGCGTACACGCCTTACCGGGTGGGCAGCGCACGCCCGTACGTCCTGCCGAGCCCCGCAGCACCACCTTTCCTCGCGCCGTGCCGAGCCGTCACGCACGCGTGACCGGACCCGACGGAGACCTCCGTGCCCAGCTCCTACCGCGCCCTGTTCGCCGCCCCAGGCTCGAGGGGTTTCTCCGCCGCGGGGTTCCTCGGCCGGATGCCGCTGTCGATGATGGGCATCGGCGTGGTCACGATGGTCTCGCAGCTCACCGGGCGCTACGGCCTCGCGGGCGCCCTGTCGGCGACCATCGCGCTGTCGGCGGCGGCGATCGGGCCGCAGATCTCCCGCCTGGTGGACCGGCACGGGCAGCGCAGGGTGCTGCGGCCCGCCACGCTGGTCGCGCTCGCCGCCGCGGCGGGGCTGCTGCTGGCGGCGCACTTCGCGTGGCCGGACTGGGTGCTGTTCGCGTGCGCCGCCGCGATCGGTGCGGTGCCCTCTCTCGGCGCGATGATCCGGGCCCGCTGGGCGGCCCTGTACCGGGGCACCCCGCAGCTGCACACCGCGTACTCCTTCGAGTCCGTGGTGGACGAGGTCTGCTTCATCTTCGGCCCGATCATCTCCATCGGTCTGTCCACGGCCTGGTTCCCGGAGGCCGGCCCGCTGCTGGCGGCCTGCTTCCTCGCCGTCGGCGTCTTCTGGCTGACCGCGCAACGGGCCACCGAGCCCGAGCCCCACCCGCGCGAGCACAAGGGCGGCGGCACGGCGATGCGTTCGCCCGGTCTGCAGGTGCTGGTGGCGACGTTCGTGGCGACGGGGACGATCTTCGGGGCGGTCGACGTGGTCACCGTCGCGTTCGCCGACGAGCAGGGGCACAAGGCCGCCGCGAGCGTCGTCCTGGCGCTGTACGCGGCCGGTTCCTGTGCGGCGGGCCTGGTCTTCGGCCTGCTGCGCCCCCAGGGAGCCCCGGAACGGCGCTGGTTGCTGGGCGTGTTCATGATGGGCGTGAGTATGATCCCCCTCCTACTGGTCGGGAACCTGCCGTTTCTGGCCGTGGCGCTCTTCGTCGCGGGCCTCGCCATCGCTCCCACGATGATCACGACGATGTCCCTCATCGAAGAGCACGTACCACGCGCGCAGCTGACCGAGGGCATGACCTGGGTGAGCACCGGGCTCGCGGTCGGGGTCGCGCTGGGCTCCTCGATCGCCGGCTGGGTCATCGACACGGCGGGCGCGCGGGCCGGGTACGGGGTTCCGGCGGTGTCCGGGGCCGTCGCGGTCG
This sequence comes from Streptomyces sp. NPDC048734, assembly GCF_043198675.1. NCBI lineage: Bacteria > Bacillati > Actinomycetota > Actinomycetes > Kitasatosporales > Streptomycetaceae > Streptomyces > Streptomyces sp. NPDC048734. Next base: position 12,154 of record NZ_JBICUZ010000013.1, on the reverse strand, counting down.
CGGTCGGTTTCCTCGGGTACCGTCGGCTCAGCAGGCCGGCGCCGGGTCGTGGAGGCACCGTTGAGCAGCACAGCGAGCGGGAAGAGCGGCACGTGGCGTAACTGGGGCGGCAATGTCGTCTCCCGCCCCGCGCGGGAGGTCACGCCCGCCTCCGTCGACGAGCTGGCCGCGGCCGTGCGCCGGGCGGCCGAGGACGGGCTGACGGTCAAGGCGGTCGGCACGGGCCACTCCTTCACGTCGATCGCCGCGACGGACGGTGTGTTGATCCGCCCTCACCTGTTGACCGGCATCCGCGACATCGATCGCGAAGCGATGACCGTCACGGTCGAGGCGGGCACCCCGCTCAAGAGACTCAACCTGGCGCTGGCGCGCGAGGGGCTGTCGCTCACCAACATGGGCGACATCATGGAGCAGACCGTCTCGGGGGCCACCGGTACGGGCACCCACGGCACGGGCCGCGAGTCGGCCTCCATCGCCGCGCAGATCAGGGGCCTGGAGCTGGTCACGGCCGACGGCTCGGTGCTGAGCTGCTCGGAGGAGGAGAACGCGGACGTCTTCGCGGCGGCCCGGATCGGTCTCGGCGCCCTCGGCGTCATCACCGCGATCACCTTCGCCGTGGAGCCGCTCTTCCTGCTCACCGCGCGCGAGGAGCCGATGCCGTTCGACAAGGTCCTCTCCGACTTCGACGAACTGTGGGCCGAGAACGAGCACTTCGAGTTCTACTGGTTCCCGCACACCGGCAACACCAACACCAAGCGCAACAACCGCAGCGCGGGCCCGCGCAGGCCGGTGGGGCAACTGGCCGGCTGGTTCGAGGACGAGTTCCTCTCCAACGGCGTCTTCCAGGCGGCCCAGTGGGTGGGCCGGGCGGTGCCGGCCACCATCCCGGCCATCGCCAAGGTGTCCAGCAGGGCGCTCTCCGCACGCAGCTACACGGACATCCCGTACAAGGTCTTCACCTCGCCGCGCCGGGTCCGGTTCGTGGAGATGGAGTACGCCGTGCCGCGCGAGGAGGTGACCGGGACACTGCGCGAGCTGAGGGCCATGATCGAACGCTCTCCACTGCGGATCAGCTTCCCCGTGGAGGTGCGCACCGCGCCGGCCGACGACATCACCCTGTCCACCGCCTCCGGCCGCGACAGCGCGTACATCGCCGTCCACACGGCCAAGGGCTCGCCCTACCGGGGGTACTTCACCGCCGCCGAGCGCATCTTCACCGCGCACGGGGGCCGACCGCACTGGGGGAAGATCCACACGCGGGACGCGGAGTACTTCGCCGAGGTCTACCCGCGGTTCGGCGAGTTCACGGCACTGCGGGACCGGCTGGATCCCGACCGGCGCTTCCAGAACGACTACCTGCGGAGGGTTCTGGGGCGGTAGCGGACCCGTCGGCGTGGAGGCGGTGACGTCGATTCCGCCCTTGCGGTGCCCGCGGCCTGAGGGGTGCTCAGGCCGGTCCGCCCCTTGGCCCGCCGCCTCCCGGCTCCGGTGACTGCATGACGTACGCCACACCCGAGATCCCAGAAAGCGCTTGCCGAATCAACAAGTCGCATTCCTTGCCAGAAGTTGGGCGGCGCGCCAATCCGCGCACGTGGCCCGAATGGAGTACTGTTGCGAGCCCTGGGTCCGGTCTCCCACCAGGATGTCCGGAGCCTTGACGGACAGCCAGGAAGGGGCCGGTTGCGCAGGGTTACGGAGTTGGTCACTCAGCGTGGCGAATTGATAACCGTGCCATAACGGCGATCAAGGGCCCGCGCGCGACACGCCGGGCAACTCGGCAAGGTTGTGGCAGGCTGCACCCGGGCAGGCCACACTCGACTAGCGGAAGCAGCGACGCACGTGACGTCGGCAGGCACCACCCGGGAGGTCCCCATGCCCGAACTGCGTGTCGTGGCCGTCTCGAATGACGGCACACGGCTGGTGCTGAAGGCTGCGGACAGCACGGAGTACACGCTTCCGATTGACGAGCGTCTGCGCGCCGCCGTTCGCGGCGACCGTCCCCGCCTCGGCCAGATCGAGATCGAGGTGGAGAGCCATCTCCGCCCCCGTGACATCCAGGCGCGCATACGTGCCGGCGCGACCGCGGAAGAAGTCGCGCAGATGGCAGGCATCCCCGTCGACCGCGTACGCCGCTTCGAGGGCCCTGTGCTGGCCGAGCGCGCGTTCATGGCCGAGCGCGCCCGCAAGACCCCGGTCCGCCGGCCCGGTGAGAACGCCGGACCGCAGCTCGGCGAGTCCGTGCAGGAACGGCTGACGCTGCGCGGCGCCGACAAGGACACCGTCCAGTGGGACTCCTGGCGCCGCGACGACGGCACCTGGGAGGTCCTGCTCGTCTACCTGGTGGCGGGCGAACCGCACTCGGCGAGCTGGACGTACGACCCGCCGAGGCGACTCGTCCAGGCCGTCGACGACGAGGCGCGCTCGCTGATCGGCGAGTCCGACGACCTCGCCGCGCCGGAGCCCAGCTTCCCGTTCGTCCCGCGCATCGCCCGGCTGCCCCGCGACCGCACGATGGACCGCGCTCTCGACCGGGCGAGCCCGCCCGCGCAGTCCTCCGAGCCCGCCGAGGAGAGCGCCGGCGAGCGCGAGCGGGACTCCCTGACCAGCCTGTTGGAAGCGGTACCGAGTTTCCGGGGCGACATGGTCGTGCCGGAGATCCCCTCCGAGGAGCCGGAGGAGCCCACGGACGAACCGGACGTCGAGGAGCCTCCGGCGCCCGCCGCGTCCGCCGGTTCCGCCTACGCGGACGTCCTCATGCCCCGCTCCGTGGGCAGCCACCGCGATCGGCTCATCGGTTCCACGGACCGTCAGGCCGAGGCCGACGGCGTCCGCCCCGGCCGCCGCGCGGCGGTGCCCAGCTGGGACGAGATCGTGTTCGGCACCCGGCGCAAGAAGCAGGAGTAAGCAGGAGCACGGGCACGGGCCGCCGTACGGTGGCCCGCTGGTGGTGCCCGACGCTTCGCCGGAATGGGTTCGCACACGGGTTCATACGTAAGGAGGGGCCGCACCTGTTCGGTGCGGCCCCTCCTTCCTTGACTCGCCTTCTTCGTCGCGCGCGACGGATCTACCGGGGGTCGGGTCCGACGGCGACCGGGCGGGACGGGTCCGAGGACCACTCCGACCAGGAACCGACGTACAGCGCCGCCGGAATCCCCGCGACCGCGAGCGCCAGCACCTCGTGGGCGCCGGAGACGCCGGAGCCGCAGTACACGCCCACCTCTTTGCCGTCGACCGCCCCGAGCGACTTGAAGCGGTCCCTGAGGTCCTCGACGGGCAGGAAGCGGCCGTCCGGGCCGACGTTGTCCGTGGTCGGCGCGGAGACGGCGCCCGGGATGTGTCCGCCGACCCGGTCGATCGGCTCCACCTCGCCCCGGTACCGCTCGCCCGCGCGCGCGTCGAACAGCACGCCGGAGCGGGCCAGCGCCACCGCCGCGTCCGCGTCGAGCAGTCCCGCGGCGGCCGGCCGCGGCTCGAAGTCACCCCCTCCGGACGCCGGGACGTCGACCGACAGTTCTCCCTGCCACGCGGTCAACCCGCCGTCGAGGACCCGCACATCCGGGTGACCCGTCCAGCGCAGCAGCCACCACGCGCGGGCCGCCGCCCAGCCCTGTCCACCGTCGTACACGACCACCGGCCGGGCGGCCGACACACCCGCTCGGCGCATGGCGGTACCGAACTCCGCCAGATCCGGCAGCGGATGGCGGCCGCCCGCGCCGGACGCCCCGGCCAGCTCCCGGTCCAGGTCGACGTAGACGGCGCCCGGCACGTGCCCGGAGGCGTAGGCGGCACGGCCGTCGAACGGCGGCTCTCCGGCCGCCTTCGCCACGCTGAGCTGCCAGCGGACGTCCAGCACGACCGGCGGGTTCTCCCCCGTCAGGGCGCTCGCGAGTTCGGGTGCGGAGATGATGGCGTTCATGGCCCCATCCTCGCGCACGGGGTGGCCCCGCCGTCCAGGTCCGGCTACTCTGCTCGGCCGGACGGGCCCGATCACCCGGTGTACGGGATCGGGCACACGTCGTACAGTCGATCGACGTCCTTCGGCAATCGCACGAAGACGGATGAGGAACCGCACACCGGGCATCCTCCCGACACGACCGCCGTACCCCGGCGGCGCGCCCGGAGCGCTCGGCACCGTGAGTGGTGCGAACATCGGCCCCGGGGTGCGGAAGCGACGCGGCCACCACGAGTGGCCAAGGAGAGAGTGACGATGCCCGAGGCACGTGGGCCGGCCGGCCTGAACGGCGAAGCACACACTCGGTACGCACCCGGCACACCCTGCTGGGTGAGCCTGATGGTGCACGGGTTGACGGCCACGCAGGAGTTCTACGGCGAGCTGTTCGGTTGGACGTTCCAACCCGGACCGCATCAGCTCGGCCCGTACGTACGTGCCCTGCTCGACGGTCGTGAGGTGGCCGGCGTCGGCCAGCTCCCCCCGGACCGCCACCTCCCCGTGGCCTGGACGCCCTACCTGGCCTCCGACGACGTGGACACCACCGCCGAAACGGTGCGCCTGAGCGGCGGCACGATCGGGGTCGGTCCGCTGGACGCCGCCGACGCCGGACGCCTGGCCATCGGTTCCGACCCGGCCGGCGCGGTCTTCGGCATCTGGCAGGCGACGGCCCGCCTCGGCACCGGCATCACGGGCGTGCACGGTACCCCCGCCTGGAACGAGCTGCTGACCTTCGAGTCGGCGAGCGTCGCCAAGTTCTACGAGACGGTGTTCGGCTACCGCCGGGAAGCCGTGGTGGCCGACGACCTCGACCACGTCACCCTGAACATCGGGGAACGTCCGGTCGCCGGAATCCACGGACTGGGCAACGCCCTGCCCCGGGACCGCGGATCGCACTGGATGACGTACTTCCAGGTGGACGACGTGGACGAGGCGGTCGCGCGGGTCGTCGACCTCGGCGGCCGGCCCCTCGCGCCGGCCCGGGACGGCGCGCACGGGCGCGTGGCGACGGTCGCCGATCCCGAGGGGGCCCGCCTCGCGCTGACGCAGGAGCCTCGCTGAGGCCGGTGCGCTGCCCGGCCGGCGCCAACGCGACTGCCCGGCAATCGGCCTGACGAGTCGTGGGATCCGCCAGGTCAACACTTCCGAAACGGTGGCTGACGGCCGGGGCGGCGGGAGAAGATGGCCGGCATGACGGTTGAAGGCTCCCCGATCGACCCCACCAGGCCGAGCATCGCCCGCGTCTACGACTACCTGCTCGGCGGCAAGGACAACTACGCCGCGGACCGGCAGGTCGGCGACGTGTTCAAGCGTGATCTCCCCGGCTCGCTGGCGATCGCCTTCGCCAACCGCGCGGCCCTGACCCGGGCGGTCCGGGAGATCGCGACGACCACCGGCGTACGGCAGTTCATCGATCTCGGGAGTGGTCTTCCGACCGCGGACAACGTCCACCAGGTCGCGCAGCGGCACGCTCCGGAGTCCCGGGTCGTGTACGTCGACAACGACCCCCAGGTGCTGGTCCACGGGCGCGCCCTGCTGGAGGAGAACGACCGGACCCGGGTGGTGCCGGCCGACGTACGCGACCCCGAGGCCATACGCACGCACCCGCAGACCGTGGGGCTGATCGACTTCGGCCGGCCCGTCGCCGTGATGTTCAGCGCCATCCTCCACCACGTCAACGACGAGGAGGACCCGGCCGGGATCGTCCGCTACTGGCGCGACCAGGTGCCCTCCGGCAGCTACTTCTTCGTCAGCCACTTCCGTTCCGGCAACAACCCGGAGACGGAGGAGGCCGAGCGGGTCCTCCAGCAGACGTTCGGTCGCGGCCGGTGGCGCAGCGACAAGGAGATCGAGTCCCTCCTGGAGGGCCTGGAGATCCTCGCCCCCGGCATAGTGCCCGCGCCGCGCTGGCGGCCCGAGGTGGTGGACAGCCCGTGGAGCGGCGACGGCGAACGGGAACTCACCGTCTGGGAGCGCCTCATCGCCGCCGGACTGGCCCGTAAGCCATAGGGAGGTGCCCGTCCGCCTGATGGCGGCCACGGGTGCGCGGTCAGGCGGAGTTGACCGGCAGCACGTCCGGGGACAGGACCGCCGCACGCGCCGACGCGGCCGTCATGCGGCGGCGGTGGTGGCGCCGGCACAGGACCTCGTAGCCGACGGTGTCCGCCTGGTCCACGTCGCCGATCACGACCTGCGCGCCCTCGACGACCATCACTCCGCCGACCGTGCGGGCGTTGTGCGTGGCGCGGGCGCCGCACCAGCACAGGGCCTCGACCTGGAGGACCTCCACGCGGTCGGCCAGCTCGACGAGCCGCTGGGAGCCGGGGAACAGCTTGGAGCGGAAGTCGGTCGTGATGCCGAAGGCGTAGACGTCGATCTCCAGGTCGTCGACCACGCGCGCGAGCTGGTCTATCTGCTCCTCCGCGAGGAACTGCGCCTCGTCCGCGATCACGTAGTCGGCGCGGCCGCCCTGCGAGAGGTGGTCGACGAGGTGGCCGTACAGGTCGTGGCCGTCCTCGACCTCCACCGCGTCGGTGACCAGTCCGAGACGGGAGGAGAGTTTGCCCTCGCCCGCGCGGTCGTCACGGGTGAAGATGATGCCCTGCAGGCCGCGCGCGGAGCGGTTGTGCTCTATCTGGAGAGCCAGCGTGGACTTCCCGCAGTCCATGGTTCCGGAGAAGAACACCAGCTCGGGCATGGGGAGTCGAGCACCTTTCGGTGGGATGTCGGTGGCGTGGTCGGGGCGACGGGCGTCAGGAGCGTACGGCTCAGGAGCGTACTTCGAGCAGCGGGACGAACTGCTCGGCCGGGGTCATGGAGCCGTGGTTGCCGACCATGGCCGACTCCTTCGGTTCGCGCTCCGAGGCGATGAGGAGGACGTCGTCCCGGGCGGCCGCGATCACGTCGCCGAGGCGGGCGTACACCCGTTCGTCGATGTGCGGGCCGAACCAGCCCGCGGCGATCGCCTCGTCCCGCGAGGCCACCCAGAACTGCTCGCCGAGCACCTCGCGCCAGCAGGTGAGGACGTCGTCCTCGGCGCCCGGCACGGCGTAGACATGGCGGGCGCGGCCCTCGCCGCCCAGCAGGGCGACCCCGGCGCGCAGTTCCCAGTCCGCGTCGAAGTCGATGCGGTGGTCCTCGTCGAAGGGCACGTCGATCATGCCGTGGTCCGCGGTGACGTAGAGCGCGCTGCGGGGTGGGAGCTGCTCGGCGAGGCGCTGCACGAGCCGGTCGACGTACATGAGCTGGCCGCGCCAGGTGTCGGACGCGACGCCGTAGCGGTGACCGGCGCCGTCGAGTTCGGCGTAGTACGTGTAGACCAGGGACCGGTCGCCGGCCGCGAGCTGCTCGGCCGCGAGGTCCATGCGCTCCTCGCCGGTGAGGCGCCCGTGGAAGGTGCCGCCGCTGAGGGCGACCTTGGTGAGCGGGGTGTTCTGGAAGTGGGGCGAGGACACCTGGGCGGCGTGCACGCCGGCCGCGTCGGCCAGCTGGAAGACCGTGGGGTACGGCTGCCAGGCGTGCGGCGGGGTCCACGGCTGCCAGCGCAGCTGGTTCATCAGCTGGCCGGTGGCCGGGTCGCGCACGGTGTAGCCGGGCAGGCCGTGCGCGCCCGGCGGGAGGCCGGTGCCGACGGAGGCGAGCGACGTCGCGGTGGTCGCCGGGTAGCCGGCGGTGAGCGGGCGCCCGGTGCCGCCGCGCGAGCCGGCGAGGAGGCTGTGCAGGTAGGGCGCCTCGTCACGGTGGGCCTTGAGCTGCTCCCAGCCGAGGCCGTCGATCAGGAAGACGCAGTTGCGGTCGGCCGGCGTGAGTTCGGCGATGGCCGCGGTCGTGCCCGGGACACCCATGCCGGCGGCCAGTGTGGGCAGCAGGTCGGCGAGGGAACCGGAGCCGTACTGGGGGACGGGTGCGGAGGAGACGGCGAGGGGTTCCGGGTCGTCCCAGACGGCGGGCTGAGCCATTACGCGGTCTGGTCCGCGGTCGCCTCGGAGAGGGACTGTGCGAAGGCGAGGGTCTGGCGCACCGTCTCCGGGCCGTCCCCGGCCTCGCTGACGCGCAGGCTGAGGTCGTCCGCCGTCGAGCTTCCGGTGTAGCCGTGGTCGGCGTCGCAGTTCGGGTCGCCGCAGGCGGCGGGCTCGAGGTCGATGCGGGAGACCGCGCCCCAGCCGATCGTCAGCACGACCTCGCGCGGCAGGCTGCCGGGCTTGTACGACTCCGGGTTGGCGACCACCCGGCTCAGCACGACCGACGAGATCCGGCCGAGCTTCACGGACTCGGTGGAGGTGGTGGCGTACGGCGTCGGGGAGGTGGAGTCGGCGGCCTGCTCGTCGGTGTGGCTGACGATGAAGCGGTTGCCGGTGAGGACCAGCACGGTCACGTGCCGGCGCACTTCGTTCTGGTCGAACGTGGTTTCCTGGTGGACCAGGTACGACCGGATGGGCTCGCCGCCCACGGCGGCCTCCACCGCCTCGGCCACGAGGGCCGGGTAGTAGCCGCTGCGCTCGATCGCCGCACGCAGCCCCTGGGTCGTCGTACTGGTCTTGGCCATGCCCTCCATCCTACGGGGACCCACTGACTGCGAGGGACCGGTCACGGCCGTCTCAGTAGACGGGGAGCGTCCGCGGGCCGAGGTCGTCGCGGGCGGGCGGGGGCGCGAGGCGGACGGAGGCGCCGAGGACGCTCAGGCCGTGCGGGGCGACGACGACCGGCTCCAGTGTCACCGCGACGACCTCCGGGTGGTCGTCGACCAGGCGGGACACCCTCAGCAGCAGCTCCTCCAGGGCGGGGGTGTCGACGGGCGTCGAACCGCGCCAGCCGAACAGCAGGGGTGCGGTCCGGATCGACCGGACCAGGGAGGTGGCGTCCCGGTCGGTGACCGGGATCAGGCGGTGCGCCATGTCGCCGAGCAGCTGCGAGGCGGCGCCGGCGAGCCCGAACGACAGTACGGCTCCGGCGGCCGGGTCGATGACCGCCCGGACGACGGTGTCCACCCCGCGCGGGGCCATCGCCTGGACCACCGGGCGCAGCTGCTGCGGGTCCCCGAACAGCTCGGTCAACTCGGCGTACGCGCGCCGGAGTTGCTCTTCGTCGGCGAGGTCGAGGCGGACGCCGCCCAGGTCGGCACGGTGGCGCAGGTGGGGTGCGGTGGCTTTGAGGGCGACGGGATAGCCGAGGGTGCCGGCGGCCTGTGCGGCCTCGTCGGGGTCAAGTGCGGGGATGGCCCGGCGGACCGGGATGCCGTACCGGCCGAGCAGCTCGCAGGTCTCGTCGGTGCCGAGGGTGAGGCCCTGCCCGCGCGCGAGGAGCCTGCCGATCAGCGCGGCGGCGCCCTTCTCGTCGATGTCCTCGTGCTCGGGCACCTTGCCGGGTTCGGCGGCCTCGCGCCGCCACTGCGCGTACTTCACGGCCTCGGCGAGGGCGCGGACCGCGCGTTCCGCGGCGGGGTAGGCGGGGATGAGGTGGGCGCCCTCGGGGGTCCGGGAGCGCTCGGCGGGTTCGCCGGGCACGGCGGCGGGAGCGGGGGGTGTGCCGGTCGGCGTCGTCGACGCGGCCGTTACCGGGCCGGAGCCGGTAGGCCCGGTTCCCGACACCCCGGTCATCGTCGTCCCGGTCGCCGCCGAGCCGGTCGCCACCGAGCCGGGGCCGGTCGCTCCGGTCGATGTCGTCCCCGCCCCGGTCGGCCCGGTTCCCGCCGGCCCGGCCTCGGCCGCCGTCGTACGCGCGCGTGGGGCGGTGCTCGTCGCGGCGGACAGGGCCTCCGCGAGGCCGCCCAGCTCCACGTGCACCACGAGCACCGGCTTGGCGGGACCGGCGGCCGCGGCCGAGCGCAGCGCCTGCGCCAGTTCCGCGTCGTCGGGGGACGCCTCGCCGATGGCGGGGATCGCGGTCACCACGACCGCGTCGCACGTCTCGTCGGCCAGGGCGTGCGCCAGCGCGGCGTGGAAGTTCTCCGCCGACGCCTCCGTGGTGAGGTCCAGCGGCGGCTGCGGGCGCAGGCCCTCGGAGAGGCACGCGTCGTAGGTGAGCAGTCCCAGGGACTCCGAGTTGCCGAGGATGGCCACACGCGGTCCCCGTGGCAGCGGCTGGCGTGCCAGCAGCAGGCCCGCGTCGACCAGTTCGGTGATGGTGTCCACGCGGATCACCCCGGCCTGGCGGAGCAGGGCGGACACCGTGGCGCGGGGCAGCCGCGTGGCCCGTACGGCGTGGCCCTGGGGGGCCGAGCCGGCACCCTGGACCACCACCAGCGGCTTGGCCGCGGCCGTGCGCCGCGCGAGCCGGGTGAACTTGCGCGGGTTGCCGATCGACTCCAGGTACATCAGGGCGACATCGGTGTCGGGGTCGTCGTACCAGTACTGGAGGACGTCGTTGCCGGACACGTCCGCGCGGTTGCCGGAGGAGACGAAGGTCGACACGCCGGTGATCCCGGTGACGCCTCCGCCGCGCCGGTGCAGCCGGGAGAGCAGGGCCACGCCGATGGCGCCGGACTGGGCGAACAGGCCGATCCGGCCGGGGCGCGGCATCTGCGGGGCCAGCGACGCGTTCAGCCGTACCTGAGGGGAGGTGTTGATGACCCCGAAGGCGTTGGGACCGATGATCCGCATGCCGTACGCGCGCGCGTGCCGCACGAGTTCGCGCTGGCGCTCCAGTCCGTCGGGGCCGCTCTCGGCGTACCCGGCGGCCAGGACGACGAGTCCCTGCACGCCGTGCTCGCCGCACTCGGCGACGGCTTCGGGCACGTGGTCGGCCGGGACGGCCACGACCGCGAGGTCGACGTGCCCGTCGATGTCGCGGACCGAGCGGTGGGCGGGCACGCCGTCGAGTTCCTTCAGGTCCTCGGGGAAGGCCTTGTTCACGGCGTACAGGTCGCCGGTGAAGCCGGCCTGCCGGAGGTTGCCGAGGACGCTGCGGCCGACGCCGCCGGGGGTGCGGCCGGTGCCGACGACGGCGACCGAGCCGGGCACCAGCAGCCGCCGTACGGAGCGGGCCTCGGCGCGCTGTTCCCGCGCGCGCTGCACCGCGAGGGAGCGCTCGGTGGGTTCGAGGCCGAACTCCAGGTGCACGACGCCGTCCTCGAAGCTGCGCTTCTGGGTGTAGCCGGCGTCCGTGAACACCTTGATCATCTTGGTGTTGGCCGGGAGCACCTCGGCGGCGAACCGCCGGATGCCGCGCTCGCGCGCGACGGCCGCGATGTGTTCGAGGAGGGCGGAGGCGACACCGCGGCCCTGGTGGGCGTCCTGTACCAGGAACGCGACCTCGGCCTCGTCGGCCGGCGCCGAGGCGGCCGTCCCGTCGGCACCAATGCGGTCATAGCGTACGGTGGCGATGAACTCGCCGCCGACCGTGGCCGCGAGTCCCACCCTGTCCACAAAGTCGTGGTGCGTGAAGCGGTGGACGTCCTTGGCGGACAGTCGCGGGTAGGGCGCGAAGAAGCGGTAGTACTTCGACTCGTCCGACACCTGCTCGTAGAAGCTGACCAGGCGCTCGGCGTCATCGACGGTGATGGGGCGGATGCGCGCGGTGCCGCCGTCGCGCAGCACCACGTCGGCTTCCCAGTGGGCGGGGTACTCGTGGCGGTCCGACGCGCTCTGCATGGGGCCCAGAGTACGGCTCGCGTACGACAACGGCGCAAGGCAGTCTGTGAAGGACGGATGTCGGATCGAGGCCGCGATCCGGCGACCACGCCGGGAGGGCGCCGCACGGCCCTCTCCCTCACGCTTCACGTGTGGAACACTGGTCTAGACAACCTGAACACCGAAGGGCAGCATCACATGGCTGAGCGCCGCGTCAACGTCGGCTGGGCCGAGGGCCTTCACGCCCGCCCCGCTTCCATCTTCGTCCGGGCCGCCACGGCCGCAGGCATCCCGGTGACGATCGCCAAGGCCGACGGCAACCCCGTCAACGCGGCCTCCATGCTGGCCGTTCTCGGCCTGGGCGCCCAGGGTGGCGAGGAGATCGTCCTCGCCTCCGAGGCCGAGGGCGCGGACGTCGCCCTCGACCGTCTGGCGAAGCTGGTCGCCGAGGGGCTCGAGGAGCTTCCCGAGACCGTCTGAGCCGGCTGTCACCCGCAGCGGACAGGAGCCGCGGCGCCCCGGCCCGGGGGGGCGGGGCCGCCGGGGGGGGGGGGCGGGGGGCCCGGCGGGTAACACCCACAGGGCGTGCCGGGGTTTACGCCGGGCCCGCGCCGGGGCCACCGAGAACACCCGCCCG
>NZ_JBICUZ010000012.1:162076-245326 GCF_043198675.1 Streptomyces sp. NPDC048734 | reverse complement strand
CTGTCCTGGAAGGAACGGACGAGGACCTCGTAGAAGACGGCACGCTTGAACCAGTCGGGATCGCGGTCCTTGGCCGGGGTGTCCTCGAAGGTGTCCTGGACGGGGGAGTTGACGGTCATGACGCTCTGGGGTCTCCGCTCTGCGCTGTGGGTGTCACCGGACGTGGAACACGTGGGCCGGTGTCCGGCCGGGCTCCAGGCGCACGTAGTTGTCGCTGCCCCAGTGGTAGGTCTCGCCGGTGAGCTCGTCGCGCACCGGCACGGACTCGTGCCGGTCCAGGCCGAGTTGCGGCATGTCCAACGAGACCGTGGCCTCCTGGGTGTGGTGGGGGTCGAGGTTGACCACGACGAGCACCGTGTCCTCGCCCCTGCGCTTGCTGTAGGCGATGACGGAGGGGTTGTCCGTGCCGTGGAAGTGCAGGTCGCGCAGTTGCCGCAGTGCGGGGTGGGTCCGGCGGATCTCGTTGAGGCGGGTGATGAGGGGGGCGATGGTGCGGCCCTCGCGTTCGGCGGCGGCCCAGTCGCGGGGGCGCAGCTGGTACTTCTCGGAGTCGAGGTACTCCTCGCTGCCCGGCCTGAGGGGGGTGTTCTCGCACAGCTCGTAGCCGCTGTACAGGCCCCAGCTGGGGGAGAGGGTCGCGGCCAGCACCGCGCGGGCCTCGAAGGCGGGACGGCCGCCGTGCTGGAGGTGGGCGTGCAGGATGTCGGGGGTGTTGGGGAAGAAGTTGGGCCGCATGTAGGCGGCCGCCTCGCCCGACAGCTCGGTCAGGTACTCGGTGAGCTCTTCCTTGGTGTTGCGCCAGGTGAAGTAGGTGTAGGACTGCTGGAAGCCGATCTGCGCGAGGGTGTGCATCATCGCGGGCCGGGTGAACGCCTCGGCCAGGAAGATCACGTCCGGGTCGGTCCGGTTGATCTCGCCGATCACCCGCTCCCAGAACACCACCGGCTTGGTGTGCGGGTTGTCCACCCGGAAGATCCGCACGCCGTGGTCCATCCAGTGCCGCAGCACCCGCAGCGTCTCCCTCACGATGCCGTCCATGTCGGCGTCGAAGGCGATCGGGTAGATGTCCTGGTACTTCTTCGGCGGGTTCTCGGCGTAGGCGATCGTCCCGTCCGGCCGGTGGTGGAACCACTCCGGGTGCTTGTGCACCCACGGATGGTCCGGCGAGCACTGCAGCGCGAAGTCCAGCGCCACCTCCAGACCCTCCTCCCGCGCCCGCTGCACGAACCAGTCGAAGTCCTCGATCGTGCCGAGATCGGGGTGCACGGCGTCGTGACCGCCCTCCGGCGAACCGATCGCCCACGGCACCCCCACGTCCTCGGGGCCGGGATCGAGGGTGTTGTTGCGGCCCTTGCGAAACGTCGTGCCGATCGGGTGGACCGGCGGCAGGTAGACCACGTCGAAGCCCATCGCGGCGATCGCCGGCAGCCGCCGCGCCGCCGTGCGGAACGTGCCGTGCGGCCGCTCCGGGGTCCCCTCCGAACGCGGGAAGAACTCGTACCAGGAGCCGTACAGCGCCCGCTCCCGCTCCACCAGCAGGGGCATGGCGGCACTCGCGGAGACGAACTCCCGGAAGGGGTGGCGGGCCAGGACCACGTCCACCTCGGGCGCCAGCGCCGCCGCGTACCGCTCGGTCACCGGGAGCGAGTCGTCGAGCAGCCTGCGCGCCGCCTCCCGCACCACGGTCCGCGCCGGGCCGCGCGGCACCCGGGCCGCCACGCGCTCGTAGAGGTGCCCGCCCTCCTCCAGGACCAGCCCCGTGTCGATGCCCGCGGGAATCTTGATCTCCGCGTGCCGGCGCCAGGTCGTGACGGGATCGCTCCAGGCCTCCACGGTGTACGTCCAGCGGCCCACCTCGTCGAGCGTCACCTCGGCACCCCAGCGGTCGGTGCCCGGCGCGAGTTCGCGCATCGGCGTCCACGGTCCACGGCGGCCGTCCGGGCCCTTGAGGACCACGTTCGCGCCGACGGCGTCGTGACCCTCCCGGAACACCGTCGCGGTGATCTCGAACGTCTCGCCGCTCACGGACTTGGCCGGCCGCCGGCCGCACTCCACGCGCGGATGGACGTCCCGCACCGGGATACGGCCGATCGCTCTGGTGGACCTCACGCTGCACCTCCGCTGTACTGAAAAAGGTTTCCGTCGCCCGCTGCTGGTGCCCCGGCCGAAGCGGCCGGGGTCCTACCGCTCCGCCGCCAGACGCAGCGTCGGCCGGGTCGTCGCGAGCCGCGCGACGCCGTTCCTGCGGATCGCCCCGCCGCGCAGGAGCCGGGTGTCCGCGCCCGCGCGCAGGTACTGCTCAGCGGCGTCCGCGGCCTCCCGCGCGCAACGCTTGCCCATCAGCACGCACAGGGTGTATCCGCAGTCCTCGAAGGTGGCCCGCACCGCGCGGTCGCCCGGGCGCGCGAGCATCACGCGTTCCCAGGCGCGGTAACTGCGCAGACGTCTGGCGACTTCGGTCTTCGCTGGTAGCAGCATGGCGCTGTTCACCTTCCGGGAGTTCGAGAGGTACGTCGCCCCGCGGCGAGCGGGTCGGCCATGTAAGCAGAGGTGCGAAACCGTCAAACCTCCCGAGGCCTTCACTTATGGTGCACGGCCCACCACTCAACGTCCTGTTGGATCTTGGTTGTGGTGCGCTCGTGTTGCACGAATGGCGTAGCAGCCCCATGGTGGTTGTGACTCAGGAGCGACCAATGCTCACGCTTCGTGTTCGGGGCTCGGCCCGCCGGGCCGAGAAGGAGCGGAGCCTCGCCGGTGAGGAGACGAACGACGATGAAGACCGCAGTCCCCTGCTACTACCACCTCGACGTGGACGTGAGCCCGGACCGGGTCCGGCAGGTCAGGCGCATCCTGGCCGCACACCTGAGGTACTGGGACCTCGAAACGCTCGTCGAGCCCGTCTGCGGTGGAACCGAGATGCTGCTCAGCGCGATCGACGAGCACGCCACGGACAAGCACACCTCCGTCGAGCTGTGGTGGAACGGCCAGCACCTGATCACGGCGATCGGCGGCGACGACCGGGACCTGCGCCCGGACCAGGACCTGCGGGCCTGCCTCGAGAGCATCGCCGCCATGAGCGACGGCTGGGGCTGCTGCGCCACCGACACCGGCAGCAAGGTCATCTGGTTCTCGCAGCGCGCCCGCGCCGGCGAGCGCGTCCCGCTGGTGCCGACCCTCCCCGAGCGGAACCTGCGCGAGATGCTCCAGGTGCCGCGCGAACTGCCGGTCGCGGCCCTCGCCGCCACGGAACAGACGCACGGCGTCCTGGAGGGCGTCCGGTGACCTCCCGGCCGTACCGGAGTGCAGGGGTGCCCGCCTGGAGCGGGCACCCCTACCCGTTGGGCGCCGACTTCGACGGCAGCGGCACCAACTTCGCCCTGTTCAGCGAGGTCGCGCACCGCGTCGACCTCGTCCTCCTCGACGACGACGGCGGCAGCCGCGAGGTGCCGCTGGCCGAGGTCGACGGCTTCGTCTGGCACGCCTACCTGCCCGGCGTCGGCCCCGGACAGCGCTACGGCTACCGGGTCCACGGCCCCTGGGACCCGGCCGCCGGCCACCGCTGCAACCCGGCCAAGCTCCTCCTCGACCCCTACGCCCGAGCCGTCGACGGACAGATCGACAACCACGCCTCACTGTTCGAACGGGCCGGGGAGCGCCCCGACCCCGGGGACAGCGCCGGACACACCCTGCTCGGCGTGGTCACCGACCCGGCCTTCGACTGGGGCGGGGACCGGCCCCCACAGCGCTCCTACGCCGACACGGTGATCTACGAGGCCCACGTGCGGGGCCTGACCCGCACCCACCCCGACGTCCCGCCCGAACTGCGCGGCACCTACGCCGGCCTCGCCCACCCCGCGGTCACCGGGCACCTCACCTCGCTGGGCGTGACGGCGATCGAGCTGATGCCCGTCCACCAGTACGTGCAGGACGGCTTCCTGACGGACCGGGGCCTGTCCAACTACTGGGGTTACAACACCATCGGCTTCTTCGCCCCGCACAACGCCTACGCCGCCCACGGCACCCGCGGCCGGCAGGTCGCCGAGTTCAAGGCGATGGTGAAGGAGCTGCACGCGGCCGGCCTCGAAGTCATCCTCGACGTCGTCTACAACCACACCGCCGAGGGCAACGAGAAGGGCCCCACCCTCTCCTTCCGCGGCATCGACAACGCCTCGTACTACCGCCTGGTCGACGGGGACTGGTCGCACTACTACGACACCACCGGCACCGGCAACAGCCTGCTGATGCGCCACCCCCACGTCCTGCAGCTGATCATGGACTCGCTGCGGTACTGGGTCACCGAGATGCACGTCGACGGGTTCCGCTTCGACCTCGCGGCCACCCTGGCCCGGCAGTTCCACGAGGTGGACAGGCTCTCGGCGTTCTTCGACCTGATCCAGCAGGACCCGGTGATCAACCGCGTGAAGCTGATCGCCGAGCCGTGGGACGTCGGCGAGGGCGGCTACCACGTGGGCAACTTCCCGCCCCTGTGGTCGGAGTGGAACGGCCGCTACCGCGACACCGTACGGGACTTCTGGCGGACCGAACCGGGCTCGCTCGGCGAGTTCGCCTCCCGCCTGACCGGCTCCGCCGACCTGTACGCCCACAACCGGCGCCGCCCGCGCGCCAGCGTCAACTTCGTCACCGCGCACGACGGGTTCACCCTGCGCGACCTCGTCTCCTACAACGACAAGCACAACGAGGCCAACGGCGACGACAACCAGGACGGCGAGAGCGACAACCGGTCCTGGAACTGCGGGGCCGAGGGCGACACCGACGACCCTGCCGTGCTGGAACTGCGCGCCCGCCAGCAGCGCAACCTCCTCGCCACCCTGCTGCTGTCCCAGGGCATCCCGATGATCTGCCACGGCGACGAGATGGGCCGCACCCAGCGCGGCAACAACAACGCCTACTGCCAGGACAACGAGGTCTCCTGGATCGACTGGCGGCCGGCCCGGGAGCGGCGCGACCTCGTGGACTTCACCCGGCGTCTCATCGCCCTGCGCTCGGCCCACCCCGTGCTGCGGCGGCGCCGCTTCTTCCGCGGCGAGACCGTCACCCACGCCGGGCAGCCGCTGCCCGACCTGGTGTGGCTGCTGCCGGACGCCCGCGAGATGACCGACCGCGACTGGCAGCGCTCCGACGCGCACTGCGTGGGCGTGTTCCTGAACGGCGACGCCATCGCCGAACCCGGCCCGCGCGGCCGGCCCGTCGTCGACGACTCCTTCCTGCTGCTGCTCAACAGCTACTGGGAGCCGGTGGTGTTCCGGCTGCCCGGTGCCGGGTACGGGGAGCGCTGGGCGGTCCGCGTCGACACGGTGGAGCCGGACGGCGGCCCCGACGAGACGGAGTACAAGGCGGGCGCGGAGGTGACGGTGGAGGCCCGCGCCCTCATCGTGCTCTCGAGGCCGCCGCGCCGCTCGGAGTAGGCGGCCGCACGGGCGCTCAGCGGCCGCGGCGCGAGGTCACCGTGAACTGGGCGCCGTCGGGATCGCGCAGTACGGCCTCGTCGGCGCCCTTGGCCAGCACGCTGCCGCCGTGCCGTTCGGCGTCCCGAGCACAGGCCGCCACGTCCGGCACCGCGAAGTGGACCTGCCAGTGCGGCCGGATCGTCGGGTCGGGGGCCGCCTCCAGGGCGCCCGACTCGATCCGGGCCACGACGTCGCCCCGGCTGCGCAGCACCACCTCGCCGCCCTCGTAGTGCACCTCGCAGCAGCCCGGCCGGTCGCTCGCCCAGTCGAGGATCTCGCCGTAGAAGATGGCGGAGTCGAAGGCGTCGCGGGTGTGCAGCCGGATGAACGCGGGAGCGGCCTGCCGCCAGGCCTCCCAGTTGCCGACCAGGGAGCCCTCCCACACACCGAAGGTCGCGCCGTCCCGGTCGGCCAGCAGCGCCGCCCGGCCCGGCGGCAGCGAGATCGGCCCGACGGCGACCGTGCCGCCCCGCTCCCGCGCGCGGGAGGCCGCCACGTCCGCGCTCGGCACGGCGAAGTACGGCGTCCAGGCCACCGCCATCTGCCACACCGAGGCGACGCCGGCGATGCCGGCCACGGGCACGCCGTTCACCAGGGCCGTACGGAAGTGGTCGCCGAGGCTGCCCCGACGCCAGTCCCACCCGAGGACGGCCCCGTAGAACCTCTGGGTGGCCTCCATGTCCCGGCTGGTCAGGCTCACCCAGCAGGGCGCACCGAACACGGAGTGCGTGGAGACGACCTCCGTCGCACCGGGGGCGGCATGGGAGCGGTGATGGTTCATGGCACTCGCGTTCCTGGTCGATCGGCGGTCTGCGGCATGCCACCAGTGTCCCGCCGGACCCTTCCACGGCGCCTGCCGAGCGGCCCGGTGGCACGATGGAGGTGTGCGCCGAGTACCGGGCGAGTCCCCTCGTGAAACGGACCGCGTCGTCGAACTCCAGCGGGAGGTCGGCCGGCTCAAGGACGCCGTGGCCTCGCACGCCGTGGTGGACCAGGCGATCGGAGTGATCGTCGGGCTGGGAAGGATGACGCCGGACGGGGGGTGGACGGTGCTGAAGGAGGTCTCCCAGCACACGAACATCAAGCTGCGCAACGTCGCGGAGCTGATCCTCCTCTGGGGCCGCAGCGGGCAGATGCCCGACGAGATCCGCGCGGAGCTGGAGGACGCGGTGGACCGTCACGGCCCCACCCGGATTCCCGGCGCGTCGCCGCTGGAGCGCCGCCCGCCGGCGTGATGTCCGGTCTGCGCCCGGTCCGTCGCCCGCCGGCGTGACGTCCGCTCTGCGCCCGGCCCGGCGCCGCTTGCCCCGCCGCCTGACGCGGTGACGCGGTGACGCGGTGACGCGGTGACGCGGTGACGCGGTGACGCGGTGACGCGGTGACGCGGTGACGCGCGAGCATGCCGCGTCGGCCCATGCCGGGTCAGTGGGGGCCGGCGGCGATCTCCTCGCGCAGCCGCTCGAAGCATCCGCTCAGCAGACGGGAGACGTGCATCTGCGAGATGCCGAGCTGCTCGGCGATGCTGCTCTGGGTCATGCCGCCGAAGAAGCGCAGGTACAGGATGGTCCGCTCGCGTTCCGGCAGGGCCCGCAGACACGGGGCGACGGCCACCCGGTCGAGGACGGTGTCGTACCCCGGGTCGGGGTCGCCCAGGGCGTCCTCCAGCGCGTAGCCGTCGGTGCCGGGCATCTCGGCCTCCAGCGACAGCGCGGAGAAGCACTCGAGGGCCTCCATGCCGGTGCGGACCTCGTCCTCCGTCAGCTGCGCGTACTCGGCGATCTCGGCGAGGGTCGGGGCCCGTCCCGACGTGGTCTGCGAGAGGTCCTTCGCGGCGTGCCGCACCCGGTTGCGCAGGTCCTGGACCCGGCGCGGGACGTGCAGCGTCCACATGTGGTCGCGGAAGTGGCGCTTGATCTCGCCGGTGACCGTCGGTACCGCGTAGGCCTCGAAGGCGCGACCGCGGTCCGGGTCGTAGTGGTCGACGGCCTTGACGAGTCCGAGGGCCGCCACCTGGTAGAGGTCTTCGAGGGACTCGCCGCGCCCGCGGAAGCGGACGGCTATGCGTTCGGCCATGGGCAGCCAGAGGCGGACCAGTTCGTCGCGGAGCGACTGGCGTTCGGGGCCGTCGGGGAGCCGGGCGAGCCGGGCGAAGGTCTCGGCGGTGTCCGGTGCGTCGTCGTGGGGGTGCCGCTTGGTTCTGATGGTGGTACGCATCAGGCGTGCCTCCCTCAGGTGGGTGCCGGTGGATGGACGGACACCGTGGGAAGCACGCTCGCTCGGACCTGGGGGAAATCTCCCGGGGCCCGTCGGCGGGTTCCCACAGAGGTGCCTCCTGTCCGAAGCACTTCCGGCTGATGCCCGTTCTGTGCGATCTAAAACAGATAATCCCATTTAGCCTGGTTGAGTGCACTTCCTCCGTCGGGCGGCCGTCCGCCGTCGCCGGTCTCGCCGACGGGGAGAGCGGCTTCTTCCTCCCCCGCGTCCTCGCCGGGGCACGGGCGGACGCGTCGTCCGGGCTCTCGGTGCCGTCGATCTTGGCCGCGACGTGATGTGCGGCACTCCCGCCGTGCCGCCCGCGCGGCCCGGAACGGGATCCTTCCTGCGCACGGCTTGATCACCGATCAAAAGGGGTGAAGGCCCTGGCCGCACCGCATTCCGCTCATTTGACAGTGCGCCGAGCCCACGGATAGGAAGCAGCCCGTAGAAGTCGAGAGGTGGACTGTGTACGAGCCGAACGTGGTCGGGGACTGGCACGAGTACGACGAGCATGCCGGTCTGCGGGTCCGCGTCCACCGTCTGGAGCCGGCGGAGCCGCCCCGGGGACGCGACGACGCGGCCGAGGGGCTGACGTATTTCACCCTGCGGGTGACCGTCGAGAACCGCGGCGAGCAGAGCATCGGCGTCCACCTGGAGGACGGGCAGATCGACGTGCGGATCGGCCCCGACGGCGAGAGCGCCTTCATCGACTGGCGCAACTCGCAGTTCATCGAGGGGTTCGACGTCTACCCGCTGCGCCGCGCCACCGCCGTGCTGTACGCCGCCGGGCCCGAGGCCGCGCTGGGCCAGGTCGACGTGCAGATCCAGCTGCGCGTCGACGAGGAGTGGGCCGGGCGGCGGATGTGGGTCGGCGGCGTCGGCCTGCACGAGGGGCCCGCCGGGGCCCCCGCCGCGGTCCGCGACAGCCTGGCGCGCCAGGTGAGCAACTTCCTGCGCGACCAGGCCGAAGAGGGCACCGCCTGACGCACCGCCCGACGCCCCGTCCCGCTCAGTGCGGGATGCCGTCGATGATCTCGCGAGCGCCCTGACGCAGCAGCGCGACGGCCACCGACGTGCCGAGCGTGGCCGGGTCGAGGCGGCCCGCCCACTCGTGGGCGTTCAGCCGGGTCTTGCCGTCCGGGGTGAACACGCACGCCCGCAGGGAGAGTTCGCCGCCGCGGTCCACCTGCGCGAAACCGGCGATGGGGCTGTTGCAATGGCCCTGCAGGACGTGCAGGAACATCCGTTCGGCGGTGGCCTCCCGGTGGGTCGCGGGATCACCGAGCCCGCTGACCGCGTCGATCAGGTCGTCGTCGCCCGCACGGCACTGCAGGGCGAGGATGCCCGCGCCGATGGGCGGCATCATCGCCTCCGGCGAGAGGACCTCGCTGATCACGTCCGGCCGCCCGATGCGCTCCAGGCCCGACACCGCGAGCAGCAGCGCGTCCGCCTCGCCCGCCGCGAGCTTCGCCAGCCGCCGGTTGGCGTTGCCGCGGAACGGCACGCACTCCAGATGCGGGTGGGTGGTGGCCAGTTGGGCGACCCGGCGCACCGAGGAGGTGCCGATCCGGGTCCCCGCCGGGAGTTCGTCGAGGGTGAGCCCGCCCGGGTGCACGAGGGCGTCACGGATGTCGTCCCGCTTCAGGAACGCCGCGAAGACCGTGCCGGCCGGGAGGGGCCGGTCCGCCGGGACGTCCTTGACGCAGTGCACCGCCAGATCGGCCTCGCCGGCCAGCAGGGCCGCGTCGACCTCCTTGGTGAACGCGCCCTTCCCCTCGACCTGGGACAGGTCTCCCAGCCACTTGTCACCGGTGGTCCTCACGGGGACGACCTCGGTGCGCACACCGGGATGCAGCGCGGCCAGCTCCGCGCGGACGCGCTCCACCTGGGCCAGGGCCATGGGCGAGTCACGGGAGACGATGCGGATCAGTTCCGGAACGGACATGCGGGACACGATAGACCCTCGGGAGGGCCGCTGTTCGACGCTCGGGGCGAAGCGCGTCCTGCCCCGGGCGCGGGATCACGCCGGGAGCGGGCGCGCCGGTCCCGCGGCCGGACCCGCGTCCCGCTCGGGTCCCGCGCCCCGGGGCCGGCCCCGGTCACCGGGTCACGCGTACGCGTCGAAGGCGATCCCGGCCGGCTTGGCCGAGTTGAGGTGGTTGCCGAAGCTGTCGTCCCTCAGGCCGAAGTGGGCGCTGCCGAAGTCGTAGGCGGCCAACTTCTCGCGCACGCCCGCCGGGTAGCCGTTCCAGCCGACCAGCGGCGGGTACTGCCAGGTGCCCTTGTGGTTCTCCGGCGGTTCGTCGCCCGAGCCGGCGAGCCGGAAGCAGTGCGTGCTGATGCCGTCCTTGTGGTAGACGACCTTCGCGTGGGTACCGTCGAAGCGGACCCCGGAGGCGGCGGTGACGGTGAACGAGCCGTGGTTGGACGTCGAGACGTACTTCACCGCGTTGTTCTGCACCCACACCACGACGTGCTCCCAGTCGTGCCGGTGTCCGCCGATGCTGGTGCCCGCCAGCGCCTGGTCCTTCTCGAAGTACAGGCCGTACAGGTAGGCGCACCAGCCGTTGTTGCACTTGTGGCGGGAGTAGCTGTTGGTGTTGTCGAGGTCCGAGGCGTCACGGCAGTTGCCGTTGAGGGCGCCGGTCGGGTTGAGACCGCCGTTGACGGTCCCGTCGGGGCCGATCGCGGGGGTCGAGTAGCAGCCGTCCGTGTCGTAGTCGAAGGCGGGCAAGTACGCGCGCTCGCCCGCTTCGGCGTTGGCCGGGAGGGCCGTGGGCGGCGCGGCGTACGCGACCGTGGGGACGGCGACGACGAGCGCGGCGGCACCGGCGAGACCGGTGAGCCATCTCCTGCGGTGCTTCTTGAACGTGGGTGACGACACTGCGTCCTCCTCAGGACCGGGCGCAGCCGAACGGCTGTGGGGGAAAAGGGAGTTCAGCTTCCCCGATCTCCAGTTCCGCGCCAAGGGGCCGCGGGCGTCCCGGTGGTGAAGCGCAGCCCAATAAATGACTTCTGACACCATGTCAGGAGACTTGGGGGTCCGGGAGGTCTGCCGAGGACTCCTCGGGCGTCAGACCGGTGCGCAGCCGGAGTCAGGACGGCCGGCGCGGCACCCCCGCCCGGTCCGGATGCCGCGGCGGACCTCGCCGACCGGAGAGGCCCGTACCCGGCGGGCGCCCGGCGCCGCGTCGAAGGGACACACCCCGGTCGCGGCGGCCCGCGGCAGACAACCGTCCGCCGGCCACGTCACGTCGGACGGCGCCTGGTGCACCAGGTCCACGCGGTGGTCGCGGCGAGCCGTGCCGCCTTCCCCGGCGCCAGGGCCGGACCCGTCCGGGACCGGTGCAACCGGAAGCCGGCGCGGCCCTGCCCGTTCGGACCGAGACCCTCCTCGTCCGGCAGCACGGCCGCCGTGGTGCCGAGCGAGGGCGCCGACCGGCGCGCGCAGTTCGGGGCAGGCCCCGCTGACGTCCTCGCCGGGGCGGGCGTGCGGCACGAGGGTGCCGTCACCGGGGAGGTGGACCACCGCCCGCTGCCCGTCCTGCTCGGTCTCGTGCGCCCGGCGCGCGTCCCGGGCCCGAGGCGGCAGGGCGCCGGGGCGGCGAGCACGGGGGCGATCAGCGGCAGGTCCACGGGGGACGTGTCGCCGGGCCCGTGCCGTGGCGCCCCGGCCGACGGGGTTCCCCTGGCCGGAGGCGGTGGCCCGGCCATCCGGGCGGCCGGGACCGGCCGGCGGACCGGTCCCGCCGGTCAGAGGTGGTTGCCCGGCGGCAGCGGCGGAGCCTGGACCAGGCCCGTCTGGTAGGCGATGACGACCAGTTGGGCACGGTCACGGGCGCCCAGCTTGGTCATGGCACGGTGGACGTGGGTGCGCACGGTCAGCGGGCTCACGAACAGCTTCTCGGCGATCTCGTCGTTCGAGTGGCCCTCGGCCACCCAGGCCATCACCTCGCGTTCGCGTGCGGTGAGCACGGACAGGTCGTCGGGCGCGGCCAGCCGGGCGCCCTCGGCGGGGGAGGTGAGGAAGCGGGTGATCAGGGCACGGGTGGCGAGCGGTGACAGCAGGGACTCGCCGGAGGCCACGGTGCGGATGCCGTCGAGGAGGACGTCGGCGGTGACGTCCTTGCCCAGGAAGCCGCTCGCGCCGGAGCGCAGCGCGGCGGCGACGTACTCGTCGATCTCGAAGGTCGTCAGGATCAGCACGCGCGTGGCGGACAGGTCCGGGGCGGCGCAGACCGCGGCGGTGGCGGCGAGGCCGTCGGTGCCGGGCATGCGGATGTCCATCAGGACGACGTCCGGCCGGTGTTCGCGGGTCAGTCCGACCGCTTCGGCGCCGTCGGCGGCCTCGGCGACGACCTCCATGTCGTCGCAGGAGTCGATGAGGATCCGGAAGGTGGCCCGCAGCAGGGCCTGGTCGTCGGCGAGCAGTACGCGGATGGTCATGGCGTCCGTTCTCGGGGTCCGTACCGCGGGCCGGTCGGGGTACCCGGCCGTGGTCCGGGAGAGGGCTGCCTCCATGGTGACGGACGCGGCGCCCGGTGTCGTCGTGCGGTCGCCGCAGGTCCGGCGTACTCGTCCCGCCGTACGGTCCGCCGCGCCAGTACGCCGGGAGGGGGACTCCGGCCCGCGCGGATGAGCCGCCACCACCGCCGCCTTCCCCCGCACGGACGACGACTCCCTGGCCCGCACCGTCGGCGCGGACTGCGGACTGCGGACTGCGGACTGCGGACTGCGGACTGCGGACTGCGGGCAGCTGGCCGGGGCACGGACGGACGGCGTTTGCCGGGCCCCGCCTGACGCCGGGCCCCGCCTGACGCCGGGCCCCGCCTGACGCCGGGCCCCGCCTGACGCCGGGCCCCGCCTGACGCCGGGCCCCGCCCCGCGGGCCGGGCCCCACCGACGGAGCGGTTTCTACTCTCCGGTAATCTCGCGCGTCAGGCCGTCAGAGGAGAGAGCCGTGACCCGGTCCCACCGTTCACCCCTGTTGCTCGCGGGCCTCCTGGCCTCCGCGGGCGTCGCCCACTTCGCCGCGCCGCGCACCTTCGACGCGATCGTGCCGCGCGCCCTGCCGGGTTCGCCACGGATCTGGACGTACGCGAGCGGTGCCGTCGAACTGGCCCTGGCAGCCGGTATCGCCCTCCCCGCGACCCGCAGGAGGACCGCGCTGGCGACGGCCGCGTTCTTCGTCGGCGTCTTCCCCGCCAACGTCAAGATGGCCGTGGACTGGCGGCAGCGCCCGGCCCCGTTCAAGGCCGCCGCCATCGGTCGGCTGCCCCTTCAGGTGCCCCTCGTGCTGTGGGCCCGCAATGTCGCACGGAACACGCCGAAGACGGGGGGAACCTCGTGAGCAAGGCACTCGAGACCGGTGACCTGGTCGAGGACTTCGCGCTGCCGGACGAGACCGGCACCGTCCGCAGGCTCACCGAACTGCTCGCCGAGGGACCCGTCGTCCTCTTCTTCTACCCCGCCGCCCTCACCGCCGGCTGCACCGCGGAGGCCTGCCACTTCCGCGACCTCGCCGCCGAGTTCGCCGCCGTCGGCGCGCGTCCCGTCGGCATCAGCGGCGACTCCGTGGACCGGCAGCAGGAGTTCGCCGGCCGCCACACGCTCGGCATGCCGCTGCTGTCCGACGCCGACGGCACCGTGCGGGAACTCTTCGGCGTGAAACGCGGCTTCTCCCTGGCCCCCACCAAACGCGTCACCTTCGTCATCGGCCAGGACCGCACCGTCCTGGCGGCCGTCCGCAGCGAACTGCGGATGAACACCCACGCCGACCGCGCCCTGGAGGCGCTGCGCGCCCGGCGCACCTGAGAGCCGCGGGGCCGTCCCGCCGCGGTGGACGCGACGGGACGCGACGGGAGAGCAACGGGACGCGACGGGAGAAGAGGCCGCTCGGGACGGCTCGGCGCACGCCGGCCTCCGCCCGGTGGTCACCGAGCCGTTCCCGTCCGCCCCTGAGGGTTTCCTTTCCGGAGGGTGCCGGAGCCCTCGCGGGCGCCCCGGCTCAGAACTCCTCGTGGCTCTCCGGATCCCCGCCCAGCCGCCGGGGCGTCCGGTCCGCGATCGCCGCCATCTGCGCCGCCCCCAGCTCGAAGCCGGACACGTCCAGGTTGGCCCGCTGCCGCTCGGGGTCCGAGGACTTCGGGATGGGCACCGCGCCGAGCTGGAGGTGCCAGCGCAGGACCGCCTGGCCGGGGGTGACACCGTGGGCCTCGGCGACGGAGACCACGGCCGGGTCCTCCAGCAGGGCCGAGCCGCGGCCCAGCGGGCTCCAGCTCTCCGTGACGATCCCCTTGGACTCGTGGAAGGCGCGCAGCGCGTCCTGCGGGAAGAGCGGGTGCAGCTCGATCTGGTTGACGGCGGGCAGCGCACCCGTCTCCTCCTCCAGCCGCTCGATGTGCGCGGCGGTGAAGTTGGAGACGCCGATCGACCTGACCAGCCCCTCCTCCCGCAGTCTGATCATGGCGCGCCAGGAGTCGACGTACCTGTCGACGCGGGGCAACGGCCAGTGGATCAGGTACAGGTCGATCCGGTCGAGGCCGAGCCGTCGGCGGGACTCCTCGAAGGAGGCCAGGGTCTCGTCGTAGCCGTGGTGGCGGCCCGGCAGCTTCGTCGTCACCACGATCTCCTCGCGCGGCACCCCGCCGCGCGCGATCCCGCGGCCCACGCCGGTCTCGTTGCGGTAGTTCGTCGCCGTGTCGATCAGGCGGCAGCCCAGGCCGAGCGCGCCCGCCACCGCCTCCTCCGCCTGCGCGTCGTCCATCGGCCAGGTGCCGAGACCGATCGCCGGCAGGGTCGTTCCGTCGTTGAGCGTGCGGGCGGGGACGTGGTTCACCATCAGGCCTTCCCTCGGCTGTGTCGTCCCCCCACCCTCGCCGAGGGGCCGGGGATATCTCAACCGGAGGGGCGGGGCGGGACGGGGCGGGGACGGAGGCGCTGTCGTCACGTCGTCGATTCGCTGTCACGATCTTCGAGGAGCCGTACCGGCGACGAGGACGAGCGGAGCGCGCATGACGACCGGGTTCGACAGCGAGGCGGGGAACGGGGCGAGGGACGTGGCACAGGGCATGGCAGGGGGCGCTTCGGCGCACCCGACGGTGTACGCGGCACTCGACGAGGCGCTGGAGGAGGCCGTACGGGACGCCGGTCTGACGCTCCGGCCGGCCGCCGGGCACATCGGCGCCGACATCGACGGCGTCGACCTGGCCGACGGCCTCGGCGACGCACAGGTCGCCGCGATCAGGGCGGCGGTGCTGCGCTGGAAGGTGGTCTTCTTCCGCGGACAGCGCCTGGACCACGCCGGGCACGTGGCGTTCGCCCGCCGGTTCGGCGAACCGGTCCTCCTGCCCAGGCGCGGCAGCGCCTCCCCGGCGGACTTCCCCGAGATCGAGACCACCGCCGACCGGCTGGAACTCGGCGGCCGGTTCGGCATGGAGCACGACGAGTGGCTACGGCGCCGCCGCCACACCCTGCTGCGCGGCTGGCACTGCGACCACGGCGCGCGCGTCGACCCGCCCGCCGCGACGATCCTGCGCGCCGAGACCGTCCCCCCGTACGGCGGCGACACCACCTGGTCCAACCTGGCAGCCGCCCACGCGGGACTCTCGGAGCCCCTGCGCCGCTTCGTCGAGGGACTGCGCGCCGAACACCGCCTCGGCGTGGGCTACCAGCCCCGCCCCGGCGACGACGCCTACGTCCGTCACCTCCTCGACCACCAGGTCGCCTCCGTGCACCCGCTGGTACGGGTCCACCCCGAGACGGGCGAGCGGATCCTCAACGTCAACGGCTACTACGTCGAGCAGATCGCCGGCCTCTCCCGCGCGGAGAGCGCCGCGATCCTGGAGCTGCTGCTGGCGGAGGCGACCCGCCCCGAGTACACGGTGCGCTTCCGCTGGGAACCGGGCAGCGTGGCCTTCTGGGACAACCGCGCCACCATCCACCTCGCCCCGGCCGACAACGCCCACCTCGGCTTCCCGCGCACCATGCACCGCGTGATGCTCGCGGGAGACGTCCCGGTCGGCGTGGACGGCAGGCCGTCGCAACCGGTCACGGGGACGGAGCCGGGCCGCTGGTGAGACCGCCGCCCGGCACCCGTCGGCACCGCCGCCCGGCACCCGTCGGCACCGCCGCCCGGCACCCGTCGGCACCGCGGCCGTTCTCAGCCGCCCGGCTTCCACCCCGGTGCTGGCCCCAGCGCGGTCCCCAGCTCGATGCGGCCGGTGCGCTGCGAGGCTGCCGCCAGGACGGCGACGGAGGAGGAGATGCCGTACTGGAGGTGCCGGTGGCGCAGCCAGGCGCTGTCGAAGCCCGGCCGCTCGCCCAGCTCGACGATCTCCAGCGTGGTCTCGTGCCCGCGGCGCGGGTCGGCCTCGTCGAACAGGCCGATGGCGAGGAAGCCCAGCTTGCGCAGCGGGCGGAGGGCGATCGGCATCGGTTCCTCCCTCGTCGACGGCGGGCACCGCACACACCGTGCTCAGGCGATTGCCGCAGCAAGGGGTCAGGGCAGGGGTATGACGACCTCGTCCTCGACCGGCGGGTCCAGCTCCTGCGCGCGGTTGCCGGTGGCCGCGAAACACCGCAGCCGCACGCTCGTAACAACCGGGCGGGGCGGGAGGGATGGTGACCGGGTCCCGGGCCCCGAGCGGACGTCCCGCACGCGTGCTCCCCGCGCGTGCGGGACGTCGGCCGCTCCCGGTTCAGCGGGTCGCGTCCTCAGTTCAGCGGGTCGAGCGTCAGGTACGCCTGGAGCGGCGACCCGTCGTGCACGAGCGACTCGTGATGGCCGACGTCGTCGAAGGCGAACGCGTACGCCTTCCCGTCGACCGTCTGCGCGTGGATCGCGCGGGCGTAGTGGTTGGTCACCGCGTCCTGGTAGAAGCCCGCCGACGTGGTGTCCGGCTGGTTCGCGTTGGCCAGCAGGGTGGACCGGTGGAACCCGGCGCACAGGGTGCGGGAGATCGGCCCGCGCACGGCGTCGTTGGGGGCGTCCAGCAGGCGGTGGCAGCCGAACACGCTGTCCGCGTCGGGCTTCTGGAAGCTGGTGACCACGGCGCCCGACCCGTTGGTGAAGTTCATGACGCCGCCGGAGACCCGGCCGTAGTACCTCGTGCCCGGCTGGTCCGCGAACGGCGTCACCGTCAGCGTCGAGGTCGCGTACTTCTGCCAGACGCGGTTGACGTAGTCGTCCAGCACGGTACGGGGCAGCGCCCCGGTCTCGACGCCGTACAACGGGGACAGGGCCCGCAGGACGGTGCCGTCGGAACGGGTCTGGATCAGGTTCGCCCAGCCACCGGCCTGTCCGCGCAGGGCGTTGAAGAAGCCGTTGTAGCTGCCAGGCTTGAGCCGGCCGGTGCTCACCGTGCTCCCGTCGGCGCGCTGCACACCGACCGCGTAGGGCGCGGAGAACATGTCGACCTGGGTGCTGTTGAGCCACAGCCCCGAGTCGTTGAGCGTGTACTCCGACCAGTTGAACAGGATGTTCCGGTTGGGGTCGGCGGGGTTCTGCACGGCCGGCTGCACGAGCCCGCCCGTGGTCAGCCGGAACACCAGCTTCTGGCCGTACGAGAAGTAGATGCGGCCGGAGAACCTGGGGATCCGGATGGTGGCCGACTGCCCGGCCGCCGGGCCCGTGATGGAGGCGTCCGGCGCCGGAGTGGGCGGGGTGCCGCCGGCGGGCCACGCGTGGAAGGTGCCGTTCGCGTCGGCCCAGCCCTGCTGACCCGTCGTCAGGAGGGTGCCGAGGTTGTAGACGTAGAGGGGTTCGCCCCGCCCCGAGTTGTTGGTGATCTTGAGCGGGACGGTGGCCGGGACGGCGGCTTGGGCCGGTGGCCCCAGGGCGAGCAACGTGCCGACGAGTGCGGCGGCTCCTGCCGCCGCCGCCAGCCGGGACCTGAGTGTGCGAAGCACTCTCCACCTCCGTGCGGGTAGACCTGTGGGGTTGGTCCGTACCTGTCGAGAGCGCTCTCAAAGTCGCATCAGGGTGTGGGCATGTCAATGACTGTGTAGGAGACGTGCACGGGATCCGCACGAAGGGGTGCCCGCGGTGCGCTCGCCGCGGGCACCCGGGCGGCGGTCCCGGCGGAATCCGTGCCGTGGTGGTCGGCGGTCTGCCGGGACTGCCGCGGTAGGCCGAAGCGGTCGACCGAAGCGGTCGACCGAAGCGGTCGACCGAAGCGGTAGGCCGAAGCGGTCGGCCGAAGCCGGTCGCGGGCGACCGGAGCCGGCGGCAGTCGGCGAGCCGCGTCATGGCGTGCTCGACGGTCCAGCGGTGTCGGCCGAGTCGCCGTGGAGTCCCGACGTCCTTGCGGGCGTTGCGGCGCCGGGTACCGGGCGGTGTGCCGGCGCCGCCGTGGGTGCTGCGGGCGTCATGGCCGGGGCTTGTGCGCGAACACCCACCGGTTTCCCTCCAGCGCGTCGTTCGGCTCGGGGAGGGGGCCGCGTCCGTGTCGGCGGGTGAAGTCGAAGGGGGTGTGTACCGAGGCGGACCAGCCCTTGGCCGTCAGATCGCCTGCGGAGTCGGGTCGTGGTCCCTTGTCGAAGAGGTGCAGCAGGTCGATGCCGATCTGTTCTCGTGCCGCCGTGTAGATCGCGCTGTCGCGGTACTCCAGCAGGTCCTTCTCCAGCTTGGCCTCGAACGCCAGCGCGCTGCCTTCGGCGGTCAGCCGGTCCACCGCGTCGACGAGGTACGTCTCGGCGCGGCTCGGCAGGTAGAAGAGCAGTCCCTCGGCCAGCCAGACGCTCGGTGCGGCCGGGTCGAAGCCGGCGCCGGTGAGCACCGTGACCCAGTCGGCGCGCAGGTCGACCGGTACGGGGACGCGCTTCGCCTTCGGGTCGGCCGACAGGTCCGTGAGCACCTGGTGCTTGAACGCCAGCACGCCCGCCCTGTCGACCTCGAAGACCACGCAGTCGGACGGCCAGTCCAGCCGGAAGGCGCGGGTGTCCAACCCCGCGCCCAGCAAGACCACTTGGCGGGCGCCCGTGCGGACCGACCGGAGGAGGAAGTCGTCGAGGACCCTGGTTCGCAGGCCGAAGTAGCGGGCGAACCGGCCCCACAGCGGGTTGCCGTCCCCGTCCGGGACCTCCTCGATGCGCACCGGCCAGTGCGCGCACGCCGGGGCGGCGCGCACGAAGTGTTCCGCGTGGACGTCCTGGGCCAGGCTGTCGTGGCGGTGGGTCTCGATCGCCCGTGCCGCGGCGACCAGGAGAGCGGTCAGGCCCACGCCCGCGTCCACGCCTTCCCCGTCCGTGTGCTGCGACGCCGTGCCGGTCATGTTTCCTCCGTTGGCGGGAGCGGGGGCTGTCGGGTGCCTGCTCGGCCGGTGCGCCGAGTTCGCGGTGCCGCATGTTTCGCTCATCGGCTTCTTCCCTCCGGGAGCAGGACGGGTTTGACCACACGACCCGCCTCGCAGTCGCGTTCGGCCTCGTTGATGTCGCTCAGCGGGTAGGTGCGGATCAGCTGGTCGAAGGGAAAGCGTCCGGCCTGCCACAACCCGGTCAGCCGGGGTATCAGCAGTCCGGGTACGGCGTCCCCCTCGCAGATGTGGCGGATGCCGCGGCCTCCGTCCAACGTGCCCGGTTCGAGTGGCAGCGCGGTGTGGAGCCGTGCCACCAGACCGAGGGTGCCGGTGGGGCGCAGCGCGTGGAGCGCGTCGTTGACGAGCGGGGGCGAGGCCGTGGTGTCCAGCGCGTACTGCGCGCCGCCGTCGGTCAGCCGCCGGATCCGCTCGGGCAGTCCGGCCGCCGCGGCGGGCAGCGGGATCGCACCGAACCGCTCGGCCAGGGCCAGCCGTCCGGGATGCCGGTCGACGGCCACGGTCAGCGCGCCGGCGGCGGTGGCCGCCATCACCCCTGCCAGGCCCACCGCTCCCGCGCCGAAGACCGCGAAGGTGTCGCCGGGGCCGACGCCGAAGGTGTTCAGCACGGCTCCGGCGCCGGTGAGGAAGCCGCAGCCGAGCGGTCCGAGCAGTTCGACGGGCAGTGCGGGGTCGACCCGGACGGCGTTGCGGGCCGGGACGAGCGCGTACCGGGCGAACGAGGACTGGCCGAACCACCGGGGGGCCAGCGCCTGCCCGGTCGCGTCGGTGAGGCGCGGCGTGTCCTCCTCGCGTCCTCCGAAGAGGTTGAGGGAGGCGAAGGAATCGCAGTAGGCGGGGGTCGCGCCGCGGCAGTTCCGGCAGTGTCCGCAGGAGTCGAAGCTCAGCACGACGTGGTCGCCGACGCAGATCTCGGTGTCCGGGCCGCCACCCGTGCGCACCACGACTCCCGCCCCTTCGTGGCCGAGCACCGCCGGCAGCGGGCTGCGGCCGGCTGATCGCCGGACCGCGAGATCGGTCCGGCACATTCCGCAACCCGCGATCTCGACCAGGATCTCCCCGTCGGCGGGTTCCGTGCGCAGGGTCACCTCCTCGACCGCGAACGGGGCATCGTACGAGCGCAGTACGGCCGCCTGGAACCTCATCGTCATTCCTCCCGCGGGCGGTGGACGACGAACGGCCGGAGGTTGCCGTAGAGCCCCCACGGTCCGCCCGCGACGCCGACACCACTGTTCTTGACGCCCGCGAAGGGCTGGGCGAGGGACAGTTCGGCGTGGTGGTTGATCCAGGCCGTGCCGCATTCGAGCCGGTCGGCCACCGCCTCGGCCCGGTCGAGATCGGCGCCCCATACGGAGCCGCCCAGCCCGAAGGCGGTGCCGTTGGCCGCGTCGACGGCCTCGTCGAGGCTCCGGTACGGCAGCACCGGCAGGACCGGTCCGAACTGTTCCCCGGTCACCACGGGGCTGCCGGGCGGGACATCGGTGAGGATCGTGGGAGCGAAGAAGTAGCCCGGCCGGTCCAGCCGCCGCCCGCCGGCCGCCGCCCGGGCGCCGTCCGTCAGCGCCTGCTTCGTGACCTGCTCGACCCGGGCCAGCTGAGTGGCGTTGTTGACCGGGCCCAGCCGGGTGTCCGGGTCGAGGCCGGCCCCGACGGCGACGGTCTTCGCGCGCTGGGCGAGGGCTTCGACGACCTCGGCGTGGAGCCGGGCCGGGGCGTAGACGCGTTTGACCGCCATGCAGACCTGGCCGCAGTTGCGGAACGCGGCCCAGAACAGCCGGTCCGCGATCCGGTCCACCTCGACGTCGTCCAGCAGGACGGCGGCGTCGTTGCCGCCCAGTTCCAGGGTGACCCGGGCGAGCGAGGCCGCAGCCGCTTCGGCGACGGCCCGCCCGGTGGGCACCGAGCCGGTGAAGGTGACGTGGCGGACGCCCGGGTGGGAGGCGAGGCGGGCGCCGAGGGGTTCGCGGCCGGTGACGACGGTCAGTACGTCCTCGGGCAGGGCCGCGGCGAGGACGGAGCCGAGCAGCCGGGTGGCGAGAGGGGTGAACGGCGACGGTTTGAGGACCACGGTGTTGCCCGCCGCGAGCGCGGGCGCGAACTTCGCCGCCGCGAGCTGGAGGGGAAAGTTCCACGGCACGATCGCGGCGACGGGACCGAGGGACCGCCAGCGGATCTCGCTGCGCACGGGCCGGCCATCGGTGATCCACCGGGTTCTGGGGGCCAGGTCGGCGAAGTGGCGCAGGCGGGCCGCCGTACGGGCGACCTCCGCGTACGACTCGGCCAAGGGCTTGCCCTGTTCCCGGGTGAGCAACCGGGCGAGGTCGTCGCCGGCCGTCTCCACGGCGTCGGCCGCCACGCGCAACGCGATGGTGCGGGCGGCGGGGTCGGCGCGCCAGCCGTGCCAGGCCCGGCGGGCCCGGTCGACCACGGCGTCCAACTCGTCCGGCTGCTGGTCGGGGGCCTCGTCGAAGGTCTCTCCGGTGGCCGGGTCGACGACGGCGAAACGCGCGGCCCGGCCACCGGGGACGCCGCCGGGATCGGAGGTCGGCATGCGGTTGCTCAGTTCACGGTGGGGACGCCGGCCGCGTGCTCCCGGGCCTGGCGGTCCATCTCCGCCCGGAAGGCGGCCACCAGATGCGGCTGGATCCTTCCCGTCGCGCGATCGCCGCCCTCGCAGACCGCTCCGCGCACGCCCACGATGTCCGTGCCGATGCGGGTCAGCGGACCGAGGTCGGTCTGTTTGACACTGCCCGCGAGGGCGGCGAGCAGATCGGACGCGTGGGCCAGCCGGACGAACTCGGCGCAGACATCCGGCGGAACATGGTCGAACAGCCGCGTCCCGTCCTTGACAGCGGTGTCGAGCATGGCCGCGTCGGCGCCGGAGCGGGCGGCGATGTCGGGCACGGCGAGCGGGTTGACGCAGCCGATCCGGTGGGCGTCGGCGTAGCCCGAGGCGACGACGAGCGCCTCGGGGCGGTGTTCCTTCACCGCCCGGACGACCGCGCGCATGACCTCGACGCCCTGATCGGGCGTCGTGCATCCGTAGAGGCCGACCTTGATGTACGTGGCACCCGAGACGACCGCGCCGAGCGCGGCCTGGGCCACTGTGCCGGGCTTGTACGGGACGTCTCCCACAGTGGCGGACACCGGTTTGTCCGCCGGGACCGCGTCGCGGACCTCTCTGATGACCCAGGGGAAGTTGGCGCCGAGCGAGCCCTCGTCGGGCTTCTTGACGTCGACGATGTCGAGGTGCTCCGCCGCCTTCGCGCAGTCGAGAGCCTCCTCCACACCGTCCGGGGAGATGAGAAGCAACACCGTGGGCTCCTTCCGCCGCACGTCCGCCTGGCCGAGGGACAGGGGTGCGGATCACCTGGTTCATGTGCGGCGTGCTCATCATTTCCACCGCCTGTGGGCACCGGTAGAGCGTGTGGAGTTGCTCGTGAGGCGCTCGTGTCCGCGCCTGGTGCGCTGCGTGCACCGGCGTGAACCGGTCCCGCCGGTCGTTCGGCACGAGCCCGGCTCGGGCCCTCCGCGGTGGGGCCGGCGGCGGCACGCTTCTGCGGGTGTCGCACGGTGCTGCCCCTGGCGGCTTGTGAAAGCGCGCCACCCCGTTGCTTCCCCCCGGCTTCTCCGGCCTCCCGACGTCGGCCGTGTCCGGGAGGGCCGCCACCGATGACCGTGCCGTGGTGCGAGGCATGGTCCATGTCCCGCACCACGCCCGCGCACATGGCGTTCTTCACCGGCTTTCGGCCCGAGCGGCCGACCCGCCTCGGGGAACGCCGTTCGGCGGCCGTCGAGCGGGTGCCGCCCGAGACGTTCCTGTTCGGCGGCCGGGGCCGGGATCCCGCCGGACTTCCGCGTACGCGACAGCACTTGGGACAGAGGCCGCAGCCGGCAGCGCAGAGAGCTGCCCGGCAGACGGATCGGCGTGCGGACCGCCCGCGAAGGCATCGGGTCCGGCGAACGACGGGAGTGCCGTCGACGAGTCGTCGAACGGACGATGTCCCGGCTGCCGGGCCACCGCCGACCCGGCCCTCGCCACGAGCGCGGTCCCCTCAGCCACCCGGCCTTCTCCCGGCCCCGCCGCCCCCTCGCTGCTGCGAGCGGCTCGTCCGCCTCACCACGCAGGACACGGTCCGGGGCGAACGGAGCAGGCCGGAGCCGGCCGGAGTTCGCCGGAGTCGGCCGAGGTCGGCCGGAGCCCGCCGGAGTCAGAAGGTGCGCTCGAGCAGGTCCAGCAGTGCCGCCCAGTGCCGCTCGGAGGCCGCCTCCCGGTAGGCGGCGGTGTCGGCCTGGGTGAAGCCGTGGGGAGCGCCCTCGTAGACCTCGCAGCGATGACGGACACCGGCCGCCGTCAGGGCCTTCTCCAGTCGCTCCTGCTGTTCCGGCGGGAGCGAGGGGTCGTCGTCGGCGTGGCCGAAGTACAGCTCGGCGGTGACCCGGCCGGCCACCAGGTGCGGGCTGTCCGGTGCCTCGGTCGCCAGCCGCCCGCCGTGGAACCCGGCCGCCGCCGCGACCCGCTCGGGATGGGCGCCCGCGGTCAGCAGGGAGAGGCGG
This sequence comes from Streptomyces sp. NPDC048734, assembly GCF_043198675.1. NCBI lineage: Bacteria > Bacillati > Actinomycetota > Actinomycetes > Kitasatosporales > Streptomycetaceae > Streptomyces > Streptomyces sp. NPDC048734. The sequence goes on along the minus strand of NZ_JBICUZ010000012.1, from coordinate 221,730 downwards.
GCGCCCATGCAGTACCCGGTCACCGCCACCGGCCCCGCCGCCACCAGCGGGCTCTTTGCCATCCAGCGCAGCCAAGCGCCGGCGTCCCGCATCGCCAGGTCGTCGGTCAGGGAGCGCATCACCGGGCCCAGCTTCTCGAAGATCTCCGGGCGGGCCGCCGGGTCGATGAAGTCGGGCATCTCCACGACGGGGCTGCGCCCGTGACGGTGGAAGACGTTCGGCACCAGCACCGCGTACCCGGCCCCGGCCAGCCGGTCGGCCATCGCCCGCAGGTGCGGCCGGAGCCCGAAGGCGTCCTGGTACAGCAGCACACCCGGACGGGGCGGGCCGCCGGCGGGACGGGAGAAGTAGGAGTCCGCGACACCGCCCTCGGTCGGGACGTCCACGGCTGTTCCCTGTACGGAGGTCATGCGGGGGTGCCTCTCTGCGTGGTTCACGGCGGGCGGTCGACCGGTCCGGCGACGGGCCGGCCCGCCGCTATCGTTGCATGGGCCATCGAAATCGGCCGTGCCGGGACCCGGCGTCCCCGTCCCCGGCATTCCCGTCCCCGTCCTCCGCCGCCCGCGCCTACTCGAAGCGCGAGGCGTCGCCCGCTCCGTGGCGGATGACCTCCGCCTCGCCCCCCGAGAAGTCGATGACCGTGGTCGGCTCGGTGCCGCAGTCCCCGGAGTCGAGCACCCCGTCCACGGAGTGCTCGAGCCGGTCCTTGATCTCCCAGCCCTGGGTCATCGGCTCCTCCTCGCCCGGCAGCAGCAGCGTGCTGGACAGCAGGGGTTCGCCGAGTTCGGTGAGCAGTGCCTGGGTGACGACGTGGTCGGGGATGCGCACGCCCACCGTCTTCTTCTTCGGGTGCTGGAGCATGCGCGGCACCTCCTTCGTCGCGGGGAGGATGAAGGTGTAGCTGCCGGGCGTGGAGGCCTTGATCGCGCGGAACACGTCGTTGTCGACGTGCACGAACTGCCCGAGCTGCGCGAAGTCCTGGCAGACCAGGGTGAAGTGGTGCTTGTCGTCCAGTTCGCGGATGGCCCGGATCCGGTCGACGCCGTCCCGGCTGCCGATCCGGCAGCCGAGCGCGTAGCAGGAGTCCGTCGGGTACGCGATCAGCGCGTCCGCCCGGATGGCCGCCGCGACCTGGGCGATGGTGCGGGGCTGCGGGTTGTCGGGGTGAACGTCGTAGTACTTCGCCATTGGGGGAGCTTATGCCGTGCGGCGGGGGGTCGGCCCTTTTTGACATGGGTATGAGGGGATACCTATCCTGGCTGTCATGTCCGACACCAGCGCGCCCTCCGGGGGCACCGACCGCATGGCCTCCGAGCTGGCGGCCTGCCTCCCCGCGCTGCACCGGGCCCTGGACCGCCGGGTGGGTTCCACCTACCCGCATCCCAAGCCGCCCGAGGGGCAGCTCCTGCTGCTGCGGTTCGTCGCCCAGCAGGAGGGCGCCACCGTGCGCGAGGCCGCCGACGCCCTGCTGATGAAGCCCAACAACGTCAGCGCGCTGGTCTCCCAGATGACCGAGCGGGGCATGCTGGAACGCCGCCAGGACAGCGCCGACAAACGCGTCGTCCACCTGTATCCGACGGCGACCTCCCGGCGGCGCCTCGCCGAGGTCCGCGACCTGGAGACGGGCTGCCTCTCCGAGGCCCTGCTCTCCCTCACCGACGGCGAGATGGACGCCCTCGGCTCCGCGATCGGCGCCCTCACCTCCCTGACGCGCCACCTGCACGCCGCCGCGCACTGAACCGGGGCAGGCCCTCTCGGCCTGTTCCCCGGCCGGGCGTGCGGTGCCCGGGTCTTCCGGCGCCGCGTCCTGGAGGTGCCGCGGTCTGTGGGCGCCGCCACCTGTGGTCACTGCCATCCGTGGCCGCCGCCCCGTGGGCGCCCGGTGCGCGGTGCCCGGTGCCGCCTGACGTGGGCGCCACTCCTGGCGGCGATGCCACCCCGGGTGTGCCCCCGGGGGGTGCCGTCCACCTCCTCGGCGAACCCGTACACACCCTTCCGTAGAACCCCCGTCGCACAACCCCCGTACACAGACAAGGCTTTCCCATGCCGTCCACCACCGTGGATCACTCCGGCGTGCCCGCACGCGCCGCGGCGCGGCCGTCGGCCACCGGCCGCTTCCGCTCCAACCCCTGGCTCACCCTCTGCGCGGTCGCCTTCGGCCTGTTCATGGTCCAGCTGGACGCGTCCGTCGTCGCCATCGCCAACCCCGAGATCGGCCGCGACCTCCAGGCCTCCACCGCCGACCTCCAGTGGGTCACCAACTCCTACCTGCTGGCCCTGGCCGCCACCCTGATCCTCGGCGGCAAACTCGGCGACCGCTTCGGCCGGCGCACCTTCTACCTCGTCGGCGTCGCCGGCTTCACCGTCTCCTCGGTCGCCATCGGACTGTCCGGCTCCATCACCGGCGTCATCGCCTTCCGCGCCCTCCAGGGCGTCTTCGGCGGCCTGCTCATGCCCAACACCCTGGGGCTGCTGCGGGCGGTGTTCCCGCCGAAGAAGTTCGGCATGGCCGTCGGCATCTGGGCCATGGTGTCCGCCGTCTCCACCGCCCTCGGCCCGATCGTGGGCGGCCTGCTCGTCGAGCACGTCGACTGGGAGTCGGTGTTCTACATCAACCTGCCCATCGGCGTCGTGGCGTTCGCCTTCAGCGCCCTCGTGCTGCCGCAGTCGCGGAACTCCACCGGACACCACCGCTTCGACGTCCCCGGCGTCCTGCTGCTGGCGGTCGGCCTGATCAGCCTAGTCCTCGGCGTCGTCAAGGGGGAGACCTGGGGCTGGACCTCCGCGGGCACCTGGGGCGCTCTCCTCGCCGGACTCCTCGTGCTCGCCGTCTTCGGCTGGTACGAGACCCGCGTCGAGCATCCGCTGCTGCCGATGCGCCTGTTCCGCAACCGCTCGCTGACCGTCGGCGCGATCATCACCGCGCTCAACTTCTTCGTCCTGCTCGGCGCGATCTTCTTCATCATGCTGTACCTGCAGAACGTGCGCGGCTACACCCCCGTCGAGGCCGGTGTGCGCACCCTCCCGCTCAGCCTCGCCTCGCTGGTCGCCTCCCCGCTCGGCGCGGCCCTCACCGGCCGCTTCGGCGCCCGCTTCTGCATGCCGCTGGGCATGATCCTCCAGGCCGCCGCCTGCTTCGGCCTGCTCACCTGGTCCACGGACTCCTCCTACGCCACCATGTGGCCGCCGTTCGTCGCGCTCGGCCTCGGCGTGGGCATGGTGCTGGCCGCCTCCTCGGACGCCATCGTCGGCAACGCCCCCGTCCGGGACGGCGGAGTCGCGGGCGGCCTCCAGGCCACCACACTCCAGATCGGCGGCGCCCTGGGCACCTCCGTCCTGGTCTCCGTGATCAGCGCCGAGGTCGGCTCCACGCTCGGCGGCGAACTCACCCGGGCCGGAGTCCCCGCGGCCACGGCCGCCGGGCTCGAGGAGGCCAAGGACGCGGTCGCCATGGGCGTCGCCCCCGTCTCCGGGAACATGCCGGAGCAACTGAGGGCGGCCGTGGTCGAAGGCAGTGGCCAGGCCTTCATGAACGGCCTGCACGCGGCCTCCCTGGTCACGGGCCTGCTGTGCCTGGTCGGCGCGGTACTGGCCGCCGCGGGCCTGGGCAGCAGGGCCTCCGCCCCCGCCCACTGACACGACCCCACCCGCCTCGATCCGCCCCCGTGCCGTACCGGTGGGGCGGATCGAGGCGCTCCACCGTGTCGTGCACCGGCCCGTGCGGCGCTCGCGCCGGGCTGGTCGGCCGGACGGGCACGAGTGCGCCGCCCTCCTCGTGCGTCTGCTCCTCCTCGGGAGGAACCGGGCCGGTCCGGGCGGGTCTCACCGGCCCGGGGCCCGCGGCTGCCCGCCCCGCGGGCCGGTCCGCGTGAGTCGCTCAGGGCGGGCCGGGTGCGCCCGCCCCGTCGTGGGCTCCGTCCGTCCACCCTGCGGTGGGCGGAGCCGGACAGTCCGGGCCGGTGTCGGCGCCGGTGAGGTAACGTCCCTGACCGATATGTCGATATGACTGATTCGGTCCGCAGGGGCCCTGAGGGACGAGGAGTGCGCCGACATGACCGGCCGGGACGACGAGCGCCGTCACACGGGTGTGACGGCGTCGGGGCACGCCGACTCGACGTGGGAGCAGGAACTGCTGGACCACCTGCGTCCCACCGGACGCGACGTCGCCAGGATCGTCGACTGGCTCGGCGCCACCGTCGACGCGGCCGTCTCCCTGCGCGACGACAACGGCACGCTCCTCGCGGGAGCGCCCACACCGCTCGACGAGGGTCTGGTGACGGACATCGTCACCGGCCGTCTCGCCTCCGCCTCCTGGGAGGGGGACGGCCGCCACCTGCGGATGATCCGCGTCGAACTGCCGCCGCCCGCCGCGGCCCGCGTGCTCGCCGTCGCCCGGACCGCACCCTTCGACCGGCGTGCCGCCGACATCGTGACCCACACGGCCGCCGCCCTCGAACTCCTGCTGCGCGCCCAGCGCACCGCCGCCACCGGACACCGCCTCGCGCGCGCCACCTCCGACCTGCGCCTGGCCATCCTCCAGCTGCTCATGGTCGAGGACACGAGCGCGGCCCGCAGGGTCGCCGCGGGTCTGTGGCCCGGTCTCCTCGACACCGACACCGCGTGCGTCTACGTCGTCGAGAGCAGTCCCGCGGACCGGGACCGGCTGGCCGAGGCCTGTATCGAGGCCACCCGCGAACAGAGCCTGGTGGTGCGCTGCCCGGCCGTGGACGCCCACGTCATCGTGGTGACCCCGCGCGACGCCGCGGGCGCCGACCTGCGCGCCCTGTGCCACCGGCGGCGCGACACCTTCCTCGGCGGCAGCGCCCGCCAGAGCCTCGCCCACACCGCCGCCGCCTACGGGCAGGCCGTCAGCGCGCTCGCCGTCGCCCGCTTCCGCCCCGACAAGACGGCCGTCTACGCCGAACGCACCCACCCCGAGCGGCTGATGGACCCCGCCGCACTGGGCGCCTGGACCACCCGCCTGCTGCGCCCCCTCGACACCCTCGCCCACCACACCCGCGCCGAACTCCTCGCCACCACCCGGCTCGGCCTGGAGTTCACCGCCGTCAGCGCGGCGAAGGTGCTCGGCGTCAGCCGCAACACCGTCCGCGCGCGCATGGAACGCGTGGAGAACCTCCTCGGCGCGGACTTCTCCGACCTGGCCGTCCGGGCCGCCGTGCACCTCGCCCTGAACACCGAGGCCTGCCTGACCGAGGACCGCCACCCCGCCGCCGCGCCCGCCCGCCTCGTCGACCTGCTCACCGGGCCCGCGCTGCGCACCTGGGCGCACGCCCTGCTCGCCCGCCTCGACGCCGACGGCCGCGACCTGCGCAAAACCCTGCGCGCCTGGATCGCCGCCGGCGGCAACGCCGAACGGGCCGCCCAGCTCCTCGGCGTGCACGCCCAGACGGTCCGCGAACACGTACGCGGCGCCGAACCCGTCCTCGAACGCCGGCTCCTCGCCGCGGGCAGCGACCTCTACGAGGTCGTTCTGGCCCACCTCGTGACCGGGGCCCTCAGCCCGCCCGGCCTGCACGCCGACCGGCATTCCTCCCCGCACCCCGACCTGCACCCCTCTCCGCACCTCGACAGCCACCAGGCGTAATCGGGCCATCCGGACGCACCTGTGCACAGGTGAGCCCTCCGGCCCCGAGAGCGGGCACCGGCACGATTCACAGGCGGCACGCCCGGCACGTAGGTTCGACGTGCCGCGGGGGTTCGACCGGAACGGGGGACCGGTCGCACCCCCGCGATGCCGGGGGCTCGCGGGAGCGCGGTCAGCCGCGCAGCCGGACCGGGATCTCCTGCCAGCCGCTCGCGATGAACGACGGCACCTGCTCCAGCTTCCCGGCGTCCGCGTCCAGCCGCAGCCGGGGGAACCGGTCGAACAGGGCGGGCAGCGCGGTGAGCGCCTCCATCCGGGCCAGCGGGGCGCCGATGCACCGGTGCACGCCGATCCCGAAGGACAGGTGGTCGTCCGCCCGGCGCGCCGCGTCGAAGACCTCCGCGTCCGCGCCGTAGCGCGCCGGGTCCACGCCCGCCGCCGCGTACGTCGTGACGATGGCGTCCCCGGCCGGGATCGTCACGTCGCCCACCTCCAGGTCGCTGACGGCGAACCGCAGCGGCAGCGTGGCGATCGACGGGTGCAGCCGCAGGGTCTCGTCGACCACCGCGTCCCAGCCGACGTCCCCGCGCCGCACGGCCGCCAGCTGCTCGGGCGCGCGCAGCAGCGCCACCACGGCGTTCCCGATGAGGTTCACGGTCGTCTCGAACCCGGCGCCGATCACCAGCAGCAGCGTGTACAGCAGCTCCTCGTCGCTGAGCCGGTCGCCCTCCTCGTCGCGCACCCGGATCAGCTCGGTGGTCATGTCGTCGCCGGGGTGCGCGCTCTTGTACGCGATCAGCCCGCCGAGGACCGAGCCGATCCGTTCCTGGACGCGCGCGGCGTGCTCCGGGGTGGGGTCGGTGGTGTCCATGATCGAGGCGACCAGCCGGACGTGGTCCTCGCGCATGCCGTCGGGCACGCCGAACAGTTCGCAGATGATCCGCATCGGCAGGGGATGGGCGAACGTGGCCTTCAGGTCGACCGTCTCCCCGCCCCGGTCGAGGGCGTCCAGCAGCTCCGCCGTGACCGCCTCCACCCGCCGCCGCAGCGACTCGGTGCGCCGGTGCGTGAAGCTCGGCGCGACCAGGCGCCGCAGCCGGGCGTGGTCGGCGCCGTAGGTGGAGAGCATGTTGATCACACCGACCCAGCCGAGGATCCAGCCCCAGGAGGGGTGTTCGCCCAGTTCCGGCCACAACCGCCAGTGCCGGCGCGGGTCCTTGCTGACCCGCGGGTCGAGGATCAGCTCCTTGAGGGTGTCGTACCCCGTGGGCGCCCAGGCGGGGATGCCGCCGGGCAGTTCGATCGGCACGACCGGGCCGAGCGCGCGCAGCCGGGCGCTCTCCGCGTGCAGGTCGGAGCCGAACGGGTCGAGGACGATGCGGTCGGTCACGGTCACGAAGGAACTCCCGGATGGTCGGTGGCACGAGGGCTGAAGCGGACGGGCAGCGCGGTCAGGGAGCGGTGGAAGGGTCCAGGCCGCCAGGAGAGCCGCTCGCGGGGCAGCACCGGGTCGAGGTCGGGCAGCCACTGGGTGAGCCGCTCGATCGCCTCGGTGACGATCAGCAGCGTGTGCTGTTTCACCGGACAGGCGTGCGGTCCGGCGCCCCACGACAGGTGCGAGGCGTCGTGGGGGTGGCGGTCCGCGCCCGCCTCCCGCTCGGCGAACAGGCCGAGTGCCCCGTACGACACCACCACCGGCACGGCGTCGCGCAGCCACACCCCGTGGAAGGAGACGGGCCGGCGCGCGTAGTAGATGCCGTAGTTGGCCAGGGGCGTCTCGTGGTGCAGCACCTCGACCACCGCGTCCATGACGGGACGGGCGCCGCTGGTGAGGGTGGAGTAGTAGAGCGGGTTGCCCAGGATCCGCGACAGGGTGTTGGACAGCAGGTTCGCGGTCGGCTCGTAGCCGGCGCCGAGGGTGAGGAACACCTGCCAGGTGACCTCCTCGCCGGTGAGCCCGGCGGGATGGCCGAGGAGCCGGCTGGGCAGGTCGTCGCCGGGCCGCTCGGCCTTGGCCGCGATCAGTTCCAGGACGTACCGGGCGTACTCCGCCTCGCCCTCGGCGGCCTGCGCGCCGCCCTCCATCATCTTGCCCAGACCCGCCTCGAGCCGGTCGCCGGCGCTGTCCGGCAGCCCGAACAGGTCGTTGAACACCAGCGCCATCAGCGGCCGCGAGAAGTCCGCGACGAGATCGGCTTCGCCGTGCGGCCCGATCCGGTCCACCAGCAGGCGCACCGCACGGTGCACCCGCGCCCGCAGGTCGTGCGGCTCCACCAGGTCGAACACGTCGATGAGGGTGGTCCGGTAGCGGACGTGCGCGGCGCCGTCGGCGAACAGGGCGTTGGGCCGCCACCGCATCATGCCGAGCACCGGGGAGTCCGCCGGGACGGTTTTCTCCCAGGCGCGCGGATCGTGCGAGAACGTCTCCTCGTCGTGCAGCACGTCCAGCGCCGCCCGCCGGTCCGTGACCAGGTACGCCGGCACACCGGGCGCCAACTCCGCCCACCCGATGGGGCCCTGGGCGCTCAGGGCGGCGTAGTAGCGCTGCGGGTCCGACGCGAAGCCGTCCTCCCACAGCCGCACGGGAGCCGAACGCGAGAAGGCGTGCCGGTCCGGGGGATAGGTGGTCACCGGGCCTCCGCCGGGTCGCGGTCGATCAGATGGTCGACCAGCGCGAGCAGCGCGTCGACGGAGGAGTCCGTGTCCCGCGCGTCGCAGGTCACCAAAGGGGTGGACGCCTCCAGGTCCAGGGCGCGCCGCAGCCGCTCCTCGCCGTGGTGCCGGGGCGCGTCCGGGAAGGCGTTGAAGGCGACGGCGTACGGCAGTCCGCTCTCCTCCACCAGACCCAGCACGTCGAACGACGCCTCGAGCCGACGGCCGTCGACCAGGACGAGCGCCCCGAGCGCCCCGTGGGCGATGTCGTCCCACAGCGACCGGAACCGCTCCTGTCCCGGGGTGCCGAACAGGTAGAGGACCACCCCGCCGGGCAGGCTGATCCGGCCGAAGTCGATGGCGACGGTCGTCGTGGCCTTGTCCCGTGTCCCGGCCAGGTCGTCCACCTGCGCGGACGCCTCGCTGAGGGGTTCCTCGGTGTGCAGCGGGCGGATCTCGGACACCGAGTCGATCAGGGTCGTCTTGCCCACCCCGAACGGTCCGGCGACCAGGATCTTCACCAGGTCACGGGCGGTGTCGGGCTGGTGGACCGCGCCGGGGGCGCTAGGCGTGCTTGAGGGCGCGGAGGCCATCGGCCACTCTCTTCAGCAGGTCGGGGTCGAAGCGGTCGGCGGGCGGGATCGGCGCGCGGGTGTGGATCAGGTCCCGGTCGGCGAGCCCGGCCGCCAGCACCCGCACCGCGGAGACCGGCAGCCCGAGCAGCGCCGCCGCCTCCACCACCGCCAGCGATCCTTCCTCCAGGGCTTCCAGCAGGGCGAGTTGGGCGGCGGGCAGTCCGGGCGGCGGGCGCTCGCCGGTGCGGGCGAGCACCGAGAGCCGCTCCAGATGCGGGCGGCTGGGCCTGGTCACCCCGCCGGTCGACAGGTACGCGGGAACCAGGGGACGGCCGGCCGGGCGAGCGGTCACGCCGGAGCGCGGTCGTCGGCTCCTCGGGGCGCGGCCGTCATGGCCTTCCCGCCCAGTCGCGCCACCTGGGAGTGCACCCGGTGCGCCAGCAGGTCCAGACGCACCTCGCCGTCGCCGTACGCGGCGACGCAGGTGCCGTGGTCCGTCGGCACGATCAGCACGTAGCCGTGGTCGGACTCGATGACGACCTGGCGCACCTCGGCCTTCTCCCGGTCGGCGAACGCCGCCGCCGCGGTCCGGCACGCCCCCTGCACGGTGCTGGTGATCGCGGCCACCCGCTCCGCCGACGGCTGCGACAGCGCGTCGGTGTACCCCGTCACGAGCCCGTCGCGGGTCAGCATGACGGCGGCCACCACGTGCGGCACCTGGAGGATCGGCTCCAGTACCCATGCCGTGTCGCCCGTGTTGCGGCTGGTCATGCCGCGCCCCCTTCGTGGTCGGTGTGATGGGTGTGATGGGTGTGGCCGGTGTCGTGGGCCGCCGGCCGGGCGGCGCCCACGGGGGCGGCGCCGGTGTCGGCGCGCGCCGACGCGGTGCCCGTCTGGAGTGCGCCGAGCGCCGCCGCGGCCTCCTCCGGCCGCCGGGCCGGCCGCGTCGGCTCTGCGTCCGCCGGCGGTCCGGCAGCGGCTGCCGTGGCGGCGGGACGGGGGCGCCGGCGCCGCTGCGGCAGCCCGTCCTCGTCCGTGGGTGTGCGGTGCCCGGGCGCGTCCGGTACGGCGTCCTCCGCACCGTAGGCATGCCCCGGGGCCGGGGCGGCGGGGACGGACCTGCGGGTGGTGCGCGGCGCGCTCGGGGCCGGGGGCCGGTCGGCCGGGTCGAGGCGGCTCAGCAGGTGGCTGCCGACCCGCAGGACCGCGCGCACCCCGCCGTAGGGGGAGGCCGACGAGACGTCGACGGCCAGGTCGAACTGGCGGGTGAGACGGCCGATCGCGGCCAGGCCCATGCGCGGCGGATCGCCCAGGTCGGTCAGGAGGATGGGGGTGTCGCCGGCCACCAGCCGCTGGGCACGGTCGCGTTCGTCACGGGTCATGCCGAGGCCCGCGTCGTCGACGGTGACGCACACCCCGTGGTGGACGTGCTCCAGGCTCACCACCACTTCGGTGTCGGGCGCGGAGTGCCGCAGCGCGTTGTCGAGGAGTTCGGCGACGATGATGGCGACCGGCTCCACGGCGTGCGAGACCAGGGCCGTGCCGGGCTCCAGGTGGTTGTGGACCTCGACCCGCTGGTAGCCCGCGAGCCGCGCCTGGCCACCGGTGACCGCGTCCACCAGGTGCGACTCCTCGCGGGCGAGCCCCACCCAGGCCCCGCACACCACCGCGGCGACCTGGGCGCGCCGCAGCGACTGCTCGTTCTCGTGGTCGAGCTGGAACAGGGTCTGTGCCAACTCGGGTTCGTCGTAGCGCTGTTGAAGTTGCCGCAGGGCGTCCTGGAGCCGGTACAGGGCGGCCTGGATCTCCCGGGTGGCGCCGCGCATCCCGGCCTGCGCGGCCGCGTCGACCCGGGTGCGCTGGGAGGCCACCTCGGACCGGAGCGCCAGGAGCACGTTCTCCAGGGCCATGCCGAGCGGGGTGCCGGCCGTCAGCGGCTGGAGCGGGCCGGGCACCGCCAGGTGCGGATGCGCCACCTGCTGGGCGGCGGCGGGCACCCGGCGGGCCGCGAGGTGCTCGACCTCGGCGGTGAACGCCCTCAGGGATCCGTCGAGTTGGGTGCGCAGGGCGGCGATCTCCGCCCGCTGCCGGGTCTGTTGCCGTCGTAACCGCAGCAGCCCGCCACCGAGGGCGAGCGCGGACAGTGTGCCGGCGGCGAGGCCGCCGGCCACCAGGTCCGGTAGTTCGATCATCGATTCGGTTCCAGGGAGGGTCGGCGTTCCGGGGAAGGGCGTGGCAGGGGTGAACCCGGGAGACGCGGACCGGGCACCCGCAGCACAGTACACACCGTCATCGTTCGATCTCGCACGGTTGAGCAAGACTCCGCGCCGAAAGTGCCCGCCGTCTGTTCGCTTCTGCGTCGACTGCCGCAATTGTCTTGTGGAGTAAGCGAGTTGACCCCGCCCCGGAGTGGCCGGATGCCGCCCTTGGCGGCGAGCGCATCGAGCTGTGTCTGGAGTTCCTGGGTGAGGGTCGAACAGCGGGCGTATCCGATGCGGATGTCCGCGCTCGGAGTGTCCGGGGCGACGGGTGCGGGCGCCGGGATGCCGGACCGCCACGGCTGGCCGGGGCCGCGGTCGGCGGGTGTCGGCACGCGCGGGAGTTTCGCGAGCCGGGGAACCTTCGTGAAGCGGCCGGTGTGGTACGTCCCGGCACCCGCGCCTGAGAGCGAGCGACAGGGTGAACCCGACTGGGCGTTGCAGCGCGGGCAAGGGCGGCACTCGACGTCGTCCGCGTCAGGCGCGAGTGCGGTTTGAGGGGCCATCATGCCCCCGGATATCGTCACGAACGTTTCCCGGAACATGCCTGGTTCCACTCTTGGGCGAGAACGAGTGGTGACAGTGGATCCGCGATCCGGGCCACTTCCGCCGGCCTTCTCGGTCTTGCTCCGGGAAAGCGTCGTCTGTGGGAGTGGGGCAGGCCGCGATCCCGGGGAGCCTGCCCCACTCATCGTTCCCTTCAGACACTGAAGCGTTCGACGAGCATCTTCATGGTGTCGAAGGCGGGCTTGGGAGAGTAGTCGTCTGTGGTGAGCCCGAATTGATGGAACAGTCCCGTTCGGGCGCTGTCCGCATCTCGCAGCGCAAAATGCGTGTATCCGCTCAGGTGGAGTTGCTTCGATCGGGCGGCGATCACATTTACCACGGTCTCGACGACCTCGGCCTGCCGGTGCGGGTGGCGTTCGGGTCCGGTGGGCCAACCGTGCTCGGTGATGTGCAGCGGTAGGTGTCCCAAGCCGGAGGGTGCCAGCACCGAGTCGCGGTGATGGCGCAGCAGTCCCTCGACGGCGTGCGTGAGGTCGGATGTGTCAACGGGTTGGAAGACGTCGGGAAAGAAGTCCAGGCCCACGTAGTCCAGATCGGTGATGAAGTCTCCTCCACCGAGGTTGGTCAGATCAGTGACGAAGGATGTTGCCGGCCCGAAGAGAGGGGTGGTGTTGAATCCGACCCGTAGGTCTGTGTACCCGAGTTCACGTGCTCGCGCTTTGACGACGGAAACCCCGCGGACGATCGCCTCGTGCACCGCCGGGTAGTAGCCGTCCAGTGTCGGGTTCGACGTGACGTTGGGCTCTTCCGTCACTTGTAACGTGCTCGTGACCGCGCCGTACTGCTCGACCAGTTCGCGCAGGAAGTCGCAGTAGCCGTCGACGTCTCCGGCTGTGGACTGGTACTGCGCCACCAGGTCCAAGCGGCGCCCCCGGATGGCGTACTGGGCTGCGGCGGCCGGCGCCGCGGTCGCGTGTGGCTCGCCGAGGCGGGTGGCGTCGTCGAAGCCTGTATAGGCGCGTACCAGGAACGGGCGGCCCGGTCGGCCCTGGAGGCGGTCGAGTGCACTCGACACGAGGGCCGGGTCATCGGGCAGGCCGCCGGCCAGGCTCCCGGTGTCATCACCGGTGACTCCGCCCGGGTAGATCCCGAAGAGCATGCCGTCATGCGCTGTCAGTGTCACGCGTTCGATTCCTTTCGGTTCGGCGTTGCAGGGGGTGCGGAGGTTGTCGCCGCACCGGTCGGCCACGTCAGTGAGCCGGTGCGGAGGTCGTCGATGACCGAGTCGATCCATGCCGTTTCGGCGCGAGCGAGGCACAACGCGTATTCGGCTTCGATGACGTGCATGCGGGGTACGCCGGCCGCCAGGGCCTCCGCGAGGCGTTCTTCATCGGCGGCCGTGCGTTGCCGGAGGCGTTGGGCACGCTCGGCCAGGGCCTCCACCGCGCCGCTCGGCCCGAGGGCGCCGAGATAGGTGACTGCGCCCAGGAACTGCGAGAACTCGCGCTGTGGGTTGCGGATCTGGGAGTCCAGGCGTCGTACGAGTTCGTGGTGGCCCTCTTCCGTGAGGGCGTAGACGGTCCTCTCCGGACGGTTTCCCAAGCGCTGCCGGCCTTGTGAGCCAAGCCATCCCGCTTCGGTCAGGGCGGCAACGGTGTTGTAGAGCGTGCCTCGCGTGATCGCGGCCGCGTGGTTGTCGCTGCGTTTTCGCAGTTCGGCAAGCATCTGGTGCGGGTGTGAGGGCTGTTCGAGCAGGAGACCCAGCACTGCCAGGACGATCGGGTTGTCGAGAGCGCGACGTGGCATAGTCGAACTCTATCAGTCTAAATAGGCTATCGGGTGTGGGGAGTGGAGTCGCGTCGGACGGCTCGGCGGCCTGCAGGTCGGTGTCACGCGGGGGCCGAGACGGCCCCGGCGTCCGACAGCACCGCACCGTGCGCGCCCACTTCGCGTGCCGGACGCAGCTTGTCCTCGCCCACGTCCAGCGCGACGACCCGCGCGGGCGTCAGCGCGCGCGGCAACCGGACGGCGACGTGCCCGAGTCCGCCGGCGCCGATGGCCACCGTGGTCGCCCCCGGCACCAGCCGCGGCAGCGCCCGCTTGACCGCGTGGTACGGCGTGAGCCCGGCGTCCGTCAGCGGCACGCCCGCGGCCGGAGCGTGCCCGCCCGTCCCGACGGCAGTGGGCGCCCTTCGCCGGATTCCCGTGACGGTCCCGGCTCGACGGGAGCACGGTCCCGGGCCCGTGACGCGCTATGCGCCGCGCGGCGGAGTGAGTACGGCCATGGTGCCGTTGGCCTGCCGCAGTGCGAGTTCCAGGGGGCCGGGGGAGTGCAGCGCGCCCGATCCGTCCGGCGGGATCAGCCACTCCAGGAACCGGGCCGGACGGTACGGCGGGGGCACCGCGACCCAGGAGCCCCGGCCGGCCTGCCGCAGCCCCTCGCCGATCCAGCGGCTCGCCGGATCCGGCGGCAGGAAGAAGCCGACCCGGTGGGCCGCGGTGTCCACGAGGGTCGGCCCCGGTACGGGCAGCGACGGCTGCCACAGCAGGTCCAGGGTGAGCAGGCCCAGGCCGTCGGGCACGCTCACCACGTCCCAGTAGCGGCCCGCCTCCAACAGAGTGACGCCATGGCCCCGGTCCCACTCCCGCTTGCAGCGCCGCGGGTCCGTCGAGGCGGCGGCCAGCCACTCCACGCCGCGCGTCCACGTCAGATAGCTCATCGTCCGGCTCCGTCCGAGTCCGCCCGGAACCGGCGCGCGCGAGGACGCCACCGGCGCCGGGGCCCTGCCGTCGGCCGCACGCCGACTCGGCACATGCATGCTGGTGGATGTTCCTCCGTGGCGGAAGGGGTGGCGGGCAGTGGCGTTTGGGTCTGGTTCGTTCGACGCTCGTGTGACTGTTCGGTCGACGGTCCGGGCGGACGGGGGAGGGGGCCGAAGCGGGGGTGAGGCCTGGGGGGGGTGAGGCCCCGGCGCGGCCGCCGGATCCGGTCGTGCTCGGCAGGGGACCCGGCACCGGCGGGCGGCTGTCCGGCCGGACGGGCGGCACTGTGGCGCGGTCGGGCTGATGCCTGGCGCGGTAGGTGGTCGGGGGTCGGCGGGTCGGCCGGGACGTGGCGTGCGGAGCCGGAGGGCCAGCGGTGGTGCTCGCGGGCCCGGCGCGTCCGGTCGAAGCCGGGCAGGCCCATCGGGACGGGGATCGTCGGACGGCTGCCCGAGGCCGGTACCGGTGAGGGTCGCGGGCCCGGCGCGACCGCCGACCCCCTGGTGCGGCCGGCCGAACCGCGCGGTGCCACGGGCCCGGACGCCGTACGACCGAAGTCGCGGCGGCCGGGCCCGGGGCGTGTGCGCGCCCGGTGCTCCGCTCGGCCTCGCCCGGCCTCAGGGCAGCCGCGAGCCGCCCTGCGGAACGGGCATCGACCGCGCCGACGGAACCGATGAGGCCGATGACACCGACGGTGTCGACGAAACCGATGGCACCGATGACGCCGACGGGTCCGACTGCCGTAGCTCGGCGAGCAACTCGTTCTGTCCGGCCAGCAGTTCGGTCAGGATCCGGCGGGCCGCGCGGAGCAGCTCGGCGACGTCGCCGCCGGCCAGCGCGTAGCTGACCGTCGAGCCCTCCCGGATCGACACCACGATCCCGGACCGCCGCAGCACGGCCAACTGCTGGGAGAGACTGGACGGTTCGATCTCGATCTCGCTGAGCAGGTCCCGCACGGCGACGGGCCCGCCCTGAAGCAGTTCGAGGACCCTGATCCGCACCGGGTGCCCCAGCATGCGGAAGAACTCGGCCTTGGCCTGGTAGAGGGGGACCTGCATGGTCAATCGCTCGCTCCCTGCCGCTCTCGGGGTCCTGCGTCCGTCACGATCCTGGCGACTTCGGGCCCCGCACGCCCCGGTGATGCACTGATGTGGATGTGTCGAGATGAAGAAATTTTCAATTCGTGGGCGTGCGAAGCCGTAGGTCACGTGGTGGGCTACACCTCGAGGTCCGTCTCGATCCGCTTGAGCTGGTGACGGGCCATCGCGAGGTTGGAGCGGTCGCGGTCCAGGACGAGGTAGATGAACAGTCCGCTGCCCTGCCGCCCCTTCAGCAGCCGGATGAGGTGGTACTGGCTCCCGAGGGTGATCAGGATGTCCTCGATCTCGCCCTTCAGGCCGAGGTGCTCCATCGTGCGGACCTTGGCCCGGATCACATCGGTGTTGCCCGCGGCGGCGACGGCCAGGTCGAGGTCCTTGCCGCCGCCCATGGTGCCCAGGGCCATGCCGCTGGTGTAGTCCACGACGGCGGCGCCCAGCGCCCCCTCGATCGAGGTCATCGTCTCCTTGAGGGAGATTTCCACATTCGCCATGGCGGTCCTCCTACGGGTTGCACGGGACCGGGCTCCTTTGGCCCCGTTCGTGCTTCGACCGTACGGAGGGGGTCGCCCGGAAGGATGACGCCTTCCGGGACTGGCGCAGAGAGAACCGGAACGTGTGGACACCTGCCGCACTTTGATCGCACGGGATGCGAAATCTGACCGTCTCGTGCGGCAAGCGCTCCCTGAGGAAGAAGAGCCGAGGAAGCGGCGGGACGGCCGCACCGGGGCGCGCGGTCCCGTGCGGATCCCGCCGGCGCCGCGGCCGTCGCAGCTGTGGGCCGCCCGGCGCGGACGCCGCTTGCGGCGGGCCGTCCGAGCGGGCAGGGTTCGATGCCGTGGCCACTTTGCTGATCGTCCATCACACGCCCTCGCCGAACTGCCAGGCGATGTTCGAAGCGGTCGTCCGGGGCGCGACGACGCCGGAGATCGAGGGGGTCCGCGTCGTCCGCCGGGCCGCCCTCGCCGCCACCGCCTCCGACGTCCTGGCCGCCGACGGCTACCTGCTGGGCACGCCGGCCAATCTCGGCTACATGTCCGGCGCCCTCAAGCACTTCTTCGACCAGGTGTACTACCCCTGCCTCGACGCCACCCGCGGCCGCCCCTTCGGCTACTACGTGCACGGCGGCAACGACGTCACCGGCGCCGTGCGCGGCATCGAGGCCATCACGACCGGCCTCGGCTGGCGGCGCGCCGCCGAACCCGTGACCGCCACCGGGGAACCGGGCAAGGCGGACCTGGAGGCCTGCTGGGAACTCGGCGCGACCACCGCCGCAGGCCTCGTCGGGTGACGCTCTCCCCGGGACCCGCCCTGGTCCCGGGATCCGCCCCGGTCCGGGATTCGCCCCGGTCCCGGTCTCCCGGGATTCGCCCCGGTCCCGGTCTCCCGGGCCCCGCCCCGGTCCCGGTCTCCCCGGCCCCGGCCTCCCTGGGGCCCGGTCTCCCCGGCCCCGGCCCCCCCTGGGTCCCGGTCTCCCTGGGCCCCGGCCTCTTCCGCACCGGCTGCACGGGCCGCGCCGGCCGGCCCCGCCCCGCTCGGCCCCGAAGGAGACGATCACGGACATGAGCGCAGACCATCGCGACGGCGGGCTGCTCCGATTGTGGGAGGAGCGCAGGCGCGCGCTCTTCCCCGCGGGCTTCCGCGGTGTGGACGTGGCGGGAGTGGACCTCGTCCTGCTCGACGCGGACGTCGCGGGCCTCGTGCCACGGGAACTCCGCGGCGGACTGGACGACGAAGGCGTCGCTGTCCTCCGGGCGTGCGTCGCGGACCTCGACAGGGTCCTGCCCCTGGTCGGGGACGACTACTGCGCCTCCTGCTGCGCCAGGCCGCGGGCGATGGCCGGGCTCACGGCCGCGCGCCACCTGTCCGGCGCGATCTGACCGTCTGCCCGAGGACCACTGTCCCGCGCGGTACCCCGCTCAGTCCCACAGCGGGTAGGTCATCACCTTCGCGAACTGTTCGGGCCGCTGGTCCGGGTACTCCAGGGTGATGCGGCCGTAGCGCTCCGTCCCGGGGTCCTTCTTCCAGGGCTGCGCCTTGTCCAGCCGTACGACCACCGGGTACGAGCGGAAGGTGCCGGCCGCGCAGTAGGGCTTGCAGTCGTTGACGACGTTGACGCCCGTGGCCTTCGCGGACGTGTCGTCCCAGCGGGCCCACTTCAGCGAGACGAGGCGGCTGTTGCCGTCGCCGCAGGCCAGGATGAAGTCGTCGGGCCGCACCTGCGGGTGCCAGAGGCAGTCGACCAGGACGGGGGGCGCGCTCTGGCGCGCGACGGGCCGGTCGGCGGGTGGTGACGCGGCGGGTGCGGCCGAGGCCGTCCCGACCGCCGCGGTGAGTCCCAGTGCCGCGCAGAGCAGCGCCGCCGTCCTCGTCGTCCTGTGTCCGCGCATGACCGCTCCCGCCCGTCTCGGTGCCCGGGCCGTTCCCCGGGCCCCGTGGAGGTTCTCCACCGACGCTACGACGACGAGCCGACCAGGACCACTCGAACGGCCCAGCGGCAGGGCGCGGGCGCCGCCACCGCCGCGCCGGTCGCCGGCATCGCCTCGCCGCGCCGCGCACTCGCGGACGGCGCGGACGGCGCGGACGGCGCGGACGGTCGTAGGGCTCGGGCTCGGGCTCGGGCTCGGGCTTGGCGGTGCGGACGGTCGTCCGGCTCGGGTGCGGCGCCGCGGCGCCGCGGCCCGTGATCTCGGTCAGCGGCGTGCCGACCGCCCACAGCAGCAGGCGGGCGCTGCTGACGAGATGGGTGTGCCCCTGGCGCGCGGCCCACACCTCGTCGCGGTGCGAGAACGTGCCGCGGTGCACCACGAGCCGTACCCGACGGCCGGACCGCCACCGTGACCGGCACGAGCAGGCGCCCTCCTCGTCCGGCAGCGGCTCGGCCACCGGCCGGAACGACACGTCGAGCAGCCGTCCCCGCCGGTCGCGGGCGGCGAGATGGACGACGTCGTGCGCGGACGGCGGCAGCACCCGCCGGCCGTCCCGTCGCAGCATCCGCGTCACCGCGACCATCAGCCCCGGCTGATCCAGATCCGCCAACTCCTCGGCGGTGCAGTGGCCGCGACGCCAACGCGCCGGGCGCCGGGACCGCCGCAGCACGACGGCGGTCACCACGCCGAGCACCGTCAGCACCAGGGCCGCAGCCCACGGGCCCACGGCCCGGCCGGCCAGCGTCGGCCCGGCGGCCGTCCCGCACACGACGGAGGCCGGGACGGCGGGGCCGGGCAGCACCTCGCGCAGCCGCGGCCCGTAGCGTCCCGAGGCGCGCAGTTCCCGCACCGTCCGGCGCCGCCGGGCACGCCGGGACCCGTCCGCCGACGCCCGCTGCCCCCTGCGTGTCCCCGGGGCCGGTACTCTCCACCCCGTACCCCGCGATGTGCCAGGACCGGATGCGTACCCGCGGTATGACGAAATGCCCGCGCTCGGCGCTTTTCGGCCACCGCCTCGGCCGAAGGGCGGCCCGTCCCGCGGGTGCTCGACGGGCCGTTGTCAGTGGCGGGTGCGAAGCTGCTGGTCATGGACGAGGCTGACTTCATGCGGGGCCGGGTCTACGGCGCCGACCACGAGGATGCGGCACCCCGCCCGGACCGCGAGTACGCGGAGCTGGTGGGCGGTCCGCTGGACGGGCTGCTCCTGGACGTCACGGACCGCCCGGGCGGCGACCTGCACGAGGTGGCCCTGACGACCGAGATAGGCCGCTACGGCCCCGGCGGCTGGTCCCTGTACAAGGAACGGCCCGGAGGTGCCCGCCGCTTCGACTGGCGGGGGGACGCGCCCGGTGCTCCCTGACGCTCAAGGGGCGACGGGATCACGGGGCACGGGACGACGGGATTACGGGGTGACGGGAGCGGCGAGCCGGGGGCTTGTCCGATCGTACGAACCTTCCTGCGCGAGGGTTACCTCCTGTGGCTCGACTTGATAGGAAACCTTCCTGTCGGTTGCAGCGCGGATCCACCTCCCTCCCCCCACTCCCCGACTGGAGTCACTGTGGTGCACACATCCCCCGGCGCGCAGAGTCCGACCGCCGCCACGGACACCCCCACGTCCGCCGCCTCCCGCCGCACGGTCCTCGCCCTCCTCGCCGCCGTGACGGCGGCCCCTCTCCTCGCCTCACCATCGGCGTCCGCCGCCCCCGAACTCCGCGCGCCGGTGGGGCTCGACGACCCGGCGAAGAAGGAGATCGCCATGAAGCTGGTGTCGAGCGCGGAGAACTCCTCTCTCGACTGGAAGGCCCAGTACCAGTACATCGAGGACATCGGCGACGGCCGCGGCTACACCGCCGGCATCATCGGCTTCTGCTCCGGCACCGGTGACATGCTCGACCTCGTCGAGCTGTACACCGACCGCGAACCCGGCAACGTGCTCGCCGGGTACCTGCCCGCCCTGCGGGCGGTCGACGGCACCGACTCCCACGACGGCCTCGACCCGCACTACCCGCGGGACTGGCGCACGGCGGCCCGGGACACGGCGTTCCAGCAGGCGCAGAACGACGAACGCGACCGCGTCTACTTCGATCCGGCCGTCCGCCGCGCCAAGGCCGACGGCCTGCGCGTCCTGGGCCAGTTCGCCTACTACGACGCCATGGTCATGCACGGCGACGGCGGCGACGCCGGCTTCGGCAGCATCCGCCGGCGCGCCCTGGTCAAGGCGAAGACCCCGGCCCAGGGCGGCGACGAGACGGCGTACCTCCACGCCTTCCTCGACGCACGCGTGTGGGCCATGAAGCAGGAGGAGGCGCACAGCGACACCAGTCGCGTCGACACCGCCCAGCGCGTCTTCCTGCGCGAGGGCAACCTGGACCTCCAACCGCCCCTGGACTGGAAGGTGTACGGGGACAGCTACCACCTCGACTGACAGCGGCGCACCCGTCCCGGCCCGCGCGCGACGAGGCCGGCCGGCGTCACCGCCACGTCGCGGTGGCGTCGGCCGCGGACGGGGCGTACGGCGCCGGATGCCGGGCCCCGGTCCGTTCCGGCGTTCCGCGAAAGAGTGGTGCGGCTGGGGCGTAGGAGTCGGATTCGGGGGTAGGCGCGCGGTCATGAACGGGGTAATGAAGGCGGTCCGCATGGAACCTGTCCCTCGCGGCGAGGGTTTCCCGGGTCCTGAGCGGAGCCGGGTCGAGACAACGGTGGCCCTCGACGGGCAGAACGGCTGCATCGCCGGTGCGCGGCGGTTGACGGGTGATTTCCTCGCGCGTGCGCAGCGCGAGCAGGGGGTGCCGGTCTCGGCCCGCACCATGGATGTCTCGCAGCTCGTGGTGAGCGAACTGGTCACCAACGCCCTGCGGTACGCGCCCGGCCCGGTCCTGCTGCATCTGTGCATCGTGGGGGCCGCCGTGGAGATCGCGGTCTGGGACAGTGATCCGGCGCTGCCGGTGCCGCGCGGGGCGGATCCGACGCGGGTGGGTCAGCACGGCCTGGAGATCGTGATGGCCGTGGCCGAGGGCGTCGACGTCGTGCGGGAGCCGGTCGGCAAGCGGATCGTCGCCCGGCTCGGGCTGCTCGACGGCCTGTAGGCGGAGGCCGGGCGGAGGTCAGGCGGAGCCCGTCGCGTCCTCCTCCCCGAGGACGCGGAACGTCGCTCCGCCGAGGGTGAGCACCCCGTCCGACAGGGGAGTGCAGCGCACCCCGCCCCCGCCGCGCAGGGCGCGTTGCGCACCCGGTCCGACCGTGACGTCCAGCCAAGCGCACGGCCTGGCCGGACGGTTGACGGCGAGGGTCACGGCACCGCCCCCCCCCCGGAGTCCAGGACGACGGTCCTGCCGACGAGGGCGTCGATGTCGACGCCGCGCAGCAGGACGTCACGGCGGGTGTGCCGGAGACCGGCGGTGGGGGCGATGTCACGGGCGAACGTCGCCCGCCACGGCACCGGGTCCCGCCGTCGCGTTCCCCTCTCCGCCCGGGAGCGGGGTGGGAACGCGACAACGGGACCCGGTCTGACGCGGGCGTCGTTCCCCGGGCTCAGGGCTTGTACGGCAGCGTGGCGCAGTTGGAGCCGGCGGGCCGGCCGTCGAGGCGGTCGGTCAGCCAGGAGATCGCGTCGCCCTGGTCGGTGAGCAGCGGTGCGAAGTGGTTGAGCAGGGCGTTGCCCAGCGGCAGCAGGACGACGGGCTTGTAGGTGACGTCCGCCCCCTTCGCGCACCACGCCACGGCCAGCCGGCGGGCCTGTCCGTGCGGTACGAGGTTGTCGGCGGTGCCGGTCGCCACCCGCACCGGGGACGCGGGCCTGATCCTGCCGATGCGCTGGTCGGCCAGGAACTCCTTGAGCGCGGGCTCCTCCTCGATGATGGCGCCCAGCGGACGCCCGTCGGTGGTCCAGGCGGTGCTGCGCGCCGAGTTGTAGGCGAGGAGGGCGTCGCCCACGCACATGGTGGACAGGTCCCTCAGGGCCGCCTCGCCGGCCGCGCTCAGGTGCGCCTCCGCGATCGGCTTCAGCTCCGGGTCGGACTCCAGGAAGCCGTTGACCGACCAGCCGAGCGCCCCGGCGAGGTCGCTGCCGTCGATGGCCGCGGTGACGGCCACCAGGTCGGCGGGCGGAGCCCCGGAGTAGGTGCCGGCGAGCGGGACGTCGGGGGCGTACGCGGGCTGGAGTTCGGCGGCGGCCGCGGTGGCCCCGCCGCCCTGGCTGTAGCCGAACAGCGCCACCCGTGAGCCGTCGGTGAGGGACGTCCCGTCGAGGGAGCGGGCGGCGCGGGCGGCGTCCAGCACGGCGTGGGCCTCGTCGACCCGGTTGACGTAGGTGTGCAGCCGGTCCGTGGTGCCGAGGCCGGTGTAGTCGGTGACCACGACGGCGACCCCGCGGGCGAGCAGCCGGTAGATGGCCAGGTTCTCGTAACCGACCGACACCGTCTGCCCGTTGAGCACCAGCGGGCGTTCCAGGCCGAGGGACGCGGCGCACTGGTCGCCCTGTCCCATGGTGCCGGGCGCCACGACGACCAGCGGCCGTGCTCCCGTGCCCTTCCAGGCGGCCGTCGGTTCGATGTAGGCGCCGGTGACGGCCGTCGGCCGGCCCGCCGAGTCGGTGGACCGGTACATCAGTCGGGTCGCCCGGCCGGGCAGCGGGCCGTCGATGCCGGGCAGGCTCAGGGCGAGAGGGAGCCGCTCGGTGCGGATCAGCGCGCCGTCGGCGGCCGGCAGCGAGGCGGGCGGGTTGTAGAAGGCGGGAATGGTGACACCGCGGGAGACCACGGGTTCGGTCGGTGTCGCGGAGGCCGGAACGGCTGTCGTGCCGAGGCAGGCGGCGGCCGTGACGGCTGCGGCGAGCAGCCGGGCGGGGGCGGGCATGGCAGACCTCCGGAGGGAGTGGGGAGACCGAGCCTTCTCTGCGGCTCGGGTGACACGCGGTCCGGTGGGGACGGACCGCCCGGCATGCGGCGCCGGTCGTCCCACCGCCGCCGCATGCCGTACGTGAAGCGCTCTCGGACGAGCTGTCAGGACGGTAACGGCGACTGGGTTACCCGGGGTAGCGGTAAGCGGGTTACGGTTCAGTAATATGGCGGACGGTGATCAGGACCGCACCCCACCGTGCCGGTGACGTGCGCCGACCGCCCCCAACTTCCCGGCTCACCGGTGTGATTGACTGCGTGCGTGGTGCACGAGTCGGTCTTCCGGACCCAGGACCTCCCGGCGGCCGACCGGTTCGAGGCCTGGGTCCAGCGCATGGGCCGTACCCACGCGCCGATGCAGCTGAGCAGTGAACGCGCCGCGGACTACGACGGCTCCCAGCGGGCGATCCTCCTCGGCGACGTCACCGTGTGGCCCGCCACCTTCGACCCGCTGGTCTTCCGCCGGACCCCCCGGCTCATCCGCGCCTCCGACCCCGAGGCCTACCACCTCTCCCTGCTCCTCAAGGGCGAGGGAGCGGCCAGCTGGGGCAACAGCAGGCAGGCGGTCTACACGATGAACGACTTCCACGTCAGCACCTCCTCGCGTCCCTTCGAGATCCACACCGGAGCCGACCCCGTCACCATCGTCGGGGTGGAGATCCCCCGCGCCCAGGTGCCGCTGCCCGACCGGTACGCCGACCAGGTGAGGGGACGCCGCATCTCGGCCACGGAAGGCATCGGCGCGCTGCTGGCGCAGTTCCTCCTCCGGCTCGCCGCGGACACCTCCTGCTACCGGCCCGCCGACGGACCCCGCCTCGCCACCGTCGTCACCGACCTGGTCGCGGCGGCCCTCGCGCACGCCCTCGACGCCGATCCGAGCCTGCCGCCCGAGAGTCACCACCGGACCCTCACCCTGCGCGTCAAGGCGTTCGTCCGCCGTCACCTCGCCGACCCGGAGCTGACCCCCGCCACGATCGCCGCCGCCCACCACATCTCCCGCAGCCACCTGTACCGCCTCTTCCGGGCCGAAGGCCTCACCGTGGCCTCGTACATCAGGGACCAGCGGCTGGAGCACGCCCGCCGCGACCTCCTCGACCCCGCCCGGGGCACGACGCCGATCCACGCCGTCGCCGCACGCTGGGGCTTCCCGCGGGCCGCCGAGTTCACCCGCGCCTTCCGCACCGCCTACGGCCTCCCGCCCGGCGAACTGCGCGCCCGCGAACACTCGCGGCCCGGCCCGCCCGGAGACGCTCCGCCAAGCGACCGTGGACGCCTCGCCAACGACACGGACCCCGGCTCCGACGCATCCTGGTGACCCCACGGCGGCGGATCGCCGCCGGAGCCGGGGCGGCGTGCCAGGACCACGGGGGAGTCCTGGCACGCCTGTGCCCGGCGGGCGGGCCCCCGACCGGTGCGGCGGGCGGCGGTCGGACGGCGGTCCCGGTGGTCGAGTGGTGACGGTCCGGACGGCGGTCCCGGTGGTCGAGTGGTGACGGTCCGGACGGCGGCGTACGGTCGAACGGTGAACACGACAGTGGACGCGATCGTTCACTGAACTTCCAGGGGCCCGCCCCCCGTGCGGGCGACACGCCATGAGCACACCTCCGCAACCCACTTCCGCGTCCCGGACCTCCGCGCGTCCCGCGGGCGGCGACGGAAACGCGATGGCACTGTTCGTCATCGCCTCGTGCCAGCTGATGGTGGTCCTCGACATCACCATCGTGAACATCGCGCTCCCCGACATCCAGCGCTCCCTGGACTTCTCCACCGCCAACCTGTCGTGGGTGGTCAACGCCTACACGCTCACCTTCGGCGGTCTGCTGCTGCTCGGCGGCCGGGTCGGGGACATCCTCGGACGGCGGCGGGTCTTCGTCTTCGGCGTGCTGCTGTTCGTCCTCGCCTCGCTCCTCGGCGGACTCGCCCAGGGCGCCGGCCAACTCCTGGCCGCCCGCGCCCTCCAGGGCGTCGGCGGGGCCATCGCCTCCCCGACCGCCCTCGCCCTGATCAGCACCACCTTCCGCGAAGGACCCGAACGCAACCGGGCGTTCGGCGTGTTCGCCGCGGTCTCGGCGGGCGGCGGCGCGATCGGACTGCTCGCCGGCGGCATCCTCGTCGAGTGGCTGGACTGGCGCTGGGTCTTCTTCGTCAACGTTCCCATCGGCCTGCTCATCGCCCTCGCGGCACCCCGCTGGATCAAGGAATCCGCCCGCCACCCCGGCCACTTCGACATCGCCGGCGCGGCGACCTCCACCGCGGGCATGGTCCTGCTGGTGTACGGCTTCATCCGGGCCGCCCAGGACGGCTGGCGCGACCCGCTCACCCTGGCCTCCTTCGCCGGGGCCGTCGTCCTCCTCGCCGTGTTCATCGCGGTGGAGAAGCGCTCCCGGCAGCCGATCACCCCCCTGCGCATGTTCGCCGACCGCAACCGCGCGGGCACCTACGGCATCATGCTCTGCCTGGCCGCCGCCATCTTCGGCATGTTCTTCTTCCTCACCCTGTTCGTGCAGAACGTGCTGGACTTCAGCCCCCTCCAGGCGGGCTTCGCCTTCCTCCCGGTGAGCGCGGTCATCGCGCTCGGCGCGGGACTGGCCTCCCGGTTCCTGCCGACGTACGGCCCGAAACCCTTCATGGTGGCCGGCGCGATCCTGGCCGCCGCCGGACTGGGCTGGCTGACCCTGACCGACGTCCACTCCACCTACGCGGGCAGCGTGCTCGGCCCGATGCTCGTCTTCAGCCTGGGCATGGGCATGGAGTTCGTCTCCCTGACCCTTATGGCACTGTCCGACGTGCCCACCCGGGAGACCGGCGCGGCCTCCGGGCTGCTCAACGCCACCCAGCAGGTGGGCGGTTCGCTCGGCCTGTCCATCCTGGTCACGATGTTCGGCACGGCCAGCGGCAACGAGGCGGACGAACAGGTCCCCGCGTTCCTGTCCCAGGCGACCCCGGTGGAACGCCTGCGCTTCCAGCGCACCGGCGAACTCCCGCCGCCCTGGGGCGACGAGGTCCTCACGGCGGGCGTCTCCGCGGCCTTCGTGACGGCGGCCGTCTTCACGCTGGTCGCCGCCCTGATCGCCCTCGTCGTGATCCAGGTCCGCCCCTCCGACCTCGAACGCCTCAAAGGCGACGGAGCGGGGCCGCCCGGCGGATGAGGCACCGTCCCGCGCACGTCGGCCGCGCGCCGGTGTGCGCGGACGGCCGCACCGCGGGCGCCGCGCCGCCGGCTCCGGCCACGTCCCGCCGGGATGCGGCCACGGCGGTGCCGCCGGGTCAGTAGGGTCCGCTCATGGTTCATCGAGACGTGGGAATCCTGCACCCCGGCGACATGGGCGCCGGCGTGGCGGCGCAGGCGATGGCGGGGGGTGCCGAGGTGCGGTGGCTGCCCGCGGGACGGTCGGCGGCGACGCGACGGCGGGCGGCCGGCATCGGTCTGCGTGCCGCGGCCGATCTGGGGGAGCTGGTCGAGAGCTGCGAGATCGTCCTGAGCGTCTGCCCGCCGGCCGCCGCCCTCGACGTGGCCGAGGAGGTGGCGGGAGCCGGTTTCCGCGGTGTCTACGTCGATGCCAACGCGGTCAGCCCGGAGCGGATGGCGAGGATCGCCGAGGTCCTCGCGGGCGGCGGCGCCACGGTGGTGGACGGCGGGATCACGGGACCGCCGCCCCGCGAGAACGGCACCAGCCGCCTGTACCTCTCCGGTGACGCCCCGGCCGTCGCCCGGGTCGCCGGCCTCTTCGCCGGCACCGCCCTCGCGCCCCACCCGCTGGCGGGCCCGATCGGCCGCGCCTCGGCGCTCAAGCTGTCCTTCGCCTCCTACAACAAGATCGCCTACGCCCTCGCCGCGCAGGCCTGCGCGCTGGCCGACGGCCACGGCGTCCTCGACGAGCTGATCGAACTGGCGGCGGGGTCGTTGCCCGGCACACCGCTGGCCGGACCCGAGCGGCTGGCCGGCGCCGGCCGCAAGGCCTGGCGCTGGGAGCCGGAGATGGCCGAGATCGCGCGCGCCTGCGCACAGGTCGGCCTGCCGGCCGGCTTCGCCGAGGCCGCCGCGGAGACCTTCGCACGCTGGGAGGCGCACAAGGACGACGGGACCGTGACCGGCGCCCGGCTCGTCGCCGACCTGCGCCGGGCCGGGCGGCCCGCGGAGCCCGGCACGCCGTGAGCCGCCCGGGTGCGGCGGAAGGCGGCTCCGGCCCGCCGCACCCGGGCGTCGGCTCAGTCGTCGAGCGCCGTCAGGACCTCGCGCAGGTCGACGAACTTGAAGTTCGTCGCCGTACGGTCCTCGGCCCGTCCGGCGTCGTCGTGACCGTCCTGCACGACGAGCAGACCGCCCGGGAACCTGCGGCCCAGCGGGGCGTTGAGCGCCGCGGCGCCGTCGCACTCCTCCGAGCCGTCGGGCCCCGTCGCGGTGGCGGCGACTCGGAAGCCGCCCTCGTACTCGTTGTCGTCGCTCCGCTCGCGGTCGTAGGCGGCGAAGGTGTCGTCACCCTGGCTGGAGGCCAGCAGATAGCCGTCGCCGTCCGCCTCGGCGACCAGGGTCAGGCCCTCCACGTCCGCCGCGACCCGCGTACCGCCGTACCCCGGGTCGGTGCCGCTCACGCACTCCTCGGTGGCCTCGTCGTAGGTGCCGGGCACGCCGTACTCCCGCACGGTGTCGACGAGCCGGGGCGTTCCGTCGAGGGCGGCGGGCATCCGCCAGATGCCGACGTCCTCCTGGCCGGCGTACAGCGTGCCGTTCGCCGGGTCGACGACCATGCCCTCGACCTGCGGCAGTTCACCGGGCTCCGCGCACGGCGACCAGGACGTGCCGTTCGGCAGGCGGAAGGAGGACGGCAGGTCCAGGGTGCGGACCTTGCGGTAGCCGACCCTGCCACCGGCCGTCGCCGTCAGTTCGAGCAGGGCGATGGTGGTGCGTTCGCGCCGGCTGACGAGCGCGTAGGTGCGGCCGCTCGCCCGGTCGGTCCAGGTGGCGAGGCCGTACGCGGTGCGCTGCTCGTTGATCTCCGCCTGGTCGGCGGAGAAGACCGGCGGGGCCGCCGGGTCGGTGACGTCCGAGAGGGGACGGCCGGGCGAGGCGGGGTCGACGCGGTAGATCCGCAGCCGGTCGTTGCCCCGGTCGGTGGTGACCGCGAGGTCGGCGCGCCCGGTGGACAGCTTCAGGCCCTGCACCACGTCCACGTTGTTGTAGCGGCCGGGCGCGTCCTCGGGACGCGGTCCGGCGGGCGCGGCGAGCGACTGCACGAGCCGGGCGCCGAGGTCGTACACCCTGAGGCCGCCCTCCTTCGCGGTGGCCACGACCAGACTGGCGTCCGGGTCGGCGGCGTTGCGCCAGATCGCCGGGTCGTCCGCGTCGGAGTTGCCGCCCGCCTCGTCGTCGTACAGGGCCGGTGTCTCGACGCGCGGGAGGACGGCCGGCAGGGCGTCGTCGTCCCCGGCGGAGGCGGGAAGTGCGGCGGTCAGAGCGAGTGACGCGGTGAGGACGGACACGGCGAAAGCCCTCGGAAGCGATCTGGCCACGTCGACCTTCCTTCGATGGGGGGCGGGACCGAACGTGATGACCTTGGTGGTGCGGGCGAACGGCGGGGCGGCGCGGGGGTGAAGGGCGGGTGCCGGCGCGGGGAACAACCGCCGTGCGCGGCCGGCCGGGGCCGCCGGACGCGGCCACGCCGAGGAGTGGGCGAGCAGGTGGTCGACGGCCCGGGGTACGTCGAGGGCGCGGTGGTGGGGGCGGTGAGGCCCTCCGGCCAGGGCCGACCCGTCACCCGGATCGTCCGCAGGCCCGCCCGGTGGCCGCCCCGGACGTCGTTCTCCGGGGCGTCGCCGGTCATCCGGTCGCCCGCACCGATCCGGGTGCCGCAGCGCGCCGCCGCCAGTTCGAACAGGCGCGGGTCGGGCTTGCGGACGGCGATGTCCCCCCAGGCGCCGATCCCGTCGACGAGATCGGCGAGCCCCGTGGCCCCGACCTCGGCGCGCTGGATGTCGGAGGACCCGTTCGTGGCGACCCCGACGCTCCAGCCGCGCTCGCGCGGCCGGGCCGGGCCGTTCAGCACCGCGGGACGGCAGGTGACGGCTGCGGCCATGCGGTCGACGTACACCCGCCACAGGTGGTCCGCCGACTCACCCGGTCCGAACGCGGCGCGCAGCCGCGCGAAGTCCGACCGCTCGGCGTGGTCGGCGAGTTGGGTCAGCGGCCACCGCTCGATCCCGGGCCCGTACGCGTGGTCGTGGCAGAGGTCGGCCACGGCGTCGGCGAGGGCGGACGTACGGTCCACCGGCGTGCCGTCCAGGTCGAGGAGGGCGAGGCGCATGACCGGGACCCTACCCATGCGGCGATCCGCCCGACCCCGTCCGGCCCGACCCCGTCCGACTCGGTCCCGTCCGGCCCGGTCCCGTCCGGTCCGGCCCCGTCCGACCCGGCCCGGGCGTACCGCGGGCGGCACGCGGGTATCGCGGCGGGTTTGCGGCCCGGGGGAGCGGCAACGCGAAGTCCATGACTGAACCGAACACGGACACGAACGAAGAGCGCGCCACCAAGCGCGCGACCGCATCCAAGGCCCGGAGCGCCACGGACAAGGCGACCGCTCCCGCCGCACGCGCCGCAAAGGGCGCCGCGGACAAGGCGTCTGACGCCGCGTCGGCCACCGGCTCCAAGGCCGGGCGCGCCGCCGAGAAGACGGCGGGCGTGGCGCAGGGCGCGGCCCGTGGCGTCGAGGCGGGCCGTCAGGCGCTCGCCGTGAAGACCGGTCAGGTCGCGGCCACGGCCAAGTCCGCCACCGGGCAGGTCGCGGCCACCGCCAAGACGGCCACCGGGCAGGTCGCGGCCACCGCCAAGACGGCCTGGACGGTGATCGCCCACCGCAAGCTGATCGCGGCCGGCGTGGGCGCCGGTGTGACCGCGCTGACGGCCGCGTCGTACGCGGCGGGCCGCCGCTCCGGCCGCCGGCCCCTCGGCCCGATCACCCGGCTCACCGGCGGCCGCATCTGACGCCCCGCACGCGCGGTGGGTCACACCCCGGCACGTCCGGGCCCACCGCGCGGAGGCGGGGAGGACGCCACCGGCCGGCCCCGCGAACCCCGGCGACCGGTCGCGTCGTGCCCCGTGGGGCAGGGGTTCGTGGGGTCGCGTCGTACCGTGCGCGCGGCGGGCACGGGCCCCGCCGTGCGTGGCACGGCGGGGGATCGGCCGTGCAGTACCACCCGCGGAGCGGGGGATCTGCCGCGCCGTACCGCCCGAAGGCCGGGGAACCAGCCGCCCGTACCGCGCACAGGGCCGGGGACCGATCACGGTGAACCGTGCCGGCCGGGGCACAAGCCCGAGTGATCTTCACCGAAGGCCGCTTGGGAGGAACCATCACCGTGACCGCACCCACCCGCCCGATACGCCCCGTGCGTCGCCGCCGGCGCTTCGACCTGCGCACGACGGCCCTGTTCTTCGTCCTCCTCGCGATCCTCCTGACGCTCGCGGGCGTGGTCGCCCGCACCGCCGCCGCCGCGGCCGAACGCCGCCCCGCGTGGGCCGTGACCCTCCTCGTCCTCGGCATCGCCGCGACCGTCGCCTGCTACCGAGGCCGACGCCGCTGGTCGGCGCGCAGACTCGTGCGGCACGCCACCGAGGCCCTCGAGGAAGCGGCCGAGACAGCCGTCGACGCGCTCGCCGAGCCGCCGGCCGTGGCCGTCCCGGCGGGCGTGGCCGAACCGCCGGGGGCCGCCGCCCCGGCCCCGCCCTTCGGCGCCGACGGCACGGCGCAGACCCTCGTCATCGAGACGGCCCCCGCCGCGGACACCACGTGCGTCACCGACTACTACGCCCTGGATCCCGACGAGTTCGAACAGGCGATAGCCGGCCTGTGCGCCCGCGACCACTGCACGGACGTCGAAGTCGTCGGCGGCGCCGGTGACCTGGGGGCCGACGTACTGGCGGTGGCACCGGACGGACGCCGACTCGTCCTCCAGTGCAAGCGCTACGGGGACGGCAACAAGGTCGGTTCACAGGATCTGCAGCGCTTCGGCGGCACCTGCTTCACCGTCCACGAGGCCGATGTCGCCATCGTCGTCACCACCAACGACTTCACGGCACCCGCCGTCGAGTACGCGCGGCAGTGCGGCATCGTGTGCGTGGACGCCGAGGGACTGCTCGCGTGGCACTCCGGCGCGGGGCCCCGCCCGTGGGAGCAGACCGGCCAGGGCTGACACCCGGAGCACCGGGACCGGCACCGACGGCTCACCTCCCGACGCCGGCGCTGCACGGCCGTACCGCTGCTGCACGGCCGTACCCGCGGCGTACGGCCGTATGGAAATTCTTCGTCGTCATCCCGGTTCGCCGTCCCCGGCGTGGGCACTTGGCGGTGAGCGAAGGACGAGTACAGGAGGTCGTCGTGGCGGTCCGGCATCGGCTGATCAAGACATCCCCGCGGCGGGTGTGGGCCGTCCTCGCGGACGGTGACCGGTACGCGGACTGGGTGGTGGGCACCGCGGAGTCCACCCCGGTGCGGGGCCAGTGGCCCCAGGTGGGCGCGGAGATCGGCTACGAGGTCCGGATCGGCCCCGTCCGCCTGAGCAACCGGACCGTCGTACGGCGCTGCGAGGAGGGCACCGCCCTGGAGCTGGAGGCCCGGGCGGGCGCGCTCGGCACGGCGCGGGTCGCCGTCGAGCTGCGGCCCTGGGGCGAGCACTGCCTGGTGATCGTGGACGAACACCCCCTGCAAGGGGTGGGCGGGGCCCTGCACAACGCGGGCGTGGAGGCGCTGATCCAGCTCCGGCACCGCGCGATGCTCGCCCGGCTCGCCGAGGTCTGCGAGAACGAGGTGCCGGACGCCGGACCGGGGCCGGTGCAGGTACGGGCGCACGGCGGCGCCGATGCCTGACGCCGTGGTGATCGGGGCCGGACCCAACGGTCTGGTGGCCGCCAACCTGCTGGCCGACGCCGGCTGGAGCGTGACGGTCCTGGAGGAGCAGCCCGAGCCCGGCGGAGCGGTGCGTCACGACAGGGGAGTGGACCCGGACTTCGTCAACGACCTCTTCAGCTCCTTCTACCCGCTGGCCGCCGCCTCCCCGGTGGTGTCGGGCCTGCGCCTGGAGGAGCACGGCCTGCGGTGGAGCCACGCCCCCCACGTCCTGGCGCATCCGCTGGGCGACGGCAGGTGCGCGGTCCTCGACCGGCGGGTCGACGCCACCGCCGCCTCCCTCGATGTCTTCCACGACGGGGACGGCGCCGCCTGGCGCCGGCTGCACGGGATCTGGGAACGGTTGCGCCCCGACATCCTCGACGCCCTGTTCACCCCGTTCCCGCCGCTGAAGGCCACCGGGCGGCTCGCCCTGCGGCTGCGCACGGCGGGCGGCCTGCGGCTGGCCCGCACGCTGGTGCTGCCGGTGCGGCGCATGGGCGCCGAGGAGTTCGGCGGCGAGGGCGGCCGGCTCCTCCTCGCCGGGAACGCGCTGCACGCCGACCTCGCCCCGGAGGCCGCCGGCAGCGGCGGCTTCGGCTGGCTGATGTCCATGCTGGGCCAGACGTACGGCTTCCCCGTCCCGGCCGGTGGCGCCGGAGCCCTCACCGACGCGCTGGTGCGCCGGCTGCGCGCACACGGCGGCACCCTGCGCTGCGGGCTCCGGGTGGACCGGATCGTCGTCCGCGACGGACGGGCGGTCGGCGTACGCACCGCCGACGGCACCGCCGTCACCGCCCGCCGCGCCGTCCTCGCGGACGTCTCCGTCCCCGCCCTCTACGGCGAGCTGGTCGAGCCCGAGCACCTTCCGGGCCAGTTGCTGGCCGACCTGAAGCGGTTCCAGTGGGACTTCGCCACCTTCAAGGTCGACTGGGCCCTCGACGGCCCCGTGCCCTGGCGCGCCGAGCAGGCCGCGCGGGCCGGCACCGTCCACCTGGCCGACGGAGTCGACGAACTCACCCGCTTCGCCGCCCAGATCGCGATGCGGCAGATCCCCGACCGCCCGTTCTCCCTGTTCGGCCAGATGACGACGGCCGACGCGTCGCGTTCGCCCGGCGGCACCGAGTCGGCCTGGGCCTACACCCACGTGCCGCACGAGGTGGCCGCCGACGCCGGGGACGAGGGGCTCACCGGCGCCTGGGACCCCGGGGAGCAGGAGCTGATGGCCGACCGGGTGGAACGCCAGGTCGAACGGTTCGCGCCGGGCTTCCGCGCGCTGATCCGGGCCCGCCGCGTCCTCGCCCCGCCCACCCTCCAGGCCCTCGACGGCAATCTCCGCGCGGGCGCCATCAACGGCGGCACCGCGGGCATGCACCAGCAGCTCGTCTTCCGTCCCCTGCCCGGCACCGGACGGCCGGAGACACCCGTGCGCGGCCTGTTCCTCGCCTCCGCGGGCGCCCATCCGGGCGGCGGCGTGCACGGCGCGCCGGGGGCCAACGCGGCCCGCGCGGCGCTGCGGCGGCGCCGGTCGCCGGGCCTGTCCGGGCTCCAGCGCGCCCTCACCCACCGGGACCGCGCGGGGCACGTACGACCCGACTGAGGACGACCGGCAGCCGACGATCGGAGCGCGCCGTGGCGCACACCCCCCTGAAGACCGTGGCCCGCGGGAGCGGGGCGCACCGCGCCGTGGCGCACAGCCCTCTGGAGAACCGCACCGTCGTCGTCACGGGCGCCGCGCGGGGAGTGGGCGCCGCCCAGGCCCGTGCCCTCGCCCGGCGCGGCGCACGCCTGGCCCTGCTCGGCCACGAGCTGCCGGCCCTGGAGGCGCTCGCCGCCTCGCTGCCCACGCCGGCCCTCGCCGTGGAGGCCGACGTCACCGACGAGGCGGCCCTGCTGGACGCCGCCGAGACCGTCCGCACCCGCCTGGGCCCGCCGTCGGCCGTCGTCGCGAACGCGGGCATCGCCGAGGGCGGCCCCTTCGGCGGGACCGGCATGGCCTCCTGGCGCCGCGTCGTCGACGTGAACCTCACCGGCAGCGCCCTCACGGCCCACACGTTCCTGCCCGACCTGCGCGAGACGGCGGGCTACTACCTCCAGATCGCCTCCCTGGCCTCCCTCGGCGCCGCCCCCCTGATGAGCGCCTACTGCGCCTCCAAGGCCGGCGTGGAGGCCTTCGCGCACGCGCTGGGGGCCGAGGAGGCGCACCACGGAGTGGCGGTCGGCATCGGCTACCTGAACTGGACCGACACCGACATGATCCGGGACGCCGACCAGCACGCCGTGCTGCGGGAACTGCGCGCCCACATGCCGCCGCCCGCCCGGCGCGTGTACCCCGCCGAGACCGTCGCCGAGGTCCTCGCCCGCGCCGTCGAACGCCGCAGCACCGCGGTCTACGTGCCCGCCTGGCTGCGCCTCGCGCAGATCGCACGGGCCGCGCTGCCGCCGCTGGTGCTGCGCGTCGCCCGGCGTGAACTGCCCCGGCTCGAGGCCGAGGAACCCTTCCGCCCCACGGGGCTGCTGGGGGCCGGCGGGCGGGCCGACCGGGACGCCCGGCCTTTGCCCTGACCCCGGCCTCTGCCCTGATCGGAGCCCTTCCGCCCCACGGGGCTGCTGGGGGCCGGCGGGCGGGCCGACCGGGACGCCCGGCCTCTGCCCTGGCCCCGGCCTCTGCCCTGATCCCGACCCCTGCCCTGGCCCCGACCCCTGCCCTGATCTCGACCCCCTGCCCTGGCCCCGACCCCTGCCCTGATCTCGACCCCCTGCCCTGGCCCCGCCCGGCCGCCCCCCCCGTGACCGTGTCACCGCCCCGGACCGGCTCAGAAGGCGTAGCGGACGCGCAGCCACGGCGCGCGGGCGCCGATCAGGTCGCGCAGGTCGCTCAGCGCCTCGGCCTTGGTCCGGTCGCGGTAGCGCACGTTCAGCGCGCCGTTCTCGGAGCGCTTCGCCTGCTGGAGGTCCGGCTGCCACAGCACCTGTTCGGCACGGGGATGCCAGCCCAGGTTCACCTCGTGCAGCTCACGGTTGTGCGTGAGCATGATCACCTCGGCGGCCGCCTGCCGCTTGACCCGCTCGGGCAGCACGTCGTCCAGTTGCCGGAGCAGCTCGGCCCAGGCCTTCCGCCAGCCCGGCCGCAGGACCACGGGGGAGAGGTTGAAGTGCACCTCGTAACCGGCGTCCAGGAAGTCGGCGGCGGCGGCGATCCGGGCGGCGACCGGTGAGGTGCGCACGTCCAGGAGACGGGCGTCGGCCTCGGGCATCAGGGAGAACCGGATCCGGGTCCGGCCCCGCGGCTCCAGGGCGAGCAGGTCGGGGTTCACGAACTTCGTGGCGAAGGACGCCTTGGCGGTGGGCCAGTGGCGGAAGGCGTGCACCAGGTCGGCGGTGTTGTCGCAGACGAGGGCGTCCACCGAGCAGTCCCCGTTCTCCCCGATGTCGTACACCCACGCCGCGGGGTCGCACTGGTTGGGTTCCCGCTTGGGGCCCTGCCGCGCGATGTGCCGGCCGAGGTGGGCGATGATCCGGTCGATGTTGGTGAACACGGTGATGGGATTGGCGTAACCCTTGCGGCGCGGCACGTAGCAGTACGCGCACGCCAGGGCGCAGCCGTTGGACGGACCGGGGGCGATCCAGTCGGCCGAGCGCCCGTTGGGGCGTGTGGTGAACGTCTTCCGCTCGCCCAGCACGAGTGTCTCGCCCTTGACGCGCACCCACCGCTCGACGTTCCCCTCGTTGCCGTGCAGCCCGGGAACGCGCCAGTGGGAGTCGACCTCGACCAGACGGGCGCCGGGGAAGCGGGCGATGATCTCGCGGCCGCGCGCGGAGGCCGCGGCGGCCGGTTCGGCGTGGATCTCCCGAACGGGCAGCAGCCGGCGCGCCGTGTCGGAGTCGCGAAACGACGAGCGGGCGCGGGTTCGGGACGGGGAGCGGGTGGAGGACGGGGGCGGTTCGAGGGCGTCGAGTCCGAACAGCGCGCCGGGGTCGCCGTCCGGGCCGACCGACGGGGCGGGCATACGGGCTCCGAAGGGGTGACGTGCGACCACGGGCGTACCACTCTACGCATTCCGGGCAGACATCTGCGCATTCCGGGCAGACGCCTGCGTATTCCGGGCGGGCGTCCGCGCGTTCCGGGCGGGTGTCCGCTCCGGAGCGGGCGCCGCGCGGGCGGAGCCCGTCAGGGCGTGCCGGTCGACCCGGTGCCCGACCGCCTCCGCAGCACCATCAGAGCGGTGTCGTCCCCCGGCGTGCCCCTCGCGTGCCGGCGCAGGTCGCGGTAGACGGTCGCCGGCAGGTCACCGGGGCGGACGTCGTCCCAGGCCGCGGCCCGCTCCTCCAGCGGGTAGAAGTCCCCCGACGGACCGCGCGCCTCGGTGACGCCGTCCGTGCACAGCAACAGCGTGCTGCCCTGCGGGAAGGCGAACCACTCGACCGTGCGGGGCAGCGGGGACAGGGCCTCGAGCCCCAGCGGGACGCACGGCTCGCCCTTCAGCACCGGACCGTCCCGGTCGCCGTGCAGCATCAGCGGCGCGACGTGGCCGCAGTTGATCGCCTGGACCTCCGTGTCCGCACCGACGCCGAGGACCAGCGCCGTCACGAACCGCTCGCTCTCGCCGGCCTGCGCCGCGAAGGAGTTGTGCCGCAGCACCGCGTCCTCCAGGGCGTCGACGACGGCGGTCAGCGTGGGCTCGGCGACGGCCGCCTCCCGGAAGGCGCTGAGCACCGAGAAGGCCGCGCTGATGGCGGGCAGTCCCTTGCCCTGGACGTCGGCGATGAAGACCCGGCTGCCGTACGGCGAGGACACCACCTCGTACACGTCGCCGCCCACCCGGCTGTCCTCCTCCACCGGCTGGTAGACGCCGTGCACGATGATCTGGTCCGTCATCAGCGGGAACGGACGCAGCAGCTGCCGCTGGAGCGCGGCCGCGGCGGACCGCAGCCGGGCGATCTCCCGGTCGCTGCGGACCCGTTGGGCGGCCCGCGCGACGCTCAGCCCGTTGAAGACGAGGGCGAAGACGACGGTCGCGCTCGCCGCGCCGATCGTGTCGTCCGCGGTGTCGAACAGGGCCGCGGCGATCATCACCGTGACCCAGGTGGAGGCGACGGCCGTCTGGCGCACGCTGCCCCGCCCGGCGATCAGGGCGGGCAGCACCACGAGGAAGGGCGCGAGCCTGGTCTCGCGGTCCAGGAAGACCCCGACGACCGCCAGCAGCACCGTGACCGCGACGAGCCAGAACAGCACGACCGACCACCGCAGCGGCGGCGCGCCGCGGCTCTCCCCGCCGGCCGCCGACGCCCCGCCCGGTTCTCTCGACGCGCTCACCGTCTCTCCGCTCCCTCTCCGCTCCGTGCCCGGCCTTCGGCGTCCCGCCCGGGACCGGCGGCGGGGACACCCCTCCCTTCAATATCCGCCTCCCGCGCCGAGCCCGCCGGTCGCGGCATGGTGATCGCACGACCGTGCTCGCCCTCCTGTTCGCCTGTTCGCCGTCCTCGGTGCCGCCGGCAACGCCGTGGGCACGGCGTTGCCGGCGCAAGGCCGCCGCCGCGGTGCCGCACGGCGGCGGCCTGCGACTGCCGCGCGCCCTGGCCCGGCGGCCCGTCCGGGCGGTCGGCGTCACCGGTGTCGTGGGTGCGGTGGCTCCTCCCCGAGGCCGCGGGGGCCTCGCTGGTCCTGTGGGGCGTGCCGCGGCTCACCCGGGTCGTGCCGCACCTCGCCGACGTCGCCCGGTAGGACCGGGCCCCCCGCCGCCCGACCGAGGGCCGGGCCGGTCGGGCAGGATGTGCACCGGGGGCGTCCGGTCGGCGGAGCCGGGGAAGGAGGGGTGCGTGAGCGAGGAGCCGGGCCGCGCGTGGACGGCCATGACACCGGGGGACTTCGACCGGGAGGCGCCGCTGCGGCTGAACGTCCGCACCGGCGGCGCCGCCGTCCCGGCCGAGCCGGACGAGTGCGGGACGGTGCCCCTCTTCGGCGACGAGGCGCCCGCCCGGCGGCCGCCGGCCCGGCCCCGTCGGCGCGACGCCACGACCCACGAGCAGGAGCGCCTGTTCTGACCGGTCGCCCCCGCGGTCCCGGACCGGCGACCGCTCAGCGGCGGCCCGTGAACCGCAGGACCAGCAGGGCCACGTCGTCGGTGCGCCGCCCGGCCGTGCCGGACGTCCGCAGCAGGGTGTCGGCCAGTGCGTCCAGGTCCTGGCCGTCGGAGCGGTCCAGCTCCTCGGCGAGCTGGTTCATGGAGTCCTCGAAGTCGGCGCCCGGGGTTTCGATGAGTCCGTCCGTGTAGAAGGCGAGCATCAGCCCTGGCACCAGCGGGATCCGCGTGACGGGGAAATCGGCGTCGGGGTCGATCCCCAGGGGCGGCCCCGGCGGTACGCCCAGGGGCCGGGCGGCGCGGCCCGGCAGCCGCAGCAGGGGCGGCGGATGGCCGGCGCTGGCCAGCGAGACCCGCCGCCCGGCGAGGTCGAGACGGGCGTAGAGGCAGCTGGTGAACAGGTCGGGGGCGAGGTCGGTGAGGAGCCGGTTGACTCCGGTGAGGACCCGGTCGGGGGGAGTACCGAGGGCCGTGTGGGCGTGCACGGCGATGCGGACCTGCCCCATCAGCGCGGCGGCGGCGACGTTGTGGCCCTGGACGTCGCCGATGACGGCCGCCGCGGTGGTGTCGTCGAGGCGGATCAGGTCGTAGAAGTCCCCGCCGATGTCCATGCCGTGGGTGGCGGGCAGATAGCGGGCGGCGACCTGCAGACCCTCGATCGGGGGCAGCGTGCGCGGGAGCAGCGCCTGCTGGAGGCCGTGCGCGACGTCCTGTTTGGTGTCGTACAGCCGGGCCCGGTCCAGGGCCTGGGTGATGAGTCCGGCGAGCGAGGTCAGCACGGCGCGTTCCGCGGCCGGGAAGTCGTGCGGGTGCTCGTAGGACAGGACGCAGATGCCGACCGCGCGGCCCGAGAGGGTCAGCGGCAGGAAGGCCCAGGCCTGTTTGCCGCTGATCCTCGGCGCCTCGGGGTAGACGCGCAGCATCTCCTCCGGGTCCGAGAAGAACGCGGGGATCCCGCTGTCCAGGGCGTGCCCCGCCGGGGTGAGCCCCGTGTCCAGCGGCAGCGCGTCGAGGCGCTCGATGGTCTGCGGCGTGTAGCCGCGGTGCCCGATGATCCGCAGCCGGCCGGCCTCGGCGGTGGACAGCACCAGTCCCTGGGCACCGAAGGCGGGCATGATCTGGTCGGCGACCAGGTCGACCACGTCCTGGACGCCGACCACCTCGGTGAGCGCGGCCGCCAGGTGCGTGAGCTGGTAGAGCTGCCCCGTCCGGGCCGGCGCGGCCCCCGCCGCCCGGCGGGGCGCCGACAGGGCCGGAGCCTGCTCGCCGCTGGCGACGATCCGGACGCTGATGCCGCTGGCGTCCGGGTAGAGGTGGAACTCCAGCCACTGGCCGGGCGGCCGGCAGGCGGTGAAGGACACGGGCGCGCGGCTGAGCACCGCGGCCCGGTAGCGGTCCTCGTAGGTGGGGTCGTCGAGCCAGCGCAGCGACTGCCACGGCAGCGTGCCCAGCAGCTCGCCGGCGTCGCGCCCGAGCAGTTCGCAGGCTCCGGAGCTGAGGTAGGTGAAGCGCCCCTCCAGGTCCAGGGCACAGCTGCCGCCCGGCAGCCGTTCCACGAAGTCGGCCACCGCCAACGCGGGTCCGGCGTACCGGTGCCCGGCCCCTGCGGGCAGGACCCGCGGCCCGCGGGTACCGGCCCGTGGTCCGCCGCGCTCGACGGCCTCCTCGAGCAGCCGTGCCAGCCGTCGGCAGCTCGACATGATGTTCTCCCGCTCGCGCCCGGTCATGTACGGGGGACGGGTGGTCGGCCACATCAGCAGCAGGGCTCCCCAGCGTCGGACGCCGGTGACCGGCGCGGCGGCCAGTGCCAGCGGATAGGGGAGTGCCATCGCGGTGCGCGGATAGGACCGTGCCATCTCGCTCTGGCTGCCCACCCACACCATGCGCCCCTCGCGGACCGCGTCGGCCACCGGCGCCGGCGCCACCGTCGACACGCGCGTCCACGGTTCGGCCAGCCCGGCGGGCGCCCCGCACAGCACGTCCAGGGAGAGCACCTGCTCGTCGGTGGAGAGCAGGTAGAGCGCGCCGATCGACGCGCCGGTGCGGCGTACGGTCTCGGCGAACGCGGCGTCCAGGCCGTCGGCGTCGACGGGCGGACCACCCGGGTCGGTCACGAGGCACCTCCAGCGTCGCAGGGGAGTCTCCCGCACCGCCGCGGGCGGCCGCCCGCTCCACGCGCGGTGCGGCACACCCGCGGGACACGCCACACCTCTCCCTTCAAGGACGCTACGCCGATCCGGGACGCTCGGCACGTCCCCACCGCGGTCTCATCCGAGGACGGCGAGCGCCTCCAGCAGCCGGTCCACGTCCTCGGCGGAGCTGTAGGGCGCCAGCCCGACCCGTACCCCGCCCTCGGCCCCCAGCCCGAGGTGGCGGGACGCCTCCAGCGCGTAGAACGAACCGGCCGGCGCGTCCACCCCGTGCCCGGCGAGGTGCCGGGAGACGTCCGCCGGGCGCCGGCCCGCCACCGTGAACAGCAGCGTCGGGGTGCGCCGCGCGGCCCGCGAGTACACCGTCACCCCGCCGATCTGCGAGAGCCCGGCCTCCAGGCGTTCGCGCAGCGCCTCCTCGTGGGCCTCCACCGCCGCGAAGGAGGCGACCAGCCGCGCCCGGCGGTCGTCGCCCCCGGTGCCCGGCACCAGTGCGGCGAGGACGTCCACGGCGGCCCGGACCCCGGCCAGCAGCTCGTACGGCAGCGTGCCCAGCTCGAAGCGCTCGGGAACGGTGTCGGCGGACGGCAGCAGCTTGTCCGGCCGCAGGGACTCCAGCAGAGCCGCCCGGCCGGTGAGGACGCCGAGGTGCGGACCGAGGAACTTGTACGGCGAGCACACCAGCGTGTCCGCGCCGAGCGCGGCGAGGTCGACCGTGGCGTGCGAGGCGTAGTGCACGGCGTCGACGTGCAGCAGCGCGCCCGCCCGGTGGGCGAGTTCGGCGACGGCCGGGATGTCGGGACGGGTGCCCAGGAGGTTGGACGCCGCGGTGACCGCCACCAGCCGGGTGCGCGGGGACAGGACCTCCCCGATGCGCTCCGGGGCCAGTTCACCCGTTCCCGGGTCGAATTCCGCCCGGCGCACGGTCGCGCCCACCGCCTCCGCCGCCTGGATCCAGGGCCGTATGTTGGCGTCGTGGTCGAGCCGGGTGACCACCACCTCGTCGCCGGGACCCCAGGTCCTG
This sequence comes from Streptomyces sp. NPDC048734, assembly GCF_043198675.1. Lineage (NCBI taxonomy): Bacteria > Bacillati > Actinomycetota > Actinomycetes > Kitasatosporales > Streptomycetaceae > Streptomyces > Streptomyces sp. NPDC048734. Next base: position 180,816 of record NZ_JBICUZ010000012.1, on the reverse strand, counting down.
GCCAGGGTGCGCGCGAGGTCGTAGGTGAGCTGGGTGGCGCTGCGGCCGAACACGACGGTGCCCGGGGCGGTGCCGAGCAGGTCGCCCATCGCCCGGCGGGCCGCCAGCACGATGTCCTCGGCGTTGCGCTCGCCCCGCGTGACGTGCCCCCGGTTGGACAGCGGGTGCGCCAGGGCCTCGGCCATGGCGTCGATCACCGGCTGCGGGGTCTGGGTGCCCCCTGGCGCGTCGAAGCGGGCCGTACCGGACCTCAGGGCGGGGATCAGCGCGCGGATCGCGTCGACGTCGAGGTGCATGCGTACTCCTGCGGGGTGAAGGGGCGGACGGGCCGGGGCGCGCTCCCGGCCGGACCGGGAGCCCCCAGGCATGATCGCAGCCCTCCCGGCGCCGGAGGCGGGCACCCTGCGTGGTCACGACCCTCCCGGGGCCGGCGGCGGACACCCGCACACAAGTCCGGGCGGGACCGGGGTGTGCGGATCCGTTTCGTGGGCAGACGTGGTTCGTGTGAGGCGGGGCGGTGCGCCTGGGGAGGTCTGCACCGCCCCGCCTGGCCTGCCCGGGGTCGCCCCGCGGCGTTGCCCGGACCGTCCCGCCGCGTTGCCCGGACCGCCCGCCGCCCGAGGAGCGGCGGTCAGGAGACGGCGGCGGGCGGCGGCGTCCAGCGGTCGGCCCGGCCGGGCCGGTGTGCGGCACGCCGGTGCCGGTGGCGCGGCCCCGTGCCGCCGCGCCCCGCTGCCTCGCACCGCCGACCGGGCAGCGCCGGACGTGGCCCGCAGGCGTGACAGCCCGGACCGGTCGGGATCGACCGTTGGCGCGTCCGGTGGGGCTGCGGCGCCACCCCGCCTCGCGCCCCCGACCGGGCGACGCCTGACGAGGCCTGGCGGCACGACCCGCCCGGGACCGGCCGTCCCCGGCCGCACGTGCGTGCGGCCGGGGACGGGACGGCCGTGAGAGCGTCAGCCGGGGAAGCGGCCCGTGGAACGCAGGTGCCAGCGCCGTTCCGCGTAGGCAAGGTCGTCGCGCCACAGGCGTCCGGCGGCCACCCGCATGAGCGGCCGCAGCAGCGGCGTCACCGTACGGGCCACGGCGAATCCCGGACGGTCCGAGGCCGCCACGATCGCCTCGACGACCGCGGTCCGCGGCCGGCCCCGGTCGTCGGGGCCCAGGGGCGTCGCGTGCGTCTCGACGACCGACCCCCGGCCCTCGCCCCGTGTGATGTGCATGACGACCGTGCGTGGTTCGGGCGCCGTGAACACCGCCCGGACCGGCACGACCAGCCGCCCGGCGAGCTTGAAGGACACGTCCACCGTGAAACCGTCCCCGTCCGCCCCCGCGCCGGCGTCGTCCTCGACCACGGCCAGGTCGACGAACGAGTACGGGTGGAACCAGGCCCCGTGCCACGGGTCCAGCCGGTTGGCGACGACATCCTCCGGCTCGCACGTACCGACGCCCGTGTAGACCGCGGACACCGCGCCCGACAGGGCCGGCCGGACCGGCACCACCGGCGCCGCCAGCGGGGACTCGCCGCCCACGTCGTCCAGCCGTACCCACACCAGCACACCGTCGTCGTGCACGGGCAGCGGTTCCCAGCCCGCGAACGGACCGCCCCGCAGCGCGAGCCCGTGCCAGTGGCAGACCAGGGTGCCGCAGCGCACCGGACTGTCCCGCAGGGGTGCGCCCAGGTGGGGACAGACACCGGGCCCGGCGACCAGCCGGCCCCCGGCGTCGCGCCAGACGACCACCTCCCGCCCGGCGACCGTGCGCGCGAGGGGACGGTCGTCGCGGACGTCCAGGGTGGCACCCACGACGTACCAGTTGCCGGACGGGCGTGCCTGCGCCCGCTTCAGCGCCCGCGCGATCACGGCGGGCCGCGCCTCGCGCCACGTCGGGCGCTGCCGCTCCCAGGACACCGGATTCCTGCGCAGCGACAGCGGGAACCGTCGTTCGCGCCCGCCCGAACGGTCGGGACTCATGCGACCTCCTCGTGCTCACGTTCCGGCGCGTGCGGAGCGTGCGGTGCGCCGGGCGTACCGGGCAGCCCGGCGGGCGGCCGCGGCGGACCGGCCGGAGCCTTCCGCCGGGCCGCGGCACGGGCGACCGCCACGCGGACCAGGCCGTCGAGGGCCACCGCGGCACGCCGTCGGCGGGGCACCACGGAACGGCGGTGGACGACCGCGTACCCGTCGTCGGCGACGGAGTCCAGGATCCCGCCGTACAGCACGAACGCCGTGCGGATGCACGGACGGGCCACCGGGTCGAGCATGGCGAGCCCCGGCGCCGCCTCGCGGTACACCCCCCGCGTCAGGTCCTCGAAGGCCCTGAGCGCCTCGGTGATCCGGTGGTCCCGTCGCCCGGTGCGGCGGGACCACCGGAGCAGGTCCCGGTCGGCACCGTGGCTCCGCAGCAGGTCGGCGGGCAGGTAGACGCGGCCCCGGTCGAGGTCCTCGCCCACGTCGCGCAGGAAGTTGGTCAGCTGGAAGGCGACGCCGAGGGCGGCCGCGTGCGGGGCCGCCTCCTCGCGCGGGACGACGGTTCCCAGCACCGGCAGCATCTGCAGTCCGATCACGGCCGCCGAGCCGTGCATGTACGCGCGCAGCTCGTCGTAGGTCGCGTAGTCGGTGACCGACAGGTCGCTGCGCATGGCGGCCATGAAGTCCCGGAAGTGCCCGTGGGGGATGCCGTACCGGCGGGCCGTGTCGGCGAGGGCGAGGACGACCGGGTCGCCGCTGCCGCCGCCGCGCAGACCCCGCTCCAGCCCTTCCTGGAGGGCGGCGAGCGCGGACGCCCGGCGGCGCGGCGGGACGTCGGTCTCCAGCGAGTCGACGATGTCGTCGGCCCAGCGCGCGAAACCGTACAGGGCGTGCACTGCCGGACGCCGTTCCACCGGCAGCAGCCGGGTGGCCAGGAAGTACGTCTTTCCGTGCCGGGCGTTGAGCAGGCGGCAGCGCGTGTAGGCGGCGCGCAGGGACGGCTCGGCGATGCCCGCCGCGTCCAGCTCGCGGGCGGTCATGACGGGGTTCCTTCCGGGGTGACGAGCGCGGAACGCCCGCGCCGGGAGGGTGGGGCCGCAGCCGTGCGGCCGGTGACGCGGGCCGCGGCGAGCTTGCCCGACAGCAGGACGGTCGGCACGCCGACGCCCGGAGTGGTCCCGCAGCCCGCGAGCACGACGTTGTCGGTGCCGCGGACGAGGTTGCGCGGGCGGAACGGGCCGGTCTGGGCGAAGGTGTGGGCGGCCGAGAAGGGCGTGCCCGCCGCGTGCCCCTGGGCGTGCCAGTCGGCCGGCGTGACCAGGGTCTCGTCCTCGACGGCCGCGGCGATCCCGTCGAACCCGCGCCTCTCCAGTTCCCGCAGAACGCTGTCGCGGTAGCGCGGGGCCAGCTCGCCCCAGGCGGCGGCGTCCGGTCCGATGTCCGTGTTCGGGCAGGGGGCCAGGACGTAGTGCAGGTGCCGTCCGGGCGGTGCGAGCGTCGGGTCGGTGGCGGTGGGCCGGGTGATCAGCAGCGACGGGTCGCTCATCAGCTCACCCGTACGGGTGAGTTCGTCGAAGGTGCGGTGCCAGGCGGCACCGAAGGAGAGCGTGTGGTGCGCGAGCTCGGGCCACGTCCGGTCGGTCCCGGCGTGCAGCACGACGGCCGACGGCGCGTGGGTGATCCGCAGGGGGCGGCGGGGCGTCCGGCCGAGCAGCCGGTAGGCGACCGGCAGCTCCGGGGTGAGGACCACGGCGTCGCAGGCGATGCGCTCGTCGGCGGTGACGACGGCGGTGACACGGTTGCCGGAGCGCTCCAGCCGGACGACGTCCTGCCCGAACCGCAGGTCGGCACCCGCCCGCGCGGCGGCGTCCGCCATGGCGCGCGGCACCGCGTGCATGCCGCCGCGCGGGAAGTACACGCCGGCGACGGTGTCCATGTAGGCGATGACCGCGTACGCGGCGAGGGCGCGGGCCGGCGGGACGCCCGCGTACAGCGCCTGGAAGGAGAAGACCCGGCGCAGCCGTTCGTCGCGCAGGTGGCGGCCGATGCGCGCGTCGAGCCTGCCGAAGCCGCCCAGCGCGGCGAGCCGGGCCAGGTCGGGCGTCAGCAGCTGGAGGGGCGAGTCGAAGTTGGTGTCGATGAACCGCCGCATCTGCGCCCGGTAGAGCTGCTCCAGCCAGTGGCGCAGCCCGCGGTACCCGGCGGCCTCCGCGGGCCCCGCGAAGCGCTCGACCTCCGCCTCCATCGCGTCCGCGTCGGTGTGCACGTCGACGCGGCTGCCGTCGGCGAACAGGGCCCGGTAGGCGGGGTGCAGGGGGATCAGGTCGACGCTGTCGCGCAGGTTCTCGCCGACCGCCGCGAAGGCCTCGTCGGCCAGGTCGGGCATGGTCAGGACGGTCGGACCGGTGTCGACGCGGTAGCCGCCGCGCGTCAGGAGCCCCGCGCGTCCGCCCGGCAGCGCGTCGCGCTCGACGATCGTGACGCGGCGGCCGGCGCCCAGCAGGTGGAGCGCGGCCGACAGGCCGGAGAGTCCGGCGCCGACCACGACGACATGGTCGGTGCGTCCGGGAACGGTCCTCATCGCGGGGCCCCTTCGGTGAGCAGCAGAGGGACGGTGGTGCCCCCGTCGGGGGACGGGGGCACGTCGTCGTCCGGGGCGGTCGGACCGTCCCACGGACCGGTCGGGGCGGACGTGGGGGACGCGGCCCGGGAGGTCCCGGCGGTGGCGTGGAACAGCCCCGTCAGACGCCGCCGCGCCACGGGGTCGAGCACGACCGAGTCGAGGTGGCGCGTTCCCTGGGCCACCAGCCGCTCGATCTTCGCCTCGACGGTGTCGCGCGCCCCGACGGCGACCAGGACCTCGCGCACCTCGGCGAGACCGCTGTCGGGCAGGTCCGCCCGGCCCACGGACCGGCGCAGCACCGCGAGGGCGCCGCGGTCGCGGCTCGCCTCCGCGCGGGCCCGGGCCACGGCCATGAGGTAGGTGGGCCGACCCGCCCGGATGTCACCGCCGACCGGTTTGCCGGTCCGGCGGTCGCCGCCGAACGCGTCGAGGAGGTCGTCGCGCAACTGGAAGGCGATGCCCACGCAGCGGCCCGCCGAGCACAGCGCCCCGGTCCGCGCGGAGTCGGCGCCCGCCAGGGCGGCGCCCAGGGCCAGCGGACGCTCCACCGAGTACAGGGCGCTCTTGAGGCACGCGGCGCGGATCGCCCGCGCGAGGGAACGCGAGGACGTGGCCTGTCCCTGTACGTCCAGGTACTGGCCGGCCACCATCTCGGTGCGCATCGCGCTCCACACCTCGCGCACCGCGCGGGTGGTGGCCACCGGGGCCTCGGTCGCCGCGACGACGTCGTCCGCCCACGCCAGGGCCAGGTCCCCGGCGAGGATCGCGGCGGCCTCGCCGAACCGGGGGCCGTGGGCGGCGGGCACGGTGTCGGCGTACTGGGCGGTGACGTCCGCGTGCAGGGCGGGCCGGCCGCGGCGGAACGCCGAGCCGTCCATCACGTCGTCGTGGATCAGCGCGCACGTCTGGATCAGTTCGAGCGCGGCGCCGACGCGCAGCGCGCTCTCCGCCTCGCCCGCCCCTCCGCCGCAGGCGCGCAGCGCCCACCACACGAACCGGGGCCGCATCCGTTTGCCGCCGTCCAGGGTGAAGCGCCGGACGCGTTCGGCGAGGTCCCGTGCGAACACGGGGTCCAGCGCGGCGGCCTCCTCCGCGCGCTCTGCCAGGAGATGGTCGAGGAGACGTCCCACGGCTTCGGGCACGTCGTCGTCTAGGGCGGACAGGTCGCTGACGTCCAGCGGGAAACGGGCGGGCATGGCGCCTTCCGGTCGGCTGTCGGGGGAGGGGCCGCGATCGGCGCGCCCCGGCCGGGTCCCCATCGGACCCGGCCGGGGCGCGCGGGAAGCGCCGGACGGGGTGTCCGCCGCAAAGTGGTGTCTCGCGGGGCTGGGGCACATGCCGGTTCCTCCCGTCGTGATCGCAGTGGGCCCTGACTTCAAGTCATTCCGCGCCAAGGACGGTCATGGATGCGCCAGATGAGCGACTCGCGGACCGATTCCGCTCCGATTCCGCTCTCTCTCCGCTCCGCCCGGGGGACCGGAGGAAGGCGGGCCGGCGAAAGCGCGCAGTAAAACGACGCAAAGACGCTGCGAGTTGTTGTGACGGTGTGTCGCTCCGCATGGTGAAGGAACCAAGGTCGCTCCGAGCGACCCCGAGTCCCCGGCTTCCACGGGTGCGGACGGCCGACGCCGTCCGGGCCCGGACGGGAAGCGGACGACCGCCCGCACGAGGAGCAGCCACCATGACGGCACAGCAGGTCACCGAGCGGACCCTTCCGGCGACGGCGGGTCCCGCCCAGGACTTCTTCACCGACGACGAACTGGCGGCGGGCTTCATCCGGGGTGACGAAGCCTGTCTGGCCGCCGTCTACCACCGCTGGGGACTACTGGTCCACACCCTGGCGCGCCGCAGTCTGGGCGACGCCCGGGAGGCGGAGGACGTGACGCAGACGGTGTTCCTGGCCGCCTGGCGCGGCCGCTCCGGGTTCCGGCCCGAGCGCGGCCCGCTGTCGGCGTGGCTGGTCGGCATCACCCGGCGCAAGATCGCCGACGCCCTGTCGGCGCGCACCCGGCGGGCCGATCTCGTCGCGGCGGCGGGAGCGCGGCTGTCCGTCACCGCCGACGACCGGCACACCCGGCCGGACGCCGTGCTCGACCGCGTCGTGCTCACCCACGAACTGGCGCGGCTGCCCGCCCCGCAGCGCCGCGTCCTCACCCTGGCCTTCTACTGCGACCTCACCCAGAGCCAGATCGCCGAGCTGACGGGCTGGCCCCTGGGCACCGTCAAGAGCCACGCGCGCCGCGGCCTGCACCGGCTCGGGACGCGGGTACGGGAGGAGGACCCGCAAGCCCGCGTCGGCTGAGGCGGTGCACAATCGGTGCGACCTCGCAAACCCGTCCCGGAGGGGGGGCCGCACGGCCGGGTGAGCGCCGCGCGGCCGTCGGCGATCCGCCGGCCGCACCACGCCCGGCGGCCCGTCCGCGGTGCGCCGCACGGCCGACGGTTCGGCCCGGCCTGCATCCGCCCGGCCGTCCGGAGGGGAATGCTGGGCACAGGGCCCCGGCACGGGGCCGAACCGGACGGACAGGACAGGGAGGGCGCGACACGTGCGGGACGCGGACGTCGCCATCGTGGGCGCCGGAGCTGCCGGACTGTCCCTCGCGTACCGGCTGGCACGCGCCGACCCGGCCCGCAGGCCGTCGGTCCTCCTGTTCGAACCCCCGCCCGGCCCGCTGCGCCCGCCGAGCCGCACCTGGTGCTTCTGGGAGCCGGGGCCGGGCCCCTACGACGCCGTCCTGACCGCCCAGTGGCAGCGCCTGCGGGTCCACACCCCCGAAGGGCGTCGCATCGAGGACGGCATCGCGCCCCTGCGCTACAAGATGATCCGCTCCGACGACTTCGAGGCGTTCGTCGGGCGCGAACTGGCGCACAGCGGCCACGTGCGCCGCGTCGAGGCGACCGTCGAGACGGTGGACGGGACCGCCGACGGAGCGGAGATCCGGGCCCGCACCGCCGACGGCCGCCCGCTGACCGTGCGCGCCCGCTGGGTCTTCGACTCCCGCCCGCTCGGGAGCCTGCCGGCGGCCCGCACCACCCTGTTGCAGCACTTCCACGGCTGGTTCGTCCGCGCGGCACAGCCGGTGTTCGACCCCGCCTGCGTCGACCTCATGGATTTCCGGGTCCCGCAGCCGCCGCACGGGCTGGCCTTCGGCTACGTCCTGCCGACGAGCCACCGCGAGGCACTCGTCGAGTACACGGAGTTCTCCGGCGCGCCCCTGTCCCGGCCGGCCTACGAGAGGGCGCTGGACCGGTACACCCACGGCGTGCTGGGGCTCGGGGCGTTCGAGGTGACCGCGACGGAGACCGGTGTGATCCCCATGACGGACGCGCGGTTCGCGCGCCGGACCGCGCCCTCGGTCTTCCGGATCGGCGCGGCGGGCGGTGCCACCCGTCCGTCGACCGGTTACACCTTCGCCGCCGTCCAGCGCCAGACGCGGGCCGTCGCGGCAGCGCTGGCCGCCGGCCGCCACCCGCTGCCCCCGGCCCCGCACTCGGCCCGCTCCCGCGCCATGGACGCGGTGCTGCTGCGCGCTCTGGACAGCGGACGCGTCGGCGGCGCCGAGGTCTTCTCGAGGCTCTTCTCCCGGGTCCCGGCGGAGCGGCTGCTGCGCTTCCTGGACGGCCGGACCCGCCTCCACGAGGACCTCTCGGTCGGCGCGCGCACCCCCGTGCTGCCCATGCTCCGTTCCGTCATGGACCTCTCCCGCCTGCCCCGCACCCCCTTCCCCCGCCCCTGACCCCCTTCCCCCGCCCCTGACCGCCGGACCGGCGACGTCCGCGCGACAGCCCGCCCCACGCCCCCGAGGAGACCTGATGACCCTGCTGCTGCGCGACGCGGACCTGGCCGCCGCGTTCGACCATGCCGCCCGCAGCTACGACACCCTGGTGGCCGCCAACCCGGGCTACCACGCCCATCTGCGGCGCTCCGCGCGCCGCCTCGGCCTGCCGCGCGGCGGGGCCGGTCTGCGCGTCCTCGACCTGGGCTGCGGCACCGGCGCCTCCACCGACGCCCTGGCCGCCGTGTTCCCCGAGGCGCGGATCACCGCGGTGGACGCCTCCGCCGGCATGCTGGAACAAGCGGCCCGCAAACGGTGGCGGCAGGAGGTGGACTTCGTGCACGCCCCGGCGGAACGCCTGGCGCAGGCAGGGGTCGAAGGGCCCTTCGACGCGGTCTTCGCCGCCTACCTCTTCCGCAACGCCACCGACCCGGACGCGGTGCTCGCCGCGGTGCGCGAGGCGCTCGGGCCGCGGGGCCGGCTCGCCGTCCACGAGTACACCCTCAGCGGCCGGGCCGCCCACCGCGCGGTGTGGACGGCGGTGTGCCGGGGCTTCGTCCAGCCCGTCGCCACCGTCCTCGGCGACGGCGAGCTGTACCGCCACCTCTGGCACAGCGTCATCCGGTTCGACACGGCGCAGGCCTTCACCGAGAGGGTCCGCTCCGCCGGCTTCGAGCAGGTGCGGGCGCTGCCCCTGCCCGGCTGGCAGACCGGCATCACCCACACCGTCGTCGGCCGCCGGCCGGGCTCCGACACGGCGGTCGGGCGATGACGGCGGCCCGCCGGTCCGAGGCGGCCCGCCGCGGCAGGGACCGCATGGCCCGCACGATCCGCCCCCGGCCGGGCGCGCCCGCGCTCACCGGCGGCCACCGGCCGACCACCGCCGTGGTGGGCGGCGGCATCGCCGGCCTGGCGGCGGCGACGGCCCTGGCCGAACGGGGCGTACGCGTCACGCTCCACGAACGCGAACCGGCCCTCGGCGGACGCCTGGCCGGGTGGCCGACCGCCCTGGCCGACGGCAGCACCGTCACGATGAGCCGCGGCTTCCACGCGTTCTTCCGCCAGTACTACAACCTGCGCGGACTGCTGCGGCGCACCGATCCGGGGCTCCGCCGCCTCACGGGTCTGCCCGACTACCCGCTGCGCCACAGCAGCGGCACCCACGACAGCTTCCGGCACGTCCCGCGCACCCCGCCGTGGAGCGCGCTGGGCTTCGTCGCGCTGAGCCCCACCTTCGGCCTGCGCGACCTCGCCCGTATGAACCCCGTCGCCGCGCTGCCCCTGCTGGACGTGCGGGTACCGGACGTCTACACGCGCCTCGACGACATCAGCGCCCACGACTTCCTGGAGTCGGTCCGCTTCCCCGAGGCCGCGCACCACCTCGCGTTCGAGGTGTTCTCCCGGAGCTTCTTCGCCGATCCCCGTGGCCTGTCGGCGGCGGAGATGGTGCTGATGTTCCACATCTACTTCCTCGGCTCCGCCGAAGGCCTGCTCTTCGACGTGCCCGACGAGCCCTTTCCCGCCGCGCTCTGGGACCCCCTGGCCGGCTACCTGGAGGGCCACGGTGCCGAACTGCGGACCGGTACGTCCGTCGAGGCGGTCGAACCCACCGGGGACGGCGGCTTCGTCGTGGCCGCCGCGGGCGAGGAGCGGCGGTACGACACCGTGGTCCTCGCCCTGGACACGGCCGGCCTGCGTTCCGTCGTCGCCGGTTCCCCGCGGCTGGCCGACGCCACGTGGCGCGAACGCGTGGCCGGGCTCCGCAACGCCCCGTCCTTCCTGGTCTCGCGCCTGTGGCTGGACCGTCCCGTCGCCGCCGACCGGCCCGGCTTCCTCGGCACCAGCGGCTACGGCTCCCTCGACAACGTCAGCGTGCTGGAACGCTGGGAGGGCGAGGCGGCGCGCTGGGCCGCCCGCACCGGGGGCTCCGTCGTGGAACTGCACGCCTACGCCCTGCCGGAGCGGGCCTCCCGCGACGTCGAACAGCGCCGTCTGCTGGAGCAGTTGCACCGGGTGTACCCGGAGACGCGCGCGGCGGGGGTCGTCGACGCACGCCACGAGTGGCGGGCCGACTGCCCGCTGTTCCCCGTCGGGGGATACGGCGACCGGCCGACCGTGCGCACCACCGACCCCGGGCTGGTCGTCGCCGGCGACCTGGTCCGCACGGACCTGCCGGTGGCCCTCATGGAACGGGCGGCCACGAGCGGCTTCCTCGCCGCCAACACCCTTCTGGAACGCTGGGGAGTGGCGGGCCAGACCCTGTGGACCGTCCCCGACCGCGGGCGGGGCGCGCTGCTGCGCGGACTCGCACGTGCGGGTGGAGACCGGTGGCGAGAGGGTGCGCGCGCCGTGCCGACTGCGAGACGGTTGTCGAGAGACAACATTTTCCCGTTGTAGGAAGGGCTTGGAGGCCGCCGCGCTGACCGGCAAGATCCGCAGCACCCTCCAGGCGCTGCTGCCGCTCGCCGGCGACCACCGACGGGTGCTCACCCTCCTCGACGGCGCCCTGCTCGACTCCCACCGCACCCGGTTCGCCACCCTGATGCCGGTGTCCGCGCGGAGCCGGGCCGGACAGGTCCACCTGCGGGTGACCAGTGCCGGCCACCTGCCCGCGCTGATCGTGCGCCGCGACGGCCGGGTGGCGGAGGTCGACACCTCCGGTCAGCTCATCGGGGCCCTCCCGTAGGTGAACGCACGCACCGCGACGGCCGTCCTGGGCCCCGGCGAAACGTGCCTGCCGTACACCGGCGGCATCACCGAGGCCCGCGGCGGTCCCCTGGGCGACCAGATGTACGGTGAGCACCGGCTGCTCGCCGCCCTGGCCGAATGCGCGAGAATGCCGGCGGAAGCGGTGGTCGAACGCGTGCAGATGCTCGCGGCACAGTGGCTGGGCGGGGGCAGGCACGACGACACGGCGGCCCTGGCCATCACCCATCCGACGAACGACCGAGCACAGCTCCACCTCGTGGACGGGCACACCGCCCGGGCCCGGGCCGCGCAGGACTGGACGGAGGAAGAGGGCGCATGACCGATGCGCGAACGACCGATCGCGAGGTCGCTCCGTTGCGCGAGCGGCTGTGGGCGGCGGCCGTGGACGCGGACGAGGCGGGCGCGGTCGCCGTCCTGCGCGGCGCCGCCCAGGACGGCCGGCCCGAGGAGGCCCTGCTCCTCGACGTCGTCGCCGCAGTGCAGCGACGGGTGGGCGAGGAGTGGACCGCCAACCGGATCACGGTGGCCGCCGAACACGCGGCCACCGCCGTCACCGACGGCGCCGTGGCCGCCCTCGCCCACGACCTCCCCCGGCCCACCGGTCACCGGCCGCGGGTGACCGTGGCCTGTGTGGACGGGGAGCGGCACGCCCTTCCGGCCCGGCCGGTGGCGGAGACCCTGCGCCGTCGCGGCCGGCGGGTGGACTTCCCGGGCGCCCACGTACCGACGCCTCACCTCGTCGCCCACCTGCACGCCACCGCGCCCGATGCCGTCCTGCTCTCGGCGTCGCTCCCCACCCGGCTGCCCACGGCGCACGCGGCGCTCACGGCGTGCCAGTCGACCGGCGTCCCCCTCCTGGTGGGCGGCGCCGCGTCCGGTCCCGACGGCCGCGAGGCCCGCGCCGTGCGCGCCGACGGCTGGGCCGCGCACGCGCGGCACGCCGCCGACCTGCTGGAGGCAGGTGGCGAGAAGCCGTACGCGCCGGCCGCGCGGCACCAGGTCGACGACCTGCCGCACCTGGCCGACCAGGAGCACACACTGATCACCCGCACCAGGGCCGCCCTGGTACGGCAGGTGCTGCACGACCCGTGGGAGCGGTCCCCGGTGCTGCGGTCCTCCACCCCGCAACAGCAGGACCGCACGGCCGAGGACATCCGGCACATCATCGAATTCCTGGCCACGGCCCTCTACTTCGACGACCCGGACATCTTCGCCCGGTTCGTCGGCCGGACCACCGGCGTCCTCACCGCGCGAGGCGTCCCCGTCGAGTCGCTCCACCTCGGCCTGACGGTACTCGCCGGACACCTGTACGACTTCCCCCGCGCCCGGCGCTTCCTGAACGAGACGGCGCCGGACCTCGACTCGTTCGCCACCACCCTCTCCGTCACCGGCACAGGAACACCCGCATGAGCACGCACGTCCCCTTCCAGATCACCACCACGGCCTCCGGCCCGAGCGCCCTCACCCTGGCGGTCGTGGGTGAACTCGACCACGACGCCGGGCACTTCCCGGCCCTGCTCACCTGCGCCATCGAGGACCACGAGCGGGACCACGGGGCGACGCTGCGGGACCTGCACCTGGACTGCGCCGACCTCACCCTGATCGACTCGACGGGGTTGGCCATGCTGCTCATGCTGCGCCGGCGGACCCACCCGGCCGGGATCACCCTGCATCTCGACAACCGGCCCGTCCACCTGGAGCGCATGCTCCAGCTCACCGGTACCACCGAGTACCTCACCGAACCCCAGCCCCACGACGGGCGGCACACCGACCAGTCGGACGTCGCACCCGCACCCTGACGCCGACCGCCCGCCGACGCCCACCACTCGCGCGGACGCCGATGCCGAGGCCGTAGCCCCGCGACCCGCTCACCCGCCCCGCCGCACGGCGGCCGGCGGGCGAGCGGGCCCCTGCCGTCCCCGCGGTCAGTCCAGTGCGGCGCCGCGCGCCGCGGCCTCGCGCTCGGTGCCGGCGTCGGCCGTCGCCAGGGTGCCGTTCGCGCTCTCGAGGTGGGCGCGGACGAACCACTGGAACTGCTCCAGGTCCCGCAACTGCTCGATCAGCAGGTCCTCGGTGGCGGGATCGAGGTCGCCGACCTCCTTGATCGAGCTCCGTACGCCCTCGATCAGGCCGGTGTAGACCACGTCGAGGGCGCCCAGGTGCGCGATCGCGCTGTCCCGTCCGATGGAGTAGTCCTGCCACGTCCGCTCGTCGACCAGCGTGCCGGGCGTGCCCTGCGCGACTCCGCCCAGGGCCGCGATGCGCTCGGCCACGTCGTCGGCCATCTCACGCACCCGGTCGACCTGGGGGTCGATCATCTCGTGCACGGAGATGAAGTGGGGCCCCACCACGTTCCAGTGCACGTGCTTGAGGGTGAGGTGCAGATCGTTCAGGGCGTGCAGCCGCAGGCGCAGCGCGCCGATGAGACGGCCGGCGGTCTCCCGCTCGATGCCCGGAACGGTGTACTTGGGAGTCAGGTCCTTCGCCATCTGCGCAGCTCCTTCAGGTCATGGGGTGTTCGGTGCCCTGATGCCCCGCACCCGGTGCGACAGGCCTGTGAACCGCGTCGCTCCACCGATCGGACCACCGGTCCGGCCGCGGCGCGGTCCGGAGACCGCCGTACGGGTGTCGGCGCCGGACGGACCGGGCACGCTCGGTCCGGCATCCGGGCGGGGTGCCGCGAGGGGCACGCGTGACATTCCGGGTCTGCCGGACGTCCGGATGCACGCGGGGCTCCACCGGGGCCGTGGTCTGGGCCAGTAGGGTGAAAGGGTGAACGAGGGGAGACCGGTGAGAGCGGCGCGCAGCCTGGCGACGCTGGACGACGTGGAGAGCGGCGACCACGTCTGTCAGTTCCTGGAACCGGCCGAGAACGGCGTGGAGCGCAGCCGTGCCTTCGTGGCCGACGGCGAGCTCTTCGGTGACAAGCTGGTCATCGTCGGCACGGACGGCCGTCCCGCTCCGGAGATCGCCGACGCGTCGGCCCGCGTCGTCCTGGATCCGGCCCGGCTGGACGGCTCCTCCCTGCTGGCCGCGGTGCGCAGGGAGGCCGCGAGCGCCGGACGCGAGGGTTTCCGGGCCCTGCGGATCCTGCGGCACGTGACGGCCGACCACCGTGACGCCCGGCGCGACACCATGCTGCAGAGCGAACTCGATCTCGAGGAGTTCGCCGCGGACAGCGGTGCGATGGTGCTGTGCACCTATCGGCCCGCAGACTGGGACCCGCCGACACTCGACCAAGTCAGGTGTGTGCATCCGCACCACGTGGGCAGCCGACCCGCAGCGCCTGAGTTCCGGGTGTACACAACCGGAGAGGGCCGCTGGACGGTGAGCGGAGTGATCGATTCCGAAGGTGCCGCGGCGTTCGGCGCCGTACTGCGCGGCCTGGTCGCGCACGCCGCGACCCTCCGCCTGACATGTCACGACCTCGAGTTCTTCGACGCGGCCGGCATGCGTGCCCTGGCCGACGCCGCCAGATTCCTGCCGGAGCGAGTGGTGATCATCGAGGGGGCCAACGAAACCGTACGCCTGAGCTGGGGGCTCTCGGGATACGCCGTACCGGAGGTACCCGTGGTGATGGTGCCATGACCGTGTCCTCTCCGCGGGAGTCCGCGGCCACTCCTACGGGATACCGGCACGAGCTGTACCCCTACCGGGGCCGGCAGGAGTTCCTCGACGGCACCCTGGACTTCATCCACGAGGCGCTCGACGGGGACGAGGCCGTCGTCGTGGCCGTGCCGGACGACAAGGTGACGCTGCTGCGCGCGGAGCTTCCCCAGCTGTCGGCGGTCCGCTTCGTCGACACCGGCGCCGTCGCCCACCATCCCGGCCGCCTCATCGCCGCCTGGCAGCGGTGGATAGGGGAGCACGCCGCCGAGGGACGACCCGTGCGGGGCATCGGCGAGTCGCCCTGGGAGGCCGCCCGCAGTCGCGCCGAGGTGCGCGAACTGCAGTACTACGAGTGGCTGTTGAACAAGGCCTTCGCCCAGAGCCCCGCCTGGTGGCTGCTGTGCCCGTACGACGCCGACGGCGGGTACGCCGACCTGAAGGCGATGGCACGCTGCCATCCCGAGGTGCGCCGCGACGGCCGCTCGCGGGCGAGCGACGGATACGACGCGCAGGCGGCCTACCCGTTCGAGCCCCTGGACCGGCCGTGCGACCCGTACGTGGAGATGCGCTATGCCGGCGGGGACCTGTCCGCGGTCCGCGCGAAGATCGCCGAGTGTGCCCGTCGGCACGGTCTGGACGGCTCGCGGCTGAGGGAACTGTCCCTCGCGGCCACGGAGATCGCGGGCAACAGCATCGAGCACGGCGGCGGCCACGGAGTGCTCCGGACCTGGGTCGAGGACGACCGCATGATCTGCGAGTTCCGCGACCGGGGCTACCTGGACGACCCCCTCGTGGGGCGGACCGGGCCGAACGCCGCGCAGGTCGGCGGCCGCGGACTGTGGCTGGCGCACCAGCTCTGCGACCTCGTCGAGATCCGCTCCACCCCCGAGGAGGGGACGACCGTCCGCCTGCACACCGCACTGCGCGACTGAGGCCGGCCCCTCCGACCGCCCGCCGTCAGGGCAGCGGCGTGCCCCCGGTGGCGTTGAGGATCTCGGCGGTGATGAAACTCGCCTCCTGCGAGGCGAGGTAGACGTAGGCGGGAGCCAGCTCGGCAGGCTGCGCCGGACGGCCCAGCGGGCTCTGCTTGCCGAACTCGGTCGTGTCGGGCATCGTCGCCGGGATCAGGGGCGTCCACACCGGGCCCGGCGCGACCGCGTTGACCCGGATGCCGCGTTCCGCGACCATCTGCGCCAGCCCCTGCGTGAAGGTGACGATCGCGCCCTTCGTCATGGCGTAGTCGAGCAGGTGCGGGCTGGGCTTGTACGCCTGCACGGACGTGGAGTTGATGACGCAGGCGCCCCGCGGCATGTGCGGCAGCGCGAACTTGGTGAGCCAGAACATGCCGTAGAGGTTGGTGCGCAGGACGCGGTCGAACTGCTCGGTGGTGATCGCCTCGATGCCGTCCGGCTGGGACATCTGGTACGCCGCGTTGTTGACCAGGACGTCGATCCCGCCGAACTCCGCGACCGCCCGGTCGATCAGCGCCCTGCACCGGCTCTCCTCGCGGATGTCGCACGGGACGGCGACGGCCTTGCGCCCGGCGTCCTCGACCAGCCGGGCCGTCTCGCGCGCGTCGTCCTCCTCCTCGGCCAGGTGGGTGAACAGCACGTCGGCGCCCTCGCGGGCGTAGGCGAGGGCGACCGCCCGCCCGATGCCGGAGTCGCCGCCCGTGATGACCGCCCTGCGGCCCTCCAGCCGGCCGGAACCGCGGTAGGACTCCTCGCCGTGGTCGGGCGGCGGATCCATCGGTCCGGTCCAGCCGGGATGCGGCTGGTCCTGGGAGGGGAAGTCGGGCCGCGGATGCTGGGTGGTGGGGTCCTGCTGACTGCGGTGCTCGTCCGTCACGTGGACCTCCTCGTCCTCGGGGATGGGTGGGCAGACCGGGTTCCCCACCGTGACCGGCCGAAAAGTATCCTTCGAATACCGTTCAGGAAGCAGTCCGAATGTTTCGGAACCGTCGCGTCCCGCCAATGGATCTCCACCGCCCTTCTCCCGTCGCGCCCATGCGCGGCGATCACCCTGCTGGGAGCCCTGGTCTGCTGGAATGCCGCCCTCGAAACCCCGAGTTTCTACTCGAACGTTTCGAAATAATTACCGAAACTGTTGACTGTTGACGGGGACAGCTCAACACTTTCGCCATTCCCGTCCCCGAAGGAAGAGGCGCGCACATGACCGCGTTCACCCATCCGAAGAGCCGCGGACGCGGGCGGTTCCGCACGCTCGTCCGAAGCGCCTGGGCCGTCGCCCTGGCCGCCGTGATGGCGATGCTGCTGCCGGGAGCCGCCCACGCCGACACCGTCGTCACGTCCAACCGGACCGGCACCGACAACGGCTACTTCTACTCGTTCTGGACCGACAGCCCCGGGACCGTGTCCATGAACCTGGGCTCCGGCGGCACCTACGGCACCTCGTGGCGCAACACCGGCAACTTCGTCGCCGGCAAGGGCTGGAGCACCGGCGGCCGCAGGGCCGTGACCTACTCCGGCACCTTCAACCCGTCCGGCAACGCCTACCTGACGCTCTACGGGTGGTCGACCAACCCGCTCGTGGAGTACTACATCGTCGACAACTGGGGCACCTACCGGCCCACCGGCACCTTCAAGGGCACCGTCACCAGCGACGGCGGCACCTACGACATCTACCAGACCACGCGGTACAACGCCCCCTCGATCGAGGGCACCCGCACCTTCAACCAGTACTGGAGCGTCCGGCAGTCGAAGCGGACCGGCGGAACCATCACCACGGGCAACCACTTCGACGCCTGGGCCCGCGCCGGAATGAGCCTGGGCACCTTCAACTACATGATCCTCGCCACCGAGGGTTACCAGAGCAGCGGAAGCTCCAACATCACGCTGGGCGACAGCGGTTCGGGCGGGGGCGGCGGTGGGGGCGGTGGCGGCACCGGTTGTTCCGCCACCCTCTCCGCCGGTGAGCGGTGGGGTGACCGGTACAACCTGAACGTGTCGGTGAGCGGGTCGAGCGACTGGACGGTGACGATGAACGTCCCGTCGCCGGCGAGGATCCTCTCCACCTGGAACGTCGGCGCCGCCTATCCCAGCAGTCAGGTGCTGACCGCGAAGCCCGACGGCAGCGGCAACAACTGGGGCGTCACCGTGCAGCCCAACGGCAACTGGACCTGGCCGACCGTCTCCTGCACGCCGAGCTGACCCCGCCGTCCCCGAGTGGAGGACCGATCCGCATGAGCACCAGAACGCGTCTCGCGACGCGCCGGCCGGGCGCGGCCCTGGCCGTCCTCGCGCTGGCCGCCGCCGGCACCCTCACCGTCCAGGCCGCCCCGGCGAAGGCCGCCACCTGCAACGGGTACGTCGGACTCACCTTCGACGACGGCCCGTCCGGGAGCACCCCGGGCCTGCTCAACGCCCTGAAGCAGAACGGGCTCCGGGCCACCATGTTCAACCAGGGCCAGTACGCCGCCGCCAACCCCGCCCAGGTGCGCGCCCAGGTCGACGCCGGCATGTGGGTGGGCAACCACAGCTACACCCACCCGCACCTGCCGCAGCTCTCCCCGTCGCAGATCGACTCGGAGATCTCCCGCACCCAACAGGCCATCGCGGCAGCGGGCGGCGGGACCCCAAAGCTGTTCCGGCCGCCGTACGGCGAGACCAACGCGACGGTGAGGTCGGTCGAGGCCAAGTACGGGCTCACCGAGGTCATCTGGGACGTCGACTCCCAGGACTGGAACGGCGCGAGCACCGACGCGATCGTCCAGGCCGCCGCGCGGCTCACCAACGGCCAGACCATCCTCATGCACGACTGGTCCGCCAACACCCTCGCCGCCATCCCCCGCATCGCGCAGAACCTGGCGGGGCGCGGCCTGTGCGCCGGCATGATCTCCCCCCAGACCGGCAGGGCGGTGGCGCCCGACGGCGGCGGCGGGGGAGGTGGCGGCGGTGGGGGCGGTGGTACCGGTTGTTCCGCGACTCTTTCGGCGGGTGAGCGGTGGGGTGACCGGTACAACCTGAACGTGTCGGTGAGCGGGTCGAGCGACTGGACGGTGACGATGAACGTCCCGTCGCCGGCGAGGATCCT